>JAHDOA010000066.1 GCA_018435055.1 Pelotomaculum sp. | reverse complement strand
TGCGGCGCCTGCCTCAGGGCCTGCCCGGCGGGAGCCATAACCGGCGAAAAGAAAGAACCGCATAAGATCGATACTGAACTGTGCATCAAGTGCGGCGGCTGTATCCAAAAATGTAAATTCGACGCCATCGTCAAGGCGTAAAGGAGGGAATAAGTTTTGGCTAATGTAACTCTTACCATCAACGGTAAAGAGGTGACTGTCCCGGCTGGCACCACCGTTCTTGATGCTGCCAGGGGGGCCGGCTATTTTATCCCCACCTTTTGCCATGACCCGGACATTCCTGGTTACGGTGGCTGCCGGATGTGTGTTGTGGAGGTTAAAGGGGCGCGGGCGCTGGTGGCGTCATGCTGTGCCGAGGTTACCAACGGCATGGTTGTAGAAACTGAATCACAGGCGGTTAATGAGGCACGCAGGACCATTTTAGAACTCATCCTGGCCAACCACCCGCCAGACTGTCTGACCTGTGATAAAAACGGCGACTGCCGTTTGCAGGACTACGCCTATCGGTATGATGTGCGCAGCTCCGGCTTTAAGGGTGAAAAACACAATTACCCCATTGATGATTCCAACCCTTATATTATCAGGGATTTAAACAAGTGTATTCTCTGCGGCAGGTGTGTCCGTACCTGTGAACAGGTAGAGGACCGCCAGGTAATCAACTTTGCTTACCGCGGCTTCAACACCAAGGTGGCGCCGGCCATGGACACCAACCTGGCGGAGTCGGCCTGTGTGTCCTGCGCGCGCTGTGTCATGGTTTGCCCGGTTGGGGCTCTGTCATACAGTAACTTGGCCGGTAAAGGCCGCACCTATGAAATCAGGAAAGAGCCGGTTACATGCACCTTCTGTGAGGCCGGCTGCCAGTTTGACCTGAATTATAAGGGTGACAAGGTGCTTGCTGTGACAGCCAGGGAGACCGGCACGGGAAGGCCGCTTTGCCTGAAAGGCAGGCTGGGTCTTGAGCTCCTGTACTCTGACGAGCCGGTAACTCCAATGCTCAAGAAGGACGACCAGTTTGTGGAGGTCTCCTGGCCCGAAGCCCTTGGTATGGAAGACGTGCTGAAAAAGTTAGGCGATTTGAAAAAATTAGACTAAGCTGATAAAAAAAGCGCTCCGAGCCATCCTATCTAAACCTGACGGGTATGATAGCTGGCCGACAGGGTATAGCCAGAAACGGCTATGCCTCCCACGAGGAAAGGAGCTTAGTTCTTTGAAGGGAGGTTAAAATGGTGGCAAATGTTACACTTACCATAGACGGTAACCAGGTTACCGTAACCAAAGGGACCACGGTACTGGAAGCTGCTGAACAGGCAGGTATTTTCATACCTACCTTCTGCCACGACCCTGAACTGAGCAAGCCAGGGGCCTGCCGTATATGTGTGGTGGAAATCCCCGGAGCTCGCAATCTCCCGGCATCATGTGTCACAGAAGCTACCGAGGGCATGGTGGTATACACCGCCTCACCGGCTGTTATTGAAGCGCGGAAAACAAACCTGGAGCTTCTGCTGGCCAATCACCCGGAAGATTGCTTGACCTGCAACAAGAACGGTGAATGCCGTTTGCAGGACTATGCTTATTATTACGGTGTTAAACAGGACGCCTTTAAAGGCGAAAAACACAATTATCCCATAGAAGATGACAACCCGTTCATTGTTAGAGATATGAACAAATGCATTTTGTGCGGCAAATGCATCAGGATGTGTGAAGAAGTCCAGGGCAACAACGTAATCAACTTTGCTTTCAGAGGTTTTAACTCAATTGTTACACCGGCCATGGGCGCCCATTACGCTGATACGGAAATATCCAACTGCGTATTCTGCGGCAACTGCGTTTCGGTGTGTCCGGTGGGCGCTCTTAGTGAAAAGGCCATGATTGGCAAGGGGCGCCGCTGGGAAATTCAAAAAGTGACAACTACCTGTCCATACTGCGGTGTGGGCTGCCAGTTTGACCTGAACGTGAAGGACGGCAAGGTGATAGGTGTTACTTCCACCAATGGTGATGTAAACGGCCGCGCCCTGTGCGTGAAGGGACGTTTTGGCTACGGCTTTATCCACCATCCCGACCGCCTGACCACCCCGCTGATCAAGAAAGACGGCGAGTTTGTCGAGGCTACCTGGGACGAGGCTATCAGCCTGGTGGCGAAAAAGCTTAACGCAGCGAAAGATACCTATGGCCCCGATGCCATCGGCATCCTTTCCTCTGCACGTGTTACCAACGAAGAAAACTACCTGATGAACAAACTGGCCCGCGCGGTGATCGGTACCAACAACATCGACCACTGCGCCCGCCTCTGACACGCTCCTACTGTCGCCGGTCTGGGGGCAGCATTTGGGAGCGGAGCGATGACCAACTCAATTGGCGAAATCGCTGACGCGGATTTCATATTAACTGCAGGCACCAACACGTTTGACGCGCACCCGATTATCGGTATCAAGATCAAGCAGGCTGTTGCCAAAGGGGCGACACTGGCGGTTATCGACCCGCGCCTTACCGATTCGGCCAAGTTGGCTCAGTATCACCTGCAGTTAAAACCGGGCACTGACATCGCCCTGTTTAACGGCCTGGCCAATGTAATTATCGAAGAGGGCCTTTACAACAAGGAGTTTGTTGAGGCTCGCACTGAAGACTTTGACGCGTTCAAGCAGACTGTAGCCAAGTATACACCTGATTATGTTTCTGAAATTACCGGTGTTCCGGCAGAAACTATTAGGGAAGTGGCGCGCGGCTACGCCAAGGCCAAGAATTCAACAATACTGTACACAATGGGTATCACACAGCACATCTGTGGCACTCACAACGTCTTTTCCACTACAAACCTGTCCATGCTCTGCGGCCATATCGGCAAAGAGTCCAGCGGCGTCAACCCGCTGCGCGGTCAGAACAACGTGCAGGGCGCTTGCGACATGGGCGCGCTGCCGGTGGTCTTCCCCGGCTACCAGCCTATTGGCGTGGAAGCAAACCGCGAGAAGTTTGCCAAGGCCTGGAATGTGGAAAGTGTGCCTGATAAGCCCGGCCTGACGGTGGGCGAAATGGTTGAAGCGGCCGGTAAATCAATCAAGGCCATGTATATCCTTGGTGAGAACCCGGTACTGTCGGATCCCGACGCCAACCAGGTAATTCACGAGCTGGAAAGCCTGGACTTCCTGGTGGTGCAGGATATTTTCCTGACCGAGACAGCCCAGCTGGCAGACGTGGTCCTGCCCGCAGCCAGCTTTGCTGAGAAGGACGGTACCTTCAGCAACACCGAGCGCAGGGTCCAAAAGGTACGCAAGGCCATCGAGCCGATCGGCAACAGCAAGCCTGACTGGGAGATCATCTGCCTGATCTCCACAGCCATGGGCTATCCGATGAGCTACGATTCACCGGCAAATATCATGAACGAAATTGGCAAGTTGACCCCGGCTTACGGCGGGATCACCCATGAAAGGCTGGATGTATGCAGCCTGCAGTGGCCGTGTCCGGCACCTGATCACCCGGGCACCAAGTTCCTCCATGCGACAACGTTCTCACGCGGTAAAGGTAAGTTCCAACCAGTTGAGCATATTCCGCCTGATGAACTGCCTGATGCCGAGTACCCGATGGTCCTCAGCACAGGCCGCAGGAGATATCACTATCATACCGGGACCATGACCCAGCGTACGGGCGCCCTGGAAGTGTTCTACCCGAACGAGTACCTTGAAATCAACTGTGCCGATGCCGAAAAACTCGGTGTCTGCGACGGTGACAAAGTAAGGGTTATCTCACGCAGGGGCCAGGTGGAACTGGCAGCCCAGTTGTCCGAAAGGGTTACCCCGGGCCTGGTGTTCACGTCATTCCAGTACCCGGATGTCCCGATTAACAAGGTAACCAACGCGGCACGCGACCCCATCTCCAAGATCCCGGAATATAAGGTTTGTGCTGTTAAGGTGGAGAAGGTAAGCTAGAAGATGTATAAAAAATATATCTCAGGCCTGTAAATATCCATTTTAGATAGCATGCTGGCCCGAGCTTGCATTAATATGCTGTACCTCCCTCGTGGAGATATATAAATGGCTTTGCCCATAACAGGGCAAAGCATTTTTTATAGTTAAATTTTTTATAGTTAATAAGAGGTAGTGAACTACTAATTAACACAACATAACTTACGATATACAAAATTGATAATATAATAACAATAAATAACATTAATATATGCAAGCGAACATATGGTAGTAGGTAATTTATTATAATGGTTATATATAATTATCATAACTATTATAATATTATTTTATTATTATAGTAATATTTCCATGTCTGCTGTATAATGTTAAAATAATAAACTTGTTATATTGGAGAGGAATCAAATGTCCAGCATTACACTTACTATCAACAGTAAAGAGGTAACTGTCCCGGCTGGCACCACCGTTCTTGATGCTGCCAGGGGGGCCGGCTATTTTATCCCCACCTTTTGTCATGATCCGGACATTCCTGGATACGGTGGTTGCCGGATGTGTGTTGTGGAGGTTAAAGGGGCGCGGGCGCTGGTGGCGTCATGCTGCGCTGAGGCTACCAACGGCATGGTTGTAGAAACTGAATCACAAGCGGTTAATGAGGCACGCAGGACGATTTTAGAACTCATCCTGGCCAACCACCCGCCTGACTGTCTGACCTGTGATAAAAATGGCGACTGCCGCCTGCAGGACTATGCCTACCGGTATGATGTGCGCAGCTCCAGCTTTGAGGGTGAAAGGCACGATTACCCGATAGATGATTCCAACCCATATATTGTAAGGGATCCCAACAAGTGCATCCTCTGCGGCAGGTGTGTACGCACCTGTGAGCAGGTGGAAGAACGCCAGGTGATCAACTTTGCTTACCGTGGTTTCAACACTAAGGTGGCGCCGGCAATGGACACCAACCTGGCCGAATCAGCATGTGTTTCCTGCGCGCGCTGCGTTATGGTTTGCCCGGTGGGAGCTTTGACATACAGGAACCTGGCCGGCAAAGCACGCACCTATGAAATCAGGAAAGAACCGGTTACCTGTACCTTCTGTGAGGCTGGCTGCCAGTTTGACCTGAACTATAAGGGTGACAAAGTGCTTGGCGTGACAGCAAGAGAGACCGGCACGGGAAGACCGCTTTGTCTGAAAGGCAGGCTGGGTCTTGAGCTTCTGTACTCTGACGAGCCGGTAACTCCAATGCTCAAGAAGGACGACCAGTTTGTAGAGGTCTCCTGGGCGGAAGCTCTGGGTGTGGGGGATTTATTGGAAAAATTTGATGAGCAGAAAAAATAGCTCCGGAGATAAAAAAGCCTACAGCTTTTTTATCCGTTGATTAAAAGATGGCCAGGTTATCAAACACTCTCTGGAATATAAACTGCCGGCAATAAGTAAATGTAATATTTTACTGTGATCGTGACTCCCTTGTGTAGATATATAAAAACTTTGCCCATAACAGGGCAAATTTTTTTTGAATGGGATATGATTCTGCTAAATTTAATCAATTTATATCCCCCTGTGGCGGATTGTTCACAACAGTTTTGAAAACTATAATAACATTATTGTAGATATGACTGTACCTTTAGGAAAAGAAACGAGAATAGTGGTTTTTACGTTAATATAGTTGATAATTTTACATAGGGGTTGGTAATTGTGCACATGGCGGATGCTTTGATTTCTCCTGTTGTGGGAGGAGCCATGTGGGTGGTTACAGCTGGAGTTGCAGCTTACTCAATTGGCAAAATTAAAAACGATTTGGACGACAAGAAAATCCCGTTAATGGGGGTCATGGGAGCGTTTGTTTTTACTGCTCAGATGATTAACTTTGCCATACCTGCGACCGGTTCCAGCGGCCATTTGGGAGGAGGGCTGTTGCTATCAATTATTCTCGGTCCCTACGCAGGATTTCTCACGATGGCGTCCATCCTGGCGATACAGGCATTGTTTTTTGCCGATGGTGGTTTGCTGGCCCTGGGATGCAATATTTTCAACCTCGGTTTTTTTACCTGTTTTATCGCTTACCCTCTGATTTATAAACAAATTATGCGTAAAGGATATTCCCAATCCCGCATGTTCAGCGCGGCTATACTAGCAGCTGTTATAGGGCTGCAGTTGGGATCGTTGAGTGTTGTCCTGGAAACGCTCTTTTCCGGGAAAACTGAACTGCCGTTCAGCACATTTTTATTACTGATGCAGCCTATTCACCTGGCCATAGGAGTGGTGGAAGGTCTTATTACGGCTGCAGTAGTCGGATTTGTATGGAAGGTCTGTACCGAGATTATAGAAAAAGCCTCTCCGGGTGAGGCTTTAGGCAGCATTTCAATGAAGAAAGTTTTATCAGGTCTTATTGTTGTTGCATTGTTTACCGGGGCTATCTTGTCCTGGTTTACGTCTTCTTATCCAGACGGGCTGGAATGGTCCATGTTTAAAACTGCCGGCGTAGATGAACTGGAATCCGTCGGCAGGGTTCATGAAACCCTCGGTGACATGCAGGAAAAGATAGCATTTTTGCCGGATTACGGGTTTAAGGCCTCTGAAAGCTGGGATAAAATTGAATCCGGGCAGCAAGAAGAAGCCTGGCCCGCCGTCAGTACGGGAACCAGTATTTCCGGGGTTGTTGGGGGCTTGATGACGTTGATTCTGGCGGGTATAATAGGTATGGGTATCAGAGTAATAAAAAGAAGAGGAAATGCAGGTACTGCTTAAGGGGAAACTGGGCGGGGCAAAAGCCCCGCCTCAAATATTTCGCGAGCAAATTGCCGTTTTCAGGCGGTCAGGGTATGTGTTTTTATGGGGTTTAGTGTTACATATGAAAGACATAATGAAGTCATTATACAATATCCGACTTTTGGATGAACTTGCGGAAAAACAGACAGTTGTACACAGTATTCATCCTCTGGCGAAGCTTCTTACCACAATGATATACTTGATTGTGGTGGTTTCTTTTGGGAAATATGAAGTAGCCGGATTGCTTCCGCTTATCTTTTATCCGGTTATAATTATAGCGCTTGCCGAAATACCGCTGTTGCCTATCCTCAAGAGAATGCTGCTGGTCGCCCCTTTTGCACTTGGAATCGGGGCTTTCAATCCTATATTTGATAACGCCACTATGTTTGTATTGGGCGGTTTCCGTCTGTCGGGGGGATGGGTATCGTTTTTTTCTATTACAATCAAATTATTCCTGGCGCTTATGGGCACGCTTACTCTTATCGTTACAACGGGCATGGACAGGCTTGCGGCCGCACTGCGGATGCTCCGCGTCCCCCGTATATTTGTACTGCAGCTTCTTCTGACCTATCGCTATATTTCACTGCTAATGGAGGAGGTCGCGAGAACAATGCAGGCCTATAGCCTGCGGGCTCCTTTTCATCACGGTGTACAGCCCGGTGTGTGGGGATCACTGGCAGGCAATTTGTTCTTGAGGACTTTGCAAAGAGCCCAAAGTGTGTACCAGGCAATGGTTCAAAGAGGTTTTATAGGAGAATACAACACCGGGTATGATAGCAGGATGACAATTAATGATACGCTGTATCTCTGCGGGTGGGTGGTATTCTTTTTGACTGTGCGCTTTTATAATATCCCGGTATTCATCGGCTCACTGGTGACAGGAGTAGGAAAATGATCCATCACATCATCGAAGTAAAAAACTTGCATTATATTTATCCAGATGAGCGGAAAGCATTAAACAGCGTGTCCTTCCGTATTGTACACGGTGATTCCGTGGGCATCGTAGGCGCCAACGGCGCGGGCAAGACGACATTGCTTATGCTTCTAGCAGGCGCCTTTTTCCCAAGTCAAGGGGAAGTGATTGTGGGAGGGGTACCTGTGGTTAAAAAAAACCTGCCGCTGATCAGGCAGAAGATAGGTATGCTTTTCCAGAACCCTGATGACCAGCTTTTTATGACAACAGTATATGATGATGTGGCTTTCGGCCCGCGCAACTATAAACTGGATGGGCAGGAGGTCGAGAAGAGGGTCAGCCAGGCGCTAGCGATGGTTGGCATTGAGCATTTGCAGAACCGGGCGCCGTACAAGCTTTCGGGGGGAGAAAAGCGTGCTGCTGCTATTGCGACCATTCTGTCCATGACACCCGACATTCTGGTAATGGATGAGCCGTCAGCGGCTCTGGACCCGCGGTCCAGACGAGGGCTGATCACTCTGCTTAATGGCTTTGCACACACAAAAATAATAGCGTCACATGATTTAGACCTGGTGTTTGAGCTTTGTGATAGGACTATTGTGCTGAAAGATGGGGAAGTGATATCAGACGGACCTACAGCAACCATCCTGACAGATATGGCATTGATAGAACAAAGTGGGCTTGAGGCGCCGCTGAGCCTGCAGAACTGTCCTGTCTGCAGGGCAAGAAAGGAAAGCCTATAATAGGGAACCCTTATTTCAGAAACTTGCCGATAGCATCGTTTAATCTGGCGATCATTTCCTTGTCGTCATTCTCATAAGCATAGATAAGGCAATGATTTATATGATCGTTAAGAATAATTTTCCCCGCATTGTTTAAAGCAGAGCGTACAGCAGACAACTGGATCAGGATCTCGCTGCAATCAACATCATCTTCAACCATCGTTTTAATCCCTTTAAGATGGCCAATTATTCTGGCCAGCCTGTTTACTACGTTTTTTTTATTCGGGTGATGATCAGCGTGTGAATGGGCCATAGGTATTTATCTCCTTATTTATAAAATGTAAATACAGATCTTTTCTTATGCCGTCCGGGTCAAATTTTGGTGAATTAGTATAGATAATTTATAGCAGATAAATTTGGCGGGTTTTCTTGCAATTCTTGAATAAATAATAGGTAGAATTTTTTGATAATTCATGGTTTAATAACTGTCGTCTGGATAATCTTAAAGTAAATTTAGATTGGTTAAAAATTATCTAGCAATTACTGCTTATTATATTTACTAATAAATTCTATTTGTTTTAATAAAATATTTTTAATTATTAAAAGGAAATATACCTTCGTTATCGAATGTTAGAATTAAGTAAGTTGTTTATGTAATTAGCCAAATATTAGAGTTAATAAAAAATTATATTAAGTTCTCCGAGCCATGCGGACCTAAGCTTAAAATGCAAGGTTGCCTGGACGTCAGGGTGTAGCGGGAAACTGCCGCGCCTTCCATTGTGAAAAGGAGAGTTTCAGTAGTATTTTGACGGGCTCTTTGCTTTTCGCAATGGATGCCCGTTTTTATTTTATTTACAGTGTGCCTGCTTTTACGGTGTTCTGTTCTGACTGTTCGGTACTGAGGGTTTTATGTTGTAAAACTGGTTATCTTCACATCCTGATGCATTTGCCGCACAAATGCCCTGGACAACTAGTAAGACTTACCGTAAGAGGGTCAACACAGGCGCCGTATCAGCAGGACTAAAAGTATTATAACCTTATTGTCAATATAACCTGTTTAAATATGGGTTGATACTTTCCTGGTTAGGGGGTGGTATAGAAAGCTGATATTTTTATTAACCGGGAGGGGGTGATCAAGCTCTTAATTTGTTAGCTAATTTATTAAAAGGTTAAAAAATATTCAAGAGCAATATTAAATATCAACAATACAGAGGGGGTTAAAAGATATGGCCAATCCTCCAGTAATGACAGTATGTTTAGCTGGAAACGCCGGCAAATACAAAATGGGATTACCTATAGGACAGTTGCTGCTGCGCGGATT
>JAHDOA010000069.1 GCA_018435055.1 Pelotomaculum sp. | reverse complement strand
TTACATCATTTCAGATGCATGGATACATTATAAAGGATTATATGATAATGGCTCACTTTATCCGGAATAGTGGCTCATTCGAAAACGGAAAGCTGGCTCACTTTGGCCGGACTGGTGGCTCAAAATGGACAAGATTACCCATCGGCCCCAGAACCCGGGAATACACCCATCCCTTTATATGTCAGCAGGTGAGTGAAATCCAAAACAGCGATATGAAAAAATGCTATCCCCAAAAAGAGAAACATGCTGTTGCGCGAATGCTGGTAGGTGCGGGTAGCCAGTACATATATTAAAGCAGCGACGATAATGGCAAAACCTTCTACCAGGGAATGGAAAAGGAGATAATTAAAACGTGATACAACATACAAAACAACGCTGAAAGCAATTAACGGCCACAAAATAACTTAAACCCCCGCTCACCCCAATAATACACCCAAATAATAGACGCAGTAGGATAATTTGGGGCCTGCTTTCATCCGCCATGCGTAACAGCCTGCCGCTATCTACCAGTCCCCGAATTTCCGACCCTGTTTACAAACCGCCGCAGATATATGGTAAACATATATCTAATTTTACCACAAACCATTACCTGCAAAATAATAATACATTCACAAACTTACAAATCTCTGGCGACACAATGTCCATCAATGCGTAGTATATTGGCACGACAGCGGCAGAGCTAATCGCCATTAATGATCCAAAAGATGGCGATAAAATGTTTTCTATTGCCCTGGAATTGCATTATTTTGCAATTCATAATAAAATGTATTTATTTTAATACACCTTGAGGTAGCATTTTGAAACTGGGAAAAACCAACGAATTTGCGATTGGGACCGCGTCAGCTGCTGGGGCTTATCTGTTGTGGGGCATCCTGCCGGTTTACTGGAAATCGATCATCAGTGTTCCTTCCGATCAAATTATCGCGCACCGGGTCCTGTGGTGTTTTTTGTTTTTGCTGCTGGTACTAGTTTTTGCAGGCAGGTTCAGGGGCTTTTTATACGAAATACGCGGGGTTATGGCCAGGCCAAAACAACTGGCGGGACTATTTACAGCCTCTTTTATTATCAGTATTAACTGGTATCTTTACATATGGGCGGTAAACGACGGTCGGATTGTGGAAACCAGCCTGGGATATTATATCAACCCCCTGGTCAGTGTATTGTTGGGTATTATTTTTTTGAGAGAAAGGCTTTCTTCATGGCAAATAGTGTCCTTCCTGCTTGCCTTTGCTGGTGTGTTAAACATGGCCGTCAGTTTTACCGCCCTGCCCTGGGTGTCCCTATCACTGGCAGTTACTTTCGGCATGTACGGGCTGCTAAAAAAAATAGTCAACCTTGACGCCATAAGCGGCCTGACCATAGAAACCATGATCATTACCCCGTTTGCTTTAGCCTATTTAACCTACGCTTTTAAAAGCGGAACTCTGGTTTTTAGCTTTGGTTTTTCACACATTACCATATTGACAATGGGCGCGGGAGTGGTTACCGCAGTGCCGCTCCTCTTATTCGCCGCAGGCGCCAACCGCCTGCCATTGTATGCGGTGGGGTTTTTGCAGTATCTTACACCGACTATTTCGCTGCTCCTGGGGGTTTTTCTTTACCATGAGCCATTTACAGCGGTCCACCTGGTTTCGTTTTCTTTAATCTGGGCGGCGCTGATTATTTTTTCACTGGCCACCACCAGGTCCTTTTTTAAAACCGCAGCAACCCCTCAAAGCCGCTCCTTTCAGTAAATAAACCCCCTGACAACAATTTTATTTAACCCCACCTTTGTTGCTTTGCAACTTTAAAGCGATATCCTTGAAGCGGTGATCGCCAGCAAGCGCGGAGAAGGCCGGGTTTTGGACGATCACGTCGGCCATGCTTTTTCTGATCGTTTTTTCGTCCCGCGGCAGGCCGCTCCCCAGGTCAAGCTCGTCAAGCCAGCCGTCCAGAAGGTCAAAAAAGGCGTCGCCGTGCAGGGTCAGGGGATAAATGTCGCCTGTCACGATCTGCGCATACTGCTGCAGCATGTCAAGCGCCCGGTCATGATTACTCTGCGTGATATATCCCTGGGCGGCGGAAATATACAGGCCGGCCAGGACAGCGGGGTGCAGGCGCCTCATGTCAAACGCCTCCGACACAACGAACGCGCGCCGCAACACTTCGCCAAATTTGGCGGGATTACCTGCGCAAAGCATCAGGTAAGCAGGGAAAAAATTAAACAAAACGACGATATTCTGATAGATGCCGACCTGCAGCACCGCCTTTGCGTCCTCGACGCGTCCGGTCATCTGGTAGGCGGATGCCAGAATTGATTCAGGCGGCAGCGCGGGCGCGACAGTCCTATCCAGCAGTTCCAGCGCCGTATTTGGGTCGCCAGAGGCAAGGCTGCACAGGGCTTCCATATAAAGAGCCTGCCTGATAAGCGATACATCATCGCTTTCCTCCCTGACCCGGATAAAAAGAGCCATAGCTTCCCCAATCAAAAGTGGCGATTTTTGCGGGTCCTTCACCAGCTCGAGATGGTTGACCATCAGTATCCCCATCTGCAACAGCAGCGGAAAGCAGGAATAGTATTTCTTAATAATCTGGCGGCAGTTATCCATCACGGCATCAAAGGGCTTTGACGCAAAATCAGCTGATAGCCTCCTGTACAGCTTGCGGATATCTTCTTTTGCCATTTGCGGCTGATAGTCCATCAGTTCGTCAATGCTGATATTAAAGTATGCGGCCAGCTGCGGCAGTAAGGTGACATCGGGGTAGCTCTGCCCCGTTTCCCACTTGGAAACAGACGCTTTGGAAATACCAATGTAATTGGCCAGCTGATCCTGGGTGATACCCTTTTCCTTGCGTTTTTTCACAAGCACTTTGTTAATATTGATTTCTTTCATATTCTTCACCCCCGTTTATATTTTAGAGGGCAGGCTGAAGTAAATCAATGGATTGGAAGTTGACTTTGGTTGATATAATCAACCTATGCGATACCTTCTTGAGGGTGTCAGGGGGACGGGGTTGTTGGGTGTCAGGGGGACGGGGTTGTTGACACCATCACTTTCCCCTTCTTATTCATAATTTGAGTTTTAATCAGGGTGGTCGCGTGTTGGAAGTCCGAAACGCACACCCCCGTTATATTGAGGGAAAGGGGTCGGAGTTTACTGTTACTTGATTTCTCCCCTTTTGTTTTGATTGATAAAGGGCTTTATCTGCTAATTTGAAAAGTTCAAGCGCATTTCCGATATTATCGGTAAACTGAACCACTCCGAAACTGGCGGTCAATTTGATTGACTGTTCTTCAACAACCAGCGGATTAGTTGCGAGATTGTTCCGAAGTCTTTCTGCCACCAAATTAGCTTGCTCTGCATCCGCATGGGGAAGAACTATAATAAATTCATCACCGCCATAACGGCCGCAAATATCATGTTCTCTAATAGTTTGCCCAATAATTCGTGATAAATGTTTTAATGCTAAATCACCTACAAAGTGACCATACTGATCATTGATAGATTTAAACTCGTCCAGGTCGAAGACAATAACCGAAAGGGAAGTTTTGTAGCGGACAGCTTTTTCAAATTCATCAATATAAAGAGTGTCGAAATGCTGTCTATTGTTCAGCCCGGTTAAACCATCTATTTGGGCTGCTTTCTTTAGACGCTCCCCCTCAACCCTGTCAGTAACGTCTACACAACTTCCAATGAAACCAGCAAAATCACCATTATCATGATAAATGGGAATGCCTATATCGTTAATCCAACGGTATTCCCCCTCTTTATTGCGTAATCGATACACCATTTCAAAACCTTTACGTTCTTTGAAAGATGTAAGATAAATATTCAGACACCTATCATAGTCTTCAGGATGCACTCCTTCCGCCCAGCCATCATCTACCTCTTGTTCTATAGTGCGTCCAGTAAATTCAAGCCAAGTTTTATTAAAAAAGTTACATTTGGCATCTAACCCGGCCCGCCAAATCATATTGGGAGAAAAATCTACTATTAGCTTGTATTCTTCTTGACTAAGGCGCATACAAAATACCTCCTTTACATAAATTTGGATTAAATACTGCACTAACTACCGATCTTTTTAAAACCGTTTAAAAAACCTTGCTTTTTCATTTAAGTTTAAAGCAAGGACTTGGCAACTACCTGTCAAAAAAAATTTATTTTTATGACAATTATATTTTCATATCTCATTTCTCCCAGTCTTTTATGCTAACGGGCACCGACCGGTAAGTAAGAACCCGCCGGAAAAATAAAAAGACCGGTAATATTTACCGGTCAGGTATAGTATAGCGTTGGGTAACCCTTCTTTATTTCGTTTATGTCTGTAAGGCAAAACCCGGCAAAATACAACCTTAACTCCGGGTCTGTCATTCTGTGTATTTCGTCGTTGTCTAGCCATTTATCTTCATTATCCCCATTCATGTATTTTATTGGCAGTTGAACTGATTTAGCCCTTTCTATGGAAAATATCTCCAGGTCCCGTTCATTAATCCTACCGTACCAGCCAGCCATAATCCTGCCTGCAATCTACAATGTAGTCAACGTACACCGTCTGATTTTTAACTTGGTAGAGGATCAAATACCATTTCTCAACGAACATCTTGTGGTATTTGTTTGGCGGAATAAAATCGGCCTTCAGAAACGGAAATCGCTCCGGCATTTGGTGCAGGGAACGGATGGCGTCCATCAGATCGTTTTTGATTTTGCGAGCGGCGGTGGGGCTTTTCTGCGCCAGAAAACGTACATGGTACGCCATCATTTGGCGGGCGCGGCCGGAAACAATCACCTTATACTGAGGTTTCTTTTCCACGTTCCACCTCGTCAATGATGCTGTCCAGATAGCTGTCAAGTTCATCCGGAGTTATTCCGGCGCGTCCAGCCAGACGGTCTTCCTCGACGGCCAGCAGTTCTTCCCGCAGCTTCAGCATTTTTTCACGGCGGGTAAACGACTCAATATCCATCACCACGAGATCACCCTCGCCATTTTTGGTAAGATACACCGGCTCACCTGTAGATCTGCATAAATCCGCTATCTCATTATAGTTCTGCCGGATGTTTGCGGACGGTTTAATCTGCATAGCATCAACTCCTCATAGTAAAATTATAATCATATTATACCTCTCTCATGCTATGGAATCAACTGCTTTGGTTAGAACCTTTCAAGTGGGCAGGGCAAGGGGACAGGGGGTCAGGTTCCTTGTCCCTAAATCCTGTCGATCACACTTTTCGATATTCCGGGGATCCGGGATAGCTGTCTTATTGTTACACCATTAAGCGTATCCATAGAATGCAAATTGACTGATTGGTTTATAACACCCTTTAAAGCCAGCATTTTCTGGAAAGCATCGCAGACCTTTAATGTATCAACTGGTTTATGAATATATGACAGGGTCGGCGCGTCGACAGACTCCAGACCGATGTTGATATAGATATAAAATGGACTGATTCCACGTCTTTGTCCTCACTTTTTGATTTTAAAAGGCTTCCTTCATGAAATTATACAGATCAGAGAGTTTGCCGCGCCAATCCGGCCGGTAGGGGCTGTTACCTTTATCAATCAAGCGTTCTTCCAGAAGAAAAGTTTTCATACCCAGCGCACTTGCCGGAAGATCCGCACCAGTATCATTGCCGACCATTAAACATTTAGCCGGGTTCACATCTATGCGCTCGGCAATTTCGGCATAATACTCTGGGGCAGGTTTGCAGTAATGCAACGGGCCCAACGTCACAGCGGCAGCACAATCCTCAGGGTAAATATCTCACCCTTGGCCTCAAAGGAGTAGTAGCCGTTATACTTTTCAGCAATCATGGCCATGCTTTTAACCCCAAAGCCATGACCCTCCCGGAGACTTTGCGGCAAGCCGTTCTCCATTGCCAACTCACCCGTGAAGCTGTTCTCTATAAAAATCAGCAAATTGCCCTTGTGGGTTTGGCAGCTGATTCTTGCTTTTCTGAATTGTTCATCGGCAGCCTGTGCAGCGGCCTCTATGGCGTTTTCCAAGCCGTTTGACAGCAGGGCGCACAGCTCGGTTTCGGAAATAGAAAGAACCTGCGGCAGCTGGGCATCCACTGAAAAAAGAACGCCATTTTTTTTCGCTTTCGCCGCAAAGGAGGACAAAATCAGATTGACGGTGTTGTTCTCACAATAGCGATTGGGGGTGATATCCTCGATATCCGCCTGCGCAAGCCTTACATATTTATCCGCCTTTTCAATGTCTCCATCGGCAAGATACCCGCCAATCAGAGCCAGATGATGCCTCATGTCGTGACGGTATACGACGGCCTGCTCCTGCGTGGCCTGCAGGGCAGACAACTGCTGTTCTGCACTCTCCAGACGCAAGGATAAAGCTATCTTTACTCCCTGCAGGGCTCCCTTTTCTCGAGCGGATTTTGCGATATCCAAAATCAGAACATACGCAGTAAGCGTGATTATAAAAATAAGAGTGCGCAGCGAAAAAACTCCTGCAGCCTTGTCAGTGGCATAGTTATATAGTCCCAGCCAATAATTGGCCATATAATACGCTAACGGAAGCAGGCAAAGCTTTATAAAACTAGGTCCGCTATAGTTTTTGATTAAATAATTGAAATTTGTTTTTAATAAGCGGTAAATAACCAGCAGTATAACCGCGCACGCGGCAATGTATGAAATCAAAAATCCTGCCGGATAAAGCCATTTCGCAGTTTGTGAAACGATGGTCAGCACCACATTGGCCGGGTAAATTAAAAATACTGCGGTAAACAAGGCAAAAATTACTTTTATTGCGGAGGTTTTGGCTGTAATCCAAAAAATAAAAAAAATAGGAACGTGGACGACCAGTACATAGAGCTTCATGTACTGCTCCGTCGGCAAAACCAGGGAAAGTGCCGTATTCACTGCTAGAACCAATAGATTTCCAACCCCGAAAAATATGCGCCGGGTACCTTTGATGTTTGTGATACGGATATCTAAAAGAAGCATCTGGGCACAAATGCCAAACAGGATGGTTGTGTCTATTAAAAAGCTTGGAAAAATAGCAGCCATCACTCCACCCCTTTTTCCAGGAATAGATGCTTCATATAGGCCTCCCGTACCTTCCCGTAAAGCAGGCGGGAAATCGGCACGGTTTTTCCGGCATGGGTAATAAGCTCATTGACCCGAGCTCACCCACCTGCCAAAGGTTGACAATATAAGAGCGATGCACCTTGACAAACCCAGCGCGGGCGAGCAGCTCTTCCTCAAACGCTGACAGGGAAGCCGTCACCTCCCGCACGCCGCCGTCTGCCAGATGAAAATACAGCTTTTTGCTCATGATTTCCACAAAAGCCAGCCTGGAGAACAAAATACGTGCTATGCCCAACCGGGTTTTGACGGTCAGCCCCTCCAGTGGTTTTTGTTCCTCAGCAATAACTGCATCCAGGATAGAAAAAAGCTTGTCCTTGGAGACCGGCTTGAGGATATAGTCATAGGCCTTGACTGCGTAACTCTCCACTGCAAATTCCGGTGAAGAGGTAAGGAAGATAATTCCAACTCCCCCATCAAAGGTCCGAATCTCATGAGCGGCCTGCATTATACGCCATGATTAAATTGGGTATCCGGTCGGAGCTATTAAGTCTAGCACATGGGTCAAGACTCTCCGCTTCGCTCCGACCGCGAAGTGGCGGCTACACGTAGTGATTAGGGGATATTTTTACCCTCCCTCTGGAGACCGCCATATTTTATTTTTCAAGACAACCAAACCCCTTAGATGCCGGTTCTTTAACACGATCAGGATTGAGCCAAACAATCTCCTCTAATGTCCAGTCTCTGATTGGACCTGACCATCTTTCTGGATGCCGTAATTTAGCAGCTTCATAAACCTGTTTTCTATGCTCCAGAATTTGTGTCGAGAGACCATTGTGTCTTTGATTTGGGGTCAGGAAATTAAGGCCGCTGTGCCGGTGTTCCTGGTTGTACCATCTGGTAAATGATAGCACCCATTGTCTCGCTTCGGTCAGTGAAGCAAACCCTTTGACAGGGTAATTAGGGCGGTATTTGCAGGTACGAAAAATAGATTCCGCATACTGGTTATCATTGCTCACTCTTGGGCGACTTCTGGATGGAGTTATCCCCAGCTGATAGAGCGTTTCCAATAGGGAGGCTCCTTTCATTGGACTACCGTTATCTGAATGCAATACTAATGGCTCGTTAACTAATGTGCGTTGTTCAGACATTATAGCCCGACGAACTAGTATACTGGCGTTTTGGGAGGATTATTCTGGCCAAATCTCCCAAGCAATTATTTTCCGGCTGAATAAATCTAAAATTAGATACAGATAGAAATAGATGCCCCTGGCCGGCCCTGGAAGCCAGGTGATATCCCACATCCAGACTTGATTTGGACCGGTAGCGTAATGTGTTGAAATGGGCTTTGAACATGGACTTTTAGCTCTTCCACGATGATGTTGCATGTTCTTTTCTTTTAGTACTCTGTAAAATGTCGACTCAGAAGCTAGGTAGATGCCTTGATCAGCTAGACGTGGAACAATCTGGCTTGGCGGCAAGCTTTTGAATTCAGGTTTATTTACGGTTTCTATAATGGCTTGTCTTTCCTCTCTACTAAGCTTGTTTATCGGTACCGGGCGTTTGGCATGTTTTCGCTGGTCTTCTAGGGGTGATAGTTTGCTTCTCCAACGCTGCATTGAGCAGCTTGTTAGGCAATACCGCCATTGGCTTGCATACAGGCATCTCGCCAGGCCTCCACTTGTTCAGCAAATAATCCTTTAGTACGGCAGTATTCTGCCATTTCGATCTCGTTTAAGGAAGCTGTTTCAACTACTATCAGAAATTTATCTTGTGTACTCCATTTTTCAGCTTCAGGCTCGCCACCTGGAACTGCTATACCGTTAGCCCTAGCCTTTTTCCTCCAACTGTATAGCGTGCCCTCGGAAAGACCTGTTTCTCTTGAAATGGCGCTAACAGATTCATTATTAGGGGGCATCATTCTTTTGATAATTGTATACTTGAATTCTTCACTGTATCTTGTCATAGTGTTTCCTCCTCTGCACTACTTAACTTACTATATTTTAGTTAGAGGCCTATGACAACTATTCTGACACAAGGGGGTCCCTCTCCTCCGCTATTATTCATCTTCATAAATAAGAGGCGTACCGGTTATCACTACAACAATCATGTTACATTACTTAAATGTTCCTTCATTAATATGCAGCTCATGATTAAGTACGGCCTCAGCGGCTTTATAACAATAATCCAAATACATCTTTCCAGCATTTGAAGTAACAATATAACCCGTGCTGGCTGCTATCGCCTGACCAATATAAGGTACATATTTTGCAAATCCTTTAAGTGCTTGCTTGCCTGCAAATTTTTTAAGAAGTAATTGCAGACCTGCTTTAGTTACATATTCTATTATTCTATTTGCTACATTATTAAGACGAGGCGCATAAGTATGTAATTGTTTTAAAGTGTTATTGTCAAGTCCAAATGATTCCTTAATGTCATTAAAACATTTTGATAGAACACCTATGTCTACTGCAATATCAGCGCCCCGGATGGGGTTAAGAGCGTTAACTGCAGAGAGACCGGAGGAGATAGCTATATATTTTTCACACACCTTTCTTTTTCCTTGCAGAAAATTTAGCGAGTATGCCTTTGCTTCCTTCAACCATTTTTCTCTTTTTGTTGGTTCTAATATTTGTTGTATTGAATCACTTAAATCTTCCAGGCCTTCATTTGTTTTGCAACTTGTAAAATATACCTTGATATCTGCATTGGCCAGTTTTTTTATATCTTCGTGAATCCTTTCTTTAAGCTGTTCTGTCGTATATCCTTTTTCCCATAATGTATCTATTTTATTTCGCACAAAAAGACAAGGTTTCATTTTTAATACTTTTTGAAAAAATTCACTGTCCGCCTGTCTCCATTTGCCATCAAATACACAAAGAAATAAATCAAAAGAAAATATATCAAACTCATTAAAATAAGTTTCCTTTGGGTATTTTTCAGTACCATAACCAGGCAAGTCAACAAAAAGCAATCCTTTCCATTCAATAGGCTTACCAGGTGTCATGTCATTTTCTACTCCCGGTTTGGAAACTTCTATTCCGGTTAATGCATTAATAAGACTTGACTTGCCCGCGCCAGGTTGACCAAACAACCCTACTTTGACTGTAGTACTCTCTAATTTATTTAACTCATTTAGTATTTTTTTTGCATGATCCTGTATCATGAATATCCAGCTCCATAAGCTTTTTAAATATTATAGCATGTTAGCGCACTCAAACAGAGCCAACATGTGCATCAAATAGATCCACCGCTAGATCCACCGCAGTGAGCGGAGCTTCAGACCCTCTGCTATCATAATTCTCTAGAAATACAGAAATATCCTATCAGGCTGGTAATATTTACAGGACAAAGGAATCAGCCCCCTATGCTTTGAGATTGGCCATCAGCCTGGCCACATCCCTGGTCTTCTCCCACTGCCCCTGGATGATGCGGCCCTGCTGCAGCACCCAGGTAAGAGCCATGCAGATATGGTAGGCATTACCGGCAGCACCCGGGGCGCCGGGAACCGGCTCCAGCGTTCTCATTTCATACTGCCAGGGCTTCATCCTGGGCTGCCCCGGGCGGGCGACGGCGTCAATACCCGTCAGGCAGATATGCAATACCCGGGCCGCCTGGTAACCACCCCACAGAGGGGCCACCTCCTGATCCACCCAGGCCAACAACTGGTCCCGGCTGATCTTTTTCTCCAGCATGGCCGCCAGCTTTCCGCCTTCATTTTTAAAACGCTCAAAATGGCCTGCCAGGTATGCCGCCACATCGCCGATTGTCAGCGGCCACAGGTGTACCCGGCGAAAGTTGTCCTGGCCCTCTTCCAGCAACCCGTTGCTGCAAACCAAACGGTACCATTCGGTGTGGAACTCCAGTGCGCCGCTGCGGTCCACAGAGTTAAAGCAGGTCAGCCGCATGCCCACAGGGTGGCCATCGCCCGGATTAAATTCAATCCTGTGCTGTGGAATGATCGCCCTGAACCGCATTTTTTCCCCGTAGGCTGACAGGCACATGTCCGCCTGCACCTCCCCCGGGTCTATGCCGACTTCCTCCAGGGCTCCGGCAATGACTGCAAGGATGTCACAGTGCTGCACTAGTTGATACTGTTTGGAAACAACGGCGACCGGAACCGGCCGGGCATTATTGTGCTGCCGGCTCACAATCATGTCACTGTACTTGTTTTCTCTCCCGTTCAGCGCAAAAGGCGCCCGCTCAAAAAAAGGTGTGTAAGCCGCCATCTCCGGAAACGCACCGCTATGAAAACACGCTTTCTGACCGTACCAGGTTTGCTCCCTTGTTTTTGCCGCCACTGTTAATTCACCTCTGCTAAATATTTTCCGATCACGCCTGCATTTTCAGAATAACCTGGCGGCCCGGCAGCATGTTGTCAGTCAGGGATAAAAAAATCGCCTGATGGGGTCAGGCTTGAATTATTTACTAGATTATTGTCTCCGCCCGGGCTGTTTTCACAGCCGGCATTACGTCGCCCTTCAACATCGTTCAGCGGGACGGCGAAAATCCGCAGGTTCGGGTGCCCGCGGATAAACTGTCCGAGATCTAAAAACCCCTGCTTCTTCATTTAAGTTTACAGCAAGGGCTGCGTCAGCTGTCTGTCGCAAAAAATAATTTAAGGGGCAATTTTCTACCAACGTACCCGGACCCTTTCCTCCTCAACAATCCACAAACAATTGCTCACATTCGATTCTTTTTTGCCAGCAAGGCAACATAAGCCAGGGCAGCATCGATATCATCTGGAGATAAAGACGGATAGCTTTTCAGAACATCTTGTCGGTTTAAACCAGACGCAAGATTATCAAGTATTACGGATACAGGAATTCTAGTTCCGCTATGCAGGCCGCCCCGCGGCATATTTCTGGGTCCACGGCAATTCTTTCTGATTATTTCATGGTTTCCGTACCACCTATTTACGGAAACTGTACCATCGATTCACGCCAATGATACCGACAGTTTTTAATAGGATACCGCTCCAGCTTCGAAGCGGTATCCGCTGAAGTATTATGACCGCTTGGCGAGTAACTCGCGCATATTTATGTCACCAGAGTAGAGTTGATGAGATTTATGGATGATTCGATCCATGATGGAGTCGGCCAGGACTCCACCGCCCAGTCTGCCGTGCCAATCTTCCAGCTTGTATTGTGTGCAGAAGATTGTGGAAGCGACATCATATCGTCGCTCAATCAATTCAAAAAGAAAGTGAAGTTCCTCATCGGAACAATCGTTGAAAAGCCATTCATCCAGCAGGAGAAGCCTGTAGTTACTATACTTGGCAAGCAACTTTCCCATGCCCATTTTCTCTTCGGCAGCCTCATCCCTTTCCATCAACAGATCAGGAATCCGAATATATCTTGTCCGGATGCTTTGCTTGCAGGCCTGACGTCCAATGGAACAAGCCAAAAAACTTTTGCCGGAACCGGTAAATCCCTGAAAGATAATGTTGGAATGATTGTGTACAAACTGGCATGTTGACAACTCCAGAAGTAAGTCGCGATCAAGTCCGCGATCCGGATAATATATGTCATGAAATTCAGCATTCGGGATACGGAATCGTGCCTGTTTTAAGAGACGCTTCACTTTTCCGTTGTATTTTTCCTGGTAAACATAGTCCACCAACATCTTAATTCGTTCATCAAAAGGCAGGTTTGTGTAAATGCAGTCTTTATTCTGTAAATCCAAGGCCGTAATCATCTCTTCCATGGCCATTTCACGCAGTTTGCGGCGGGTTTCATCATTGATCATGGTGATGTCCTCCATAATATGATGCACCACGGACATAGCCTTTGGTGTTGTTTACCGCAGTGTTTCGCTTTTGGTCATTGGTGTAGATGATATCTTCATTGGAAGCAAGGATAGATTTTAAGTGCCGATAGCGCGGCGAACGAAATTTAGTGAGTGCCAGTGAACACGCCTCTTCAAGTCTTTCTTTCGAATATGACTTGCTGAGCCGCAGAACAGACATACACGAATTATATCCCTGCTCTTTAATTTTCACACTGTCGAAGATGCGGTCAATCACCACAGATGCGCTGCTGCCGATGGAAGCTGCCCAACTGCGGATCCGCTGATCATCCCATTCCGTCTGATGAAACTGATCGGGCATGTCTTCTGGATGGGTTGACCAAGCATTACAGACATAATCCTGATATTTATTATGCGTAGCAATGCGTTCTCCTTTGTGGAAGATCTCCACAAAAGATTCTGTGATCTTTAAATCAACTTTCTTACCAGCATATTGATAAGGACAGGAATAATGATTTTTATCGTAAGTGACATGGCAGTCTGGGTATACTTTTCTGTCATAGATCCACTCGGCAATCTCATAAGGGAGCGCCGGTAGTTCCCGCAAAGAGACTTTTTCTTCTTGGAGGAAAATTTCAGTCCTGCTGCCGTTGCGCTTTTGGAAAGGTGCATCATTAAAGTCTCTGAGCGTGCTGCTGATAGCAGCTTTCAATGTGTCCAATGAATAGAATGTTTCATTACGCAGTCTGGCAATCACTGCTGTTGCAATCTTACCTACAGTACCTTCCACAGATGGTTTCTGCTTGGGTTTGCGCACTTGTGTCGGCATGATTGCAGTAGAATAATGGTTCCCTAAAGCTTCATAGGCTTCATTCAGGATAATATCTCCTTCGCGAGGATGCTTTATGACCCCGGTTTTGAGATTGTCACAGACCGTTCTGACGGTTGTACCGCCAAAGAACTCGAACATATGAATGTGGCAGTTGAGCCAGGACGCTTGTTTCATATCCAGGCAAGGCTCCACATAGGAATACTGGCTGTATGGCAGCGTGGCCGCAAACAGATATACAGGTATGACTTCTCCGCTCATGTGATTTACCAGCTTCATCTTGGGGCCAGACCAATCCACTT
>JAHDOA010000017.1 GCA_018435055.1 Pelotomaculum sp. | reverse complement strand
GTTGGGGTCTGTCTGTTAAACGGGCTCGCAGCACCAGGATTATACGACCTCCCTCCGCCAGCCGTAAGAAAGAGATTCTATGAAAGTCATTTTCATCCTTCCGATGGTGCCGCTTTAACGGCATGGATGTCTGTTAATCCATTTAAATCATGTTAATCCTGTCAATTTGTTTTGCCTTAATAAAGCAAATGATTTGAGGAGGGAATATGCCTGATTATATTGTAAGAGATATTAACCTGGCGCCGGCGGGCAGGTTGAAAATCGCATGGGTACAAGCGCACATGCCGGTACTAAACTCGATCAGAGAGGAATTTGCCAGGGAACTTCCTTTCAAAGGCATCAGAGTGGCCCTTTCAATACACCTCGAGGCCAAGACTGCTTACCTGGCTGAGGTAATCAGGGCCGGCGGGGCGGAGGTTGCCGTTACCGGCTCCAACCCGCTGTCTACCCAGGATGATGTAGCTGCCAGCCTGGCTGCGACGGGTGTCAGGGTTTTTGCCTGGCACAACGCCACTGACGCGGAATACCGGGAACACCTTTTGTCCGTGCTTGACTGCCGTCCGCAGATTATTATTGATGACGGCGGTGATCTGGTAAATCTGCTGCATACTGTGCGTGCCGGTCAGGCGCCGGAAGTCATTGGCGGCTGTGAGGAAACGACTACAGGTGTGCGCCGCCTGGAGAACCTGGCGCGGGAAGGAAAGCTATTGTTTCCGATGATGGCGGTAAATAACGCTTTTTGCAAGTTTCTTTTTGACAACCGTTATGGCACAGGTGAATCAGTATGGTCGGCAATCATGCGCACCACCAACCTTTTGGTAGCCGGTAAAACTGTGGTTGTACTCGGTTACGGCTGGTGCGGCAAAGGCGTCGCTATGCGGGCCAGGGGACTGGGGGCGCGTGTCATAGTCTGCGAAATTGATCCGGTGCGGGCTATAGAAGCGCTGATGGACGGTTATAAGGTAATGAGCAGCGAGGATGCAGCTGCCGCCGGGGATATCTTTATCACTGTCACAGGCTGCCGGGACGCATTGGACAAGCGTCACTTTAACAGGATGAAGGACGGTGCGATACTGGCCAACGCGGGCCATTTCGACGTAGAAATCAATAAGGTGAGTCTTGACGCTGTGGCGAGACGGCGTAGCCTGGTCCGACAGAACATTGAACAATTTGACCTGCCGGGCGGGCGGAAAATTTACCTGCTTGCTGAAGGCCGGCTGGTCAACCTGGCTGCCGGGGACGGCCACCCGGCGGAAATTATGGACATGTCCTTCGGCATTCAAGCGCTCTCAGCCAGGCACATTAAAGAAAAATCAGGCTCTCTGAAAAGAAAACTTTACCTTGTACCCGGGGAAATCGACCAAAAGGTGGCGACATTAAAACTGAAATCACAGGGTATAACCATTGACAGCCTTAACGAGAAACAAAAGGCCTATTTAAACGAGTGGCAAGAATAAAACATACAGGGGGATAATTATGAGCAATATTCTAATCACGGGAGCTGCTGTGCTGACCATGGAAGGGAACAACAGCATTATTAACGACGGGGAGATCGCCGTCGCTGGTGACCGGATCATATCAGTCGGTAAAAGAGGTTCGGCGCCGGCAAGTTTTAAAGCAGATAAGATTATTGACGCCTCCGGGATGGCAGCCATGCCGGGTTTTATCAATGCCCATACCCACTCTTCCATGACCCTGTTGCGGGGCTATGCTGATGATCTGCCTCTGATGAAATGGCTGAATGAAAAAATATGGCCGCTGGAAAAAAAGATGCAAAAGGAGGATTTTTATTGGGGCGCCATGCTGTGCTGCCTGGAAATGATTAAATCTGGCACGACAACTTTTGCTGATATGTATTTTGAAATGGACCAGGTAGCCCGAGCTGTTGCGCAGAGCGGTATGAGAGCCTGCCTGTCCCGGGGCATGATTGGCAATGGCCCGGACGCCGATCTGGCAATTGAAGAAAGTACCCAGTTCGTCGATAAGTGGCATGGCGCGGCTGGCGGCAGAATTACAACCATGTTTGGGCCTCATGCCGCATACACCTGCCCTCCCGATTACCTGGCGCTTGTTGCCGAAATGTCGGCCGGTTACGGTGTGGGCTTACATATCCACGTGGCCGAGACAGCGGACGAAGTGGAGAAAATCAAAGCGGAGTATGGCACAACGCCGGTGCGCCATCTCGACTCGCTAGGCTTATTTAATGTTCCTGTATTGGCCGCGCACTGTGTACACCTTGATCAGGAGGAAATAGAAATACTGGCCAGTAAAATGGTCGCAGTCGTCCATTGTCCTGAGAGCAATATGAAGCTGGCCAGCGGTATTGCGCCTGTGGCCGGCCTGATTAAAGCCGGTGTTGACGTGGCCCTGGGCACAGATGGAGCAGCGAGCAACAACAACCTCGATATGATTGAAGAAATGCGCACCGCCGCTATGCTGCAGAAGGTAGCAACCGGTGACCCCACAGTCCTGCTTGCTTATGAAACACTGAAAATGGCCACTTATAACGGGGCTACAGCCCTGGGTCTGGGAGATCTGGGGCAGCTTCAACCCGGCAGGTTGGCAGATTTAATTCTAGTGGACCTGCGCCGTCCCCACCTTTATCCCCGGCATGACCTGGCTGCCCATCTGGTTTACGCCGCCCATTCCGCCGACGTTGACACCGTCATTATTAATGGTGAAATAGTGATGGAAGGCAGGAAAGTATTAACCATGGACGAGGAAGAGGTTATGGCCCAGGCGCAAAAATGCGCCGACCGGCTGGTGGGAAAAGAGCAGTAAAAACAATATCACAGGATTGACAAGATTTTAAAGATTAACAGGATAAAAAGCTATTATAAACACAAAAACAATTTTTAAACTACTATCGGTCTTTAAATCAGTGTTTAAATTTTAGTTCCCATCTTGTTAATCTTGTCAATCTTGTTAATCTTGAGTTCTGTTATTTCTTGATAAATGATTTTATAATTGATTTAGCCCCGGCCCTGGCTGCGCTGAAAAATCCTTTATGTGTAGCGAATATGTCTTCCAGGGCCTGCAGGACAATGTCAATTTGGTCCTTGCTTACGCTCAGCGGCGGTTCCAGCCTGATTACATTGGGATTGTTTAAAGTATAGGCAGTGATAATACGGTGCTTGTTCATTAGTTCTCCCGCCACCAGGCTGCCCAGGTATTCCTCGGAGAGCCTGGCGGCAAGGCCGAAGGAAACCTTAGAGGCCAGGTTGCCAGGCTGGTTGAATTCAATACCTACCATCAGGCCGCGACCCCGCACATCCTTGATTAGCGGGTATTTTTCTTTTAAGCGGGCCAGCCCTTGCAGCAGGTATTCCCCGGTTTCTGCCGCCTTCCCCGGCAGGTTTTCCTCAAGTATTATTTCCAATGCCGCAATGGCTGCTGCGGAAGCCCAGGTGTTACCCCCGAATGTGGAGGTGTGCAGCAGGGCTTTATCCATACTTCCGTAAGCTTTTTTCCAAATTTCATCAGTGGTGATATAAGCGCCTGCCGGCATTATTCCCCCGCCCAGGGATTTCGCCAGGCACATGATATCCGGTACGACACCATCGTGCTGGCAGGCGAACAGTTTGCCTGTACGGCCCAGCCCGGTCTGGATTTCATCGATGATGAGCAGGGTACCATATTTGGAGCAGAGCCTCCTGACCTCAGCAAGGTAGCCCGGCGGCGGAATAATAATACCTCCTTCACCCTGCACGGGCTCCAGTATAAAGGCGGCGGTTTCTTCTTTTTTTAGTTCACTGGCAAGAGCATCCAGTTCGCCGTAAGGCACTGCAGTGCAACCCGGCACCAGAGGCTGAAAAACTTTCTGGTATTTGCCGCGCCCGGTTACCGCCAGGGCGCCCAGCGTCTTACCATGAAAGGAACCTTCACAGTATATCAATTTCTGACGGCCGCTGGCGGCACGGGCTAGTTTAAGGGCGCCTTCCACCGCTTCCGCCCCGCTGTTGCAGATGAAGGAACGCTGCAGGTTACCCGGTGTGATTAAAGCGAGGTTCCTGGCCAGGGCGGCCACAACCGTACCAAGAGAAGCCTGGAGAAGGTTGGGCATTTCTTTTACCCGGTTCAGCGCCGCCAGGATTTTTGGGTGGTTGTGTCCCGTGTTCAGGGCGCCGTAAGCGCCCAAAAAATCAAGGTACCTGGCGCCCTTGCTGTCCCAGACATAAATCCCTTCAGCACGCACAAACTGCTTGTCAAAATCTAAAAGCCCCAACATCGTAGCCAATCCCGCATTCAGGTAGGTCTTATGGTTTTCAGCCACCTGGCGCCGGTTTTGTTTAACCGCGCTCTCAAGCTGGATGAAATTTGCCGGTTTTATAGTTTCCTGGTTTTGACCTGTTTTAACTTTCAAATCTAAGGCACCTCCGTTATATTAGATTTTCTCTTTATGGCCAGAATAACCTTCATGAAAATGAAATAAACACCTTTTGCTTGACAGTACGGGTGCAATTGTTTAAAATCTATCTGTAAAGCTAATGGCCTTTGCAGTAATCTTCAGCGTGACGCTGCAGCACTAAACAGCGGCGGCATATACCGGCTGCACCGGGTGGTATAATCTAATTTCTGCCCGGCAGGCCGGGTCACCGCGGCGGGAGAGAGGGGGCAGGCAGTTGCTCGAAAAGGTAGCCTGGATGAATATGCTTTTTGATTTTTACGGCGTACTCCTGACTGAGCGTCAAAAAGACTATATGGATCTTTATTACTGCCAGAACCTGTCCCTGGCTGAGATTGCCGTTGAGTTTAATGTAACACGCCAGGCCGTCTATGATACCTTAAAGAGGGCTGAACATGTACTATCCCAGTACGAAGAAAAGCTGGGGTTGGTGACAAAATCCACGGCGGAAAGAAACAAGCTTACCGCCGCCGCCGCTATTCTGGAAGAATGCGAAAACATGGAGAATGGCGGCAGTGTACAGCAAGCCAGGAAAATTATTGAGGAAGTTCTTGAGATGTAATAAACAGTTTAAAACAATTTCACATGATTAACAAGATTAAATACTTTCTTAAATAAATTCTGTTTTTTACTCTTGCAGATAATAACATTAATTAAACACACAGTGAAGATTATGGGTTTAAAATAATAATGTCTTTACATTAAATCGATTATTTTAAAATCTTGTAAATCTTAATAATCCTGTAAACCCCTGTGAAAATATCCTTGCCAATATGTTATTTGAGGAGAGAATATGAACTGGGAGGTGGACGAAGATGTTTGCCAGTCTGGCTGAAAGGTTGCAGGAAACCTTTAGAAAATTAAAAGGGAAAGGACGCCTTACCGAATCCGATGTTAATGAGGCCCTGCGGGAGGTGCGTCTAGCGCTTTTAGAGGCCGATGTCAATTTTAAGGTAGTAAAAGACTTTATTGCAAAAATAAAAGAACGCGCGATAGGCCAGGAACTGCTTGCCAGTTTGAATCCGGCCCAGCATGTGATAAAAATAGTGCACGAAGAGCTGACAGCCCTGATGGGTGGTCAAAACAGCAAAATTACCCTGGCTCCTAAACCGCCTACTATCGTAATGATGGTTGGCTTAAACGGCGCAGGCAAAACCACTACTGCGGCGAAACTGGCTAACCTGCAGCGCAAGCAAGGCAGGCGTCCCCTGCTGGCGGCTGCCGATGTCTACCGGCCGGCCGCAGTGAAACAGCTGGAAGTGCTTGGCAGCCAGTTGAATATACCTGTATTCACAATACCGGGCCAGAAAAACCCCGTTGTCATCGCAGAGGCTGCTGTTGAAAGCGCTCTCACCGGAGGCAGGGATATTGTCATTATTGACACCGCCGGACGCCAGGAAGTAAATGAAGAACTAATGGCTGAACTGGAAAACATGAAACAAGTGGTTGGACCCCACGAAATACTTCTGGTTGTGGATGCCATGACCGGCCAGGCGGCGGTAAATGTGGCCGAAACTTTTGACAGCCGGCTGGGCGTGGCCGGAGTAGTGCTGACCAAACTGGATGGCGATACCAGAGGTGGGGCGGCGCTCTCTGTACGTTCGGTTACCGGCAAACCAATTAAATTTATTGGTGTCGGTGAGAAATTGGACACCCTGGAAACTTTTTATCCGGAGCGCATGGCCGAACGGATTCTGGGCATGGGCGATATGCTGACCTTGATAGAAAAGGCCCAGGAGAATTTCAACGCTGAGCAAATGGCCCAAATGCAGAAAAAAATCAAGAGTATGGATTTTACTCTGGATGATTTTCTGGAGCAGCTGAACCAGGTAAAAAAACTTGGCCCCCTCGAACAGGTTTTGGGTATGATCCCCGGCCTTGGGGGCGCCAAGAAATTAAAGGACGTCAAGCTGGATGAAAAGGAACTTGTTTTTGTCGAAGCAATTATTAATTCCATGACTCCGGCGGAGCGCAATGAACCCGAGCGGGTCCTTAACGGCAGCCGGAAAAGAAGAATTGCCCGGGGCAGCGGAACCACCGTACAGGATGTTAACCGCCTTCTGAAGCAATTTGAACAGACCAGAAAAATGATGAAGCAGTTTTTGGACATGGAAAAAACTTTAAAAAAGGGTGGCAAAATGCTGAAAAACCCTTTCTTAAATTAAATTAACAAAAGGAGGTGAGGGCGCGTGGCTGTAAAAATCCGCTTAAAAAGAATGGGCGCAAAAAAAGCCCCCTTCTATCGTATAGTGGTTGCCGATTCACGCTCCCCTAGGGACGGCAGGTTTATTGAAGAAATCGGGTTTTACGATCCCCTGAAAAACCCGGCGGTGATCAATATCAATGAAGAAAAGGCGCTGGAATGGCTCAGTAAGGGAGCCAGACTTTCCGATACTGCCAAAGCCTTGTTTAACAAGGCTGGAGTATTGAAAAAGACAGCAGGAGAGGTCAGTGAATAGGGAGGCTATATGATGAAAGAATTGGTGGAAATTTTGGCCAGAGCTCTCGTTGACCAGCCTGAAAAAGTAGTGGTAAATATGATTGAGAAAGACAGATCAATCCTCATTGAACTGCAGGTAGCCCGGGAAGACATGGGTAAGGTTATAGGCAAGCAAGGACGTATCGCCAAGGCGATTAGAGCTGTGGTCAAAGTAGCTGCGGCGCGTCAGAAGAAAAAAGTTATTGTTGAAATAATTTAAGATTATGGCAGCAAAATATATTACCGTCGGCAAAATTCTGAATACCCAGGGCAGAGCCGGCGCTGTCCGGATCCTGCCGCTCACCGACTATCCGGAAAGATTTAAGGTTAACAGCCAGGTTTATGTAACACTAAAGGGCGTCAGAAGGCTAATGACCGTAGGAAGTTCTGTCCCACACAAAAAGTATATCATAATTAAATTCAGGGAAATACCGGATATGAACGCGGCGGAAGAGATTAAAGGTGGACTGCTGGAAATAAATCGGGCCGATCTCTTTTCCTTGCCGGAAGATACCTACTATATCTTTGATATTATTGGCCTTACCGTAAATGATAAAACCAGGGGGAGCCTGGGGAAAATAACTGAGGTTCTGCAAACCGGGGCAAACGACGTGTATGTTGTCGAGACCGGCGCCAGGCCGCTTCTCATCCCGGCTCTCAAACAGGTGGTAAAGGAGATTGATTTGTCCGGACGGAGCATGGTCGTTGACCTGCCGGACGGGCTGGTTGATGATGAGAATTGATATCCTTACTCTTTTTCCGGAGATGTTTGCCGGGCCGTTCTCCTCAAGCATTCTTAAGAGAGCGCAGGACAATGGTTTAATCGCTATTAACCTGGTAAATATCCGCGATTTTTCAACCAACAAACACCATACGGTAGATGATGCCCCTTACGGCGGCGGCGCGGGTATGGTAATGGCGCCGGAGGCTATTTTTGGCGCGGTTGAGGATGTCCTTAAAAAGCATGCAGGCCCTCCGGCCCGGGTAATATTGATGTGCCCGCGAGGCAGGACGTTTAATCAGGCCACAGCTCTGAATCTGGCCGCGGAAAGTAACCTGGTCCTTATCTGCGGTCATTATGAAGGTGTGGATGAACGGGTTCGCGAAGACCTGGTGACTGATGAAATATCAATTGGGGACTATGTCCTCACCGGCGGTGAATTGCCGGCCATGGTGGTAGTCGATGCGGTAACGCGTCTCCAGCCGGGTGTACTTGGGAAGAGTGCGTCAGTGCAAGAAGAATCCTTTAATAACGGTTTGCTGGAATATCCACAGTATACCAGGCCCAGGGAATTCCGCGGTCAGGCTGTACCCGGCGTCCTTTTAAGCGGCCACCATGAAGAGATCAGGAAATGGCGCAGGAGACAATCACTGCTCAGGACACTTGAACGACGGCCGGAAATGCTGACACAGCTGGCAATGACTAAAGAAGACAAAGCCATACTAAGAGAATTGATTGGCGAACTACAGCGTCTGGATCTCAGCTAGCTATCCAGCAGGTTTAACATCAAGCCGCAGTTTATTAGGATATTTGTTGCCGCTAAAAACTGTTTATGCTATAATAACTTCTGTTGGGTATAAAACATGATTTTTCCGTGTTTGTTATATTAACATGAAATGCATTTTAAGGGAAGGAGGGATTCTAAAAGTGAACCTCATCCATTCGCTTGAACAGGAGCAAATTAAGAAGGATATTGTTAAGTTTAATCCCGGGGATACAGTAAGGGTCCACGTGAAGGTTATTGAAGGCGCCCGGGAAAGAATTCAGGTCTTTGAAGGCGTAGTTATCAGGCGCCGTGGCGGCGGCCTGGGTGAAACCTTTACTGTTAGAAGGGTTTCCTATGGAATAGGTGTGGAAAGGACATTCCCTCTGCACACTCCGAAGATTGACCGTATTGAAGTAATGAGAAGGGGCCGGGTGCGCCGGGCCAAGCTATACTACCTGCGCGGGTTGCGCGGTAAAGCCGCTCGTATTCAGGATAAACGGTAAACTTAGAGGGACTGGGTAATACAGTCCCCTTTGCTTTTTACCCAAAATACTTAATCATGCCTGGGGTTATATTTACTTTTGGCAGTAGTATCGGCAAGTTAATTCCGGGAGGTAATAAGTGTGAATCAGAATGAAACCCCTGCCAAGAAAAAACCTTCTTTTTTTACTGAAATACTTCAGTCACTTCTAGTGGCCGCACTACTGGCCTTTATTATTCATACTTTCATAATGCAAAATTTCCGTATACCTTCCGGTTCAATGGAGCCTACGCTTCAGATACAGGATTACATTTTCGCTAGCAAACTGGCCTATCGCCTGAATGAACCAAAACGGGGGGATATTGTGGTGTTCAAGTATCCCAAAGACACCAGCAGGTATTTTGTGAAAAGATTAATAGCTGTGGGTGGGGAGACGGTGGCGCTTCAAGACAGTAAACTCTATATTGACGGCCAGCTGGCGCCTGAAGATTATCTACCGCAGGGATTAAAATTTCGAGATTACGGTCCGGTGACGGTGCCCGAGGGGAATTACTTCATGCTCGGGGATAACCGCAATAACAGTAGCGACAGCAGGGATTGGGGATTCGTGCCCAGAAATCTCGTCGTTGGGAAGGAAATATTTATTTACTGGCCGCCGGATAGAATCGGTACGGCGAGGTAGATTAACAGCACTAAATAGTATTGATCTTGGAGATGATTATGGATATCCAGTGGTTCCCAGGGCATATGGCCAAAACCAGGCGTCAAATTAAAGAGGATCTCAAGCTGGTTGATATCGTAATAGAAGTATTGGATGCAAGAATCCCCGCCAGCAGCCGGAACCCGGATGTTAATGTAATAACGGGGGGAAAGCCCAGGCTCATCATCTTGAACAAGTCAGATCTTGCCGACCCTGTCCTGACTGGAAGCTGGGAAGGTTTTTTTTTAAAAACCGGGTTGCCTGCTGCAGCAGTTGACTCTCTAAGCGGCAGGGGAGTAAAGCTGGTACCGGGCCTAATAAAAAGGCTCATTGCGAAAAAGATGGCTGAGCTAGCCTCTTCGGGCAGGCGCCCAAGACCGGCCCGTTGCATGGTAGTGGGTATCCCGAACGTGGGGAAATCATATTTTATCAACAAGCTTGCAGGCCGCGGTGTTACTAAAACTGAGGACAAGCCGGGTATTACCAGAGGACGCCAGTGGATACGGGTGGCGGGAGCCCTGGATTTGATGGACACGCCCGGCATACTCTGGCCCAAATTTGAGGACGCAGCTGTTTCTTTCAGACTAGCGGTTACAGGCGCTATTAAGGAAGATGTTTATGATTTGCATGATGCAGCCGGCCACTTACTAAAATGGCTTTCTGAAAATTACCCGCATGCCTTGCGGGATCGCTATAAAATCACGGGGGAACTCCCGGCGGTAGCGGAAGAGATGCTGGAGGCAGTAGGGAACAGGAGAGGTTTTCTCACACCCGGCGGAAAGGTGGATACCTTAAAAGCGGCGCAGGTTGTTTTAAAGGAGTTCCGGAGTGGCAGACTGGGTCGTTTTACAATGGAAGCGCCGGAGAATTTTAAAGTTTAAAAGCTTTTGCAGGAATAATTACAAAGGTCCCGAATGTTAATATTATATTGTGGTTCGGCGCCACTATTTCTACGAGGGGTGGTATTATGTTTCCCAACCTGGGAATGTCAGAGCTGGTTTTAATTTTGGTCATAGCGATGGTCATATTCGGTCCCAGCAAGCTGCCTGAAATGGGGAAGGCGCTGGGCAAAACAATGAATGAATTCAGGCGGGCCTCGGCGGCCAGCTTTGCAGATTTTGAAGAAGTTACAAAAGAGGTTAAGCAGGTCAAGGAAGTGATCAGCCAGGAGGTCAACCAGGTTACCAATGTTACGCAGGAAAAACCTCACTAGGTAAGAATTCAATTTAGTGGAAATTGTACGAAGTGCGACAAAGGGATGATCTCTTGTCGCGCTTTTATATAAAAGCCGGGGGCAGTGCATGTCGTAATTTGCTGTATTTTAACAGAGGGACAGTTCCCTTTCTCCCTCAATAAAAAATAATTGTGCAGCATGGATTGGGACACAACTAAAAAGATTGGCTGGATCAATTCCGGCCTTACATAAAAATAATAAGGGAGCAGGTAACTGCCTCCCTTATATTTTTATGTCATATAAATTGCATAGGACGCTTACTAGGCATTAAAGCCTGTCCCGACAGAGTGGCTGCTGCCGTGCGCATGCTCTTCCTTGGCCAGGATGGGGAAGTTCTCAACAATAAAACAGTATACTAGAATCAAACCGCTCCACATACCGATTGTGAGTGCCCATTCCCATATGCTGGGGAAGTAACTGCCGCCCATGGCTTTGGCCATCCCGGTAAAGACCACGTTCATCCGGTTGAAAATGACACCGACAACCACCAGGATGGATGCGATCAGAACCCCGTTTTGCCTGTTGCGTATGGACGGTGTAGCGTACATGATAATCGGCAGAATAATGAACAGGCTCATCTCAATCAGGAACATATTGCTCTCAAAGGAACCGTTAAAGGCCATTCCAAGTACGCCCCGGTATACCAGGTCAACAATTTTAACAATGAGGTAGATGATCAGCATGACTAATGTGACTTTTGTCAGGCTGGAGAAAACCGGCGTCTCAGGTTCCCTGCCGTATGCCCTGGCCGCCAGGGTGCCTTCCACGGTGACCATGGCCGGCCCCAGGAAAAAGGCGGACCAGACAAAGAAGAACGGTATAAGCATAGACCACCATAGCGGATATAACCTGTCAATGGCGACAATGTACAGTGATCCCAGTGAGGACTGGTGCAGCGAAGGCAGCACAATGCCCAGTATCAGCAGGAAAGGCAGGGCTTTGTGTAATATTTTCTGCAAAAAAGGCACACGGAATTTTTCGAAAAAGATTTCGCCGAATTCCAGCACCTGCACAGTTGTATACAATGAGATACACCAGAATACCTCAAACAGCACTGAATGGAAACCCCAGTAGAAGAACGGGCGCCAGAAGTTAAACCAGCGGCCGATATCCAGGAAAAGGCTGACCATTGATATAATGTAGCCAAGCAAAGAAGTTAATAAAGCGGCACGGGCTATTGGCAGGTATTTGTCCTTGTGCAGCACGTGTACGATTAGCGCGGTGCTGAAGCCGCCGCCGGCTAGGGCGATGCCGCAGAGGAGGTCAAAGCCGATCCACAGACCCCATGGCCATTCGTCGCTCAGGTTGGTTACCGCGCCCAGGCCGAAGACAAAACGGTACAGGCCTGCTGCCACGGCGATCAACACGAACAGTATCAGCAGCTTTCTAAAACCAGTCATTCTGAAAGTAAAATGGCGTCCTAATTGCATATATCTCACCTCCAGTTTGTTGAAATTTATTATTTGTTATCAACCGGTTCATACAGTTCAGACTCATCGTGCACTTCGGCGCGGCGCTTGGTGTAGGCGCGCATGATAGTCAGAACGGCGCCCCAGCCGAAGAAAATGTAGGGAGTCCATTTGAGCACGTCCCAGGTCAAAGACGGTATTGACCTCTGGGTAACAGGCTGGCCGTAAGCTTCCGTCCTAAAGCCGAGTTTATCAAAAGGAACGTCAGATATATACAGCCAGGAAGTACCGCCGTATTCTTTTTCACCATATACATGTTTAACATACCTGGGGTCATTGTTAATCATGCTCCAGGCGAGGGCCAGCAGTTCCTCCCTGTCACCGTACGTTAATGTCTGGGTGGGGCAGGACGTCACACAGGCGGGCTCGATTCCCTCCTGCATGCGGTCGTAACAGAAACGGCATTTCAGTACATAGGGAAAAGCCTTGTCCCACTGGAAGCCAGGTACGCCGAACGGGCAGGCGATCATGCAGTAGCGGCAGCCGACGCAGTAGTCTTTGTTCGCATCGGTCGGCTTGTAGATAACCGCCCCTTCTTTTGTCTTGACAAATGAGTGGGTAAAGCACGCTGATTCACAGGCGGGCTCATTGCAGTGCATGCATTGTTTCTTTACAAAGCGCCATTTTAGTTGGTCGCCTTCTTCGATTATATAGTAGTTGACGTTGGTCCAAGTATCTGCGCTTAGTTTTCCAGGGCTGTCCCAGTTGTTGGAAAACTCGCCCAGTTTAGCCGGCAGGTCATTCCACGATTTGCATGAAACCTGACAGCTGCGACAGCCGATACACCTGGTGACATCTACCAGGACACCTTTTGACATCGTTACACCTCCGGTTTCTGCTTGGATTTAAGGTGTTTATTATTTTACGCTTTCTTCACATTGCAGAGGAAAGCTTTTGATTCGGGTATCATCGTGTTTGGATCCCCGACGCTGGGTGTTATGTCGTTGGCTGAGCTGCCTATTGCTATACCCGAGTAGCCATAGTGCCAGGGCAGCCCGATAAGCTCGATTTCCCTGTCTGCTACCTTGAACGGCTTAATTATCGGCAGCACATTAGCTCTGCATTTAATTTCACCGCGGATGCTGCTTACAACCACCATGTCACCCGGCTTAACTCCCATTTTCTTGGCCAGGCCCGGAGATATTGTTGCGAACATTTCCGGCTGCAGTTCCACCAGATTGGGGCAATTTCTGGTTACGGCGCCGCTCTGGTAGTGTTCAACCAGGCGGTGAGTCGTGGCGATATACGGGAAGTCCGGGGACGCCGTTGGCGCGATTTTAGCAAAATCACCCTGGTATTTCACAGTCACCGGATTGCTTTGTTGTTTGCCCAGCGGGTTATTGATCGGGCTTTCCACCGGCTCGTAGTGCTCCGGCAGGGGGCCGTCCTTGCAGCCGGTAGGCGCGAACAGCCTGCCGACACCCTCGGTGGTCATGATGTAACAGTTTGCGGCTGATTTGTCCGGTGTGATAAAAGCGCCTGTCGCCGCGTCTTTAAATCCGAAGTCAGGCACGTCGTTATTGACCCACTGCGCGCCGTCCCAGGCAACCAGCGACCGCTTCGGATCCCATGGCCTTCCCGACGGGTCGGCCGAGCAGCGGTTGTAAACAATGCGGCGGTTGGCCGGCCAGGCAAAGGACCATTTCGGAAAGAGGCCAAGGTTGCTTTTGTCTTCCCGGCTGCGCCTATGCGAGGCAGGCACCTTCAGCTCAGGGTCGATAAACATGTAGCCGGCGTAAATCCATTGGCCGCAGGCTGTTGTGCCATCATCCTTGAGCTTGGCGAAAGAATCGAGCAGGGAGCCATCCGCTACATTATAACCGTTCATTTCGTTAGCTATCTTGATAATGTCAGGTTCGTCATGCCCGGGCATATCGTAGTCCCACACCATATCCAGGATCGGGGCGGGAAACTTGCCGCCAGCCTTATATTCATTGCGGATCGCCTTAAATAACTCATAGGCGATCCACAGGTCGCTCTTGGCTACTCCGGGCGGCTCAACCGCTTTCCAGCGCCACTGGATCCAGCGCGAGCTGTTGGATACTGTGCCTTCCTTCTCGTAAGAAAAAGCGGTGGGTAGCAGGAAAACCTCGGTCTTTATATTAGCCGGGTTAGCCCCGGGACGCTTCCAGAATGAGGCTGTTTCAGTCTCGAACAGATCCACCGCTACCATCCAGTCCAGGTTTTCCAGGGCTTTGCGGGCAACAGTGGAGTTGGGTCCGCCTACCGCCGGGTTCTGGCCCCAGGCAAAGTAGCCCTTGATTTTACCTTCAGACATGTCCTGGAATATCGCCTGGTGAGAGTGGTCTTTGCCGTCATGTTTGGGAATATAGTCGAAGCAAAAATCATTTTCTTTGGTAGCCTTGTCCCCGTACCAGGCTTTTAGCATACTGATCAGGAACTTGGGTTTGTTGGTCCAAAAGCTGCTCTTGGGTGTTTCTTTTTCCAGATATTCCTTAAGGTTGGTATGCGCTGTAGCGTTCACAGCTGCAAGATATCCTGTCAACAGGTGGTAAAGTATGCCCTGATCAGTGGAACCCTGCACGTTTGACTCACCGCGCTGGGCGTTGACGCCGCCGCCGGCGATGCCGATGTTGCCCAGCAGGAGCTGCAGCATAGCTGTAGCCCGCACATTTTGACTGCCGTGCGAGCTCTGGGTAATACCCATAGCATAGATGAGGTTGCCGGCCTTGTCAGGCTTGCCGGTGGAGCAGTACAGCTCACAAACTTTCTTGTAAATATCTTCGGGTGTGCCGGTGATCTTACATACTGTTTTGATATCATAACGGGATAAGTGCCTCTTCAAGATCTGGAACACACATTGGGGATTCTGCAGGGTTGGGTCTTTGGCAATCGCATCTCCGTTCATCTGGTATGCCCACTTTTTCGTGTCGTACTTGCCGTCGGCAAAACCTGTAAACAAGCCGTCGCTGAAACCATATTCCGGGTTTACTATGAAGGAAGCGTTGGTATAGTTCAGGACGTAATCATAGAAATACAGGCCGTTCTCTATAGCATAGTTCATGATGCCGTAGAGGAACGCGATATCAGTGCCGGGGCGCAGCGGCGCGTGAATATCAGCTTTGGCTGCCGTTTTAGTAAACCTGGGATCAGCCACTATTACCTTGGCGCCCCTGGTACCAACGGCAATACCTAAATGACGCATGATCTGCGGGTGGTTTTCCGCAGGGTTGGCGCCGATAATTAAAAATACGTCGGAGTTTTTATAATCCGTAAAACTGTTGGTCATAACACCCCTGCCGAACGTTTGGCCAAGACCGGCCACAGTGGAGGAGTGTCAGAGGCGGGCGTGGTGGTCAATATTGATGACCCCCAAAGCGCGCTGCATTTTTTGGAAGAGATAGTTTTCCTCATTGTCGCAGGACGCGCTGCCGATGTGGCAGATAGCCTGAGTGCGGTTGACGGTGACGCCATTTTCGTCCTTTTCTTCAAAGGTTGCGTCGCGTGTTTCTTTTACTCTCCTGGCAATTTCTTTCAGGGCCCAATCCCAGTCTTTCTTTTCCCACTTGTCGCTCCCTGGCGCGCGGTAAAGCACGTCCATAATCCTGCGATCGTTCACTACCCTTTTGCGTTTTTTGTCAACGATAGTGTTGGCGTCGCCCAGGGCAATACCCTTGGAGCACATGGAGCCCTCGTTGTTGGGGTTGTCCGGATCGCCTTCGATATGCAGGACCCTTTCCCCTTTTTCATCAGAATAAACAATAAGCCCGCAACCGACTCCGCAAAACGCGCAGACGGAAGCAGTCTCTTTTGCTTTACTAATTTTAAGGGGGCCCATTTCGAAGGTGGGCAGTTTGTCTGGGGATGTGCTGGCTAGAGCCGGCACAGCGCCCGCGCCGCTCAGGAGTGCTGTTCCGGCAGTGCCCAGACCAAAAAATTTCAAGAAATCGCGACGACTGACTTTTTGCTTCACAAACCTGACCTCCTTTGACATAAAAGTGCGCGTTTTCAGTCATCTCGCTTTATCTCCTTTCCAAGTCCGGGAGGCACACCGGTTTCCCCGCATACCCTAACGACCTGGAAACCATAGCTTTAAAAACTTTAGATCTCCAGGTTCGGAGATTTTGCGGAAAAGATACTGAAGAAAATATTTTACCCTTTCCCCTCAAAATAAATAGACTTGGAACTCCGACTTGCAATTTCACCCCCTTCTATATCTATAAAATTGCGAAAGCTACACCGGGCTGTTATCTGTTTCTTACAGGCGGTCGCTCCCGTTGTTTCATGAAAGCCGTGACGGTTTTATACCATAATTGGCTATCATTCATGTTTTGTGCTGAAAGGTATGAGCAATTTATTAATAGTTAAAAAGAATAATTAATTATTGGATTTCTAATAAATAGTTCTGTTAAATAGTTCTGTATTTGTGTGCTTATCCCTGCAAATAAGCTAAAATATTTTTCATTGCCTTGTGAAAAGATGTTGGCTAAAAACACCTGCCTGTCATTTCAATCTTTTTAAAAATAAATTTTCTCAAGGCTACTGCGGATGCGCGTCGGCCATTTCAGCCATCTGCTTCCGTTTTTTCCTGCGGGCGACCCGGCGTTCAGTGATACGAACCACAAGAACGCTGAATTCAAAAAGAAGGTACATGGGGCCGCTGACTATTAAACAGGTGATGATGTCGGGTGTAGGGGTGATCACAGCTGCTATGACCACGGACGCAAGTATAGCGTAACGCCGGTTTTTGGCAAAGAAGGCGTAGCTGATAAGCTCAAGTCTGGCCAGGAAATAACTGATTAAAGGCAATTCAAAGATTATGCCAAAAGGTAAAAGAAAAGAGATAGTAAAAGAAATATACTTATCAATCGTAAGCATCGGCGCCAAGGTGGGACCGGCGAACTGAAGCAAAAAAGTAACGCCGTAGCGGAACACCCCGAGGAAGCCGAAAGCTACACCGCCGATGAAACACAGGAAAGAGATCAGCACAAATGTGGTAAAGGCTATCCTCTCATTCTTTTTGAGTGCGGGCACTACAAAACTCCAGATCTGCCACAAAATGATTGGCAATGCAGCTAAAAACCCGGTGAAAAACGACAGCTTGAGTTTTACAAAAATCGGTTCGGTAACACCTAGAAAACTCACCTTTTGTTCAAGCCTGGTCAGTGGTTCCATAAGGAACGCCAGGATCTGGTCGATGAAGAAATAAGCGACAATAGCAAGCGCTATAGTAGCGATAATAGATACTATAAAAACACGGCGCAGTTCCTCCATGTGCTCCATTACTGGCATTTCGTCGGTTTTTTTAGGCATTTCTTACCCTTTCTAAAAGCAGCAAAGGAGGTTCTCAGCCTGCGGCTGATACCTAGGGATTAATTTTCGCTGCTTCGGTTATTTGTGGACTGGGATTAAAAATAAGGCCGGGACCAGAATTAAACTGGTTGCACCGATTTTAAAAAGCATTATAGTGAATTTACCACTGGGTTATTGAGTATCCTGCCCGCGCCACTATTTTTTTTCAGTTTCCCTCGTTTCGACCTGCCTATTGACATAACCTTCCCGCATAGCCAGGACATCCAACTGTACTGTATTTATATCTTCCCAAAAGAGATCAGGGTCTTTGTCACCTGCTTTGGACCCGTTTATGGTTTTAATATAGCCCCGGCACTGATCACAATAATACACCCTGTATTTTTCCATTCCTTCAATTGTGAAAAAATGTGACTCATAGCTTGTACAATAGGGGCACCCCAGGCGATGGAAGCGCCATTTCACTTCACAAAGACCGCAATATAAGTAACGGCGGCTGCTTTCTTTTTCCAGCAGCGCCATGGTGGGTTTGCCGCCGCAAACAGGACAGGTACCTTTCAGCCAGGTCCCGGTATCGAGGTATTTGCTTGCATTGACAGCGTACTGCCTCATAAACGGCTTGATAGTGTGGTTCAATAAAAAGCCAAAGGTTTCGGGCGGCGGATCTGTTTTTAGATACGATAATAAATCTACCCCCGGCGTAAACGCCCCGGCGGCAAATTTCTCCTGTTCAGCAGGATCAACAGGCAGGGCGGATACTATCTTATCCGTTTCCGCAGCTAAATCGGGCATGAAATTTCTAATTACGCCGGCAACCTGTTTCATGGTGGCAAAGAAATCTTCGGCTCTAACCCTGGGTGGACATTTATTGACCAGTGGAATAGCTTTTTCCTGAGCTTGTCTCAAAATTGCCTCGCCCGGCGTGTTGAAGGTTACGGTGTCTGCCTTTACTGTAATCTGCAAAAATTCTTGATGAAAATTTGCCAGCATTTCCTGTATTGATGGGGTTTGCATTATAAAATTTCGCCTGCTTTCTTTTTATAATGTATAAAGTTTATACTATAATGTTTGCATGTCCTTGTTCCCTGAAATGAGCATAACAAGCGGATATGTAGATGTCAATTAAATATTTTTCCTATAATGATGCCTCGTCAAGGACTTTTTATTTTAATGTCGAAATTATGTTAAATTCAGTAAAGGGTTACAACGGAATACGGAGGCAGCTGTTTTGAACCTATCTAAACTAACCATTGGACAAATAAAAGAGTTAGCCCGGGGTCCGGCCGGGGTCAACCCTAATTTCAGGCTGGCCCTGTCGGAAGACAAACGGACGGGTGTTCGGGAGATTTACATAAAATTATTACGCTCAGAGAACATGATGGCGTGTGAAATGAAGCGTCTCGCCAAAATGTTTTTATATGAAGAGGACTTAAAATCCAGGGGATATTATCCCGTCGCGGGTGTGGACGAGGCAGGCCGGGGTCCGCTGGCCGGGCCGGTTGTGGCGGCTGCTGTAATCCTACCCGACGGCGCTCTGCTGATAAACCTGAACGATTCAAAAAAACTGGCCCCCGCCAAACGGGAAATTCTTGCGGTCCGGATCAAAGAAATTGCCCTGACCTGGTCTGTGGGCGTCTCATCTGTTGAGGAGATTTTTCTCGTGAACATTCACCAGGCTGCCTTGAAAGCTATGCGCAGGGCTGTTGCAGGGCTAGCTATCAAACCTGCTCATCTTCTTGTGGACGGTTTTAAAATTGACCAGCTGGCATACCCGCAGACGCCAATTATTGCGGGGGATGGTTTAAGCGCTTCCATAGCAGCGGCCTCGATCCTGGCCAAGGTTGCCAGGGACCGTATGATGGACTCTTTCCACAAGCTTTACCCCCAATACGGCTTTGACCGCCATAAAGGCTACGGTACGGCGGAGCACTTGCAGGCGCTGTCCGCCCATGGGCCCTGCCCGATCCATAGGACCGGCTACCGGCCGGTGCAGGAGTGTTTGCAGCTATGACGGTGCGGAGAAAGAGGCTGGGAATAAAAGGAGAAGAAGAGGCTTTTAAGTACCTGAAAAAAATTGGTTACAGGGTAATTTGCCGGAACTACACCTGCGCTATCGGTGAAATAGATTTGATAGCGCTGGACAGGGGGGTAATAGTCTTCGTGGAGGTGCGTTCACACAGCAGTGCAGAATACGGCCTTCCCCAGGAAAGCGTCACAAAGCGCAAGCAGCATAAACTCAGGCAGTTGGCCTGGCAATACCTGATCACACATGGAAAAACCGACAGCACCTGCCGGTTTGACGTGATTGGCATTTTGTTTGATATGGAAGATGGGGTAAGCAGGCTGGATCATATCACAAACGCCTTCTAGGATTCAGATGCAAAAGTCACAGCAGACACATCTCAATCATCCCAAAATGGAACGCTATCAATATCCGGAAACAGGGTAATGTCAAAAAGCATGAAAGTTATTAATCCTATTTTTTTACAAGTCAAAATCGCCCGCTGCCTCCGGCTGATAAAGGATCTTTTTTACTTCCAGTCTGACCATGCCGCTGGGTATTTTCCAGTTAATAGCTTCTTTCTCGCGCAAACCAATGATTGCTGTACCCACAGGGGCCAGTACAGAGATTTTATCTTCCATTAAATTTGCCTCATTGGGATAAACCAGCGTGTATGTCATTTCTTCACCGGAGTCTATATCTCTTAACAATACCTTTGAGTGCATGGTAATCACATTATGAGGGATCTTTTCTGAAGCTACTAATTGCGCCCGGTCTAATTCCCGCTCCAGGTTACTCAGGTATACTTCGTTGCCCGGATGAAATTCTTTAGCCTCATTTATTAGTTTCTGTAGTTTTATTTTGTCTTTTTCAGTGATGAATATTTGTCTTGACATTGCTCAAGCCACCTTTCATAAACTGCTAAAAAATATTCGGCGACTACTCTGTAACCGCCGATCTTTATGTTCAATTATAAGTCTAGCTCAAATAACCAGTGATATATCTTCTTTTTATTATTATATACAGTATTTATTGTAAAGTAAAGAGCTGTTGTCCTTGCAATTTTGAGCCGATTTTTCAAAAAGTTCGGTTTTTCGCTGGCGCCGGTACTAACTATTATAAGATATAGCGCAGGGCACAATAAAGGAAGCCGATTACTCTTTATGTTATGTTAATAGTTTGTATGGATCCTGTCCAGGGAGCGATACTGGATGGCTTCGGGCGAGGTGCGCCTCGTTTAAGCTCTGCGCCGTCCAGGTCGACAATATAAAGAGCCTTTAAAAAATAGGTGGAATGCCAACTTTTCTTGTTCACAAAACTACCGACTTTTTGTGATTTGCATCCAGGACATGAGTTGCACAAGCCAGACAGGGGTCAAAAGAGCGGATGATCCGCCCAAGTATAGTGAAAAGCATGTCATTGAAGGGGGGCCGGGTATAAGCTGGTTCAGCCAATCTTTCATTAGTGTAACAATATGGGACATCATGCCTCCACGAAGAAGTGAGTGGACGTTGCATGCCTCATTTATTTACATTAAACAATGGTACTGAATATTTTTAATAATCGCAGGTAATGATTAGCCTCCCTAAGAACGTGATCACCCAATAAAGGTATGATAATAGATCTTATTTTACAGGCAAGTATGCCTTCCGTACCTTGCCTTTTAAAATTCCTTATCGCCACGGTTTCTGTCAGGCTTTCCTGGGTAACCTGCGGCAAAAGTGCGATCTGGTTTTGTGATGCCAGGGCTTCCGCAGTCAGCATATCAAATTCCCTGCCAAATTTATCAGCTGTCTGGAACAAGGCTTCTTCAGTCGGATCTAAGAGTCCCCTGATGAATTTCGCATGTTCTGCCATAATCCTGTTCCAGAAAGATTCTTGTTCAAGGGCAAACCTGGCGATATCTATGACAACCCTGTTCTGTAATCTATTGAGCAGTTCCAGGAATAATATGGCCTCCCTGCGTATGTGGTCTATTAAAAGTGGATAGTTAAACGTAAATATTCTGCAAGTCAACATACTGTTCAGTACTATGGTCTTTAAATTGATTAAACCTGGCAAAAGGACAATGGCTCTCTGGTTAATATCAGCGACTCGTTGTACCAGTGGTTGCATATTTAACTGCTGGACGCCCTTTGTCAGAGAAAGCTCCGCCATGGTTATGCTGGTATCAAGTTGAATTCCCGTGAAAAAAGTAGTGGCCTTTTCAGCGTCAAGTGTAAAATCGGTTACTACCTCTCCAGAGGTTGCTACGTCCGGACTGATAAATCCGTTAGCAATAAAAACCACTTCTTTTAACAATGCCTCGAACTGAGTTTTAAACGCATCTGCCTGACGGGCCAGGTCTGCATTTACAGGAGTGAAGCCTGCTTCTAAAAAGAAGGAATGTTCTTTCATGATTCTTAGAAAGAACAGGTTTAAATCCAGAGATTGTCTAACAAAGTCTTCATTTGACAACATTTTCAATCCTCCTATTTTACCCCCACATAATGGAAGGATATATGCCTGCCACATTTTATTCATAGTTCCATATTTAGGTGACAATTGCCAGGCGGGGAGCAGATCAAAAAAGGAACGCTTTGCAGCGTACCTCACAATTCTCATTAGTAAAGTAAGCATTTTTCACGACTTGCTAATGGTTTGAAAAAATCCTGTCCAGGGAGCGGTACTGGATGGCCTCTGCCAAATGGGATTCTTCGATAAGTTTTGCGCCTTCCAAATCGGCTATGGTACGGGAGACTTTTAAAATTTTATCGTGGGACCGGGCGCTCAGCGCAAGCTTTTAAAGGCTGACTCAAAGAGTTTCCGGGCCGGTTTGGTCATTTTACAGTAGCGGCGTACTTCTCCAGGTCTCATTTGGGTGTTGCAGGAAGGGGAAGGACGGCCGTTTTTTTGATCTATGCCGCAAAATCTCTCACGCTGGCGCCCACGCGCCGTTTCCACCCGCTTCTTAATCGACGCTGAACCCTCCGGTTTTACACTTGAGGATATTTCTTCGTAAGGTAGCCTTGGCACTTCAATGCAGATGTCGATGCGGTCCAGGAGCGGGCCGGAGAGGCGGGAGATATAGCGCTGCACCTGGTAAGGAGCGCACGTACACTCGCGCAATGAATCGCCCAAATAGCCGCAGGGACAAGCGTGCGGACTCAAAGTACCAACTCAAGAAATGATATCATTTGAGGTGACTTATAAACTTGTACAGGAAGCCGATCTATCAAATGTGGGGGGAAGGCTGAAACAAGCGAGGTTAGATAAAGGATTAACGATAAAAGACCTTGCAAAGTTAATAAAAGTCAGTGAGGTTACACTCGGACGCTGGGAAAAGGACCTTGGTGAAATCGAGAACCATCCAGATAAGATAAAGAACATATGTAAAGAATTAGATGTAAGCCCAAAATACATATTCGCTGAATTGGATAGCTATTCCTTTGCAGCTAAACTCAAAAGATCAAGGTTTGAAATGGGACTTTCCAGGAGAGAACTTGCTTCATTGCTAGGAGTAAACAGAGGTACCATAAAAGAATGGGAGGAAGGTAGTCAACCGAGAAAGTATTCGGAATTTCAAATAATGGAATTAATAAATAAGATAAAGGCCGGAAGGGATCAATGTCGATAATCGGTCATCAAGATGACCTCCTTTACATGTCGTTACCACCGAGTTGCTCATACCAGCCTTCTGCCCTGTATTGGGAGCAGAAAATAGTGGAAGATTTCTTGGCGTTTTTGGATTCGTTATGACGGTTTGTTGTGCCGCCCATGGGTACGAATTACGCAAATAATGTACTTCCGTTGCCAGTAATAGTATGCGTGTCTGCTCGAAAAAGCTGTGCTTGAGGCTAAATTGCGCCATCCGGGAGAAAGTGGATGCCTTTAATGCCCGGCTTTTTCAAAACTTTTATGGCTATCCCTGCCAGAACCCAAAGCGATGCATAAGCCAGTCCTCACTGGCCTTGATCAGCCAATTTGACATGGTCTGCCGGGAAAGCTGCTGTACTGTCCCTTTCGCCCGTAAAGGCGGCGGTGGGAGGCTATGCGGTTATGAGGCAGTTTGTTCGCTAACTGTTTAGATGGCAACCTAACGCGTTCAGGCATCCGTTACCGCCTGGACTGCCTGAAACACGAGAAAGGGGTTAATAAATTTTTTATACAAGGAGGAGATAAGATGGATTTGCTGGTTGCCGTGCTAATTGTTGTATTTGCCGTATGTGGAATTCCGGTTATTACAAACTTTATTGCAGAGAAAAGGAGCACTGCCTCATGAAACCAGAGACCCAAATATGAACCGGTTCTTGTATATAAACGAGGACCGGTTCATTATTTTTGGGACAGAGGGACAGGGACAGAGGGATTCCCTTGTCCCAAAAACGCCTGTTAAATGCGCAGGTTACAGTTCCCAACAGCGGCATTAACCACCTCTCAAACGCTCTTGCGGCAGATAAGGATTGTGGTCAGGTTGTCTTTTTTATTCTTTTCATTACAGGCAATGTAGCAAAGAAAAAATCTTTGCGTAAAATGTATTATCTTATCGGAATAAATCCACTGCAAGAAATATTTTCAATATACTTCTGTAATAACTGGCTTCAATGCAGGGGTTGGAATCGATGATTTTTATTTTTTTATTTTTTTTAGTTGAAGTTAACTTTATTAGGTGAATGTAATTAAGAGAGAGGGGCGGAGCAGCTATGGAAAGCAACAAAGAAATATACCAATCACGCGAAACAGTATATTTATACAACCTGCCTGTCGGGAAATCGGCAGTAGTAACATCTCTTAACGCCGGGGGGATAACGAGGCGGAGGATGATGGACCTTGGCCTGGTGCCCGGAACGGAGGTTGAGGCTTTAAGGTACAGCCCTTTTAAAGACCCCAGGGCTTTTAAAATTCGTGGAACTGTTATAGCCCTGCGAAAAGAAGAGGGCTGCCAGGTCTTGGTTGAATATAAAGGAGAGTAAATTTATGGATTTAATCAACAGGCTTTTTAGAAGAATGGATGCAAATGAGGAAAGCGCCCGAAAATCCAACAACCAAAAAACCAGTTACATAATAGCTCTTGCCGGCAACCCCAATACAGGTAAAAGCACTATATTCAATGCTCTTACCGGTTTAAGGCAGCACACCGGCAATTGGCCGGGTAAAACCGTGCTCCGTGCTGAAGGCAGCTGTAGCTACAGGGGTATGACTTTTAATTTGGTAGACCTGCCGGGGACCTATTCTTTATTGTCAAATTCGGCAGAAGAACAGGTGGCCAGGGATTACCTGTGTTTTAGTAAACCGGACGCCACGGTAGTGGTACTGGACGCCACTTGCCTGGAAAGAAATCTCAACCTGGCGCTGCAGGTGCTTGAAATCACTTCAAAAGCGGTTATCTGTGTTAATCTGGTTGACGAGGCTAAAAGAAAAGGAATTGAAATAAATACAGCGTCCCTGTCGGAGGAGCTGGGTGTGCCTGTTGTACCCACCGCGGCCAGAGAGGGCCACGGTCTTGGTAAACTGCTCTCCGCAATAACAGGCGTCGCTACCGGGAGTGTTGTAAACGCTCCCTATACTGTTAAATACGAAAAGAAAATTGAGGACGCGGTAGTAAAGGTAGAACCCCATATCAGGAAGCTGGTGGGAGAAGAATTTAACAGCCGCTGGCTCGCCCTCCGTTTTTTGGAGCATGACCAAACGGTTATCAGCGCCGTTCAAAAATGGACGGAGGAAAGAGTCCCTCTGAAAATTAAAGCGGGAGGCGTTGCCCTGGCATGAACCATTCCTCTTCAACAACCGGTAAGCTAAGAGATATTATGAAGGAAGTTGAAAGGATAAGCCCTGATGTTACCTTGAAACTTAATGATAGTATAGTCAGCACCATATACGGAGACGCGGAAAGGATAACCCGGAAAGTAGTCAGCCAAAAAAGCAAACCCAGGGTAGACTGGGACAAAAAACTTGATGACGTGCTAACTTCCAGGACCCTTGGCATCCCAATGATGCTCCTGCTGCTGGCACTGGTTTTCTGGATTACAGTAACCGGCGCCAATTATCCCTCCACAGTCCTGGCGACCGTGCTGTTCTGGGGCCAGGACCGTCTGACTGACTTGTGTGCATGGCTGGGCGCGCCAGCCTGGGTAAAAGGATTTTTTGTGGAAGGAATATACCGCTGCGTAGCCTGGGTCGTGTCCGTTATGCTGCCTCCAATGGCCATTTTCTTTCCGTGTTTTACTCTTCTTGAGGATTTGGGGTATTTACCCAGGGTGGCCTTTAACCTGGATTATTTATTTAAAAAAGCTGGCGCCCACGGCAAGCAATCCCTTACTATGACCATGGGCTTCGGGTGCAATGCCGCAGGTGTTATAGCCTGCAGGATTATAGAGTCTCCGCGCGAACGCTTAATCGCCATGCTGACCAATAACTTTGTGCCGTGCAACGGGCGCTTTCCAACCTTAATAGCTCTCGCCGGTATACTGGTAATGGGAACGGCATATTCCCTCGGAGCGGCCGTAATCGTGATGGGCATTGTCCTGTTCGGGATAGCAGTCACCCTGGCCGTGTCACGGGCCCTTTCTGCAACGCTCCTGAAAGGGGTACCGTCGTCGTTTACACTGGAACTGCCCCCTTACCGCAAGCCCCGTGTAGGCAGGGTCATTATACGCTCAATTTATGACCGCACGCTCTTTGTCCTTGGCCGGGCCGTATGCGTTGCAGCGCCGGCCGGAGCGGTTACCTGGCTGCTGGCCAATATTTATGTGGGTGATTTAAGCGTCCTTTCACACTGCGCCAACTGGCTGAACCCCTTTGGCACGCTCCTGGGAATGGACGGCTTCATTTTAATGGCTTTTATTCTAGGGCTGCCGGCAAATGAAATAGTTTTGCCGATACTGATCATGAGCTATCTGGCAACGGGTTCGATGGTTGAGATGGACAGCATCGAGGCGCTGCGCAGGTTATTTGTGGTTGAACACGGCTGGACCTGGCTGACTGTTTTATGCACGATGCTGTTTTCCCTGCTCCATTACCCCTGCGGCACCACTCTCTGGACTATCCGGCGTGAGTCCGGCAGCGTCAAGTGGACCGCTCTTGCCGCGTTAATTCCCCTGGGTGTCGCCTGTGCCGTTTGTTTTGTTATCGCCCTGGCGGCAAGGCAGGCGGGCTGGGTTTAAAAAAGGGAGGACCGGTTCAAACGGTCTTCCCTCTTGATTTCCTGAATGATTCAAAATCTGATAAGACTTCCGGCCTGTGCTTGAAAAAATCAACAAAGTCTGCCAGGCATTTTAAAGTTTGCGAGCTGATGGTATGTTCTATTTTTTCAGTTTCCATCAGTAGATTTTCTTTTATGCCAAGCATTTTAAGAAAATCTTCGACCATCTGGTGCCGTTCGAACAAGTATCCGCCCAGCTTTTTACCTTTTATGCTCAATACTATGACGCCGTATTTTTCGTAATCCAAGGTCCCTATCTCGGCAAGTTTTTGTACCATCCTGGTGGCGGAAGGGGGCTGCACATTGAGGGCCCCGGATAGGTCGTTAATCCTGGTATAACCGGTTTCTCTGGATAAGCGGTAAATCATTTCCAGGTAGTCTTCCATGGAAGCGGTTAAAAGGTCTTCATCTTTTTTCATATACTCCCGAAAGGTATGAAACTCCCTGTTCATTATATTCAACCCGCTTGCTTGCTTGATATTTGTAATTTATATGCCATGGAGTTCAGTATTAGTAGATTTATCAATCAGAAAAGGCGGCTCATTAATTATTTTGTGTGGTTATTATTGACACCTGTTGTCTAATTATAGTAAAGTAAAAAAAACTTAATAATAAAAGGATAAGCAGGGAAGCCGGACAAAAAGCCGGCGCGGTCCCGCCACTGTATGAGGGAGCTCTTCTGCAAAATGCCACTGGTTAACCCCGGGAAGGCGCAGAGCGAGCGATGAACTTGAGCCAGGATATCTGCTTGTTCTTTGTTATCCGCCATTACCCACGGTTGATGGGAAGGAATAACGGCCTTGTACAGTGTTCTGAATCAGGCAATAACCTCCGCATTAAACGTGCGGAGGTTTTTATTTCAAGTAAATCCTGACAGCTCGTTGGTATACGCTGTTTTTTTCATTGTGCAGGGGCTGCTCATTAAGCAGTCAGTTGTTAAGATATCCGGCGCGGATACCGCCTATGAAACGCAGGATGACGCGGCCGGCCAGGACCAACCCCCCGCCGGGGCGGGGCAGAATTCTCCCGGATTGGATAAAGGTCTGCCTGATACTGAAGCAAAGCAAGGCGATCCGGTAACACAGCAACAGGCTGCTTTGTCAGGCGCCGCTTCACCAGCAAGTGCGTCGGGTGATGCCGCAGCGGTTAATGCGCCTGCAATACCGCCCGATGACGGCTGCCCGGTAGGGATCGCCGTGGTGGGCAAAAACGGCGAACAGCTTTACAAGGCGGGCCAGGTCTTTATAAAAAAAGACAACAAGTGGGGTATTACCGCCCTGGGCGCGCTGGAGGCCGCCGGCATTTCTTATGTTACTTCGCCGGCGTGGCCTGATTTTGTCTATTCCATCAGCGGCCAGGCCAACAGCGGGGTATCGGGCTGGATGTATTCAGTGAACGGCGACGTCCCCATGCATATGGCTGACAGGCACCCGGTGAAAGCCGGAGACAGGGTGATCTGGTGGTACAGCAACAGCATGGAGCAGCCCCAGCCCCACTGGGATGATCTAATTAAATAAAAGTAAAGGGGCGGCGGAACTTGTTCGACAAGCTTTATTACCAGGACAAAGGGCTTTTCTTGCAGAGCTTTCACCCTGCCGCTGTCCTGGCGTACCTTTTTGTGCTCCTTTTGCTGAGCCTGCTTTACGACAACCCTCTCTACCTCTTGTCCCTGCTGCTTCTGCTGGCCCTGCTGATCAGGGGGGTGGACGGGTTTGAGGCCTGGGAGGGGTTTTTAAAGGCGGGCGTCTTTTTGATGCTCGTCGTCATGGCCGTCAACCCGCTGGTGATCAGGGCCGGGGCCACGATCATCTGGCACGGTCCGGATGTGCCTTTCCTGGGCAGGCTGGACATATCCATGGAAGCCATGTATTTCGGGGCCGTGTCCGGCCTCAGGCTGCTGGTGATCATGAGCGTATTCTGCCTGTACAACCTGATGGTCAATCCGGACAATGTACTAAACCTCTTTTCCCGGGCGGCCGGCAAATCGGTGCTGATGGTGGCCCTGGCCACGCGGATGTTTCCCACCATGGTCAGGGACCTGAAGCGGATTAAAGAAGTGATGCAGTTTCGCGGTGTTGATTTCGAAGAAGGCGGCCTGTGGGTGAGGGTAAAAAAATATTCCGGCCTGTACAACGTGATGCTGCTTTCCTCCCTGGAGGACTCCATGGAGATAGCCGAGTCCATGCAGGCCAGGGCTTACGGCAGCGGCCGGCGCTCGGTCTACAGCCGGAACCTGCTGCGGCCCAGGGATTACCTGAGCATGGGCGCCAGCCTGCTGGCCCTGTTTGCCGCAGCCTGGGGGCTGTTGTACGGCTGCGGGCGCTACGCCTTTTACCCGGTGGCGGACGCCCTGGTCAGTGACGCCTCGACCCTGGCCGCCCTGGTTGTTGTGCTTTTTTACCTGTCTGTACCGCTTATTTTAAGCGAGGGGTGTAAGTATTGCCGCTTTATAAAGTCGAAAATCTGACCTACTGTTATCCCGAAGCTGAAAAAGCCGCGCTGAACCATATCAACCTGGAGATCAGGGAAGGAGAATTCATCCTGGTGGCCGGCGGCTCCGGCTCGGGCAAGTCTTCGCTGGCCAGGGCGCTGGCGGGGCTGATCCCGGATTTTTACGGGGGCCGCGTCGGCGGAAAGGTTTATTTCCAGGGGCAGGATATCAGGACGATGGACCGCGGGAAGCTGGCCAGGGAAGTGGGCATGGTATTCCAGGACCCGGAAAAGCAGATCGTGCAGACCTATGTCGAGGCGGAAATCGCCTTCGGCCTGGAGAACCTGGGGCTGGACAATGAAGAGATGCAGCGCCGGGTGGCCGAGGTGGTCTGCTTCATGAACCTGGAGCAGATCAGGGGAGCCTTCACGGCCAACCTTTCCGGCGGCCAGAAGCAGAAGCTGGCGCTGGCTTCCGTCCTGGCCATGCAGCCGCGCGTGCTAATCCTGGACGAGCCCACATCCCAGCTGGATCCCGTATCGGCGGAAGATATCCTGAACCTGGTCAAGCGTCTGAACGAGGAGATGGGCTTCACGGTGATCATGATCGAACAGCGGCTGGAGCGCTGTTACCACCTGGCTGACCGGATTTTGTTGATGGAAAAGGGAAGGATCACCTGTGACGGCAGCGCCCGTGAGGTAGCCCGGAAGACCAGCAGGGAGGACTCGCCTTTTCTGCCGCCGGTGGCCAGGTTCTTTGCCGGCATTGAGTCGCCTTCATTGCCTCTGACGGTAAAGGAGGGCAGGAAGCTGCTGCGCTCCTGTGTGAATATTGAACGGGCCCTGGCGGCGCGGCCCGCCGCGGGAAAGGTTGGCGGCTCTCCCACGGCCCCGGCGGCGCGGGACAGCGCCGTCTGCCTGAAAAACCTGTGGTTTACCTACCCGGGCGGCCAGGAGGTCTTAAAAGACGTCAGCCTGGATGTCAGGGAAGGGGAGTTTGCAGCTGTCCTGGGCGAAAACGGCGCGGGTAAGTCGACGATGCTCAGGCAGCTGACCGGCCTGCTCAGGCCGGACCGGGGCACAGTCCAGGTCCTGGGAAAAGATGTCGGCCGAAACGGGCTAAAGGAGATCAGACGGCACACCGCCTACCTCTCCCAGAACCCCAACGACTACCTCTTTCAGGACACGGTGGAGGAGGAACTGCTCTTTACCCTGAAAAATTTCGGTCTGAAGGACACGTCCGTAGTTGATGAAATGCTGGACAGGTTCCGCCTGGCCCGGTACCGCCGCACAAACCCGCGGGACCTGAGCAGCGGCGAGAGGCAGAGGGTCGCCCTGGCCTCCGTGCTGGTCATGTCTCCCGGCCTGATCATCCTGGACGAGCCCACCAGGGGGGTCGACTTCCGCCTCAAGGCGGAGCTGGGCCGGTTTCTGCAGCAGGAAGCGGAAAAAGGCCGTACGGTGATCGTGGTGACCCACGACGTGGAGTTTGCCGCCGAGTACGCCGCCCGGATCGTAATGATGTCCTCCGGCAGGGTGGTCAGCGACGGGGAAAAGCACGAGGTCCTTGGCAAATCGGTCTTTTATTCCCCCCAGCTGAGCAAGATGTGCCGGGGCATCTGTGACGGGGTGCTCACCTTCAGCGAGGCGCGGGAGCGGATCTACCCCCTTGTGAGCAGCGGCGCGGCCACGGGTGAAGTCCCGGGGGTGATGATGTGACGGGGACGAACTGGGGTCTGTACATAACTATGGCCGGCATTTTTTCTGTGGCCCTGCTCATGCTGGGGATGGAGAAAAAAGCGGGCCTGAACGCGCGCCAGGTATCGCTCATCGCCATGCTGGCCGCGCTTTGCGCCGCGGGCAGGGCGGTGACCGGCGTGGCCCTGCTTTTTCTGCAGCCCACCATGTTTCTGGTGGAGATCACGGGGTTTGTGTTCGGCGCGCGAGTAGGTTTCTTTGTGGGCGCCATGACGCCCTTGATTTCCAATTTTTTTATCGGGCAGGGGCCGTGGACGCCCTGGCAGATGATCTGCTGGGGTCTGGTGGGCATGTCCGGGGCGGCGGTCAGGGTCCTGTTTCCCGGAGCAGGATACAAGACTATCACCGTGCTTTGTTTTATCTGGGGCTACCTTTACGGCGCCATCATGGACATATGGCAGTGGAGCGTTTTTACCAGCCCGCTGACTTTTAAGTCCTATTTTTTGCTCTGGGCGGCAGGCTTCAGCTTTGATTCCCTGCGTGCCGCGGGCAACCTGCTCTTCTGTGCCGCCCTGGGCAGCCAGAGCATTAAAATACTGCGGCACTTCCACAAAAAAATGGATGTGCGGTACCTGGAAAATATATAAGGGGGGCCAATTTACTTGAAGATGAGAATAATGCCGCTGATCCTGCTCGTCTCGTTTTTCCTCTGCGCCATGGCTGGGGTTTCCGGCGCTGAGCAGGCGGGTTCCGCCGCTCCGGCAGTGGAGTGGTCTAACGCCTTTGCCCGGGGAGAGGGCCATTTTGCGGGGCAGACGAGAGACGGCGGCTTAATCCTAACCGGCTGGATAGATACAGGCGGAACCGGCGCCGATGTTTTTCTCGCCAAATACGACGGCGGCGGCAGCAACCTGTGGCTTCAGACATACCAGGGCTATGGTTACAACGACAGCCACTGCGTCAGGGAGGTCAGCGGCGGCGGATTCATTGTCGCCGGCGGGACGAAGTCAAAGGACGCTTACGACCATGACGTGTACGTGGTGCGGACTGACGGCAAGGGCATACTGCTGTGGGAAAAAGTGTTCGGCGGGCCGCGCTGTGATTATGCCTGGTCCGTCCGGCAGACGCAAGACGGCGGCTTTATCATAGCCGGCGGGACGGAGTCCTCCGGCGCGGGCATATATGACGTCTACCTGGTCAAACTGGATTCCTCCGGCAATGTGGTATGGGAAAAAACTTACGGAGGCGCGGCTTCCGACTGCGGCTACTCCCTGCTCCAGACGGCTGACGGGGGTTTTCTCATTGCGGGCAACGCGGAGTCCTTCGGCGCCGGCAAACCTGACGTTTATCTATTGCGGACTGACGCCGGGGGAGAAATGATCTGGCAGAAAACTTACGGCGGCAGCGGTTCTGATTACGGCTGGTTCCTGTTGGAGGCAGCCGGCGGCGGGTATGTTATTGCCGGGGAAAAGGAAGAGTCCGGTGAACAGGGCGCCGGTTTCGCGGCCTACCTGCTGAAGGTCGACGACGGCGGGAACCTGATCTGGGAAAAAACGTACGGAGGCGGTAAGGTCAGCTCGTTTTACGGCGCCTGCCGGGTGAGTGACGGCTACGTCCTGACGGGCAAAATAGAGTCCGCCGGCGGCTACGACCTGTACGCGGTCAAAACGGCTGAAGACGGCAGCCTTCTCTGGGAGAAAACAGTAGAGGTCGCCGGCGCGGGCAGCGGCTATACTGTTGCCCAGGTCCGCGGCGGCGGCCTGATCGTGGCTGGCAAAAAAGGCATCGAAAAAAGCGCCGCCAGCGAGATATTAATGTTAAAATTAAAACCGGAGAGCTCACAAAAAAACAGCGCCTTTTTATACTCGACTATCATAGCGGTGGTTGTGTTTGCCGGAATCCTGTTCATTTTCAGGAAGTCTTTGGCCAGGTGAGGCGGGGCGTCTAAAAATTTATTTCTAAATATACATGTTCTTAGAAAACGGTAGAGGGGGTAATGAGTTGGACAAGGAGCACATTAAAAAAGGGTGGGTCCAGGTCTACACCGGCAACTGCAAGGGCAAGACCACGGCGGCCCTGGGCCTGGCTTTCCGGGCCATGGGGCGGGGTATGAAGACTTACGTGGGCCAGTTCATGAAAGGGCAGAAATACTCCGAGCTGAAAGCAGCGGAGATGTGCCGGCCATACATCACTATCGAGCAGTACGGCAAAGACACATTCATTCACGTTAAAAACCCGCCTGAGGCGGAGGATGTGCGGATGGCGCAAGAAGGCCTGGCGAAGGCTAAAAATGCGATGCTATCCGGGGCATACGATATCGTTGTTTTTGATGAGATCAACACGGCCCATTTCTTCAACCTCATTACCACCGAAGAAATGCTGGATGTGATCAGGTCCAAGCCGGACGGGGTGGAAGTAATATTCACCGGCAGGTACGCCCCGCAGGAAGTCATCGACGCGGCGGACCTGGTAACGGAGATGGTGGAAGTGAAGCATTACTATGAAAAAGGTGTGCCCGCCCGTGACGGCATCGAGCGTTAAAATTAGCTATTGCATAATCAAGAAGGTATTGGTGTGAACATTCACGGCGATGGTTTAAAAGTGGCCCTGGTGCACGCGTCAGTTGACTGGGGCGAAAAAGAAAAGAACCTGGCCAGGCTGCTGGACCTGAATGAAAAAGCCGCCGGGGCGGGAGCGCGGGTTATTTTAAACACGGAGATGGCTGTTACCGGCTATTCTTTTGCAAGCAGGGCGGAGATTGCTCCGCTGGCGGAAACCATCCCCGGTCCCGCGACCAGGGCTTTGGGCCGCATTGCAGGGAATTACGGCTGTTATATCTGTGTTGGGCTGCCGGAGGTGGACCGTAAGACAGGCGTGTTTTACAACGCAGCCGCCCTGATCGGCCCCGCCGGGCGCGTGGTGGGCAAATGCCGCAAGCTGGCGCCGGCTTACCGGGAAAACCTGTGGGCCGCCAGGGGCAACCTGCCGGTGCTGGTGACACAGACGGAGTTCGGCAGGCTGGGTGTATTGATTTGTGCCGATACCTATTCTTATAAACCGGCGCGGGCGGCCGCATTGAAAGGCGCCCGGGTCCTGCTGGTCCCGGCCAACTGGCCGCCGGAACACCACAACCCGGAAAAATTCTGGCGGGCGCGGGCCGCGGAGAACGGGGTCTGCCTTTTAGCCTGCAACCGGACGGGAATGGATAAAGGCATGGACTGCCGTAATGCGGAGTCCTTTATCATCGACAGGTACGGCAGCCCGCTGCAGCAGGTAAGTTCACCGGGTGATACCATTATCTACGGCAGTCTGCCCCTGGTCGGGGGTAAGTTCGCTCCGCCTGATGCTGACGGTTTCCCTGGCCGGAGGAAGCCAAATTATTACAGCGACATTGCTTTGGACATCTATTCTCAATTTAATCCCGGCGCGGTGCTGGGCTTGCCGGAGCCTGCTGAATTCACTGTGGCGACAGTACAATTCCAGCCGGAGCCGGGCAGCCCGTTGGCCAACACCGGGAAAATAATGGGATTAATCGATAGAGCCGCGGCCATGTCTGAAGCCCGGGGGCGGCCGCTGGACCTGGTTGTGCTGCCGGAGTTGTGCACGACCGGAATAATTTCCGATCCTGTGGAGGCGGAGAACCTGGGCGAAGAGATCCCCGGCCGCACCACTGAGATACTTGCCAGGGCGGCAGCGGAAAAAAACGTCTATATTGCCCTGGGGATGGCTGAAAGTCAAGGTGGAAAACAGTATAACAGCTGTGTCCTGATCGGCCCCCGTGGAGTAGAATGCAAATATAGGAAGGTACACCTGGCGCCGCGTGATCAAAAATGGGCTGAAGAGGGAGACGGCATTTTTCCTGTCTGCGACCTTCCCTTCGGCAGGATCGGCCTGGTGGCCGGCTGCGACCTGATGTTTCCTGAATGCGCTGAATCCCTGGCCAAACGCGGCGCCGATCTGCTCTGTGCGCCCGCTCTCTGGGAAGACGGCCGGAGCAAGTTTATCTGGGAAGCCAGGCTGGGGGAGCAGACGCACCTGGCCGTAGCCAATCAATGGGGAGACGCGGGAGGGCTTAATACCGTGGGAGGAAGCGCCATATTCGGTTACTCCCGGTTCCCGGAAAAAATGCTCAGGTCGGAATCGCCGGCCAAAGGTGACGCGATCAACGTCCTGTGCCTCAACTCCGCGGACGCCAGGGAAAAGAAGTTTTTGGAAAACATTGATTACGACGCTATACTGAATAATACCCCGCCCGGCCAATAAAAGCTGATATGTGGCGACTGAGGTTGAAATGGCGTGTTAATAGTTTACATAGAGCCTGTCCAGGGAGCGGTGCTGGATGGCTTCAGGGGAATATGGATGCCGAGGGCATGTGCAGTATGTAATATGTAGATTTATTAAATTATGTTTCCAAGGGGAAACCGCTTTTATGCCTTGCAGCATAAAAGCGGTTTTGTCTTCAATGTGATGCTCCAGTAGTACTGGAGCATTTGTTTTTTAAAATTACAAGTTCAATTTCCTTATTATAATTTTTGCAGTTCCTTCAATAACTTCGCCGGTGAAAGAAATACACTGTACCATATGCTCTGAGAACAATCACTATGTACCATTTTGTTTACAAGCATTTATTAAGGTCAAGATAGTGCGCAAGGGCACTTCACACTATATGTCCTCTGTATCCCTCGTTGACAAATATAAATACTATGATTTAAACTATAAAAAATATATTAGTATAGTAGGAATTAGAACCAAAAGTGCGATAGGTATTAAATATTCTTAATAAGGGGGTATATTGATTGAAATTTTCTACGCGGGCACGGTACGGATTGCGGGCTATGTTGGAACTTGCGTTGAATTATGAGCTAAAAGAACCAATCCCTCTTTTCCAGATTGCGGAAAGGCAGTTAATCTCGGAAGGCTACCTGGAACAGATGATGAATGTATTGCGTAAAGGGGGATTGGTGCGCAGTGTACGGGGCGCCCAGGGCGGCTACCTGCTCAGCCGTGAACCCTCCAGGATAACAGCCGGCGAGATCGTCCGGTGCCTGGAGGGCCCACTTAATCCCACTGATTGCGTAAGCGAGGAAGACCCGGAAAACTGTGTTAGAGCGGAATTCTGCGTTACGAGGAAGCTTTGGGAAAGAGTCAGAGTAGCGATTGCAACCGTATTAGACGGCGCCACCCTGGCGGACATGTGCAAAGAGGCTGAGAACCTGCGCCGTTCAAAAGACGCTGATATGTATTATATTTGATCACAAAAAGGAGGCTGAAAAACATGTCGGATGAGAACGATAAAACCGTCAGTCTGCCTGTTTCATATTATAAAAACGGCAGCTTCACGGAAGGTGAAGATATAGTGGTCAGGGAAGCGCCCGTTACACTTTATCTGAACGACCAGGAATTTGTGACCCTGGTCTGTTCGCCGGGCGAACTTAAAGAACTGGCTGTGGGTTTTCTGTGTTCTGAAGGGGTACTCATGAAGCGGGAAAACCTGAAGAGCATACTGATCAATGAAGATGACGGGCTCATCTGGGTTGAAACTGCCGTTGAATCCACGTCGCAGGGAATGTTTCTAAAGAGGTTTGTTACATCCTGCTGCGGCAGGGGCCGTGCTTCTTTTTACTTTATAAACGACACCAGGGGAGTGACCCAGGTGGAGTCCGGTTTAAATGTCACTCCCAGGGATATTTTTTATCTGTCTGAACAGCTTGAAAAACTTTCTGAGGTTTTCAAGGCAACCGGCGGCGCCCACAGCGCGGCTCTCTGCACGCGCGACGGAGTTGTATTTTTTTATGAAGATATCGGCCGCCACAACGCCGTCGACAAAATATTCGGCAGATGTTTTCTGGATGACATCAGCTATGACGATAAAATTTTAGTTTTCAGCGGACGCATTTCTTCAGAGATACTAATTAAGGTTGCCAAAATGGGAATACCTGTAATTGTTTCTCGCTCAGCTCCGACTGAGCTTGCTGTGAAACTGGCAGACCAGTTGGGGATAACCGTTATCGGTTTTGCCCGGGAGGGCAGGCTTAGCGTATATACCCACCATAAACGAGTCACCAATTAAACGTTTATATGTTTCATGATTAAAAAATGTTGACAGATTCCGAGCGTTTTACTATGATAATATTGTTATTAATCCAATCGTTTTACTATGATTATGTTTTGAAAATTTGTGACTAGGTTTAGGGGGTTGTTTAGTGCATAGTATTTATTTTGATCACAGCGGGACCACGCCTGTCCATCCCGCGGTGGCCGAAGAAATGTACAGGTACCTTACCGGGGACAATTTCGGCAATCCTTCCAGCGTCCACAATTACGGGCTCCAAATCCGCAAAAAGGTGACGGAAGCCAGGGAAAAGGTAGCCCAGGCTATCGGCGCCAGTGCCGGGGAGATTGTGTTTACAAGCGGCGGCACCGAATCAGACAACATGGCCATTCACGGCGCGGCATACACCAACAAAAACAGGGGTAACCACATTATCACCAGCGCCGTGGAACATCACGCTGTGCTGAATACGGTAAAAGCACTGGGCAAAGACGGCTTTGACATCACCGTCCTGCCGGTGGACCAGTACGGCATGGTCAGCGTGGATGACGTAGCCGCCGCGATTACAGACAAGACTATTTTAATTACCATTATGCATGCCAATAACGAAGTCGGCACGATTATGCCCGTGGCGGAGATTGGCAAGCTGGCCCGGGAGCGGAAAATAATATTTCATGTGGACGCGGTGCAGAGCTTCGGCAAAATACCGGTTAACGTTGACGAACTGGGGGTAAATTTACTGTCCGTCTCCGGGCATAAAATTTACGGGCCTAAAGGAATCGGAGCTCTATATATCCGCAAAGGGACTCGCTGGCGGCAGACCCTTTTCCACGGCGGCGCGCAGGAGCGCCTGCGCAGGGCCGGCACCGAGAATATTCCAGGCATCATGGGGTTGGCCAGGGCCATCGAGTTGGCCGTGGAGAACAGGGAGACGGAAAGCGCCAGGCTGAAGGTCCTGCGGGACAAATTGATCAAGGGGCTTACCGGCATGGAAGACGTCAGGCTGACCGGGCATCCCGTGAAGCGCCTGCCGAACCATGCTAGTTTCCTGTTTAAATATATTGAAGGTGAATCAATGCTGCTCAGTCTTGATATGAAAGGAATTGCGGCTTCCACCGGTTCCGCCTGCACATCCGGCTCACTTGAGCCGTCTCATGTACTGCTGGCGATGGGGGTCCGGCATGAGGAAGCTCACGGGTCGCTGCGCATAACCCTGGGCAAGGATAATACAGAGGATGACGTTGACTATTTCCTCGAAGCAATGAAACCGATTGTGGAAAAACTTAGAGACATGTCTCCGCTAAAGGATTGATATACAGTGGACCAAAAAACTATTCAGGAACTATCGGGAAAAATACTTAATCTAAAAAAAGAACGCAAAGCAGTGATCCTGGCGCATTTTTACCAGCGTCCGGAAGTGCAGGACGTGGCGGATTTCATCGGCGACTCCCTCGGCCTCTCCCAGCAGGCAGCCAAAACAGACGCAGATGTTATAATTTTTTGCGGCGTCCACTTCATGGCCGAGAGCGCGTCCATCCTTTCCCCCGGCAAGATCGTGGTCCTGCCGGATGATAACGCCGGCTGCCCGATGGCCGATATGGTTGACGCGGTGCAGCTGGATCGGAAAAAGCGGGAGATGCCCGGGGCTATCGTCGTATGTTATGTGAATACTTCCGCTGAAGTGAAGGCGGAATGCGATATTGCCTGTACTTCCGCAAATGCGGTTCAAGTCATAACGTCTTTGCCGGCAGGCAAGTCGATTTTATTTGTTCCCGACAAAAACCTGGGAGACTACATTATGTCCAAAACAGGGCGGGAAATGATGCTGTGGGACGGCTATTGTTACACCCATGATCGACTTACCCCTGATGACATTATTGAAGCAAAGAAAGTACATCCGGAAGCGCTGGTGATGGTTCACCCGGAGTGCCGCCCCGAGGTTGTGGCCCTGGCGGACATGGTTTCAAGTACTGCCGGAATGCTCCGTTTTGCACGGGAAAGCGAAGCCCGTGAATTTATTATAGGCACCGAGATAGGCATTCTCCATCCTCTTCGCAAGCAATGCCCGGATAAAAAGTTTCACATAGCTTCAAATAAACTGGTCTGCCCTAACATGAAAAAGACTACTTTGGATAAGGTTTACAGGTCACTTGTAAACCTTGAGCCCAGGGTAACAGTGTCCGAGGAGATTAGGGAACGGGCAATTTCCTGCCTGAAGAGGATGTTGGAAGTTACTTAAAGATGGATTTTAGCCGATATATGAATGTCAACTATTTTATTTTCTTAAGGGAGACTGTAAAGATGTATTCGGAAAAAGTCATGGAGCATTTTGCAAATCCCCGTAATGTTGGGGAAATACCTGACGCAGACGGGGTAGGCGAGGTTGGCAACCCTGATTGCGGGGATATTATGAAAATTTATATAAAAGTAAAGGATAATATTATAGAAGACATAAAGTTTAAAACTTTCGGGTGCGGCGCGGCCATAGCCACCAGCAGCATGGTAACAGAAATGGCAAAGGGTAAATCCCTTGAGGAAGCTTTAAAGCTCAGCAACAAACAGGTTGCGGAAGCTTTGGGCGGCCTTCCCCCCATAAAAATGCACTGCTCCAACCTGGCTGCTGACGCCCTGCAGGCGGCTGTTAATAATTTTCGAAATAATGAACAGGTGATTAAGTGAAAGTTTTCGTTGCGATGAGCGGCGGTGTGGACAGTTCAGTTGCTGCCGCCCTGCTGGTTGAAGAGGGCTACGAGGTTATCGGAGCTACCATGCAGATCTGGGATCCGGCTATTACGGAAATTGACGGAGAGCATGTAGGTTGTTGTTCGTTGGAGGCGGTGGAAGACGCGCGCAGGGTTGCTGATATACTCGGCATACCACATTACGTAATGAATTTAAGGCAATCATTTGAGGAAAAAGTGATTGCATATTTTTGCCGCGAATACAGCCGTGGGCGCACCCCCAATCCCTGTATCGCTTGTAACAGGTATATCAAGTTTGAAGTTTTTTTAAACAGAGCCCTGGGTGTGGGCGCCGATTTCATTGCAACCGGGCACTATGCCAGGTTGTTTTTCGATTCCGGGCGTAAGCGTTACCTGCTTAAGCGGCCAAAGGATAAAGATAAAGATCAGACTTACGTGCTCTACAGCCTCACCCAGCGGCAGGCCTCCCGGTTGTTGATGCCTTTAGGGGATTACACCAAGGAAGAGGTGCGCAAGATCGCCGCCCAAAAAAATTTACCCGTGGCAAATAAAGCTGAAAGCCAGGATATCTGTTTTGTCACCGGAAGGTATCAGGACTTCATTAAAGAAGAAGCGGCGGTTGAAATTAAGCCTGGTCCGTTCATTGATTTGCAAGGCAGGGTGCTTGGCCGGCATAAAGGCATCCCCTTTTATACCATTGGGCAGCGGCGGGGCCTGGGATTATCCCTCGGTGAAAGAATGTTCGTTATTGATATAGATCCCGGGCAAAACGCAATAGTGGTCGGGCCTGAGGAGGCTTTAATGTCCGCGGATTTAGTTTCCGGGGAAAACAATTTTATTTTTATGGAAGAGCTGGAAAAACCAATGGAGGTACAGGCCCAAATACGCTACAGGGCAAAGGGGTCACCGGCTGTTATTATCCCTTTGGACAGAGACAAAGCCCGCGTCCATTTTTACAAGCCACAGCGGGCTATTACTCCCGGTCAGGCGGTAGTATACTACCGGGATGATTTCCTGATTGGCGGGGGTATAATCAGCAAGCGTATTCAGGGATGATTAAGATTTAATGAACCAGAGTTGGGATGGGAGGTAATATAATGTTCAGCCGGCTAAGAAATGATATCCGTGCTGTTATGGCGCGGGATCCGGCCGTTAAATCAGTATTGGAGGTATTTCTCTGCTATCCAGGTTTCCATGCCATTATTATGCACAGGATAGCTCACCGGTTATACAGGCGCCGCTGGTTTGTCACAGCGCGGCTGATATCCCACCTATCCCGCTTTCTGACCGGTATTGAGATCCACCCTGGCGCCAAAATAGGCGAGGGGCTGTTTATCGACCACGGTTCCGGCGTTGTGATCGGCGAGACCGCCGAGGTAGGTGATAACGTTACCATATATCAGGGGGTTACCCTGGGCGGCACGGGCAAGGAAAAAGGGAAAAGGCACCCGACTGTCGGCAACAACGTGGTGGTCAGCGTGGGCGCCAAGGTGCTGGGGTCATTTACAGTGGGGGACAACTCCAGGATCGGAGCCGGGTCTGTGGTTTTGAAAGAAGTTCCGCCCGACAGCACGGTTGTGGGGGTGCCCGGTAAAGTGGTGGCCAGGAACGGACGGAAGCTCGAACCGCGGGAAGACTATGAAATAGACCTGCGCCACGATCTGCTGCCGGACCCCGTGGCGGAAATGATCCTTTGCCTGCAGAAAAAAATTGATAAGCTTGAAAAACGTGTCATGCAGATGGAGGAAAACAGCTCAACGGTGGAAACTGTCTGCCAGGATGGAGAGATAAATTGCGGTGAGGGCTGCTTGTTTGCTTTGAAGAAGGGTCATAAAATACAAGTATGATGAATGCGATCGGTTTGTTCGGAGGACTAAAACAGGTGGTTTAATTTTTTATTGACAAAGGGGTCGCCTTTAAATATAATCATACTAAAACAATATGTTTAATATGTATATGGTTACTTTCTTATCCAGAGAAGGGGAGGGACGGACCCTATGAACCTTCGGCAACCTCAAGCGCTGCTTGAAAGGTGCCAATTTCCTCCGGAATGTCGGACAGATAAGAAGAGAGTTTTTAAACCTCTTCTTAGTGAAGAGGTTTTTAAATTTAAATGACTTTGAAAACCAAGGGAGAGATGCAATCATGACAATTGGAGCAAAAGGATTAGAAACCCTGGCCGTGCACGCCGGGCAGAAAGCAGACCCGGCAACCGGTTCGCGGGCGGTGCCCATCTACCAGACAACATCTTATGTATTCAGGGATTCCGATCATGCGGCAAACCTTTTTGCGCTGCAGGAGGCCGGAAATATTTATACCAGGATCATGAACCCCACCAACGACGTTCTGGAACAGCGAGTGGCCGCCCTGGAAAACGGGGTGGGCGCCCTGGCAACCGCCTCGGGGCAGGCGGCGGAGTTTCTGGCGATAGCCAACCTAGCCGGCGCGGGGGATAACATCGTATCTGCCAATAGCCTGTACGGAGGCACATACAACCTTTTCAAAGCCACATTGAGCCGTTTTGGGATCGACGTTTCGTTTGTAGACCCGGAAGATCCGCAGAATTTCCGCCGGGCGATCACACCGCGCACAAAAGCGCTGTACGCGGAGACCAGCGGCAACCCGAAGCTCGATGTTATTGATTTTCAGGCGGTGGCGGACATAGCACACGAGGCCGGCATCCCTTTAATCGTGGATAACACCGTAACCACACCCTGGCTCTGCCGGCCGCTGGAGTACGGCGCTGATATAGTAGTTCATTCCGCGACCAAGTTCATCGGCGGGCACGGTACTTCCATCGGGGGGATTATTGTGGATGGCGGGAAGTTTGATTGGGCCAACGGCAATTTTCCGCAGTTTACCGAACCCGACCCCACCTATCATGGTGTGGTCTACACCGAGGCTTTTGGGCCGGCGGCATTTATAGGCAAGGCGAGGGTACACCTGCTGCGTGACCTGGGGCCGTGCCTGAGCCCGTTTAACGCCTTCCTGTTGCTGCAGGGGCTGGAAACCCTGCCGCTGCGGATGGAACGGCACAGCCGGAACGCTCTGGCGGTGGCAAAATTTTTGGAGCAGCACCAGCAGGTAGCATGGGTGAATTACCCGGGACTGCCCAGCCACCCGTCGCACAAACTGGCTAAAAAATACTACCGCGGTGGCTTTGGTGCGCTGCTGACCTTCGGGATCAAAGGTGGGCAGGGGCCGGCCAGGCGTTTTATCGACTCGCTTGAGATCTTCTCGCTGCTGGCGAATATCGGTGACGCCAAGTCGCTGGTTATTCACCCGGCCTCAACCACCCACCAGCAGCTGACGGAGGGCGAACAACTGGAAACCGGTGTAACTGAGGATTTAATCCGCCTGTCCGTTGGAATAGAGACTATCGACGATTTGCTGGAAGATCTGGACCAGGGTCTGAATAAAGCCATTTAAGGCAGGTGACAGGGGGCAGGTGACAGATAATCGTCTCCTGTCACCCCGGAGAATTACGGGGAGGTACCCAATGATTCATTAAGGTGATCAAGGAGTATTTCTTGGACCGTGTCAAGAGAGCCGTTCCCTTGACACGATTGGAGGTAATAAAGATGAGCGATGCATTTAATGTGCTTACAGATAAAACTTCAAAGAAGGTCGACGGGCCTGAATCTCCCTTTTCCGTGGGCTATGTATTCCCCCGGAAGGTCAGGCTTGCCGATGAAACAAACCCGCTTCCTCTTGAATGCGGGAAGGCGATTTGGCCGGTCGACGTTGAGTATGAAATTTATGGGAAGCTGAATGAGAATAAGGACAACGCTATCCTGGTTCTCCACGCACTTTCCGGCGACGCCCATGCAGCCGGCTGGTATCATGACGCTGAAAAATTGGGAAGGTCCTGGCTGGTGAGGCGTCCCGGTTGGTGGGACAATATGATTGGCCCGGGTAAGGCTTTTGACACAAAAAAATACTGTGTCATCTGTTCAAATATTCTTGGCGGCTGTTATGGCACCACTGGTCCCTCCTCCATTGCTCCGGAATCCGGCCGGCCGTACGGCCTCCGTTTCCCGGTAGTGACCGTGGGGGACTGGGTCAGGTTGCAGGAACGGCTGATCAGCTATCTGGGCATTGAGCAGTTGGTCACCGTGGCCGGCGGTTCCCTTGGCGGGCAGCAGGCGCTGGAGTGGGCCCTGGCCTACCCTGACCGGGTGGCATCGGCCATCGTTATCGCTTCAACAGCCTGGCTGACAGACCAGGGGCTTGCCTTTAACGCTGTGTCACGGAAGGCGATCACAGCAGACCCCGACTTTAAAGACGGTGACTATTATGACTGTGCCTCGCCTGACCAGGGGCTGTCGGTCGCCCGCATGCTGGCCCATATCACGTATCTTTCCGAGACTTCCATGCAGCGCAAATTTGGCCGCAGGTTTAGAAACGGCAGTAAGCCCGGGTTCCAGTTTGAAGCGGATTTCGAGGTCGAAGGCTACCTGCGGCACCAGGCGGAATCATTTGTGGAGCGCTTTGACGCAAACAGTTATCTATACATTACGAAGGCCGCCGACTACTTTGACGCGTCTGTTTGGGGCGGCGGCGACCTGGATAAAGCATGTGAAAGGCTCAGCGGCAAAATCTTACTGGTATCGTTTTCCTCAGACTGGCTATACCTGCCGGAGCACATGAAGAACCTGGCGCTGACCATTGGCCGGAACAGGAAACAGGTAAGCTATGCCAATATTCAGTCTTCATACGGCCACGACGCTTTTCTGCTCGAGGTGGATAAACTGACGCTGCTGGTGAGGAATTTCCTGGAGGGTGGTGGGCAGATTGACAGTAAATAGACAATGCCGTTTTGACCATAAGGTTATATTCGGCCTGGTTCCGGGCGGGAGTTCCGTTCTTGATCTCGGCTGCGGCAACGGCGAACTCCTGTCCAAGCTGATCAGGCAAAAAGGCGTAAAAGGGCTGGGCATTGAGAAGGAATTCGACCAGGTGGCTGAAACAATTGCCAGGGGTGTGCCTGTCATTCATTCCGATCTTGACGAGGGACTGGCCGGGCTGCCCGACCGTTTTTTCGATTACGTTATCCTGGAAAAAACCCTGCAGGCAGTAAAAAGGCCGCTTTTCGTGCTGGAGGAGATGATACGGGTAGGGTCCGCCGGCATTGTCAGCTTTCCCAATTTCGGGCACAGGCAGGTTGTTTTTTCTCTTTTATCCACCGGGAAAATGCCGGTGACACAAAACCTGCCCTATCAATGGTACGACACGCCAAATATCCACCTTTTCACGGCGAAAGACTTCCTTGACTGGGCCGGGGCCAATAATGTCAGGATTGAGAAGGGATTTTCCTGGACCGGCAGCGAGATTGTTCCCTTCAAAGAGAAGGAATCGGCTGTCGCGGAAGAAATTCTGTTTGTCGTCTCAAGGGTGGGCTAACTGAGATTGAAAGAAAAGGATATGTTCCTGGCTAAAATTCGGAACTAAAGGGGTGTTATCAGGCTTGAATTTTACTGACGATCAGGTTGTGCGCTATAGCAGGCATATTATCTTACCCGAGGTGGGGCCTAAAGGTCAGAAAAAAATAAACAACGGCAGGGTGCTGATTATCGGAGGGGGTGGGTTGGGTTCCCCCGTGGCTTATTACCTGACTGCGGCAGGGGTGGGAACCATCGGTATCATTGACGACGACGTCGTGGATTTAAGCAATCTACAGAGACAAATACTGTATTTAACAAATGACGTCGGCAAGCCTAAGGCGGTTTCCGCCAGGGAAAAGTTGACAGCTTTAAACCCCGGCTGCCAGGTAGTCGCTTACCAGGAAAGATTGAAGGCGTCGAATATACTGCAAATTATTAAAGACTATGATGTTGTTGTTGATGGTACCGACAACTTTGGCACCAGATTCTTGGCTAACGATGCCTGTGTTATTACCAAGAAGCCGTTTTTCCATGGCGCTGTGCTAAGATTTATCGGCCAGGCTTTGACTATCTTGCCAGGGGAGGGGCCGTGCTACCGCTGTGTTTTTCAAACACCGCCGCCACCCTCAAAAGTGCAGACTTGCGCGCAGGCGGGTGTTTTAGGGGTGATCCCGGGAATAATCGGGCTGATCCAGGCTACCGAGGTTTTAAAATATTTTTTGGGGATAGGAGACTTACTGGTGGGTGAACTGCTGACCTACAATGCCCTGACCATGGAATTCATCAAGACTGAGATTCGGAAGAATCCAAACTGTCCTGCCTGTGGAGTTAATCCGGCAAATTATGAATTGTCCGACTATGAGCAGCCGGTGTGTGATTTGAATACCAGATGAAAATTTTAGAGGGTACTTCGGAATGATTCGCTCTTTTATTTTAGAACATCCGTCTGTTTTAATTTTTCGTGTTTATTGGGCTGAAAATCGAACGCATTAAAGTTCGTATATAAGACCCAAATCTTTGGGTGATCAAAGAAGGTGGTTAATTAATGAGTAACTATAAAGTCGATGCTACTTTGGATATTACTGATGTTTTATGTCCTGTAACCTTTGCCAGGACACTGCTTAAACTTGAGGACATGATGGTGGGTGAAATTTTGGAAGTTTTTTTGAATGACGGGGAGCCTCTCCAGAAAGTCCCAAAAAGCATTACCGATGAAGGGCACAGAGTTATTTTAATTGAAAAAGTCGGTGACAAAAACAGAATGCTGGTTGAAAGAGGGGAATAAGTCTTTAGCTTTTATATTTTTATTGACAAAAAGGCTACTAGATTATAATATTTAATAAATCAATTATTTTAGTATATATTAAATGCATACTAAATAACTGGTGTATGCTCGGTGAGAGGGATTTAAAAATTTCAGCCATTTTACAAGTCACACTTATTAAAAGAGAAAAACAATTAAAAGTATTAATTTCGAAGACGAACTTTACACTAACGAAAACCTGGGAGGTAAAAACCAATGGCTAAAATCGCGAACAACCTGACTGATTTAATCGGGAAAACTCCTCTGCTGAAACTGAACCGGGTAACTGCGGGATTGGAGGCGGAGGTCGTTGCCAAGCTCGAGTCCTTTAATCCCGCCGGCAGCGTTAAAGACAGGATTGGTTTCAGCATGATTAAGGATGCGGAAGAGAAGGGACTGCTCAACAAGGACAGTATCATTATTGAGCCAACAAGCGGCAACACCGGCATCGCCCTGGCTTTCGTGGCCGCGGCCAGGGGCTACAAGCTGATCCTGACCATGCCCGACACTATGAGTATTGAGCGCCGGAACCTCTTGAAAGCTTATGGCGCTGAACTTGTATTGACTCCGGGCGCGGATGGGATGAAAGGCGCCATCCGGAAGGCTGAGGAATTGGCGGCCCAAACCCCGAACTCATTTTTGCCCCAGCAGTTTAAAAACCCGGCCAACCCGGAGATTCACCGTATCACCACTGCTGAAGAAATCTGGACGGACACCGACGGCAGGGTGGATATTGTGGTAGGCGGCATCGGCACCGGCGGCACCATCACCGGTATCAGCGAGGTAATCAAGAAACGCAAGCCGGGATTTAAAGCAATCGCCGTGGAGCCGCTGGATTCCCCGGTGCTGTCCGGAGGAAAGCCCGGCCCCCACAAGATCCAGGGTATCGGCGCCGGTTTCGTGCCTGACGTGCTGAACCTTGGCATAGTCGACGAGATTTTTAAAATCAAGAATGAAGAAGCTTTTGAAACCGGGCAGAGGCTGGCCCGGGAGGAAGGCCTGCTGGTGGGGATTTCATCAGGCGCGGCGGTGTTCGCCGCCCTGCAGATTGCCAAGCGGCCTGAAAACAAAAGCAAATTGATAGTGGTGATACTGCCGGATACCGGTGAAAGGTATTTAAGCACCGCATTATTCCAGGAAGTGAAATAATATAAGATGAATCAAGCCGTTGCTTATAACTTATGATGCGGACCATGCGGTATTGGGTTAGATCGGGTTAATCCTGTCCAGGGAGCGGTATTGGATGGCTTTGGCCAGGTTCGATTCATTTATTAGTGCGGAACCGTCAAGGTCTGCTATTGTCCTCGAGACCTTTGAAATTTTATCATGCACCACATCGTTTTGCTGAAAACAGCACCAAAAATAGTGCAACCTTAATACCCATCAATAAATTCAACTAAGAATCCGTGCCCTTAATGAAAGCAGCCCTTAAAAATGCCGTAAACAGCATTTTTAAGGGCTGCAAAACTTATCCTCTGCTCAGCTAGACAGCTATTTCTTTGCCGAAATCTAAAGCTGCTTTCTGCGAATCGGGATCAGGGTTCCATGAGTTTCTAAAGCCTTCATTAATAACATCAAAACCTGCGTCTGCCATTAAGTCGTTAATGACTTTTACTGATTCTCCGCTCCACCCGTAACATCCAAATGCCGCTGCTTTTTTATTTTTGAATTTTAACTCCTTCATCAGGTGGATAAATCCTGCTACCGAATGCAGAACGCTTTTGGCAATAGTCGGCGAACCCATAACAACTGTTTTTGATTTAAAAACTTCTGTTATCAGGTCGTTTTCATCACTCTTGGCCAGATTATATACTTTTACAACCACATCCGGATCTGCCAAACCAATTCCTTCTGCTATTTTTTCAGCCAGTATTTTTGTGCCATTCCACATCGTATCATAGATAACGGTAATTTGGTTCTCTTGATAGTCATTTGCCCACTGGGAATATTTCTGGACAATCTGCATCGGATTGTCTCTCCAGACGATCCCATGGCTTGTTGCGATTATGTCAATCTGCAAATTTAAAGACATGACTTCATCCAGCTTTTTTCTTAACATTGGGTTGAAAGGAGTTAAAATATTAGCGAAATACTTTATGGATTCATTAAAGAGATCACACTGATCTACCAGATCGTTAAATAATTTTTCGGTTGCATAGTGCTGCCCAAAAGCATCATTGCTGAACAGGATATTGTCTTTGGTAAGATATGTTGCCATGCTGTCCGGCCAATGCAACATCGTCATTTCGACAAACACCAGCTCTTTTCCGTTCCCGATATCTAATTTATCTCCGGTCTTTACCACATGAAAATTCCAGTCCTGATGGTACTGTCCTTTTAAAGATTTAACAGCGTTTGCTGTGCAATAAATTGGTTTGTCAGGGATATGCTTCATTAAAGCGGGTAGTGCTCCGCTGTGGTCAATTTCTCCGTGATTTGCCACAATGTAATCAATTTTATTCAGATCAATCTCTTTCACTAAATTCTCAACAAACTCTTCGGCAAAGGGAGCCCACACTGTATCAATCAAGACCGTCTTTTCTTCTTGTATCAGGTAAGAATTGTATGTTGAGCCTTTGTGAGTCGAATACTCGTTTCCGTGGAATTTTTTAAGCTCCCAGTCAACCTTGCCTACCCAAAACACATTGTTTTTAACTTTCTTTTTCACTCTTATTCACACTCCTTTTATGATTTATTCATTGCATTTTTCACAAACGTTATACCGGCTTTTTTGTAAAGTATTAACGTTGGGATTCTTATCTCCGAATGGTTCAATAATTTCATCCAGTATGTTTTAACCAGCAAGAAATTTATTAATTAAATTATATCATGCAATCCGTATAAGTAGTAATTTATCTGTAATGAACCTTTTTGAGGCAGGGGCAAGCGTGCGGACTCAAAGTACCTGACCTCATTTGAGGTGACTTATAAACCTGGACAGGAAACCGATTTATCAACTGTGGGGGGAAGGTTTAAAAGACTACCGACTTTTTGTGATTTGCATCCAGGACATGAGTTGCACAAGCCAGACAGGGGTCAAAAGAGCGGATGATCCGCCCCAGTATAGTGAAAAGCATGTCATTGGAGGGTATTTCTGTGCCGATCAAAGCGGATTCCACCGGACCCCTATTTCCGTATTGATCCTTGGGAGAAAAATTCCATACGGTAGGCGTAATAATGTTGTACTCTTTTATTTGCTCATTTTCAAGGATGGCACTATGCAAAAGGGTTCCCCTCATCGCGTCTGTTACTGCAATTACCCGTTCACGAACAATTTTTGATTTTTGCTCAATAGGAGGGGGACCGGGTATAAGCTGGGTCAGCCAGTCTTTCATTAGTTGAACAATAAGGGATGTCTCTAAAGTTCGTGCATAAATCCTATCCATGGTAGATGTGCTTCCACGATAAAAACCGTTGATAACCATCCTGGCCAGTGGCCCTACCTCAAAGAAGTTATGAGCATATTTAACAGATTTAATCCAGCTGTATGCGCCAGGTTTAAAAGGAGCCGGTTCCAGACATGGTTGGGAGGTGATATCCCTATTAACTTCATACCAGGAATGGGTAATATCTTCATGTATTAAACTCAGGTCGGGGATTGATAATTTATTTTCGTTTAATACCCCGCTTCGCCAGATCACTTCCTCGTTTTTGTTCCCAAATCTGAACAAACCAAAAGAAAGCAAACGGCCCGGGGTTATTCCTATCTTATAGTAATCACCGTAAACAGAGGAAATCAGCTCAGTATCAGGGATCATACAGCCCCTGACAAACTCTGTTATATCACTTAGTAATGCCAAGGCACGGTTGATTTTATCGGCAGTAGGCGCTACTGCCACTCCTCCATGTACGAAACTGTGCTGGTGCGGCGCTTTGCCTCCAAAAAGGACCAGTATTTCGTGGCTTTTTTGGGAAGCCTTGATGGCTTCAAAATAGTTGTTAACTAACCGCTGGTTATCCTGGGCATTTAAACGTGCATCGGTTAAATTCTGATTTAGAAAGGGCGGCTTATTGGGCATAACTACAAAATCCGGCAGGCTGAAAAGATAAAAATGCCTGATGTGGTTTTGTAAAAAGTCGGCTGCATACATAATATTTCTTAAGTACTGGGCATTTTCGGATATATCGTTGTCAAAAACCTGGTCCAACAGATAACTGGACACAGCTCCATGGGCTAAAGAACATATTCCACAGACTCTCTGAGTGAGGTAAACGGCATCGGTTATTTTTCTATTGCACATGATCCACTCATAACCGCGGAACATAGTACTGCTGGTATTAGCATCTATAATCCTCCCATTTTCCACGGTGGCTTCAGCCGATAATAGTCCGCTTAATCGGGTGATGGGGCTAAATGTCACACGCTCAGTCATCGGGATACCTCCTTTTTCGGACCGGATAGATTTTGGTTTTGTTCTGGATTCTTTTCAGGGAGCGGTGTAAAAAAGGGTGTTGAACCATCCGGAAAGTCTTTATTCGTACAACCTATGCAGGGAGTGTTGGCCCTTACCGGCCAGTTGGCCCCTTCTACCCACTGCCTGTATGGGCAGTCTGCCCCTGTACGGGGACCCATACATCCCAAAGAGAACATGCACTCTTTATCACCGAGTTCCTGGGCGAATTCTTGCCGGTCAAAGTAAGAGCGGCGCTGGCAGTGACGGTGTACAGTGAACCCGTAAAAAAGAGTAGGACGCCCTAAATCATCAAGCTCAGGCCTGCCAAACATCAACAAGTGGGCCAGGGTTCCCACAAACCAGTCGGGATTGATAGGGCAGCCGCTTACATTGATTACTTCCCTGTCCAGAATATCCCGGACTCCTTTACTTTCGGTTATATTTGGCCTTGCTGCCGTAGGGCCGCCAAAACTGGCGCACGTCCCCAGCGCCACAACGTATTTAGCCAGGGAACCAAGCCATTTTACCATTTCCAGTGCAGTATAACTATGATCCCGAGTTTTAAAGATAATGTTGTAGACACCATTATCTTTGATGGGGATTGCTCCTTCCACTACCAGGGTAAACTGCCCCTGGTATTGCCGGGCTGCATATTGCAGTAAACGTATGGCATCCGGGCCCTGGGCGGCCATGAAAGTATTGCTGTACAGAAGGTCAATTATTTTCCGGAAAACTCTGCCTGCATCCGGAGCTGAAGTGTTCAGAAAAGAGATATTATTGTCGCCGCTGTCGCTGGTTTCTACCCAGATGACGGGAAGTTTTTCGCCAGTTTTCAAGCGGTATTGTTCTATGGCAGGAAGAAGTTTTTTCGACAGGGGACTGCGTGGGTTTTTTAACCAATTTTCACAAAGGGATACGAATTGTTTTTGCTGCATTAGTCTTCACCATTTTCGAAATTTGTTTTGTATCAATATATGAGAAAGCGAATACATAATTACTATGGGCAAATTAGAATTATTACCTCAATATCAAGTCCTGGTCCTTGGGGCAGGAAACATCCTCAGGTCTGACGATGGTGTCGGAAGTATGGTCATTAGTTTGCTCCGTGATACGAAAAAGTGGCCGGAATCCATATGTATTTTAGAAGTTGGAACGGCCATGTTTTATTACTTGCACGAGATATCCTGTTCACGCTGTGTAATCATAATTGATGCCGTCCGTGCGGGAGGCAGACCAGGGAGTGTATATCATTTTGAAAATTGGGAGGATGTCTCCTCAATTTATGAACGCATGGACAGTCACGGGTTGTTGCCTGCGGATATTATTGAATGGTCCAGGGCCTTAACGGGATTGCCTGTAGAATTGATTGTATTTGGAGTGGAGCCTGCTAACCTGGACTTTGGCAGCCAGATTTCATCCCCTGTAATGTTAGCCGTTCCAGCCCTGGTATCCGAAGTAATCATGGAGATAGACCGGATTCTTGAAAAAGGTTGATTTTATGCACGAGTTAGCCTTTACTCAACAAATCCTGTGGCAGGCAGAAGAAGCTGCCGGCGCATATGGGCTAAAAAAAATTAACGAAATAAAAGTTGTTCTCGGTGAGCTTTTATACATCATGCCGGAAGCATTAGATTTCTCTTTTCATGTACTGAAGAAAGGTACTATGGCTGAAGAAGCACGTCTTTTGGCGGAATATAGAAAAGCTCTGGCACAATGCGATGCATGCAGCAACCGGTATTCCTGGCTTGAGTATGGTTATCACTGTCCAAAATGCAAAAGCCAGGAGACCAGGATCATCCAGGGGATGGAAATGATTATCGAATACCTGGAAGGAGAGTGAAGGCAGATGCAGATTAATATTTTTGCGGACATTTTAAAGGCAAATACCGAATCAGCCCGGGAAAACAGGCGGCTGTTGGCCGGGAAAGGACTGACGGCGCTGAATTTAATCAGTTCACCTGGGGCCGGCAAGACCACACTTTTGGAAGAAACTATCAAGAGGGCAGGCGCTGATATTTCTATTGGCGTTATTGAAGGAGATGTCCAGACAGCAAGGGATGCGGAGCGTATTGGGAAGTTGGGGGTCCCCGTAATCCAGCTTAATACACAGGGCGCCTGCCACCTTGACGCAGCTATGGTAGCTGAGGCTCTCAAAGAACTGCCCCTGGAAAAAATCCAGCTTTTATTTATTGAAAATGTCGGGAATCTAATCTGCCCGGCGGCCTTTGAGCTGGGCGAGGATGGCAAAATAGTTATACTGTCAGTCCCGGAAGGCAGCGATAAGGTCGCCAAATACCCTGCGATTTTTGAGAAAGCTGAAGTATGTATTCTCAATAAAATTGATTTATTGGAGTATACAGATTTTAACCGGGAAAAGTTCTATCAGGATATGAATAAGATAAACCCTGAGATTACTGTTTTTGAAATGAGCGCAAGTACAGGCGAAGGGATGGAATCGTGGATTTGCTGGCTGAAAAGGAAGACACAAGATTCGCCAAAAGCATAATGGTCACAGGGGTGGCGCAGGGGATTGGATTTGATGATGTTTACATATCACCGGACCTGGCTATTTGTCAGGAATGCCGAAAGGAACTAAGCGACCCCGCTGACAGGAGATATAAGTTTCCCTTTATTAACTGTACAAATTGTGGGCCGCGTTTTAGCATAATAGAGAGAACTCCCTATGACAGAAAGAATACAACCATGGACTTTTTTACCATGTGCCCAAAGTGCCAGGGGGAATATGAGGAACCATTAAGCAGGCGTTTTCATGCTCAGCCCAATGCTTGTCCTGATTGTGGCCCCACATTGGTTTGCCTTGATGTTGAGATGAGGCCATACTCTGAAGATTATGCGGCTTTACTGGAACGAGGTCTTATTGGCGCTGTAAAAAGTATAGGCGGATTTCATCTTGTGTGTGATGCAAAAAACGGGGATGCTGTCAACAAACTGCGGCGCAGAAAGAAGCGAGAAACAAAACCTTTTGCCGTTATGGCAAGGGATATAGAGACGGTAAAAAGATACTGCAGAGTATCTCAGGCAGAAGAAGAGCTATTAAATAGTGATCAAGCGCCCATTGTGATTTTGCAGCAGGTAAAAGAGACGGAACTTCCATATTTTCTGAACCCCGGTTTGAATAGTTTGGGCGTTATGCTGCCCTACACACCCCTTCACCATCTTCTTTTTGGTTCCCGGCTGGAGATCCTGGTAATGACCAGCGGTAATAGGAGCGATGAGTCCATTGCCTGCGATAATGCAGAAGCTTTGGCCAGGCTGAGAGGAATTGCTGATTTTTTCCTTTTACATGACCGCAGAATTTTGAACCTTTGTGATGATTCCATCACCAGGGTTGCAAGAAATAGAATGCAGATCATCCGGAGGAGTCGAGGATATGTACCTTTGCCAATTAAGGTTCAATCCACTCCATATCCTGTGTTGGCTCTGGGTGGCGATTTAAAGAATACCTTTTGTTTGTTAAAGGGAGATAACGCTTATCTAAGTCAGCATATAGGCGATTTAAGCAATAAGATTTGTTTTAATGAGTTTGCGAAGGCTATTGTAAACTATCAGCAGTATTTTCAGGCCAATCCTGTTGTTGCAGCCCATGATCTCCATCCGGATTATATTACGACCAGGTTCGCACAAGGTCTGGGAATTGAAATGATTGGCATTCAGCATCATGAGGCGCATCTTGCCAGCTGCCTGGCCGAAAACAACTATGGTGGAGACGTGCTGGGGCTTGTTTGCGATGGATCAGGATATGGGCAAGATGGGGCAATTTGGGGCTTTGAATTTTTTGCCGGTAAAAACGGGTTCTTTAAACGTGTGGCCCATCTGGAATATGTACACTGCCTGGCAAGTGACGGCATGGCCCTAAGACCGGACAGGATGGCCCTGTTGTATTTACTTCAGCAGGGGGAGTTCAAGGATGAAAAAAGGTTGGCAAGGTACTTAAAATTACCGGAAGGGGAGGGGGCACTCTATAAAAGACTGCTTGCCAGCAACCAAAATTGTATCCTGACTTCCAGTTGTGGGCGTCTTTTTGACGCCGCGGCGGCCATTTTAGGAATATGTACTTTGAACAGTTATGAAGGAGAGGCGGCCATGAGGCTGGAAGCGTTATGCCGTGAAAGAACTGAGGATTATTATCCTTTTTCTATTGCAGCTTCTGATTCTATGAAGATAATCTCAGTACGGGAAATGTGGCCTCTGGTTATGAAAGATCTTGAGAAGAAGAGGGATAAAGGGTATATTGCGGCCAAATTTCACCGTACTGTGGAAAAAATGATTATCGAAACCTTTAAAGTGCTTCGTCAGGCGACTGGTATTAGCACAGCAGCCCTTAGCGGAGGCTCAATGCAGAACGCTTTCCTGTTATCAGGGCTTTTAAACAGCCTGGAAAAGGAAGGATTTATTGTTCTTATTCACCGGCAGGTACCTCCCAATGACGGTGGAATAAGTTTAGGCCAGGCTGTTATGGCGGGGAGGTTATAGCCGTGTGTATAGCGATTCCTGCCAGGGTCTTGTCCTTATCAGGGGATGAAGCTGAAGTGGACTTGGAGGGCAGCCGTATAAAAATATGTACCGCCCTGGTTTCCGGTCTCGAAATCGGTGATTTTGTCCTGGTGCATGCAGGCTTTGCTCTGCATGTGATGAAAGGGTTGGATGATATTTATTGTTTTGGTGGGGAGGAAATCTAATATTTTGGTAAACAAGGCAGCAATAAGTCAGCTGGCACAGAAGATCCCCGGCAAGGTATCATATCCGGTAAGGATCATGGAAGTATGCGGTACGCATACCATGAATATTGCCCGTTTTGGAATAAAGCAGCTTCTCCCTACCGGAATAAAGCTTGTTTCCGGACCGGGCTGCCCGGTCTGCGTTACAGAAGAAAGTGATATTGATTTAATCCAGGAGTTGGCAAGGATTACAGGTGTAACCGTATTCACTTTCGGTGATTTATACAGAGTGCCAGGCAGCGGGGGCAGCCTGGAAAAACTTAATGGAGAGGGTGCAGACGTTCGCGTTACAGTTTTTCCCCTGGAGGCAGTATATTACGCGGAGCAGAACCAAGCGAGAGAAGTTGTTTTTATAGGGATAGGTTTTGAGACCACAGCGCCGGTTGCAGCTGTTATGATTGATTTAGTCCGGAAAAAAAGGATAAAGAACTTTAGCGTACTGTCCTTTCATAAGAGAATCCCGCCTGTTTTAATGGAATTAGTTAGAGAGGATAATAACTATATCGATGGTTTTTTACTGCCCGGCCATGTCAGCACCGTAATCGGGACAGATGATTATCAACCTCTTGCTAAGACTTGGTCCAAGCCCGGAGTGATTACGGGGTTTGAACCGGTAGATATCCTGGAAGGTATTTATGCAATTTTAGAACAAATCTCGGAGAAGTCTTGCAGAATTGAGATTCAGTATAAACGGGGGGTAAATAAGGAGGGGGCGCCTTTAGCCAGAGAATATATAAGTAAGTATTTTGAAGTTTGTGATACTTCATGGCGAGGATTAGGAGTGATTTCAGAAAGTGGACTGGCAATTCGAAAAAACTTTCGGGACTTTGATGCGTTTTACAGGTTTAATCCAGGAAACAGGATTATTAAAAGGGCGCCAATTGCAACTTGTTCCTGTGGAGAAATCCTGCGGGGGGTTAAAATGCCGTGGGAGTGCCTTCTTTTTGGCTCGGTATGCAAACCGGACAACCCCGTAGGTCCTTGTATGGTTTCGTCTGAAGGGTCATGCGCAGCCAGCTATAACTATCCCGACCGTTATCAAGACCCGTCAATAATGAAAGTGTAAATTATGAAGAATAAAAAAATTACCCTCTCCCATGGAGCAGGCGGTTCAATGACTCAGCAGTTGGTGGAAGAACTATTTATTAAGTATTTCCATAACTCTATTCTAGATAGTGGGCTTGATTCTGCCATGCTATCTCTAAAGGCTGGAAAATGGGCTATGACTACCGACAGTTTTGTGGTTAAACCAGTTTTCTTTCCCGGAGGAGATATTGGAAAGTTATCAGTCTGCGGTACGATTAACGACCTTGCTGTAATGGGGGCAACACCGTTATATCTAACATGCTCTTTTATTATAGAAGAGGGTTTTGATATCGGAGACCTTGAAATAATTGTTCAGAGCATGAATAGCACAGCAAGAAAAGATGGTTTAACAATTGTTGCAGGTGATACAAAAGTAGTGGAACGGGGTTATTGTGATGGTGTTTACATCACAACAACAGGGCTAGGGATAGTACCAAACGGGATAAATTATTCACCATCGGCTATGCAAGTTGAAGACCGGGTCATTATCACTGCGCCGCCAGGCGCACATGGATTATCAGTTTTCGCAGCACGGAACAACCTGGGGGTAGAACCACCTCCGCAGAGCGACTGTGCCAGCTTGTTTTCACTCATTGAACCCCTTAATTCATTGGAAGTCCGGTGTATGCGTGACCCGACCAGGGGAGGGTTGGCTGCTGTCCTCAATGAGTTGGCTTTAAAAGGCAGGAAAGGTATTAAGATTGATGAATCATTAATCCCGATAGATTCCACTGTCGCTAACCTTATGGAACTTCTGGGCCTGGAACCTTATCAGTTGGCCAACGAGGGGGCAGCAGTTATAATTGTCTCAAAAAAAGATGCTGAACGTGCACTGGAGAAACTGAGAGGACATCCATTAGGAAGAAAAGCCTCCATTATAGGTGAAATAACAGCTGAAATCCCAGGTCAAGTTTTAATGATAACTTATCTGGGCACGGAAAGAATAATGCAGATGCCAAGTGGAGTGATAATTCCACGAATATGCTGATGTTAAATTATATATGGCAATTGGGATAGTCCCTTGACCCAAGATGTACTAATAGTTTGAATAAATCCTGTCCAGGGAGCGGTACTGGATGGCTTCAGCCAGGTGGGATTCTTCTATTAGTGCGGACCCGTCAAGGTCCGCTATTGTCCTCGAGACCTTTAAAATTTTGTCATGGGAGCGGGCGCTCAGCGAAAGCTTTTTAAAGGCTGACTTAAAGAGTTCCCGGGCCGGTTTGGTCATTTTACAGTAGCGGCGTACTTCTCCAGGTCTCATTTGGGCGTTGCAGGAAGGGGCAGGACGGACGTTTTTTTGATCTATGCCGCAAAATCTCTCACGCTGGCGTCCACGCGCCGTTTCCACCCGCTTCTTAATCGACGCTGAACCCTCCGGTTTTACACTTGAGGATATTTCTTCGTAAGGCAGCCTTGGCACTTCAATGCAGATGTCGATGCGGTCCAGGAGCGGGCCGGAGAGGCGGGAGATATAGCGCTGCACCTGGTAAGGAGTGCACGTACACTCGCGCAATGAATCGCCCAAATAGCCGCAGGGACATGGATTGAGTGCGCCCACAAGCATTAACCTGGCGGGGTATGTAAGAGAGGCGGTAGCCCTGGATATTGTGATAACGCCATCCTCAAGGGGCTGACGAAGAGCCTCCAGTGCGTCTTTTTGGAATTCAGGCATCTCATCTAAAAACAAAACCCCATGGTGGGCGAGGCTTATTTCGCCGGGGCGGGGTATTCTGCCGCCGCCGACGATGCCGATAGTAGAAGCGGTATGATGGGGCGCCCTGAACGGCCTGCGGGTAACCAGAGGCGTGTCCGGCGTGAGCAGGCCGGCCAGGCTGTAAATTTTAGTTGTTTCAATAGATTCATAAAAAGTCATGTCCGGCAGAATACCGGGCAGGCGCCGGGCCAGCATTGTTTTGCCTGAACCTGGACTGCCGAACATAAGCAGGTTGTGCGAGCCGGCAGCGGCTATCTCAAGGGCCCGCCTGGCGCTATGCTGCCCTTTTACATCGGCGAAATCGGGCCAATCAGCCGCAGCGGTTCTCATATAACCATCTAAGTCCAAAACATAAGGCGCAATATCGTTTTCACCGCGCAAAAAACCGGTTAGCTCCGCGAGGCTACCGGCGGGGAAGATAGCGGCGCCTTCTACCAGCGCCGCTTCAGCGGCATTTTCTCTGGGGACAATGATTTCGTCTATTGACGCTCCTACAGCTGCCAGGATGTTGGGTAGCGTCCCGGTGATACTGCGCAGTGAGCCGTTTAAAGATAGTTCACCAAGGTAGGCGAAACGCCCGTATTGTTCAGGGGTGAGCTGTTCGGTAGCGGCCAGGATCCCGACCGCAATCGGCAGATCATATATGGGGCCTTCTTTTTTTAAATCAGCCGGCGCCAGGTTCACAGTAATTTTCTTAACCGGGAATTCCAAGCCTGAATTCTTTATTGCCGCGCGGACGCGGTCTTTTGATTCTCTGACCGAGACATCTGGCAGGCCTACGATATCAAAGCAGGGCAGACCGTTCGACACGTCAACCTCTACTTCCACGACCTGCCCGTCCAGGCCGTGAAGGGCTGTACTTTTTACGATGGCTATCATCCGAGCCTCCGATAAATAGCTATTTTTACCATTATTCGACTGCCCTCTTCTTTAATCCTTCTAAAAAATAGCGTATGGTTCATATTTTTGCGGACTGAATACTTTTATTTTGCAGTAACTGCCAATAGCCCCATGGCGTGTATAAAAGCCGCCTAGAACATTCCTCGCCTAATTTGTGATAGATTTGGTATAATTGGTATATAATGCGCCGGCAGGGCGCAGTTTCAAAAGAGGAGGGGTTAATATTTTTAGATTTGGCATGAAAAATAAGAAAGTAAAGGAGCTGCGGAAAAATCAGGGCTTGACGTGCAGAGAACTGGCGCAGTTAGTAAAGCTCGATACTATAGACATTTTAAAAATTGACGATATGAAGGTAAAAGATTTATCGGAACCGTTAAAAACAAAGATTATGCCTATTTTAAGAGGGGATTATATGGATAAAATACCCTGATTAAAATTGCAAGAATTAAGGCACGAATATAACCGGCAGGAATCTGGCAATTTAATAAGGAACTAAAGAATCACTCTAGTTCTAGTAGTAATTAAATAATATATTGAAAGGTCTTGAGGGTATGGACGGAGATAACCGGCCCAAAAGAAAAGTGCGGACCGGCCTGATTAAATTATTCAGAGACGCTCTGGACGAAGCAATGGAAAAAGATCCTGTCCAGCATATCAAGGATAGTTACCATCAAAGGCTGGATAATGAATACAACACTGAGCTCGGCATTAATCCCCCGCAGGACGGCCGGCCGGGAGATCCGATCCAGCGTATCAGAGAAAGTTACGATAAGAGACTGGACGATGAAGGTCAGTCCCAGGTCAGCATCAGCTCCCTGGAAGATGAGCTGCGGGACGAACCAATCCGGAATATCAAAGAAGGTTTTGCAGATAGAACTAATTATATAAACGATATTAAATATAATATTGACAGCCTGGAAGAAGCACGGCGGGACGAACCTGTCCAGCACATCCGGGACACCTACGATAAAATTTTAAATACCGAATATACAGAACCAACAGCAGCGCCGGATGTCCCGCAGAAGGAAAATAACAATAACGCCAGTGTTGATCCGTTCCAGCGGATCAAAGAAGCATACGATCAGATGTTTGATGATAAAGAAAGTAAATACCGGGAAGAGCAATCACAAGAGAGTGAACAGCTGCCGTGGTGGAAGAAGTTTTTTTAAGGTTATCGCTTGATTTCCTGTTAGAGCGGCCTTGACTGCCCAAACACATGTTTGCTATAATGCCTCCGACAGGAGGTATTTTTATGGGTGGTGGAATCTATGCCTGAATATGAACAACTGCTAAAAAGCTTATTACAAGAGATGAAAAATGTGCTGCTGGAGCCGTATGCCTCGGACAAAGCTAAGGTAATGTTTATTGAAAATCTGTTAAACCGCTACAGCCACTTTTACAAGGCGCCGGGAGCTTTTTCGGCTGCCCGGCGCATTGTTGACCGGTCAAAGGGCACAGAATAAACATAAATTTAAAACAGGGGGCGCCGGTTTGCATATAAGGTTCGGTTACGTGGCCATGTCCGTTATTCTGGAAAAAGCTTCACCTTCAAGCACGGTCACGTTTAAAACTTACAGTAAACTTGCTGAGAGGGACGAGGCGGCCGCACTGGCCAGAGTACGGAGGGTAGCCCGGGGAAACCTGCTCAACACACTGCGCCTGCTCAGACATAACAGGGCATACGGGGTGCAGGTCTACCGTTTTTCATCCAAAGTAATTCCCCTGGCCACCCATCCCAAGCTGTCAGAGTGGGATTATATCGCAGATTTTAAAGAAGAATTAGAGACGATAGGCGGTTTTGTTAAGGAAAATAAGTTCAGGGTTTCCTTTCACCCCGATCACTATACTTTATTGAATTCTCCCGCGGAAGAGATACTTCAGGCTTCCCTGAAAGACCTCGGGCACCACTGCCGCCTGCTTGACGCAATGGTATTGGATAACAGGGCCAAGCTTGTGATCCATACCGGGGGAGCTTACAGCAACAAAAAGGAGGCGTTGGAGCGGTTCAAACAAAATTGGGACCGCGTGCCCCGGCATATAGCGGACCGGATAGCCGTCGAGAATGATGACAAGTCATTTACCGCAAAAAATGTGCTGGATCTTTGTAATGCGTTGTCACTGCCCATGGTTCTGGATATTCACCATTATAAATGCAATAAAGAGGGGGAAAGCCTGGCGGAAATTTTGCCGGCTGTATCTGCGACCTGGGATACGGCCGGCCTGCCGCCAAAATTCCATGTTTCCAGCTCCAAAAGTGCGGCTGATTTTCGCAGTCACCATGATTTTGTGAATCCGGGCGACCTTTACCCGTTTCTGAAGCTGGCGCGTGAATTGAATAATGATATTGATATCATGGTGGAGGCTAAGCAAAAAGACAGGGCAATGTTCCAGCTGGTCAGAGACCTGGCGGGCTACCCCATGGTTGAGCGGTCCGGCGACGCGGCCTTAAAAATTTTATAGCCTCTCCCCTGGGACAGAGGGACAGGTCCCTTGTCTCACCAAAGCAAGCAAAAAAAACGTCCCTTTACTTCCACTTGCTTCTGGATGGCAGTAGGGAATTTGGATATCCTAAAGACGGGATTTAGATAAGTAAAATAAAAGGGTGAGAGCACTTGAGCAGACGGCGGTTTATGCGATTTCACACTCTGGAAAAACTGGATAACTTTTTTAAGGAAGCAAAAAACCAGGAACTAATTTTTAAGGCTCACCCCATATAAGGCTCTCCAGAAAGATTCGGATACGACAGTAGCGAGCAAGTGATATCAAGCCTGGAAGACGGATCCATGTTCGACAGTATGAATGATTTTTATAGATATGTCTTTCAATGTGATCCTGAAGGTTACCCGAATACGGAATACATCGACCTCGAGTTGTGGGAGCCAAAAGTATTTTGAATAACAAGGTCAGATTAGCAGCATAATAATGTCATAAAAAAATAGGAGGGATATTATGCCGGCTAACCTTGGCGCCCATGAAACAATGGAATTACACGAGATCCTCACACACACAATCGATGGTATTAACCAGCTGCAGCTGTACCGTCCTCACGTGAAAGACAGCCAGCTCAAAAACATCCTGGACAACCAAATAAATTTTGCCTACCAGGAATACAATAATATGGTCAATGCCATCAGCCAGCGGGGCAGGGGAGAAGCTATCCCTTACCGCAGAATTGGTAATGTAAGCCCTTCATATGGTTTGCGAACCCCGGGTCCTGTGGCACCTAATATTTCAGCTGACGAAATTGACGACAGGGATATTGCCAGCGGGATGCTGGGAATGCACAAGTCATCAGCAGTCCTCAAGATGACAGCTTCGCTTGAATTCGCAGATCCTTTCTTAAGGCGAATGGTACAACAGGGCGCTATGAACTGTTCTGAACAGGCTTTTGAGGTATGGAATTTTATGAATCAAAAGGGATATTACCAGGTGCCGACGATGAAAGAAATGACAACCGAAACGATGATCAATACTTTCCAGCCCGCAAACATGGGACAAATGGGACAACAGGTGGGACAACAGATGGGTCATATCAGTTGAACCAAGCCCCTGGTTAAAAAAGCCAGGGGCTTAAAAATTTTTATTTATTTTGAACTATGTTTTGATTCAAAAAAAGAACCGCCATAATTTGACGCCTGGCGCCGCTCAGGCGTTATTTGTGATTTTACAGGGTGTAAAATGGGACTATAAAATATTTGGCTAGAATGTTTTAATGTGTTAATCTTTTATCAGGCTAAGTTTTCCTGGGGCGGGAATATTTATATGGGACACATAACAAACGTCAAAGACATGGTCTACCGGGCGCTGGCCGAACGGCTCAGTAAAAACCCGGTGGGGGTAAAAATAAGCTCACAGTTCTAAGCCTGGTTTTTGGTTCGCTGCTGGCGCCCTGGTACCTTTATATTATGGTCGGCGGTTATATTGAAATAGATGTCCTGGCCATGCTCCAGACCGTTTCGCTGGTTATTTTCCTGCCGTTGTTTCTGGGCATAACCACCTATAATATTATATTGAGGAAATATACCAGGGAAAAGTTTGAAAGCAACATAAAACCATATCTGCCCGCGCTCAGCGCCTGGGGTATGGTATACGTTATTTTTACCGGGATCAGCGCCAACGCCCATACCATTGTCTCAAAGCCCGGCCTGCTCCTGGTATCCCTGATGGTCTGGGTGTTTTTCTACGCTTTTAATTACCTGATTTCCATTAAAACCGGCCGCAGGTACTTTAACCGGCAGGATTCCGTTACTCTTGTTTTTGGCACGGTCCTGCGCAACCTGGCCATCTCGATCGGCCTTGCTGCTACGGCCTTCGGGGTCACTGCCGCTTTCATGGTCTCTCTGGCCTTTCTGTTCCAGGGCCAGTCTGCCGCCTGGTTTGTCAGGCTGAACGAAAAATACAATATCCTGCCCGAGAAAACAGTGGTAGAACAACTTGATTAAATCAGGGAGAATTTTTTATAAGTTAAGGCAAGGCACCATGAAATATCTGGTTTAAAATAAAGGAATAGCCACGGCTTTTGCTAGTGGACTGAAAGTTCCCGGCGCAGGTTGACCGGCTGGTAATCCTCCAGGATTTTACCGTCAACGACGACCACAACGGGGAACTGCCCGGCATTGAAAGCCGATCCGACCCTGCCGCGGCAGTCAACGGCCAGGATGCCGCCTTCAGCTCCTTTTTGAGCATGCAGTCTCTTGAGAGCGGATTTTATAGCCTGCTCGGGAACACTGCCTGCGGCAATTGCTTCATCGACATATTTGGAGGTCAGGGTCTCAATAAATGCTTCGCCGAGACCGGTGCACACGACTGCGCTTGTCCTGGAGGCGAAAATGCCGCCGCCGAGGCTTGGAGTATCTCCGACCCGGCCCGGGGGCTTCAATGAGTAGCCTCCGGTAGATGACGCCGCGGCCAGACCCTCGCCGTCCCAGACGACGCATCCGACCGTGTCGCCGTGATAGGCCAGGCCGGTGTACAAGTTTTGGGTCGGTTTTTCCCCGCGGGCCAGGCTTTCCCTGGCCTTCTGCCAGGCGTCGAGCTGCTCCTCGGAAACGCAGTTTGCCGTTGGGAAACCATGTTTGCGGGCAAATTTAATCGCGCCGTCTCCGGCCAGGATGACGTCCTTTGTTTTTTCCATCAGCGCCCTGGCCACAGAAATAGGATGATGGACATCCTGGATAGCGGCTACAGCGGCAAAACGGCTGGATGTGCCATCTATGATAGCGGCGTCCATTTCCACGATACCGTTAAAATTAAGCACTGAACCATAGCCGCAGTTAAATCTGGGGGATTCCTCCAGTACCTGGAGGACGGCTTCCAGCGCCTGAATACGGTTTTTTGACAGGAGTTCATGACCCTGCAGGGCCGCCTCCTGGAGAATTTTTATATACTGTTTTTCCCGGCTTGTATCAAGCCCGCCATGTACAGCTATTATTCCCATGGCCATAGTGTGGGCATAAGGCATTTCTGCTATGCATGGCGTTCACAAAAGTCTAAAGTAAAGAAGGTTTTATCCTTTGTTAATTTACATCATCGCCATTAATATTGCCTGTTTTTTTATCATGTGCTATGACAAAGCCATGGCCCGCGCCCATAAATACAGGGTGCCTGAAATCAGGCTGCTCCTGCTGGCGGCGGCGGGCGGCTCCATAGGCATTTATCTGGGTATGCATATTTTAAAACATAAAACTAAAAAATTACTATTTACCCTGGGCGTGCCGTTAATTCTATTTATCCAGATAATAGTTTTTAGAACGCTGCATTAATGCCTTATGTGAAAAAACTAAATAATTTATAGAATACAGCTGTTACCGCGGCAGCCATCACCGGCCCGCAGGGTTTGCCGCGCAGGAGGAGAATCCCCGTCACGCTGCCCGCAGTCAGGCCGAATATGATCTCGGGGCTCGTGTTCATCAGGTTCAGGCCGTCCCCGTTCAGTTTGGTGGCCAGCGCCCCCGCCGCCAGGGTGAGCAAACCTTTTATTGATATCGAGGAATATATGTCTTCTTTAGTGAGTTTGCCGGTTGCTATGGGTGTGAGAATATGCAGCATTAAAAAAAGCAGTCCAATTTCCAGGCCGCGTTTTTCCAGCAAAGGCAGGATTACCTGATCCAGGCTGAAGTATCTGACACAAAGAAGAATGCAGGAGGATACAACAATAATATTTGACCGGCCGAAAAGGCCCAGAAACAGGAGAATTATTAATATTATCTCTGAAGCTTCATGATTAAGGAGCGGAATGCTCATCCGGATCATCCCCGTTATTATATTGATAGGATATGCCAGATGGACCAAAATATCACATAAATGGCAACGATAAAAACGGCCTTATTTTAATTGGTAAATTATATGAAAACGGAAGGTTTTTCTAAATAGATCATGAATTAAATAACATTAAAATACTATTTAGGGAGGGGAAAATATGGCCGGGTTATTAAAAGCAGGCATCAAGGGGGAAGCCAGGGATGTAGTAACTGATCAAAATACAGCGGTCGCCTATGGCAATAGAGTAGTAAACGTATACGCCTCACCGGCTATGATTGGGCTGATGGAAAAGGCGTCCTTGGAATCCGTCCTGCCCTATCTGGAAGAGGGGATGATCACCGTCGGCACGAGGTTTGAGGTGCAGCACCAGGCGGCGACGCCGGTGGGCATGAACGTGGTGGTCCGCTCCACTCTGGTTGAAATTGAAGGGAAAAGGCTTCTATTTACCTTTGAGGCGTGGGACGACGCGGAACAAATCGGCAAAGGCACGCACGAAAGATTTATCGTAAAACTGGACAGTTTTTTAAAGAGGACCGCGGGAAAATCCGGGGAATAATAATATTTTATGATAAAAAGCCTTTCCTTCTTGATATAATGTAAGTGACTTTAAAGAAACAAAACGAGTGCATAAAGGTGCTTGGATATGTCCATAAAATTGTTCGCCAAAACAGAAACCAAAAAAGGTGTAAATAAGGATATCGTTAAACTGACCTGGGGGGCGATGAACAACGCCGGGAGAATTTTTTATTCCCACACAGAGTTGATGGACCTGGAAGATTTTGAAAGATTCAAGGAGTTGTTTGTGTCTTTGGGACCCGACGACGAGAAGAGGGTGGATACCGGCCGATCGATATTTTAACCTGGATGTGGCGAGGCAAAAATATGTGTAACGCTGGGGGACCGCTATGCGTTTAATTTATCTTGCCGATACACATATACGTAGCGGAATCCCTGAAAACCGCAGGGATGATTATTTTAATGCTATTTCTGTCAAGCTTTCAGAGGTCCTGCATCTCTGCCGGCGGTATCAGGTCGACTTCATTATTCATGGGGGTGATGTTTTTGACAATCCCCGGCCCGACCAGAGATCTCTGGACCTGTTCCGCTGGTTTTTAAAAGAGCTGGATTTGCCAGCCTACTGCGTGGCAGGCAATCACGATCTTATCGAACAACGGCTGGACAGCCTTGAATCTACAGCTATCGGCAACCTGGCCAGGAGGGGACTGATCAAGCTCCTGCAGCCCGGGGAGAGGGTTTGCCTGGCTGACGGCGGCTGTGTGCTGCAGCTTAGCGGACAGCATTTTTACGGCAACATTGACCGGCAAAAAAACAAGGACCATTACATGGTTAAAAAGAAGCGCTGTGACATAGCCCTCCACGTAACCCACGGCATGCTTTTGCCCAGAGCGTTCTCCGAGAAGGTCCCCTGCACTCTGATTTCCGAGGTAATCTCCACGGAGGCGGACATCACCCTGGGAGCGCACGCGCATCTCGGCTACCACGAGGTGGTCGGCGACAAATATTTTCTTAACCCCGGCGCGCTGGCCCGCCTGACCAATTTAAAACAGGAACTGGTACGCAGGCCCAGGGTCCTCTATATTGAATTTAAAAGCCAAAAAACCAGTTATAAATTTATCCCCCTTGCGTCAGCGCGGCCAGGCTCTAATATAATGGGAGTGTGTCAAGGGGACGGTTCTTCTGACACGTTTCGGGATTGAAGCGCAGTTATTCACGGAAACAAGTAATTGATTTTTATTTTATGTTGGGTCTAATGTACCGGTTCTTTAGCCAGGTCCCGCCGGTCTGTTTTGCGGGGCGGCTCCTCAAACCAGCCGTTTTCAATCATGATGTTTATCCCGTCCTCCCCGTAGTGGGCAACTTCGCCGATCAGCCGCAAATAATTTACACTGAGGTCATGCCTCAGGGAAGACGCCATGGCAGCCGCGTAGTTACCAATGCTGATCCCGATTAATACTACTACGTGCTGCATCATTAATCTATCAGAGAACGGCGGTATTGTTGAATCTGTGACAAATTCCCCGTAATGAGTCGGAACCGGCAGGTTTTCCTTTTGCAAAGCCTTGCTGAATGTATTCACGTGTTTTCGGGCGATCCCGGCGCCCCTGGCCATATATGCCCGGACCTGTTCCGATCTGGCCACCTGCTGAAAACCGGCTGCCAAAGCTTCTCCGATTTCGTTATTTTCTACCCCGAAGAAAAGGTTATCTATTTCTACCTCAAGGAGCGGTCTGCGTTCTCCTAAAAAACCGCGTAAAAAATCCTGTCTTTCTACCACATCAGCTTCCTTGGAAGTATTAGTGACAGGGGGGCGGATATAAATTCCCTTTTCCAGCATAATTTCAGAAAACCGGTTATAGTACCTCATTGTTGACGCAACAGATTCTGTATGGAAGTCCCGGACATCGGCGCGTACTGAATGGGCCAGGTTCATACTGCCCAGTTGGAGTCCAATCCGGGCCTTATTCAAAATATAATGATAATAATATAAATCCGTAAACAGCCTGGGAGTTTCCAAATCCAGGTCTTGGTCCGCGAAGCCCTTTGGGATCAGGCGCCCTTCTTTTCTGAGTATCTCCGAGGCCTGGTTTATCCGCGTCTCAAACATAGATATGGCTTCATCAATATTTAGGCGGAGGTCCTGGTCAGGCAGTGTGTTTGAGAAATGTTTAAAAACGCACCTGAGCATAGAATAAAAAACATTCACTTGCCAAAGCCTGGCTATTTCAGATGAAGTCAGCGGGGCGTTATGGTGAATTTCCTGTGCCGCGCATGAGGATTTAACGGTTTGCATTTCCATGTTTGATTCCCCCTATAAAGAACTGTGACATACTCTTCCAGCGTCTGATGGTGTTACAAATTTAACTGCCCCAAGTAAAGTATTTAGGATATTTTTTCCCTTTCCATGCAAAATATTCTGGTGCTATCTCTTTAATGGCCCGGTAACTCATCTGTCATCGGCCGAAAATCTCATATTTACGATAGCGTAATCCTCAGACATGTCATTTTAGTAGCGGGTCGTGAGTAAGCCTTTTCTTTATAACAGAAGGTTTTTAAGTAGAAAAATAGTATTTATTAGCAAAAGAGAAACTAATGGAGGTAGAGAGTGGATGGGAAAAGAGATAAAACCGGGAATTACAGGTGAGGTCAGGTTAAAGGTTGATGAAAAGGATACAGCGGTAGTTTATGAAAGCGGGTCAGTGCGTGTTTTGGCGACGCCGGCCCTGATCCGCTTCATGGAAAAGGCGGCCCTGTCGTCTGTCGCGCCTTATCTGGGTGAAGGATTAACAACAGTCGGGACCAAGGTTGACGTAAAGCACCTGGCTGCCACCCCGGTAGGCATGGATGTAGTCATAATCACCCGCCTGGCTGAAGTTGCCGGGAAAAGGCTGCTATTTGAGGTTGAGGCGCGGGACCAGGTAGACCTGATCGGCACGGGTACCCATGAACGTTTTATCGTTAAAACTGACAGCTTTGTCAGCAAGAGCTATGGTAAACTGAAAAAATAGTTTTGGGGGGAACTGTCCCCCGTTTAATAGAGGTGTAGTCTTTTGTCATTACGGTTTATTATCGGCCGGGCCGGGAGCGGTAAAACCAGGACCTGTCTGGACGAGATTCGCGCGGAACTTGAGGCGCGCCCGGCCGGTACCCCGCTGGTGCTGCTTGTGCCGGAACAGGCCACTTTTCAGACTGAGTATATGCTGGCTACCACCCCGGGGCTGAAAGGATTTATCAGGGCTCAGGCGCTGAGCTTCCGGCGCCTGGCCTACCGGGTGCTGCAGGAGGCGGGAGGAGCGGCCCGGCCCCATATCGGGGAGTTGGGCAAGCGCATGCTCCTGCGGCGCCTGTTGGAACAGCGCCGGAAAGAGATCAGGATATTCCGGCGCTCAATTAGCCGGCCGGGTTTTGCCGACTCCCTGGCCCGCACCCTGGGGGAAATAAAAAATTACTGCATTGAGCCGGCGGACCTGACAGCTGCCGCCGCCGCCCTGCGCGACTTGCAGGGAGCGGAAACACTGGCGGAGAAACTGGAGGACCTTTACCTGCTCTATAATGACTTGGAGGAATTTCTGGAGGACCGCTTTATTGATCCGGATGACTACCTGAACCTCCTGGCTGACCGCCTGCCCATGTCGGACGTGGTCCGTAACGGCGATGTATGGATTGATGGCTTTTCCGGCTTTACACCGCAGGAATTCCGGGTGCTGGCGTCGCTTATGCGTCACGCCCGGCGGGTCAATATCGCCTTATGCGCGGATCTGAAAACTCTTGGCGGAAAACTGGATAATACCGGGGCGTTCTACCCCATCCAGGAAACCTATGAATCCCTTTGTCAATTAGCGGCCAGGGAAGGAATCCTGGTAGAAAGGCCCCTGGTTTTGGACGACGCCGGCAGGATGCGGTATCTCAGCCCGGAGATAGCCCACCTGGAAAAGCACTTTTTCAGTTACCCGGCGCCAAAATGGAATGGCGCCGGCGGCGGCGTTACCCTGGCTGCGGCGGCCAACCCCCGGGCCGAGACAGAGGGAGTGGCCCGCGAGATCACCGCGCTCTGCCGGGACGCCGGGTACAGGTACCGCGATATCATTATTCTGCTGCGGGATTTTGACCATTACGCAGATCTCATTTCCAGTGTTTTTGCCGATCACGGCATCCCGGTATTTATCGATCAAAAGCGGCCGGTAATGCACCACCCGCTGGTGGAGCTGGTCCGGGCCACGCTGGAAGTGGTTGTTTCAGACTGGTCTTTTGACCCGGTCTTTCGCTTTTTAAAAACGGACCTTACCCCGCTGGCCAGAGAGGAAGTCGACCTGCTGGAAAACTACGTACTTGCTCACGGTATCAGGGGCAGCCGCTGGACTGACGGCAGGCTGTGGGCATACCGCCGCCGCCTTTCGCTGGAGGAAGACAGCGAAATCACAGAGGCGGAAGCGGCAGAACTGGAGGAGATCAACCGCATCCGCCGCCAGGCTGTGGCGTTTCTTGACGAATTTTGCCAGGCCGCCGGCCGGGCCGCCAATGTCCGGGCTGTTAGCGAAGCTCTTTTCCACCTGCTGGAAAGGATGGAGGCGCCGGAATTGCTGGAAAGCTGGAGCAAGTTAGCGGAGAGCGAGGGGCTGCTGGAACTGGCAAGGGAGCACGGGCAGATTTGGGACGGGCTGACCGCTCTGCTGGATCAGGTGGTGGAGGCGCTCGGCGATGAGGTCCTTACTATAGAAGAATATGCCGCTGTGCTGGACGCAGGGCTGGCTGGCATGCGCCTGGGTCTAATCCCGCCTGGTTTCGACCAGGTTGTGGTCTGCTCCCTGGAACGCTCCCGCAGCCCCGAGGCCAGGGCGGCTTTTGTTATGGGCGCCTGCGACGGGGCGCTGCCGGCCAGGGTTGCCGACAGCGGGATCCTGTCCGAAGGAGAAAGGGAGCGGCTGCAGGCTGTGGGCCTGAAGCTGGCCCCCGGCGCGCGTCGCAGGGTTTTTGACGAGCAGTACCTCATCTATATTGCGCTGACCCGCTCTTCGGAAAAACTCTACTTGAGCTATCCTCTCGCGGATGACGAAGGTGGGGCAAACGCGCCGTCGCCGGTAGCGGCCAGGATCAAAGAGCTGCTGCCCGGGCTGGCGGAGAGATCCTGGCCGGTCGAGCCGGACGGCGCGGGGGTGGATGAAATCTCTTTTGTCAGCAGCCCCGGTCGCACGCTGTCCCACCTGGTGACCAGGATGAGGGAGTTCAAGGCGGGTCGTTCTGTGGATCCGCTCTGGCAAGACGTTTATTCCTGGTTTATGCGCAGTGAATATAAAGAAAAGGCATCTTATGTTTTATCCAGCCTGTTCAGGTCAAACAGGGAAGGCAGGCTGCCCGCCGGCGTCGGCAGGGCTCTCTACGGTCGAAGGCTGAAAACCAGCGTGTCCGCTATTGAAAAATTCCGGGCCTGTCCATTTGCCCACTTTCTAGCCAGAGGATTAAACCTCCAGGAGCGGGCCGTCTACAAGGTAGGCGCGCCTGATCTGGGCCAGTTTTTCCACGCGGCGCTGAAGCTATTCGGCGAGCGGGTGCGGGAGATGGGTGTCAACTGGGGACAGCTCGACAATGATGCGTGCCGGGCGCTTGCCGGTGATGTTGTAGACCAGCTGGCGCCGCGGCTGCAAAACGAAATTCTCATCAGCACAGCCAGGCGGCGCTATCTGACCGGCAAACTGAAAAGGACAGTCCAGCAAACGGCCCTGATCCTGGCGGAACATTCACGGCGCGGCAGCTTCCAACCGGTGGGGCTGGAGCTGGCCTTCGGTGCGGGCGGCGATCTGCCTGCTGTTACTTTTGTCCTGCCCGGCGGCGCCGAGATGGTCCTGGCCGGCCGGATTGACCGCATAGACACCGCTCAGGGGGACGCAGGCCTCTACCTGCGGATTATTGATTATAAATCTGGCCGGGTCACCATCAGCCTGCAGGATATCTATCACGGTTTGAAACTGCAGCTGCTGGCCTACCTGGACGTGGCCCTGCGCTACGCGGAAAAACTGGCCGGCGGTAGTACGCTGCCGGGCGCCATATTGTATTTTCGCATAGACGACCCGCTGGTGCGGACTGAAGGCGCCATACCGGCGGCGGCAGAAATTGAGAAAAGGATCATGCGGGAATTCAGGATGACGGGCATTGTGCTGGCGGACCCGCAGGTGGTGAAATTGATGGACAACAGCCTGAGCGGCGATTCCGACCTGATCCCTGTGCAAATAAAAAAGGACGGGGGATTTTCAGCCCGTTCCGCTGTGTTGACCCCGGCGCAGTTTACCCTGCTGCGGGAGCACCTGCGCCGGCAGCTGACCAGCGCCGGCAGTGACATCATGGACGGGGTAGTTGATATTTCCCCCTACCGGCGCGGCGCCAACCGGCCCTGCCGCTACTGCTCTTACAAACCTGTATGCCAGTTTGATATTTTGCTGGAGGGCAATACCTACCGGATTATTAAGCCGGAGGACGCGGGCTCCATTTGGAGCAAACTGCAACAGTTAAAATTGTAAAGGGGAAATACCCCACAGGGTAAAATTAGCTAGTGTAATGTTAATATATTTGACAATCGGCTTTAACAGAGGTGAGCTAGTTGAGTAATCAGTGGACGGAAGAGCAGCAGGAGGCAATTTCCTGCCGGGGAGGGAACCTTCTGGTGGCCGCCGCAGCCGGTTCGGGAAAAACAGCGGTACTGGTGGAACGGATCATCCGGCGCCTGACCGACCGGACGGATCCGGTGGACGCCGACCGCTTACTGGTGGTGACCTTCACCAACGCCGCCGCGGCTGAGATGAGGGAGCGCATCGGGCGCGCCCTGGCTGCGGAAATTGATAAACACCCGGCGGCAAGGCGCCTGCACAGGCAGATGGCGCTGCTCAGCCGGGCTTCCATCAGCACCATCCACTCGTTTTGCCTGGACCTGCTGCGCCAGCATTTTTACCGCCTCGACTTGGACCCTTCCTTCCGGGTGGCGGACGAGACCGAGTGCGCCCTACTCCAGGCTGAAACTATGGAAGATCTTTTTGAACAGCGCTATGCGGATGAAGATAATCACCTTTTTACAACGCTGGTTGACTGCTACGGCGGTAAGCGGGACGATTCATCATTGCAGGAAATGGTCCTTGGCGCCTACAATTTTGCCCGCAGCACGGCGGACCCGGTTAGCTGGCTGAAAGGGTTGCCGGCAGCCTACCGTCTGGAGGAGGGCTGCGCCTTTGACCAGCTGCCCTGGTGCGATGTATTAAAGAAATCACTGGTAAATGAATTGACCGTGATTATATCTGCCCTGAGTCAGGCTATCAGCCTGGCTTTAAAACCTGGCGGCCCGCAGGTTTACCTGGCCAATCTGGAAGAAGACCGGGGGATGTTTACCGGCCTGCTGCAGCGCTGTACCGCCGGAGCTACCTGGTCAGAGCTATATGAATTATTTCAAGGCCTTTCCTTTGCCAGGCTGAAGCGCTGCAGGGAAAACGACGCCGACCGGCAACTGACCGAACAAGTGAGAAAGCTCCGGGACGGTGTCAAGAAAAAGGCTGCTGTTATTCAGAGGGAGTATTTCAGCAGCACACCGGAAAGGATTTGCGCCGACTTGAGCAAGCTGCACCCGCTGGCGCAGGAACTGGCGGACCTGGTAATAAATTTTGCGGCCGCTTATCAGCAAGCCAAAACAGCAAGGGGTGTGGTGGACTTTGGCGACCTGGAGCAATACAGTCTGCAGGTACTGTCAGAAAAGGGACCGCAGGGGCTGCTCCCCTCGCCGGCGGCGATTAGCCTGCGGGAAAGATATGAAGAAGTACTGGTGGATGAGTACCAGGACATCAACGCCGTGCAGGAGGCCATCCTGCAGCTTGTTTCCAGGCAGGAAAACGGCAGGCCCAACCTTTTTATGGTTGGAGATGTGAAGCAGAGCATCTACCGTTTCAGGCTGGCTGACCCCGGTCTTTTTCTGCAAAAATACATCACCTACCCGGTCGGGCGGGACGGCCGGGAGCGCCGGATAGACCTGTCCAAAAATTTTCGCAGCCGGCGCGGCCTGGTGCGAGCGGTCAATTTTATATTTCGCCAATTGATGACCCCTGTCGTCGGTGAAATAGACTATGGAGCCGGTTCCGAACTGGTCTACGGGGCGGATTACCCGCCATACGCCGGGGAAGGCCTGGAACCGGATGAAGCGGTGGAAGTGCACCTGGTGGAGAACGGCTCAGTTGCGGGCACTTCAGATGAAGGCGGCTCTGCTGATAGCGGCTCGATGGGACAAGAAGCGCAGCAGTTTGTAAGCGATGAAGCCGGCCAGGCGTCTGCCGGCGAGGCTGAAGGGGCTGATCTGGCCGAGTTTGAGGAGGATCTTGACGCCATGCAGAAGGAAGCCCGGCTGATCGCCGCAAGGATAAAGGAACTGATGGGACAGTCCGGCGGCAGACAGGCATTGCCCGTCTATGACCGGGGCCTGCAAAAATACCGGCCTCTGGCCTACCGTGACGTGGTTGTCCTGCTGCGGACGACGTCCGGGCACGCCAATACCTTTGTGGAAGAGTTCAGGCAGTTTGACATACCGGCTTATGCCGAGCTGGCCACAGGATATTTTGAAGCCACCGAGGTAGAAACAATCTTATCCCTTTTAAAAATTATCGACAACCCGCTGCAGGACGTGCCCCTGGCAGCGGTGCTGCGGTCGCCGCTGGTCGGGCTGGACGCCGGTGAACTGGCAAGGATCAGGCTGTATTCACGCCGGGGTTACTATTTTCACGCGGTAGTTGCCGCCAGTCTCTCCGATGAAGAGCTTTCGCAAAAGCTAATGGGTTTTTTGAGGAAACTGGAAAACTGGCGCAACGCCGCCAGGCGCGGCCCCCTGGCCGACTTAATCTGGGCCATTTACCGGGAAACCGGTTATTACGACTTTGCCGGCGGCCTGCCCGGCGGCGGGCAGAGACAGGCCAACCTGCGCTCGCTGTACAACAGGGCGCGGCAGTACGAAGCCGGCTCTTTCCGGGGGCTGTTCTTGTTTCTCCGTTTCATCGAGCGGGTGCGGGAAGGGGGCCGCGATCTCGGCGCCGCCCGGGCTCTTGGTGAAAAGGAAAACGTCGTCAGGATTATGAGTATCCACAAAAGCAAGGGGCTGGAGTTTCCGGTGGTGTTTGTGGCAGGCCTGGGCAGAAAATTTAATTTCCGCGACCTGAATAAAGACATGCTTTTTCACAAGGACCTGGGCCTGGGGCTGCAACTGGTGGATACCGCAACCAGGTTAACCTACCCGGCCATGTCCAAGCTTGCTTTAAAACAAAAGTTGAAATTGGAAGCGCTGGCGGAAGAGATGCGCATTTTATACGTGGCCATGAGCAGGGCGCGGGAAAAGCTGGTCCTCGTCGGATCTATGCGGGGCCTGGCAAATTGTGCCCGGCGTTGGTGCGGTCCTGCGGGGACTGACAGATGGCCCCTGCCGGACGGGTACCTGGCCGGCGCTCTTACGCACCTGGACTGGTTGGGCGCAGCGCTGGCCAGGCACAGGGACGGCGCGGCAATCAGGCATAAAGGTTTATTTGCAGATGAAACCTTTGCCGCTGCCGCCGCCGATAGTTCCCGCTGGCGGATATATATACATACCGGGCTGGATAGTACCGTCGCAGAGAAGGCTGTCGCGCCGGAAATTTTGACGCTGATTAAAAAGAAAGAGCCGCTGGCCGCAGCGGGGGCATATAGCGCCACAGTCAATAACCGGCTCAGCTGGCGCTACCCGGGTGCTGAAACCGTTGGTCCGGCGGCCAAAGTCTCAGTAACTGAGCTGAAAAGGAAATTGGACCGGGCGGCTGCTGAAGAAGACGGGGCGATGCGGGACTACCGGCCAATAATTGGCGCCCGCCCGCTCTTCATGCAGGAGAGGCGGGGCCTGACAGCTGCTGAGAAAGGATCGGCCCTGCACCAGGTGATGCAGAATATCGATTTAAACAGGGTGCTGCTTCTTGAAGATATAGAAAAGGAAATAGCCGCCATGGTGATGCGGGAGATCCTCACGGAAGAACAGGCGGCTGCGGCGCCTGTGGAAAAAATAGCCGCCTTTTTTGCCGGACCGCTGGGCAAGAGGATCCTGGCCGGCCGCAAGGTGCTGCGGGAACTGCCCTTTACCCTGGCCCTGCCCGCCGCGGAGGTATACCCGGATCTGCCGGGCAGTACCGGCGAAAAAGTAATAGTCCAGGGGGTGGTGGACTGTCTGGTGGACGAAGGCGACGGCTACCTGCTGGTCGACTACAAGACGGACACGCTGGCTGTCGGAGAGGCGGCAACGGCGCTTGACCGCTACCGGGGGCAACTGGCCCTTTACGCCCGGGCCGTGGAAGAAATCCTTGAACGTCCGGTCAAGGAAAAACAAATTTACCTTTTCTCCCTGGACCTCGCCCTAACCGTGTCACGGGGACGGTTCGTGCGCCACGAGGGGCGCATCATATAGCGGGTGGGAAGCCCGCTGAGCAAGATTTAGCAAATCACTCATAGTGAGTCTTGAGCATCACCGGGTAACTTGTGATGTTAAGCGTAGACAGC
>JAHDOA010000037.1 GCA_018435055.1 Pelotomaculum sp. | reverse complement strand
TGTAACTGGAAATTAACAGGCGTACAGGAGGAAAGGAAATGATCAACGTGGTCGATAAAGAGACTATCAGAAAACTCTATCATGTGCAAGGCAAATCCATCCGTTGGATTGCCAGGGAACTTGGTTTTGCCAGGCAAACAGAAAAGACACAAAGGGACGGTTCTTTTGTGCAGTTGAACCAACACCAATCAATTAACCAAAACAAGCCAGTGCGGTTCCACGTGGATCGCCTGGCTACTTTTTTGGCTGCCGGGGTGGGGATGGTAGGGTCAGCCAAGCAGGTTGGCATATTGCCGCTACCGGGGCAGAGGCCCAATACCAACCTGGTCCCCTGTTATTTACCTGGTAGGCGTCATGGCCGGATTTATTGCCGGGATTGTTGTCAGGTTTGGGCAGTGGATAGAGCTAGGCTAGCCCGGCAACAAGGGTTAGTAGATTAGGTGGCTTCTCGACGTATCTGGGGGAGCAAGAAGGGAAAATGGCCCGGGAGGACAGGGACTATGCCGAATATTTTTATGATATGCTTTCGGAATGTGGTGTCGATGTGAGTGATAATCTATCTGATGCGGAGTTTAAACGGTTAATCCGGAGACAGTACAAAAAGGTAAAGGGGTTTGCCGAAGGTGACCTTTGGTGATATAGATAGCCTATTTGACGCTTACAAGCAGACTGCATTAAATACTGATAGCGTCGGTGGAGGTGCTGCAACAGCAGTTGCAAGTGCAGATAAGAAATCTGTAACAATTACTTTAACAGCTGGTCAAATTACTGACCTTGGTGCTGCCGGATTAGGCACTTTAGACGATGTAGCCTACAGACTCTTTGTAACACAAGCACATGCAACAGATAAAGTCGCTGACCTTTCAGGTAACAAAGTAGCAACAAATAGTTATGTAAACTTCCAAGGTGTTATTGCGGCTGACAACACACCACCAGTACTGCAAACAGCCACATTAGACTTAGAAGCAGGCACCTTTGCACTGAACTTTAACGAAGTGGTAACCATAGCTGACGTTACTAAGGTTAGTGTGACCAATGGAACAGCTACCAGAGCTTTTACAACATCTGATACGCCTGCAGGAACTACAACTATTGTAATCGAGGAGCGGCAGGCCACTCGCACTAACCTGATTTCCATCCAGGGTAACCAGTATTCGGTACCATCCAGCTTTGCCCGTCGGAAAGTGTGCTTCCGGCGGTATAAAAAGCATCTGGAGCTTTTGGATGGGTGGCAGGTAGTTGACACCATCCCGCTAACATATGGCCGTGGGAAGTGCATCATCCGGGATGACCATTACCCCGAACACCAGCGGCTCCGGGAACGGAAAACCCCTTCCCACCCACTGCAGGCCAGGTTTGCGGCGTTGGCACCTGAAGCCCCAGCCTATCTACAGGGTCTGAGATTGCCTTTGACCGCTGGGGTGCGTGCAGATGGTGCAGAACCTGGAAGGCGCTGGTTTTACCGTAGTTCCTTTTGGCCAGGGTTTTAAGGATATGTCCCCGCCAACCAAAGAATTGATGAAACTGGCCCTGGAGAAAAGAATAGCTCACGGCGGCCACCCGGTGCTTTCCTGGATGATGGACAACATTCACGTCCGCACTGACCCTGCCGGTAATATTAAACCGGACAAAGCCAAGTCAACGGAGAAGATTGACGGTGCGGTGGCCATGATTATGGCGCTTGGCCGCAGTATCAGGAATGAAGGGGTTAGTGAAACATCAGTTTATGACGAGCGGGGGCTGATTTTGCTTTAAAAGCTGGAATATTTCATGCTACTAAAACCGTGCCTGGTGTGTTAAAATAACATTGAACGCCTTAAAAATCCAAAACAAGGAGGGGTGTAGAATGGCAACATCATCGTTTGATAAAGATTTTACCCTTGACAGCAAAAAAGCTGTGAGGTCATTTGAAAAAATTATTTCTACTCCCGCCAGGAGTGTGAAAATAGATAGAAACTTGACCTCACCTGCTAAAACTGAGCGGGGTGAAAAGAAATTAAAACGAATGTTATCTCGCTAAAGAAACTGATAGAAATCAGTTCAGAACAGAAAGCCAAAGAACTGATTTCTTTTTTTGCTTGTAGCAAAGATAATGATGTAGAGAAATTCCTTAAGGAAAGGGCCATAACCTTTGAACGGGTAGGGAAAAGCAGGACATTCTTAATTTTTGACGAGGATGAAGAAGAGTTCATGGTGTTGGGCTATTTTTCGCTAGCCCTGCAAGTGCTTAAAATTCCCGAAACATTTTCTAACCGAAAGGTTAAAGAGTTAGATGGTTTTAATGCTAAAATTCATGGGGAGCGTATTCTGGAATTTCCAGCAATACTTATTGGACAACTAGCCAAAAATGATCTATATAAAGACCGTTTGTCGGGCTATAAATTAATGCAGTATTGTTTAAGCACCCTTTTAGATGGCCAGATGCGCTTGGGTGGAAGAATTGTAATGCTTGAATGTAAAGACATCCCGTACCTTATATGCTTTTATGAGCAATTTGGCTTTATTAAGCTAGAGAAGGATTACCAGGAAGGCGATTTAATTCAGCTTATTAAGATACTTCAGGAAGATGAAATAATAGAAAAAAACGATATCTAAAAAAGAGGGTCGCCATTTCCGGCGGCTTTCGTTGTTTTACACCTACAATCAAATAGCTACCCATTAGGTTATAAACATAAAGGGACACGAGGGGACGGTCCCTTTGTGCAGTTGAATTAGTCCCAATCAGTCGACCAAGGCCAGTGCGGTCCCCCGTGGATCACCTGGCTCTTTTTTTTTGGCTGCCGGGTGGGTGGGGTAATTGGGTAGGTTGTCGCCGGACAAAACCGGCCGGGCGGGTAGGCTAATTGGGGTTATTGGCTTACCTGGGGGCTAGTAATGAAGAGATAATAGCGTTCATAAACAGGCCAGTTGATGAATTCGACCCTAGGCCAGCCTGGGCTGGTGTTTATTCTTTCAAACTTACGGATAAAACGGAAGGGGTGTATGGTAGGGTGGGTAATAAAAGGAAAATAATATATAGTGTCTTAAAAGAAATCGAGAAGGGTGAAAATGAGCCTAAGGCGAGCTTATGAAGAGTCTACGAAGAAAACTGCTCGGATATTATCAGTATTACGCAATTACAGACAACTACCTGCATGTAGACAAGTTCCAGGATGAATTCGGGGCTTATGAGGATTGTCTATTGCGTAGACTCTTATAACCGTGTAAAATTTTTGTATATTAAAAAAACGGAGGTGAAAAATGGATGGGAAACAAGATTAAGCGCAGTGTGTTAATGATGGCGGGAATATTAATGATTGTCATGTTGTTTGCGGCGCCATTGCTGGCTGCGGAAACGAATTCGAATCCGCCCGGCATGGCAGTATTCACCGATGGTAATAGCAGCCACGTCTATATGAATGGTGATAGCATTGCATTTAGAATTGGACCTTTCCCGTGTCAGGCGGGCAAGGAGGACAAACTAGTATTGGGTATTATGGAGAAGTCGGGGGGCGAATTCCTAACTACCGATGCGCCCCTGGAAGGACTTACAAGAGGGACACAGGGGTATTATCTTCAGCGTGCAGCTGACGACGGGGGTTATTTTTCCGTTGCCGGCATCATTAGCGGTATTCAGCAAAACGGGGTGCTGGCTGTTAAGATTTACGATCAGGACGATCGGTTGCTGGTAAATGAACATACCGGGGCGGAAGCTTTTATTCCCATTGTGGCAGCCGATGGAACCCCGGCCATTGTACTGGGTAATACTCAGGCTCAGGTACCTGCCGAGCCAACGTTAAGTGGCAGTTTAGTAAGAGCCATGGACGATGATTTGGATCATGTCTATTTTGATGGTCAAACCATCCAGTTGTGTTATAACCTAAGTGGGAATATTTCGATTCCGGCTAATGCCCAGGATGGGATTTCCGTGGTTTCGGGTGTGTTAGGTGAGGACCGGAGTTTTATCACTAATCCCAGCCCGCTAAAGAATGTAACGGTGCAGGTGCAAGGAAACAATAAGATAATAATCTCCGGTATCATCGACAATCCGGGGAATAACACCTTGAATGCAGGGGTGTTGGGTACTAGTTTGCAATTACCGCCCATGGCTCCGGGTGCATCGGATTTGGGTACACCTATGCCGGCGGTTAGCAATGACGGTAAAGCCTGTATCGTGGGGGTGGCGATTCCGGACTCCATGTTGGTATCAGCCGAGCCGGCGCTGGCGGAGCTGAAGAACCTTTATAATACAGAGCGTCCTTTAACCTTTGCAAAGGAGGGTTTGGGCAGTATAACCTTTAGCCCAGGCCTGAATATTATTGAACACCGGGATGAGCTTGTCAAACTGGATAACTGCATAAAAGTATCTTTTAATAGGGAAACTATGTCCTTTGAATTCGAAGTCATGACCGAATTTTTGTCTTTCCTGGAGGATAAAACTGCCGGTCTTAAAGCATATGGTTTAGCGAGAGAGTTTCAGTTGCCTTCCGAATTCACCCAGGAGCAATTGGACCGATTTGTGAGGATGGGAGGCTTCGATGGCAAGAATAAACCGTTTACTGATGAGGAGATAGAAAAATTTATCAACTGGGACGATGTGGCCTATAATCAGGTGGAAGATACGCTGCTCATTCCGGTTAAGCATTTTACTACCTATACAGTTACCCGACAGGTAAAAGCCGATCCGGATGAGAGTGAATACAAGGCTTGGCCGGGGGGAATAGTATCCAAAACCGCGAACTGGGAACCGACCATTACTTTTAACCGGTCCATTGATAGCAGTTCCTTGGGTGGAATCACACTCTGGCGGCGTACTGCGAGCGGTGGTTTGCAGGAAATTGCCATAAGTCCAAAGTTGCAACAAAATAACAGCAAGGTAGTTTTGGTCAAGCACAGTGCGCCTTTTCCCGCAGGTAATTATCTGCTTTTAATCAGTTCCGGTGTGACAACTCCTGCGGGCGAACCTCTTGGGCAACCGATTAAGTATGAGTTTAAAACCTAATCCGAAAGTATATGGCGCCATGCACTTGCTTTATGATCTTTCAAGGGAAGTATGGTATTACCAACCAAAACTCCATCGGGGTAGAGATTTGCATTAATGTTGATGGTGACTACGATAAGGCCATAGCTAATGCGGTCGAACTTACCAAACAACTGATGAGCAAATATAATATACCGCCGGAAAGGGTAGTCAGGCATTATGACGCCAGCCGGAAAACCTGCCCCGGTGCCATAAGTGGTAATAACCGGGCCAGGTGGCAGGCATTCAAGGGGGCATTGGAAGTAAGAACAGTAACCTGTACGATTGATATATGTTTTTATTTCAGGTTTTGCAGGTTTATTTTTCCCCTTTGTAGAAGATAAGGTAGCATTAATGATTAGACTTGAATGCCATTTATCTTTCAACGGGGGCCTTCTTGGTGATCAAAAAATATGAGATCCGTGACCCCATTTATGGGTTTATTGAATTAGATAGTTGGGAAAGGGATATTATTAACCACCCTGCTTTTCAACGTTTACGCCGTATTAAGCAGTTGGCTTGGACCGATATGGTTTATCCCGGTGCAGTACACACTAGATTTGAACACTCGCTGGGTGTAATGCATCTGGCGACCCTGATGTATGAGAAGATTGTAAACAAGAAAAAGGATTATTTAGAAAATAAATTAGGTTATAACGGCAGCGGCCTTGAAAACGATAAAAAATTCGTGAGGTTGGCCGCCTTATTACACGATGTTGGTCATTCACCTTTTTCCCATGCGGGTGAAGGGTTAATGGACACTAATCCGGATACTGATAAACCATATAAACACGAGAATTATTCAGCGGCAATAGTGGAGCACAAATTCAAAAAGGTCATTGATGAGCATCCTTTTAATCAGAATTACCACATAACCGCAAAGCAGATCAGTGATTTCCTGGTAGGGGGCGCTGGATTGGGCCGAAGATTATTTTGGCGCAGTCTTGTAACCGGGCAAATTGATGCGGATAGGGCTGACTATTTGCTAAGGGATGCTTACCATATCGGAACAAATTACGGGAGTTATGATCTGAAACGACTACTTGTTACCTTGACCATTGCGGAGCATCCAGAAACGGGGGCACCTATGATCGCCGTTGAGGAGGGCGGCTTGCATGCCGCTGAAGCCCTAATTATTGCCAGGTATATGATGTTTACCCAAGTATATTTCCACCACACCAGAAGGGCTTATGACCACCATTTTGCCGGGGCGATGAAATCCCTATTGCTCGATGTGGCCAAGCAAGAAACTTTTTTACCACCAACCTCACAGGAAAACATAGATGACTACATTTCATGGGATGATTGGAAGGTTCTTGGGCTGTTAAGCCAAGGAAAAGGTGGCGAGGATGGTTATGCGCTAAAGGAAAGGAAGCATCACCGATGCGTGTTTTATACTTCCGAGGTGCCAACGGAGACTGAGTTAGATCGATCAAACGAGGTCTTGGAAGAGTTATCACGGTTTAAACCGTTTGTGGATGAGCCAAAAAAATCCTGGTACAGCGAAGGGGAAAGCGATATAATGATTGAAAGTGATATTGCCCCCGACCAGAAAGAAACAGTGCCATTATCCTCTATTTCCAGTGTGGTGAGAGGGTTGCTGCCAATAAGACGGCGACGGATATATGTGTCGCTGGGGAATCAGAAGGAAGCTGAGCTACTGTTAAATAGGAAGGGGGGTTAATCGTGCCAGTTCAGTTCACAGAGAAATGGGATCAGTATGGTTTGATGGCTGAGTTAGCCCTAAAGCTAGAGGGTGTTTCACCTCAGTTTGGGAAAACGGTTTTACAGAAGCTTGTTTATATTCTGCAGGCGGTCTATCGGGTTCCCTGTGGCTATGACTATATACTGTATAACTATGGTCCGTACAGCGAGGAGCTGGCTGATGATTTGAGCTTCTTCGCATCGATGGATGGTGTTAGGGTAGAGTGGGGCCAAGGGCCGGGTTATAAGATTAAAAAAGCCGTTAAAACAGCACACTTCAGGGAAAGGGGAAAAGGTTTTTTAACTCAATACGCTTCCCAAATAGAAGATGTGATCAAGGAATTTGGCGACATGAATGCCAAAGAATTAGAATTGCGATCAACGATTATATACGTTTCCAAGGAAGAGCCTTTAGAAAAAAAGGATTTGCTCAACCGTGTGAAAGAGATTAAACCGCATTTTACAGATAGTGAAATAGACAAAGCTTATCAGGAGTTGAAGCGGTGGCTGTAGGTGGGGTTAGCTTTGTTACCATTATAAGAAAACCCTTATGAATATTAAGCTTATATTTCCCAACCCTATGTATACTGACACTAATAATATGGACTGGAACTACAATGAAAACGTAAGAAGCCCCCAAGCCCCTTGTCACATGCGGGTTTGCGGGGCTTTTTATATACACGAACAGATATTCTTTGGTGCTATTAACGGCGGCGCCGTAATTGACGGTACCGGCAGAAATTAAGCGATGCTGCAATACAAATATGGCCCTGTTTATGCCGCCCTTGATCAGGCTGGAACCGGCAGAATCGCGGGGATAAATGTCCTTGTGAACCCGGCTGACAGCAGACAGGTTTTCCTGTCGTATCCTTCCACGGGTTGGCCAGCGGCGCAAACCTGCAATATTATTGTGAGCAAATCCGTACAATCAGCGGACGGACGGAGGCTGGCCCAAGGAGCCCGGTTAAAATTCACCACAGAATGATGTTTTATCGAGTCGGGGAAGGAAGTCGCGGTAGGAAAGCGAAGTTATAGAAAAGATTGGCGCATTGTTCGATGGCTATGCCCTGCGAGGCGAAATAAGAAGGTGATTAATGTGATATCCTGCCGGTTGGCGGACTTTATTTGTGAGACGGATTTTGACGACTTGCCTGAATCAACAGTACATATGGCCAAATTGGCTTTTCTGGACTGGCTGGGTTCAACTGCTGCAGGGGGGCGGCAGGCGCCGTTTCAGAAAGCCCTGGCCGTGCTCAGGGAGCAGGGGGGAGCCCCCCAGGCGACGCTATTGCCGGTGTGGGAGAAGACATCCTGCCTCAACGCGGCCCTGGGCAACGGCCTGGCTTCCCATATTGTGGAACTCGACGACGTGCACCGGACGGCCATCATCCACGCCGGCGCGGCGGTGATGCCGGCCGCCCTGGCCGTGGCGGAAATGACCGGGGCGAGCGGGCGGCAACTGCTGGAGGCCATTGTCGTGGGTTATGAAGTGGCAATCCGGGTGGGCGAGGCCGTTACCCCGTCTCATTACTATTTCTGGCATACTACCGGCACTTGCGGTACTTTCGGCGCTGCGGCGGCGGCAGGTAAGCTGCTGGGCTTAACCAGGGAGCAGCTGGTGTGGGCGCTGGGCAACGCCGGCACGCAGGCGGCGGGACTGTGGGAATTTCTGGCCGACGGGGCCATGTCCAAGCACCTGCATCCGGGCAAAGCCGCGCAAAACGGCGTGCTGGCCGCACTGTTGGCCAGGGAGGGCTTTACCGGCGCCACGCGCATCCTGGAGGGGGACAGGGGCTTTTGCCGGGCCACGGCGACTCAGTTTGATCTGGCTGTGATTACCGCCGGGCTGGGCCGGCCTCCTTACAAGGTGGAAGAAAACTCCTTCAAAATCCACGCCTCCTGCCGCCATACCCACCCGGCAGTGGATATAACGCTGGATCTTGCCGCCCGCAACGCGATCGCAGCGGCTGAAGCGGCGGCGATTACCGTCCGCACATACGGCACGGCTTTGAACATCACCGCCAATTACCGGCCGGACTCCGTGTATGCGGCTAAGTTCAGCCTGCCCTTCTGTGTGGCCCTGGCCCTGAAGCGCGGGAGTTGCGGCGTTGCCGATTTTACCCCGGAAGCCCTGGCGGACGCTGAAATCCGGGCATTAACGGCCCGCGTGAAACTGGAGCGCGACAGTGAACTGGAGGCCCTTCACCCCGCCCGCTGGCCGGCGGCAGTGGAGATAACCACCGTACAAGGCAAGACATACAAAGGGCGCACGGATTTTCCCAAAGGCGACCCCGAAAACCCGGCCACAGACGAGGAACTGCTGGACAAGTTTTACAACCTGGCTTCCGGCCCCTGGGGCGAGCAGAGAGCGCGCACCCTGGCCAAAGCCGTATTAAACCTGGAACGTCCCCTCGTTAACCACAAAACGTCCCCTTGTCAGCCACAATAAACCCATGTTCCTCAAATATTGCTTTGCCATAAGCTTCCGCTTTTGAATAACCAGTAAGTTTTTCGGCCGTCCTATTCATAAACAATACATTTGCACATAAATCAGTTGCAAAAACTGCCTCTCCGATACTTGATGGGACAAAATGAAGCAAATTTTCAACTTCTTTTTTGCGAATGATAGCAAAGACCATTATTATCACTGTCCTTAAGGCCACCTGAGCTAATTGCATAATGCAGAGAATAATATACTACTTGAAATTATGGTTCCCAAAAAAAGTTTATACGTAGTTATTCAGTTAATTACCGCGTTAAATTGTTTAAATACTGCCAAATTTTATGGCGCTGTATTCCTGCGTATCAATCAAGTGCCAGTGCCCCACGCAACATAACGTGACCAATACTAACTCAAATGTTATCGCTATCTTAAAATGGCATGACATATCATGGCATAAGAACAGTACAATTATATTAAGACGTCAAGTCATGTATTGTCAAGAGTAAACTGGTATTTTAGTGTAAATACTTATTTCTCATACTTGATTAAGTTGTCATTAAGTTGTCTATGTGAGAATTATTTTTCTGATATAATTATTATATAAAGGTGTGATGCCTTTACTCAAAAAAGAAAGGTGGTGCGGGCCTGGTTTTTTGTTAGCATTACAGGACAGAGCTGCGCGTCCACGCCCGGGGTTTAACCCGTTGGCGGTGGTTATAAACATTTGGACTATCAGCGATAATAAATCCTGTAAACCCTGTGATGTTACCTTTCGTTAGTCGAACGAGTGAGAACCTGTTAAACAGGTTTTAGAAGCCAGGCGGCAATTATATGCTAATCCACGAGGTACTGGTGGTGGGCGGCGGGCTGGCCGGTCTGATGGCGGCCCTGGCCGCTTCCGAAAAGGCCGGCGTGGCGGTGCTGAGCAAGATCTACCCCACCCGCTCCCACAGCGGGGCGGCGCAGGGAGGCTTTAACTCCGTTATGGGGGAAGGCGACAGCGTCGAGGCCCATATTTTTGATACAGTAAAGGGAAGCGATTACCTGGGCGATCAGGATGCCATAGAAGTGCTCTGCTCCGAAGGGCCGGAGGTGATTCTGGAGCTGGAGCGAATGGGTGTGCCCTGGACCCGCGATTCCGCCGGCGGTATCGCCCAGCGGCCGCTGGGCGGCGCCAGCTTCCCCAGAGCCTGCTTTGCCGCCGATTTTTCCGGCCACGTAGTACTGCATACCCTGTATGAAAGGGCGCTTCAAAAGGGGATTAAAATCTACCCCGAACAGAGCCTGGTTGAACTACTGGTAGAGGACGGCCGGGTGGCCGGGGCGCTCGTCTATGACCTGGCCCGGGCGGAGCTGGAGGTAATTCGCAGTAAGGTAGTGATCCTGGCGACGGGCGGTTACGGCCGGGCCTTCGCCAAGACGACCAACGCCCACTCCAGTACGGGGGACGGTATGGCCATAGCTTACCGGGCGGGGGCAACGCTTTCGGATATGGAGTTTGTCCAATTTCACCCCACTACCCTCTATGGTACCAATCTCCTAATTTCCGAGGCCGCGCGGGGAGAGGGCGGCTACCTGCGAAACGCCGGCGGGGAGCGCTTTATGGCTGGGTACGCGCCTCAGAAGATGGAACTGGCGCCGCGGGACCTGGTTTCACGGGCCATTTTCCAGGAAATAAAGGAAGGCAGGGGAGTTGACGGGCAATACGTGCACCTGGACCTGACCCACCTGGGCGAAACCCTGGTGGCAGAGCGATTGCCCCAGGTAAGGGATCTGGCTATCCGCTATGCCGGTGTCGATCCCGCGAAGGCGCCCATACCGATAGAGCCGGCGCAGCACTACAGCATGGGCGGGATACGTACCGATATATGGGGCGTGAGCAGTTTACCCGGTCTTATGGCCGCCGGCGAGTCGGCTAACGTCAGCGTGCACGGGGCCAACCGGCTGGGCGGCAATTCCCTGTTGGAAACAGTGGTGTTCGGCCGCCGGTCCGGGCGAAAGGCTGCGGAACTGGCCGGTCAGTCGTCCTGGCCGGTACTTTCCGGGGAGACTATTGCCCGCAGCCGGGAATCATGGGATTCCATGTTTGCCGGTAAAGAGCAGGGCGTCGGCGACGACGATGTCTTTCGAATCCGGCAAGAGGCGACCGGTATCATGACCCGCCAGGTGGGCGTATTCAGAGTGGGCAGCGAGCTGGAAGACGCCGTCAGCCGGCTGGCCGAACTGAAGGAGCGCTACAAAATGTGCGCGCCCCGCGCGGTGAAACAACCCTTTAATTACGACCTGACAGACTATCTCGAATTGGGTTATCTTTTGGATTTGTGCGAGGTTATCGCCGGGGGGGCGCTGCGCCGCACCGAAAGCCGGGGCGCCCACTACAGGCTGGACTACCCGCGGCGGGATGACCGGAACTGGCTCTGTCACACGTTTGCGCGCCGGGGCGAGAGCGGCCCGGAATTCAGTGACGGGCCGTTGAAAATCACCCGCTACGCGCCGCAGGAAAGGGGATATTGATATGGATGTGGTGTTGAACATAAGCCGCTTTAACCCGGAGGCGGATCGCGAGCCGTACTTTCAAGAATTCACAGTTACGGTGGAAGGACATCAAACGGTGCTGGACGCTATGCTAATAGCCTGGCGGCAGGACCCCGGCCTTTCCTTTCGCCGCTCCTGCCGCAGCGCCATTTGCGGTTCCTGTGCCGTTTGCATAAACGGCGTCCCCGGCCTGGCTTGCCAGGCCCTGATCCGAAACGCAGCCGGCGACAGCGGGCGCATAACCTTAGGGCCTCTGCCCCGCTTCCGGCAGGTGAAAGATCTGGTAGTGGACCTGGAACCCTTTTTTGAATCCTTAAAAGCGGTGGTTCCCTGGGTGGTCACCCGGGAAGACTACAGCGGGAACATGGATCCGGAGGCGTCCCGGAAATTGGAAAGCCTGGTTACCTGCATCCTCTGCGGTGTTTGCGACGCGGCCATGGATGTTCCGGGAAAAGTAAAGCCCGCCGCCCTGGTCAAGGGGTTGCGGATGGTCCTGGACCCCCGGGACAGCCTGGGCGCCGCCCGCCTGCGCCTGATGGAAGTACCGCCCGAAATTCTGAGGCTGTTTATCCGCGATTTACCCGACAAATGCCCCAAAGGTATCAAAGGGACGGGGTTGTTGGCGCCCCAAGGAAGTATCCGTCCGTGAACGGTTTATTTCATTGTCAGAACTTCTGGCAAGAATATTTCTGGCGCCGCCCACGTCCGCGTGTATCTTAAAATGACAAGACTTGCATAAACTTTGCCTGACGCCTGCGGTTATTCTTATCTACATAACCACATTTTGAACAAACCTGGGAAGTGTAAGCAGAGTTAATCTGAGTAATTATCACACCGTATTCTTCCTTAATGGCTTGTAATTTGGCAGCTATCACGCCTTTACCAAACCGGGAAAGAGACACAGTAATGTCATCGGCGTCTGTCAGGTTTATTTGGCAGAAGTTTTTGATTTTACCGGGGATATTCTCAAAATAATCATTGCTCCTAACCACAGCTTTCCCTCTCTATCGCCGATGTGACTAATTATTGAATAATTCGCCAAATAGAAATGTTTTCCTGACGGTAAAAAAGCAAAACCCCCCCCACACACACACAATTCTAAACATTCAGACAGTTCACCAGGAACTTCTTCGCAGGGCAAATCCCGGCGGGGAGGTTCTTTTTTTTTCGCCACGCCCCCGCGCCTTTAAAAAGTGTGAAAAATTGAATGTAATGGCAGGGATTGGGCTAGATTTGCAGAATGATATATTGTCCGGCGCAATGGGATTCGGATAAGGTGCAGTGGGGTAGTGGTTGGGATGCAGGTGTTTTTAGGTAAGAATCTGTCTTATAATTAAGGACGGTGATCAATGCTAAAAGGGAAGCTATTTAAGCCATTGGCGATTGCGATGTTGTTTGTGTTTGTGTTTGAAAAAATTAAAGTCTTGATAAGGGGAGATAGCAATAAAAATGTTCATAAACCAAAAGGGGATAACATTAGTGCTAGCAGTGGTTTTCCTATTGATGTTTGCAATAGGATCGCCAGGGGCTTGGGCCCAAGAATCTGACCAGCATGAGAGGACTTTTGGACGAGTCCCAAAAATTAACCCTGTTGCGAATAATTCTATTAAAATCCAAGGTTTTGAAGACATTGATGACATTGACGACGAGGATGATTGGGACTATTCCGAAAAAGGCACCAAATACATTGTCACAAAGGATCTTTCTGAGCAAACAGCGGAGCAATTAGTGCAGCAAATAATGGGTGCAGATGTTCAAATACTAAATGTTAGATATACTGGCACAGATGTTTCTGCAGGCTCTTTTAGAGCAGTAGATGAAAGTATTATTGGTTTTAGCGAGGGAGTTATGTTAAGTACCGGCAATATAAGGTTTGCCGATGGCCCAAATATTGATGAAGGCATAACCGAGGACAACAATGGTGAAGGTGATCAATATCTGGATCTGTTAATTCCCGGATATGAAACCTTTGATGCTACAATTCTTGAATTCGATTTTATTCCCTCCAAAAATACTTTGTCATTTGAGTATGTGTTTTCTTCCGATGAGTATAATGAGTATGTTGGTACAGAATACAATGATGTATTCGGCTTTTTTCTCAACGGTCGGAATATTGCTCTAATTCCTAATACCGATACCCCGGTGGCTATCAATAATGTGAATAATAACCAAAATAAACAGTATTATCGAGATAACACAGACGGTCAGATAATGACTGAGATGGACGGCCTGACTACCGTGCTGACTGTAACTGCAACTGTTAAGGTGGGTGAGATGAATACCATCAGGATGGCTATAGCAGATGCCGGTGATTATGTTTTAGATTCCAACGTTTTTGTAAAAGGCGCTAGTTTTACATCCATCGAATCTGATGTTCTGCAGTTTTCAAAACCTACTCAGGAAGTAAATGAAGATGGCGGCAAGGCAATGATAACGGTTACTCGCACAGGCAATGCTCAGAAAACTGTAACTGTGGAATACTATACAAATGATGGCAGTGCCAAAGCACCGGATGAATACCTCGCAGCCGCAGGCACGTTAGTTTTTGAGCCTGGAGTTACATCCAAGACCATACCGGTAACTATTGTGGACAATGGTATCCCCGGGGATATTAAAACCTTCTATGTGTATCTTAGGAATACGACTGGTAATGCCATTATCGGTAATAACATTCGCACCAGGCTTTTAATTATGGACGATGATACTACTGCCGGCCAGGAGCAGACTGTTTTATGGGAAGAAAAAACAAATGTACCGACTAATAAAAATTACATTATAAACTTTAGTGCTGAAATCGACCCCGAGACAGTAACCCCTAATAACTTCTATATCAAAGATGAGGCAGGCCAGAAAATTCCCAATATTGTACCGAGACTGACATTTAATAAACTCTCTGTGATCATGAAAGCTGATGGATTTTTTGAATATCAGCCCGGGCAGACATATACCCTTATCATCAGTCCTAACGTCAAAAGTCAAGCTGGATCACCATTGGGCAGGCAAATCAAAATGTATTTTACTATTAATGATCTGATATAGCCACTAGCCAAGGGGACGGTTCTCCAAGGGTTCAATCGGAAGTTTTGCGCGCAAAAAGGCTCAGGTATCGGATGTAAAGTGTACCTGAGCCTTTGCGACGAGAGGCCGAAGGCCGTCCTCCCGTCGATCATCTTTTTCCTATCGGAGGCTTATTGTTTAATCGTAAAGGGCATGTTTACTTCTGCTTTCAGCGCGGTTCCCTGCTCAGACTTCAGCGCTGTTTTAATTTGCAGGGTATAACTAGCGCCGGGGTTATAGCCCTGTTTCGGCTTAACCGTGACCGTCTTGTTGTCCGCCGACCAGTTCAACTCCACTTGCACCCTGTTGCCGCCGGCGTCGGTCACGTAGATATTGTCACTAGCATTGGTTTTGTCCGCCGGATTGTTGAACTGTACTTTCCAGCTCTTGCCCGTTTCTACCGGCCAGTTGCCAAAGCCCTGCTTCCAGTCCGACTGGCGGCCGATATCCACGGTATAGACGCGATTAGTCCGGACGGGCTGGCTGACTTCAATGGTCACTTTATTGTTCCAGCCGGCAACTAGGTCTACCGCCCCGCTACTTTTCACCGCGCCGTTTAACTTAACCACGGCGGTGGCGCCGGCCGCGGCGGTAGGTGTTACTTTAACTGTACCTACGGCGTTTTCCACTTCCATGCTGTAAGTAAGATTATCGCCGGCAAACCCGGTCAAATATTCGGCGCCGCTCCCGTCCGCCTTACCTTTCACGCTCAGGGCAGTCAACGGGTCGGCCAGGCGCAGTCTCTTGATGTTAATCGTATAGGTCAGGTCGTCCTTACCCGATTCGCTGACGACGGTGCGCCACGAAGGCGCAAGGCTGTTTGAACAGCCAAAAGCCATGCTTAACCGAAGATGAGGGAAGGCCCCTCGGAGCCGCCGTGCAGGCGGAGGCTTCAAACCACCGTAAGCTGCTGTGGACAAAAGCCATGGTGGTGAGCGTTACGGAAAAGGCGAAGCAAGACTTTGTCAGGTAAGTGCCAATGGAGACGAACACCCGTGAACCGCTGATAAGGTGTCGAAAGCGTAGGGACGTCATCAAAACCGGGAGGTAGTCGTTAGCCCGGGATAAGTCTGGAGGAAACCTGCTTACTGTCCAGGCGGTGACCGGCATGAAGGCGGCGTGAACGTGGCACAGGCTTCGGTTAGGAACGTGGGAACCTGCCCTCCGATGCCAAGGGAAAACTCCAAGCGGAAGACCCGCAAGGACGAAAGTACCGATGCGGAAGGCAGGGGCGGAACAGCCTGTAGTAGTAATGAAGCTTCGTAATGGAAGTGGAGCAAAGGGGCTGTGTCATCCAGTTTTGAACAGGGGTCAACCGCAAGGGAGGAGCCAGTGGACAAAACAAAGTCGTATGAAATCTCCAAGCAAGTGGTGCTGGAGGCGTTCAAAAGAGTAAAAGCGAACAAAGGGGCGGCCGGAATAGACGATGAAAGCTTGGAAGCATTCGAGTCTAGTCTTAAGAACAACCTCTACAAGATTTGGAACCGAATGTCATCAGGCAGCTACTTTCCCCCACCCGTTAAGGCGGTGGAGATACCCAAGAAAAATGGGGGAAAACGTATACTCGGAGTGCCTACCGTGGCGGATCGAGTAGCACAGATGGTCGTCAAAATCTACTTTGAGCCGCAAGTGGAACCACACTTTCACCCGGATTCTTTCGGATACCGGCCAGGAAAGTCGGCAGCAGATGCTCTTGCCGCTACCCGGCAGCGATGCTGGAGGTACAACTGGGTGTTGGAATTCGATATCAAGGGTCTATTTGATAACATTGACCATGAATTGTTGATGAAAGCAGTCCAAAAACACACAGATATCCCGTGGGTCATCCTTTATATCCAAAGATGGCTAAAGGCGCCTTTCCAGATGCCAGACGGTACGATAAAAGAGCGTACAAAAGGCACTCCTCAGGGAGGAGTTATTAGCCCGGTTTTAGCTAATTTGTTCCTTCACTACGCATTTGACATGTGGATGGTTCGGAACCATCCCGACAAACCGTTTGCTCGCTACGCCGACGATGCTGTGGCCCATTGTCGCAGCAAAGAGGATGCAGAAAAGCTTCACGACAGCCTGAAGAAACGGTTTGCGGAGTGCAGGCTGGAATTACATCCAGATAAGACCCGCATTGTGTACTGTAAAGATGATGACCGGCAAGACAATCATCCAGAGATCAAATTTGATTTTCTGGGTTATACCTTCCGGCCGCGGAGATCTAAGAACAGGCATGGAAAGTACTTCATCAACTTCACCCCTGCAGTCAGCAACAAAGCTAAAAAGGCCATGCGACAGAAGATACACGACTGGCGTATGCATTTAAAGCCAGATAAGACCCTTGAAGATTTGTCTCGGATGTTCAACCCGGTAATCAGAGGATGGGTTAACTACTATGGGCGCTTTTACAAATCGGAAATGTACTCTGCACTACGGCACATGAACCGGGCTTTGGTCCGCTGGGTGCGACGCAAATATAAGAAATACACCAGGCATCATCGGCGGGCGGAATATTGGCTAGCTAAGATTGCCAGACGCGAACCGAAGTTGTTCGTGCACTGGCAGATGGGGATATATCCAGCGGCTGGATGATGGGAGCCGGATGAGCTGAGAGGTTCAAGTCCGGTTCTGAGAGGGCCTTGGGGTGAAATTCCCCAGGGCTACTCACCATTTCAACCTTATTCAAACCCGGGTCAACGGCTAGGTTGACGATCCCGTCACTCTGTTCCGCGCCGTTTAGCTTGACCACGGCGGTGGCGCCGGAAACCGCAGCCGGGGTGATTTTAACCGCCTCCAGGGGGTTCTCCACGATCATCTCATACCCGGTAACGTCAGGCTTAAAACAGGTAAGCAGTTGGGCCGGGCCGCTGCCGTCCGCCGCCTGTACGCTCAGACCGGTGAGGGGGCGGGCCAGCAGGGGAATGCCGGTTACCTGTACCGGAAGGAGATTGTCATGCTCTTCTATTCCTAACTGATAAGATGCGTTATCGCCCCAGCCCCATACGGTACCGTCGTTTTTCCAGGCCAGGGAGTGAGCCGCCCCGCCGGCGATAGCCAAGACACCAGTAAGGTTCTTGGTCGCTACCGGGGTGGTCGCGCCCTCGTCGGTTCCGTCACCCAACCTGCCGTAGTTTCCCCCCCAGGCCAAAATAGTTCCGTCATTTTTCAAGGCCAGGCTGTGATTAATACCGCTGGTGATCGCCTTTATACCACCTAGATTGCCGAGCCCGTTCAGCCCTTTGACCGGTTGTGGAGCGTTGACAAATCCATCTTCCTCACCGTCGCCCAACTGGCCAGATTCCCTGCCTCCCCAGGCCCATACCGTACCGTCGTTTTTCAGGGCCAGGTTGAAATAATTCCCGGCGGTTATGCTTGTCACGTTAGTCAGGTTTAAGACCTGGACCGGGTAAATCTCATCGGGGAAATCTTCTCCATTTCCAAAGTTGCCCCAGGTACCGTCGCCCCAAGCCCATACTGTACCGTTGTTTTTTATAGCAAGGCTGTGAAAGCGGCCGCAGGCGATGGCTTTCACGTTATCCAAATACCCGCTGCCTCCCAGGCCTTTGACCTGTTGTGGGGTTTTATAATATTGAGCGGAACCTCCCCTGCCCAGTTCATTGGAGGCATTATGCCCCCAGGCCCATACAAAACCGTCTTTGTCCAGCGCTAGGGAGAAAAATTCCCCGCAGGCGACGGCTTTAATATCTTGTAAGTCCGGTATTTGTAACGGCGTGCTATGCGGCTTCGGGTCCAAATTACCCAACTGGCCGTATTGATTATCTCCCCATCCCCACACGGTGCCGTCGTTTTTCACGGCCAGGGAATGCCAGCGCCCGCCGGCTACTTGTTTAAATCCCTGGTTAAAACCCCCATCCTTCGTAAGTAAAAAAGGCGTTGGTTGATATATTTCTTCGGTCACCTCTGGAATGAACTCACCGTTACCTGCCTGACCATAGCTATTATGGCCCCACCCCCATAGCTTCTGGTCCTGCCGGAGGAAGAAACTGGTTGCATCGCCCGCTGCTACCTGCGGCTCTATCAACTGGGTTCCTTTCATTTGATTGCATTCTCTGACCAGAGACTCCTGGGCCGCCGCCGGCATAACCGCCCCAAAACTCAACAACAGGGATAAAAACAATACCAAAAACCGTTTTCTTAACATCGCAGACTCCTTTCTCCAGGTTAAATTTTTACATAACACAACACAGTAAATATTTCTACACAAAGCAGATTATTCCTGCAAATCCCACGGATCTTTTTATGCAATTGTATAGGGGTCAGACCCAATGTCATCAGGCTATAGTTCCATTTAATAGGGGCCAGCTGGGGCAAAAAAATATCAAAAACCTACCTAAATAAATACAAAAAGACTTGACATTTCAGAAAGACCCCCATAATCAAAATGGATACCATTTGTTGGTATATCAAGAGATTATGGGGGATTTTTATGATTAGAAAAAACTTTTTGGAAGGAATACGTATCACTAAGGAACTCATTCATGATATTGTGTTCATGTGCGAAAACCGCACTAAACCCACGTATTTTACACGAACCTCCAACTGCAAAATGGATTTTACAAACATTATCCATTTTCAACTCAATTTTATTAAAAAGACCCTACAGCTGGAATTAGACGCGTTTTTTAAAAACATTAAAGGAGTTGAAAAAACTATTACTAAACAAGGATACTCTGAGGCAAGGCAGAAAATATCTCCCGCAGCCTTTATAAAAATGGCTGACGCCATAATATCCTGGTATTATGACGACGATAGCTTTAAGAAATTCAAGGGCTACAGGCTTTGTGCCATTGACGCTTCCATCTTAGAACTTAACAACTCCAAACGCTTAAGAGAAGCTTACGGTTATGGTGAAGGTAAGACGGTTAAGCTTGCACGGGCCAAAGCGTCAGCTATTTACGACATCGAAAACGATATGGCACTCACTTCGAAGATCGCTAGATATACTACAGGCGAACGGGATATCGCCATTGAACTAATTGAGAAACTAAAACAGTTGGGGTTAAAAAATGATTTAATTCTTTTCGACAGAGGATATCCTTCAAAGGCTTTCATCTCCTACCTGGAAGACAGCGGTGTTAAGTATGTTATTCGTGTCTCCAGTGAAAAAATCAAACAAGTCCGCGAGGCTGTAGAACCAGACCAAATCATTGAGTTGCGGGATGGCAAAAAGACGGTAAAAACCCGCGTCGTTCGGTTTATGCTGGACTCAGACGTGGAGGAAGTACTCCTCACAAATTTATTTGATCCAAGCCTTGATACCCAGGGATTCAAAGAACTATATTTCAAACGCTGGGGAATAGAGGTAAAGTATGACGAGATAAAAAACAAACTTCAAATTGAAAATTTTACGGGTGATACGGTTATCGCGGTAGAACAGGACTTCTATGCCTCCATTTATCTGTCAAATATGGCGGCTCTGGCAAAAAATGAAGCAAACGAGAGGGTTGCCCTTAGGAATCAAGGCAAGAATTTAAAATATGATTACAGGGTTAACGTAAATATATTAATCGGCAAATTGAAGGATTCTATGGTACTGATGCTACTCGAAGACAATCCCGACAAACGCACGGAAATGTTTCAGCGGGTAATGGATGAGATTTCGAAAAATGTAGTCCCGACCCGACCCGGAAGGGCATTTAACCGTAGGAAATCTCTCAACGCCAATAAGCATTCGGCGAATCAGAAAAGAAGCCTTTAAGAAAACCGGCCATAATATAATACGTGGTTCCAGGTCCTGCATATAATGGGCATGCAAATAATATTGGTTTTATGTCCCGGGCATTTTATTGCTTTTTTTGCTATAGGGGCTACCTAAACGGTTTTTTGGCCTGGTTTTATTACGGAGGTCAGCAGAAATAATTAAGCCCGTTTCACATTTATGAGGTATTTATGAGGCGGAATTAAACCCCATTGCCAGTCGCTGGAACTATAGCCTGATGACATTGGGGTCAGACCCAGGTCAGACCCCGACACAATCCTGACAATTCAACTTAATATTTACCATGCCTGGGAATGGTTTCTAAGGCGAGCCATGACGTCTGCTCCCGCACTGTGCGATCCCTGCCGACGAAACGGATCACACTTTTTTCAATCTCAGGCAGGTTTTTTTTGTTTTATGGAGAATTTTTTCTTTGGCAAAAAAATCGTTAATAAAAACCACCCTCGCCAGAACCGCCCAATTTGAAACAGCATTTGTTTCCCACTAAATATTCTTCTGATAGAACAGAGCTAGGGCTTATAACACACCCCTTTTTTTGGTGGAATGATTTAACTCTGTTTTACCAAAAATTTTGGAGTGTGTTTTGTTGTTAAATCGTTTCATATTTTTGACATTCACAAAAACAGCCCTGGTTTGCAAAGTTTGGGGAAAGTCAAATAGATTAAAGGGGAAGGAGCGGTGATAAGGACAGGTCTTGACCCGGGTTTCACGAAAATATACGGCGGGAGGATGAATATTATGAAAAATAAAATAGCTGTATTTTATTTTTTAGCAGTATTTACTTGTATTATATGTATTTCTGCCAACACCGCTTCAGCAAACAACAAAATTACTGAAGCTGTTAATGTGTCTTTAAATGAGAATCATACTGAACAATTGACTGCAGATGGAGATGTTGATTATTATAAATTCACATTACCTGCAGACAGCAAAATTGACTTGAATTTTAAACATAACGATCTTGGCACTAATGACTCCGGTTGGCATGTGCAGGTTATCCGGTACGAACCGGGAGATAGTGCTCTGTCTGGCACTGAAACAATTCTAACCTATTTTACATCCTATGGAGCAAACAAGGATTACACCCAAAGTATCTGTTTGCCGGCAGGCAATTACTACTTAAGAGTTAGCCTTTATAAATATTATAGCAGTTCAACCCAAGCTGTTAATCAACCATATCAATTTAATGTAGGTTTTACTTCAGGCGATACATTTGAAAAGGAGATCAACGGCACTATCGATTTAGCCAACAACATCCAAATAAATACTGTATATGCGGGATATTTGCAATATATGCCCACTGACGATGTTGATTATTATAAATTCACATTACCCGCAGACGGCAAAATTGACTTGAATTTT
>JAHDOA010000064.1 GCA_018435055.1 Pelotomaculum sp. | reverse complement strand
TTTTCCGTGGATTTTATGCGCCGTGGCGCGAAACCGCTTGTTAATGGCAGTCCATCCTGGACACCCTGGTTTGCTCATCCAGCACGCTGATTTCCCGCTGCAGCGCGTGTATCCTGGCATTGAACTCCCTGGCCATCTCCAAGTTGATGTAGTTGTCCCTGGCATACGTGGCCAGCGACCGCATCTCCTGTAGTTTAGCCCCGATCTCCTCCAGGGCGGCCATTCGCTGTTTCACCCATTCCAGCTCCTTTTGTAAGTAATTTCCATTGGAATTGTTGGGATTAATGATGATCACCCTCTGCTTCTTACTTTGGCCTAAATCACCTATTTTATAGCATTATCTATGATGACCTCAGCATCTTCCAGCGATTCGGCAGTATAAATTTTGTTTATAATCCTATCTAGATCTTCTAATTTGTTGATACGCCTGACTTTCCTCTGTAACCCCTGCGAAGGCCCACCAAATCTTACATCAAGAAATGTAAAATCAATTAAAACCTAAAATGTTTATGGTGATGGTCCTGCGCAGGTCGCTAAATCTTTGGCTTTCATTACCCTATTATACCAGATTTGATACGCAGACTAAATATGTCAATGGCTATATAACAAAAACCCCCAAATGTCTTTAATTAAATACTCCCCCGTCGGGTAGCAAAACATTTGAGCATAATTTATTGATAAACTGCGCACAATGCTTTACAATATAAGCATAGAAAGGAGCTGGAATTATGGCTAGCACAACCAATATAAATGTTCGTGTCGATAAGGAAATAAAGCGTAAAGCCGAGGCCATCTTTAGCGAACTTGGCCTCAACATGTCTACTGCCATGAATATGTTTTTGCGTTACTCAGTTCGTTACGGTGGCATTCCTTTTGACCTTCGCATTGACACGCCCAATGAAGAAACACGGGCGGCAATCGATGATGTTAACAACAACCGCAACATGAGCAAAACCTTTGATAGCGTCAAAACCTTAATGGATGATCTCAATGCTTAAAATAAGATACTCCAACCGGTTTAAAAAGGACTTCAAAGCTATTGTAAAACGTGGCTACGATACAAGGCTTATTGAAGAAGTGCTAAATATTCTGATTCAGGACAAACCCCTGCCCCGAAAATATCTTGACCATCCGCTTGACGGTAATTATGGCGGCCACCGTGAATGCCACATTACCCCTGACTGGTTGCTTATATATAAAATTGAAAAGGATATCCTGACGTTATCCTTGACACGAACGGGAACCCATAGCGATTTATTCTAAGGCGGATCCTTATCGATTTCCAGATTTATGCCGGGTATAATTCTATAACATCCTCTTCCGCCAGGATCTCGTCAAAAAAAGCGGTTAATATATGTCGTAAATAATCAACGCTTTTTAATTCTTCCAGGTGTGCAGATTAAAAACCTGGCCTCAAAGATCCTGGCACTCAACACTAAACGCTTGCCATTAATTGGCTGGCCATTTATGGTCATTTGGCCCTGCTTGCGGAAACCTTCGTTGACCAACCTTGTCGTAGAATTGCAGCAATAGCACTTTGATTAAACAGCTCGGTGGTATGGAGGGCCGGCAGAAAAAGGAATATGCATCGGCAAATAGTTCGTCTTCGAATATCTCGTTTGCCTGGGACAGGCCATAGTATACACTGTCTTTAGGGATTATGGGCTTTTGTTCCCATGTTTACAGGGTATCTATATCTGTAAATTTAAGTTGATCCTTTTTACGGCCCAACATTTTAGATTACCACCTTGTATCTTTTAATAAATTGTACGATTTTTCAATAACTTGATAAGTTGGGATAAGTTGGTGTCAGGCACTGTGATAAGTTGGTGTCAGGCACTGTCACTTTACTCCCCCGGCGGGAATTTCTCTTCGGAGGAGTTCTTGGTTAGTTGTCCGAGCATTCGGAATTGTGTCCGAATTGTGTGTGGGCACGACCCCCTAACAACGGGCATCCTTTTCAATTAATAAGCAAATTATCAAAATCCCAATCATCCAGAAAAGCCTTAAAACCAAGGTTGATGATTTCCTTTAGCCCCTGCAGATCGCTATGTTCCATACAGCGCATCATTTGCGCCAGGCGCCGGTTCAGGTTAGTAACCTCACGGTCAAAGATGTATTCCTTGTTTTGCAGGATAAAGACCTCAAACAACAAGGTGAATTGGGCAATGGCGCTCATGGTTGATTGATGGTCCTTTGTGTCAATACATATGATAATATGTTCAACCGACTCCTTGAGCTTGTCTATCACATTTCCCGCCTCTTTTTTACAGGTTGACCAGGGAGATAACATAGGGTAAACGGTGGTAACCCCCTTCTTTAATCAAGCGCAGCACGTCCTGGTAGTAAGTGGTGTTGTGGCCTATGGAACGTTCAACGGCACTGATAACTTCTACGATTATATCCTCGTCCACCTGCCGCCCTTCGGCCATGCAGGCGCAGACGGCAAAGAACCGGATTAGGATATAGAAGAACATCATTAGGAAATAGGCGTCCATGTATTTATAGGTGTAGTATTTCTTGGCAAAAATGAAATTGACGAAATAGTTCTCGTATACATGGTCGATGTCGTCAGCGCCTGGTTTGTAATATTTTCTGTAGGCTGTCAGGAAGCGCTCTACCTTCTCGTCGGCAATCTCAGGTTGATCCAGAAGTTTCAGTTCATTATAAGCTCTACTAATCATCAGTGCCATGTCTTTTTCGGTGATGCGGGAGAAGAGCCTTTTGTCAACCGCCTCCTTGACCAGCTTCATCATGAATACCGGCTGGGACGGTAATGACATCAACAGGTTGGCTATAGTCTCATCCAGGCTTTGCAGGTACTTTCTGATGGACAGGATGTCCCCGTTTTTCAGCTTATCGATGACAATGCCGGTAAGGATGAGCCTGGTGTCTACGTTAATTTCCCGAAACTGCATGATGTCAATGAGCAGCGCTTCTACATCAAAGTAGTTGGTCTTGCCCTGTTTTTTCCTCGCCAACATATCACCTATCCTGCCGTACTGGCCGTGCAGGTCGGGGAAATCAAACCCCGGCGGGTCCTGGAAAAACTCGACAGTGTGCTTGTTCTTCAGGGTCTTTGCGGCGGTCTTGCAGGCATAGGTGAGGGCCATCTCAAAACCCCGCCCGGTTTTAAAGATGGTGCGGGGGAAGATCTTGCAGGTATCGGACAAGGCGTCAATACCGTGCTTTTTCTGGATGGCGCACAGGCCTTCGCTACCTAGAAAGGGACAGACAGACCTATCGACACTGACCATATCCTTATGTTCCCCGTTCCCCTCCACTGTTGTTTTCTTGACTATATCCTTCAGCCGCACCGATGCTTTGCCGGTTTTATCCTTTTGCAAACCTTCATTCAGCATGGCGGACAACTCTTCATCTTCAGCAGCCAGTTGGTCATACTTTTCTACTGTGCCTTTATCGATAATAATTCTCCGGCGCTTACAGCATTCGGTACAGCAGGAGCATTTATATTCCAGTATGTAATCGGGAACCAGGTATCGTTCGGCCATGTCAATCCTCCTTTTTATGTGCATGAAATCCTTATAGAAATTCCAACCCTGGACAGCAATATCCTGCCTTACATTCATCTCAAAATAGCATGCTTACCTGGCCGGTTAAAGCCGCCCCGGCGCCCTTTGCAAACAGCACTTCTTTACCGTCCTGGTTCTTGGCCCAGATGCGCAGGCGACTGTATACGGAGTCGGCTGCATCTGTTCCTATGGCATTTATCGACTTTTCTTCGTTAAATATTAAGTAGACAAAGAAAATATTAGGTAGATAAAAATCCAATTTATTAGCATTTTTACTTCAAAAGAATAAATATTGTAGCAATCGGCGCCAACGCTATCGAGGTGGATGATGCCGCCCTTCAAAACCTGACATGTCGCGGCGCCCAATGCTCTTGCGATCCGCTCTGCTGACAGTACTTTTTTCAATAGCGTATATTAACTTATCAGCGGCAAATGGTATAATATTG
>JAHDOA010000055.1 GCA_018435055.1 Pelotomaculum sp. | reverse complement strand
TTTCCTGGCCCTGGCCGAGGCTGTAGCTGCAGAAATACCTGCCGACAAATATTCCTTGTACCGGCGGGCGATATATTCACGGGCAAACGTGTGCCGCAAACCGTGGGGAGTAAGAGCGCCCCTGTCGCCAGTGTCCAGGTTATGACCGGAAGCGCTTCTTTTCTGTTCCTGAATCACCTTGCGGTGGTTGTAAATAAAGTTTTTTACTCTTTTCTCATAAACATGGACCTTTAAACCAGCCGGAGTAAAAGCGTAATCGCCCCGGGCAGAGTTTTTCAAGGCTTTGTCCAGAATTGCTTTAGCCCTATCGATGAGAGGCACGCTCCTGGGGCGGCCACCCTTGGTGTTTTTCAATTCCAATACGCCGGTTCTCAGCGCGTCCTCGACCACAGAGCGCCGGAGGCTGGCCGCTTCATCCAACCTCATTCCCGTTGTCCTGATAACCTCCATTATTCTTGCGATGTCATGGTGGCCACGTAATATGGCTTCATTTTTCATTTGGGACAACTCGTCTTCAGTCCAGGCCCTATCCGCCCGGCCGTCCGGAGTGCTGCCAAGGCCCATTTCTTTATTAGCCGTCTTACTGTCTTTCAGGCTATACCTTGCTTGCGGAAGCTGACGGTGCAGGTATCTTATCCCGGCCAGTTCATTTTTTATATACTTGTTGCTGCACTTGCGGTCTTTCAAATTCACGGCGAAGGCTTCAAGGTGTTTATCCTGGATATTCTGGATTTTTTTAAGTTTAAAATGTATCCCAACAAATTTGACAAATCTCTCAGCGGCGGCAATATAGCGGTACTTCGTTTCAATGCTCCCCTGCCGGGCGCCTTTAAACACTTTCTCTAATTGCGCACCGAGGTTGTCTACTGCGCCGATTCCGGTTTTCTTGTATTTGTATCTAATGGTGGAGATATGAGCCACCCCCTTAAATCTTTTTTAAATGCAAAAAAGGACGATAACAAGACAAACTACGTCTTATTACTGTCCTCCTGTTGGTTAATGGGTTGTTGCATGCTTCTTACAAATTAACTCGGCAGGGTCCCTCCAGCGGCTTATTTAGATACCCGGTTCATACCTGATCATAGACTGCATCCTCTTCATTGTCCCAGTCTGCAAATGCCGGTTCCGCAATTTTTAAACTTCCCAGCAATTCAAGGTTTTCTTCCAGTGCGGTAAACGTGTCTTCCCCCTCGCTCATTTTGGCAAGGGTTTCAAGGTTTTGCCTCAAGTCCGACAATAATCTTCACCCACCCTTTCAAGGGAATTGAACCTTTAAGCCATAATCTCAGCTGCTTTTACGCAAATCTCTTTATCAGTTTAACCGTTAATCGTTTTCCTTATAAAGCAAAAAACACCGTCTATCTCCTGGTGTTTGTATTTCATCAATCTTTTAAAAATTCTTATCTCGATCCCCTGAGAGAGTTGCCGTTGAAGTTCAGTTAAAGCAGAGGATATTTTCTCCGGCGGGTACCTCTCCAGAATTTCCTCTGCGAATCCCGCAGATATTTCGGCGCCGGCCAGGGCCCGGACTTTTTTCCGGAGCTGCTCCCGGGCCGGAGGTTCCTGCGGGCTTTTGTCCTTTTGATCTTCTCCCTGGCTGCAGACTTCCATTTCGCCGCCGGCCGGCAAATCAAAAGCAGCTCCGTCGTCCGTGACAGTGCTGCTTTCAGTGTTACTGTTTGATTTTTTATCGTTCGCGCGAGGATCAACAACAACAGATCTCTTAACTGAGTATTCTTTGTCGGAAAGCTCTTTCCGTTCTTGACCGGAACATCCTTTCCGGTCCTTGTCCCCCAAGGCTTTCAGCCTCTCAACCCCATTTAAATCACAAATGTAGTAAATATTCGTTTGATTCAGCCCCCGCCGGACCCAGGAAATCAAACCGTACTTCCGCAGCTCCTCCAAATACTTTCTTATCGTTTTGTCGGTGCAGTCGGCGGCCTCTGCCAACCTCTCCTGCCCAGGAAAACATTCGTTCTCTTGCCATGCAAACGAGAGTAGGATGCCATACAGGCATTTTGCCGGCATTGATAATTTTTTTGCCCAAAGCACGACATTAGGGACTGACGTAAACCCTCTTTTTAGTACAGGATCGAGTATGACTAAAGTTTTTTCATTATTCATTACTCTAAACCTCCCTAATAAAAACAAAAGAAAAACAGCCCTAAAAGTATAGGCTGTCGTTGTCATAGATTTAATTTTTTTTCTGGCCTCACAAAGAAAAAATCCTGCTTTCTTTAGCAGGGTTTTTGTCCTCCATTTTGTCCTCCACCTTGTCCTCATAGGTGGGAATACCTCAGTATTCTTGGGGATTACTACGGGATATAATTGCCTGACTCCCTTTGATTTAATTGGGCTGGAAGCCCCTTGTCCTCTAGGTTTTTTGGTTATTTAGCTGGTGCGCCTGGCAGGAATCGAACCTGCGCACCCGGCTCCGGAGGCCGGCGCTCTATCCCCTGAGCTACAGGCGCATTTCAACCGCTAGGGTTACTACTCTATTATATCGAAATCGATTATTATTGCAAGGATATTTATTCGTTACTACCGCCAGGGGATATTTGCTTTTTTACAGATTTAATTCTTTTATGGCCGCTTTTAAGACATCTGCAGACCTTCGTAAGGCATCCTCTTCAACGTCCGATAAAGGCAGCTCCAGCGGCTTGCCCCGTCCTTCTGCGCTGATCACGGACGGCAGGCTGAGACAGCAGCCGCTGAGCCCGTATACTCCTTCAAGCAGCCCGCTGACACTGAGCAAGCTGTTCTCATCCCTTAAAATACTTTCGCAGATGCGCTGTATTGCCAGGCTGACCGCGTAATAAGACGCGCCCTTTCTGGAAATGATTTCGTATGCCGCATTTCTCACCTGGCTGTCCACTTCCTGGCGGTTTACCGGGGGAATACCGGCCAGCTCGCAGTAACTGTCAATGCCGGCGCCGGCAATATTGGCCAGGCTCCAGAGCAGCACCTCACTGTCGCCGTGCTCTCCTACAACATAGGCGTGGACATTCCGCGGCGCCACGCCGCAGTGATGGCTCAGGCTGTGCCGGAAGCGGGAACTGTCCAGAACTGTCCCTGTGCTAAAAACCCTCTCCGGGGGCAGCCCCGATATTTTCAGCGCGGCGTAAGTGAGGACGTCGACCGGGTTGCTCACAATGAGCAAGATGCTGTCCTCGCCTCCTAATAGCCTCGGCAGAATTTCCTTTAAAATGCTGTAGTTCTTCAGCAGCAGGTCCAGCCTTGTCTCACCCGGTTTTTGATTTGCCCCGGCGGTAAAAATGATGATTGAAGCGTCCCGGCAGTCTTCATAATCACCGGCGTAAATTCTGACAGGTTTGATAAAAGCCGCCGCGTGCGCCAGGTCCATAGCCTCTCCCCCGGCTTTGGCCTTGTTAATATCAACAAGCACCAACTCCGATGCCAGTCCGCTTACGGCAAGCGCATAAGCTGCGGAGGCCCCTACCGCCCCCACACCCACCACCGCTATTTTCCGTTCGTCTGTTTTGTGCAATTTTTATATCCCCCTGTCAATTATCCGCAGATAAAACGCAGGAGTATTATTCCCCTTTACCATCCCTCTATAGTACTTTTGTTAGATATCTTTGCGGGAGAAAATTAATGAAGCCAGGGCCAGGAAAATTACAATATATAAACCGGTGTAAACCAGCATCCAGACGCTGGGCTCGGAGTAACTGCCGAAAGGGCCCAGCATCATGTATGACATAGAAGATCCCGGAGCGGACAAAAGATTAAAGACTATTTTCCTGTATACTGAGTCGGCTGGCATCAGCAGGCTGGAAACGATGCCGATGTTAACAAGCATCTGGCTGTTGACCAGGGTGCCGATTTGCTCCAGCATGCCCCCGACAACTCCGACGGCGTAGAGCATAAAGCAGGCAATACCGTTGGCCAGGGTGGAAAGGAAGGTGCTGCCGAACATGGTCACCGCCAGGAGGACTACAGGCTGCAGGCAGAAAAGCGTTATTGCGCCGGCCTTGACAGGCAAGTGCAGGCCTGTATTGTACCGCACAATCAACAGTACGGCCGCGTAAAACAGCGATGAGAAAACTGAAAGCATCAGACTGTATCCGATAAATTTACCCAGGATAATATCCACGCGCCTCACCGGGCTAGGCACAATAGCGTTAATAACGCCGTTTTCGATTTCACCTGAGACTGAACCTACTGCGGCCATGACGGCTAAAAAAGCGATAATAAAACTGCCGAAATACAGCCCTAAGGACAGGAACATCGGCGCTATCAGCGCACTCATGGGACCGGCGTACTGGCTGCCGCCCATGTCCTGGTAGCCGTAATGGACCCCGATGCCGTATAACGACAGAAAAGCTGCGGCCAGGACTATCGTGACCAGGAGGATCCGGCGGCGCACTACCTCTTTGCAGGTTAAAGCGGCTATGGTCAGCATTTATCCGCGCCCCCTTCTTTAACGAGGTCTACAAACAGGTCTTCGAGTGAGTTTTGCCTGGTGTTAAGGCTGAACAGCCTGCCGCCGTTGTTTACAACGATTTCGGCCACAACGGGAATGTCCCCGGTTTCCCTGAGACTGAGCCTGATCGTATTGCCTTTAACTTTGAGCAAGCTGCCCAGGGCGGAAAGCTCATCGACCATTTTCTGCGTTATGTTCCCGGCCACCATCTCAACCTCAACAGCTCCCGCCAGCAGTTTCCCAAGGGGGCCTTCTTTCACTATGTTTCCTTTGTTTATAATGGCTACCCGGTCACAAATCATCTCTACCTCGCTTAAAAGGTGGCTGTTTAGAAAAATGGTCTTACCTTTCTCGCGGAGATCCAGCATTATTTCGCGCACCTCACGCCGGCCCAGCGGGTCAAGCGCGGATGTGGGCTCGTCCAGGAAAATCAGCTCGGGATCGGGCAAAAGGGCGCAGGCCAGCCCCACCCTCTGCTGCATACCCTTACTGTAGGAACCTACTTTTTGCCTCCCCTTATCTCCCAGTCCAACCCGCTCTAAAACCTGCCGAATGCGCCGCGTCTTTTCCGCACCCCTTAATCCATACAGAGAACCATGAAAGGAGAGCAGCTCTACCCCGGTTAACCAGTCCTGGTAGCGAAAGTTTTCCGGCAAAAAGCCTATTTTTCGCCGCACACCCTGGTCGCCCAGGGGTTTGCCAAGAATGCGGGCGCTGCCGGCAGTGGGGAAAAGCAGTCCCACCAGGATCTTAACCAGGGTACTTTTACCGGCGCCGTTAGGACCGAGAAAACCGAAGATCTGCCCTTCACCTACGTTGAGGCAGATCTCCGAGCACCCAACCTTTTGGCAGTACATTTTTGTCAGGCCATCGGTTTCAATTACCATTTTCGCCCTCCTAGCTGTTAGTTTAAAACCCTGATAAAATTTTTCACGGTGTTGAACCCGCTTGGCATTTGAGTCGCTGGACATGAGCCGTGGGTATATCCTGTTTCCTGTAGGGTGGGTTTCATCCCGCCGTTCCAATACGGTTTCAGCCGACCATTGTGCGACTGAAGTCGCACCTACAGTCTCATTTCTCACTGTAGGGCAGGTTTCATCCCGCCTGCTCAAGGCTCATTCTCACGTCTCAATTAAGCTGCTGGTTTCAACACCGTGGACTTTGCAGCAAATGCCTTCCATCGGGGACATACCTCAGCCCCAAAGCCGGACCCCAAACAGAGGTGTGTCCCCATTCCGCTTAATAAATTGCCACTATTTCATCTTGTTTGCTATATCCAGGGTTTGCTCCAGGGTCAGGTCTCCGCTAATCCCGTATACAACACCGTCTTTTTGCCAGATCAGGCCGGAGTAACTGCCCGCTGCGGAACCTTCAGGCGCACTGATAAACACGCCCTCTGCTCCGCCAACCTTAACATCCTTTGACGAGCCCTCTATATTCGGCAATATAAAGGTATGCTGCCAGTCGTTAATCGACGCCAACTGGCTCCGCAGGTTATCCGGCAGGAAGGGTATCGCCAGCAACGCGTCACGGATGGCCGACAAATCAGAACCGGGGGCAGCCAGTTCGGGGCTTCTGCCTTGACCGATAATGATCTCTTTGTTTCCAACCCCACGGTATTCGGCGGTAATCAGCGCCGGTATTTTTACTGTAAAAGTCTTGCCGTTAAGTTCATCAGGCAAAAGTTTCTCACTGCCCAGTGACCGCAGGAAATTGTTCGTATTGACAGTATCCAGGGTGAAATCCATAGTTCCTCCGGATTCCATGTATAATTCCGGCTCGCCGTAACCGGACAGGGCGGCTGGCAGCTTGATTATGAAATCAACCGCGCTGCTCGCCTTGTCCATTGTCGTTTTCTCTGTCTGCATTTTTCCGTTAAACTCTAATTTGCCGAAGTTTTCGACATCAACCTGGCCTGCTCCCTCTCGCATTGCTTCTTCTATACTCGCCATATCGGCCGGAGTGATGTTTATAATTTTCACCTTTTCAACCCTGAATATGGTAAGCAGTTCACTGGCAGCAGTCCGCACAGCCCCAAAGCTGAAGCTGAACGCTATGGCTAAAACAATTACCGCGGCGGTCGCGGCAGCACGATATCTTGACAGCATCGTTAAAACCCCTTTCCAAACATAAGCGTTTTTTCTTTTTCTTCCCTGTCTATGGACGAATCCACCTTTAAACCGGTCCCAAGCCGCGCCAGTATCCACATTTCCCCGCCCGAGCAGTTGCATGTATCCGGCCAGCCTGCTGTTGGCAAAGGCCTGGTTTTCCTTTATCTTCTCGTATTTCTCACGGCACAGCCGGCAGGAGGCGAGGTGTTCCTCGATCTCAGCTTTTTGTCCTGCTGTTACCTCCCCCTCCAGATACGCCTGCAGGGAACCGGTATTATAACACACCATGATCACTTCCCCCGAGCTTTAAATATTCCTTCCTGAACCTGGCCCGCGCCCTCGCCAGCAATGTACCGACGGAAGACTCCTTAACACCGATAACCCGCGCTATGGAAGCATAATCCATTCCTGAATACCTCAAAAGCAGGCAGGCCCGGTCCCTTTCAGGCAGAAGCTCAAGCACCCGGCGGGTCAAAGCCGCTTCTTCGCTTCGCAATAACTCCTCGCCCGGCTCGGGCTCGACTGTCACCAGGGAACTGCCGGCGTCCGCCTCCCTACGGCGTCGGCTATTTTCGCTGTTCAGGTGGTTGTAAGCCATATTGGTGGCTACTCTCGTCAACCACCCGCCCAGGTTGGAAAATTCTCTGGGCGGCGCCTCGTACAGCTTGATGAAAGCTTCCTGGGCAACGTCCTCCGCGGCGGCACGACTGCCCAGAAGAGAAGTAAGCTTGCGGCAAACAGACGGATAGTGGCTTTCGAAAATTTCCTTAAAACCAGCCAGGCTTTTATTGAAACTGGTGGTAATTTGCGGCACTGCCTTAGGACCTCCATTGACAGTTTCATATATATAACAGGTTCAAAGCTGTTTTTATGACACTTACAAAAATTATATCATATAAAAAATATAGCCTTATAAGGCCATCCGCGTTATCATTGTCATAAACAGCATATTTCCCCGGCTGGAGACTAGTTGTAAATTAAAATAAAAAGGAGGTTTTAGACTATGGCTGAGGAAACAGTCATTTACGGCAAAGCCGGATGCCCTTATACCCAACGGGCGTTATCGGACTATGGGGATAGGGCGAAATACTACGACGTTAAGTCAGACAGCGAAAAATTGGCGGAGATGCTGAAACTCTCAGGCGGCGTGCGCAGGGTCCCGGTGATCGTGGAGGGAGAAAAAGTAACAATTGGCTACGGCGGCGCCTGAGGCGTATGAACATATTCGATAGTTTGATCGGATTGTAACAATTAATTTTTCAAACCCCGGCTGGACATTTTCATGAGATGTGTCAGCCGGTGTTTTAGCAGGGGGTTAACATGAAGAAACTTGGTTTGAAGGGAAAGTCATGGTTAAAGGGGTTCCATATCTTTTTTGCCTGCGCCTGGGTCGGCGCCGGTATTTCGATGCTGCTGCTGTCGCTCTTGGACGGTCATATCCAGAACGGGGATGAGCTTTACGCTGTCAACGCTTCGATACAACTACTGGATTATTATATTATTATACCGGCGGCTTTAGGCTCACTCATAACAGGTCTATTGATCTCCCTGTTCACTAACTGGGGTTTTTTCAAGTTTAACTGGGTGATCTTTAAATGGGTCGCCACAGTGGCGCAAATCATATTCGGCACCTTCTGGCTCGGACCCTGGACAGACAGCGCCACGGCCATCGCAGACCTGGAACGGGGCCTGGCTTTGCAAAATACCACGTATTTATACGACAAGCAGATGGGCGCCGTATTTGGCAGTATCCAGGTGCTGCTGCTGATTGCCCAGGTGTTAATATCCGCATATAAGCCATGGGGTAAAAGAGGGGTACAGCATTAAACATCGAGGGACAAATCAGAAGCTGGATATGGCCCGGAGCCAGCTTACATCAGGGCATAAGCTTCAAACATTTCTCCTGCCGGCGTGAAAAAATTTAAATTCCTGCGCCGGCAGATTTTCTTTCCACATGATTATCGCATCCTCATTGGTGTCTACATAATAATGCTTCCTTACGCCTCTTTCCTCAAAGCCCAAACCCTGATAAAGCCTCCTGGCGGTTTTGTTTGAAGGGCGGACCTCCAGGGTCATACTGTTGGCGCCTCTGATTACAGCTTGCCGGATAATCTCCAGCATTAACGCCTTGCCAATGTTTTTCCCGCGCAAATCAGGCCTGACAGCCACATTGGTGATATGCGCCTCATTAAAAATCAGCCACATCCCGCCGTAACCAATCACCGCACCGTCATAGACGGCGACAATATAAAGAGCGAAGTCATTTTGCTGAATTTCGCCCATAAAAGAATCTCTGGACCACGGTGTCGGGAAAGAAACCTTTTCAATCTCCAAAACCTGGTCCAGGTGTGCTGCGCTCATTTTTTCAAAAGCAACAGCCATTGTTTCAACTCCCGGGGCTATTCTTTTTAAGCCAGATTATTTCCGCTTCTGAAGGCCTGATGTATTCCGGGCACAGGTCCGCGGGCGCCACGCCCCGGCCTTCCTTAAAGGCGGCCAGGCCCAGTTCCGCCACCGCGGCGCCCCGGGGGAAATTTGACATGGCGGGGGCAAACCCGGCCAATTTCCCCAGGCCGGCTTTAAACACGTCCGCGTACTGGGAAACGCCGTCTCCGGCAAAGATTACCGGACCGTTTAACTTCAGCAGGATCTCTACTAGCTTATCGGGGTGCACGGCCATAGGACCGGCCAGACAGGATAGTACATCTTTATTATCATATACAGCTGTATATACTTCGTTCTTGCGCGCATTTAATACCGGGCAGATAAAACAGCCGTGCCCGGCCAGCGGGTAGGCCAAAGACGCCAGAGTGGATATACCCGCCACCGGCAGGTCCAGAGCCTGCGCCAGAGATTTGGCCGTACTCATGCCGATGCGCAGGCCGGTAAACGAACCAGGCCCGCCTGACACCGCAATCCCGCTGAGGCCCCGTTTCCCTACCCCTGACTCCTCCAGAGCGGACTTAATCATGGGCAGCAGGTTGACTGAGTGGGTCCGCTTGTTGAACACCATCCGCTCGGCCAGAATTACCCCGTCACCGGCCACCGCCACCGCGGCAACCGGTGTTGCCGACTCAATCCCCAGGACGTACAAAGGTCATCAGCTCCTTTATTAAAAGCCGGTATCTTTCGCTCCTGGACGAAAGGGTCACCTGCCTGAAGTCTTCTCCCTCGCCTGCCGCGGCCCTGTCGATAGATATGTCCAGTCTGTCTTCCGGCAGCAGCTCCTCTATCTTTTCCGCCCATTCCACCAGGGTGACGCCGCCGTCATAAAAGTATTCCTCGTAGCCGAGGTCCTCCATCTCCATGACAGAATCCAGGCGGTATACATCCATATGAAAAAAAGGCAGCCGGCCGTAATATTCATTGATCAAGGTAAAGGTGGGACTGGTCACAGCGCCTTCTACGCCCAGACCACGTGCGACTCCCTGGGCGAAACAAGTCTTGCCGGCGCCGAGCCCGCCATAAAGACAGATCAAGTCACCCGCGCCCAATAAGGCGCTCAGTTTTTCACCCAGCATGCCGGTTTCTGCCGCAGATGAAGTTTTAATTATAACCAACTGGCACACCACCCCGCATATATTATAACCCTTTGCCGGCCGTAGATAAAACCTGCGGCAGCTGTATGCCGAAAAAATTTACAACCTTTAGTCGCCTGGTGTCTCATCCTGCGTTTCTGCCGCCCCGGTATTCCAGCAAATACAATTGCAGGCGTTTCGCGCCTCATACAGTTATCCACGGGTTTAACATAGCATAATCTCCAGAACAAAAAAACCCCCTCTTGTGGGGGGAATAAAACCAATTTATTGAAAACCCACAGCCTTAGCACTCTTTCTACAATACTCATTGACGAAATCAATTAAAAGCTCTTTAATCTCGTTAACATCAAACGGCTTGGCAATATAGCGCCAGGCGCCTTTTTCCAGCGCGTCGGAAATGGTCTGCTCTGAACCGTAAGCGGTCATGATGATCACCTCAATTTCGGGGTTGGTCTCCTTAATTTCTCCCAGCGCCTCCAGTCCCCCGTTTAAAGGCATGCGTACGTCCATAAAAACCAGGTCAGGGTTTATTGAACGCGCCATTTCAACAGCCTCCAACCCATTTTGCGCCAGATAAGCCTCGTGCCCACACTCCTTTACCACAATCTCCAGCAGGAAACGCACCCCGGGCTGGTCATCCGCAATTAATACTCTAAGTCTCCCCCTGTTCATTCCCACACCCCTCGACATATCTATACATAATGGCATATTAATATAAGTTAACCAGATATTGTATTCGACCTGTATATACAAATTCCTTTTTATTTATTTTAGAAAACTATAATTATTTCTTTTTTTAACAAACTTGCTAATTTTACGGCAAGGCTTTTTCACCGTTAATGAATACCTGCGCCACACGGGAAGAAATATCCAGAGGATGGCGGTCCAATATAACGATGTCGGCGTCTTTACCCGGCTCTATACTGCCCAGCTGTTTTTCCAACCCCAAAATTCTAGCCGCGTTAATAGTAATACACTTGAGAGCATGTTCTGCGGACAACCCGCCCTTGACGGCCAGCGCGGCTGACGCGGCCAGGTACTGGACCGGGACAACCGGGTGGTCTGTCATGATCGCAAACAAGACCCCATTGTCGGCCAGGACCCTGGCTGTGGCCAGGGTCATTCCCTGCATTTCCACCTTGGCCCTGTTTGTAATCACCGGACCAATCACCGCCGGTATTTTTTTCTCAGCCAGTTTTTGCGCTACCAGGTGTCCCTCCGTGCAGTGTTCAATGACCAGATCTATGGCAAACTCACCGGCAATCCGTACCGCCGTCATAATATCGTCCGCGCGGTGGGCATGCACCCGCAGGGGTACTTCCCTCCTTAAGACCCTCCCCAGCGCTTCCATTTTCAGGTCCCTTTCCGGCGATTCCTTTTTCAGGTAGGTTAGACCCTGGATCAAAGCTTCCCTGATCATGGCGGCTGAGGCCATACGCGTGGCGGGGGACTTTTTTTCCCTGCCGTAACTGCGTTTGGGATTTTCACCAAGGGCCGCCTTCAAACCGGCCGGCTGCCGTACAATCATGTCGTCAACCACTGTTCCCCGGGTTTTCAGAGCTACCATTTCCCCGCCGATAATATTGGCGCTGCCCGGCCCCGTTACTACAGTAGTAACACCGCCCGCCACAGCGTCACGAAACCCCAGGTCCAGCGGGTTTACAGCATCTATCGCCCGCAGGTGCGGAGTCACCGGGCCGGTCATTTCGTTGCTGTCGTCCCCTTCTTCCCGGTAGATTTCTTCCACAATCCCCACATGGCTGTGACAATCAATCATCCCCGGCATGACAATCATCCCGGACGCGTCAAACACCTCAGCGCCGGCAGGCGCCAGGACACCCGCGTGTACCCCGGCAATTTTGCCGCCGTCGATCAGTACCGTCCCCTTTTCCAGCGGACGCCCCGCCATAGTTAAAATTTTACCGCCGGTAATGGCAAGCATACAGTTCTTCCTCTCTACGCATTATTCTTAACGGTTTCATCATTTACGGGAACTTTGCTGACTAGTATAACCACGCTCTGCGGCGCGACTCTATAAAAACGCCCGTGCAGCGGCGCCGCGTCCTCATCCGCCAGCAGATCCTGACCATATGGCCGGGAGGTATCCAAAATCCTGTAATAAACTGCGCCAGACCCGGCCCTGGGCAGGCTGAAGATCCTTCCTGTTTTAAGAGCGTTTATAATCACCAAAATGTCACGCTCCTTCTCCCTGGCCGCTGCCCCTGTTAATTCACTTCCCTGAATCAAGAAGACCAGAAAACCCTTTTCCGGACAGGCCCAATCCTGCGGACCACAATCTTCTGCATACCAGTTGATATCTTTTATAGAGTCCAGGTTGAGGTCCCGGCCGGTAAAAAATCTGTCCTGGTAAAAATGGGGGTAGCGTTTTCTAAACGCGATCATCTTCCGCACGTAATCGATCATATCCTGATTAGTATCCGCCAGAGACCAGTCAAAATAACTGATCTCATTGTCCTGGCAGTAGGCGTTGTTGTTCCCCCTTTGCGTCCGCAAAAATTCATCCCCGCCCAGGAGCATGGGGACGCCCTGGGATATCAGCAAAATCGCGAAAAAATTTTTAATATTTTTCTTCCTCAGTTCCATAATCGAGGGATCAGTGGTTATGCCCTCCAGACCACAGTTAAATGAATTATTGTCATTGACGCCGTCTTTGTTGTTTTCCAGATTTGCCTGGTTATGCTTCTTTTCATATGAGACCAGATCGTTTAGGGTAAACCCGTCATGACAGGTAATAAAATTGATGCTGTCAAACGGCGTCCGCCCCTTGCCGGCAAAGAAATCCGGGCTGCCGGTCAAACGGCGCCCCATATCCGGCAACATCCCCGGAATCCCTTTAACGAACTTTCGCACACAGTCACGGTAAGCGCCGTTCCACTCTGCCCAATCGGAGGGAAAATTCCCCAACTGGTAGGAGCCGTAGCCGGCGTCCCAGGGTTCAGCAATCAGTTTAACCCCCGCCAGGACAGGATCCTGGTGAATTGCCTTAAAAAACCCCGCTCCCCGGGAATAGCCGCTTTTCTCCCGCCCGAGTATCGTCGCCAGGTCAAACCGAAAACCGTCCACGCGCATCTCCTGCACCCAGTAGCGCAATGAATCCATAACCATCCTGACGACCTGAAATTCATCAAAATTCAAAGTATTGCCGCAGCCGCTGTAATCGGTATAATATCTTTTATCCGTCTGCAGCCTGTAATAGGTGATGTTGTCGATCCCCCTGAAAGAAAGGGTCGGACCCCGCTCGTCGCCTTCACAGGTATGGTTGTAAACGACGTCGAGGATAATTTCCAGACCCGCTTTGTGCAGCGCTTTAACCATCTGTTTAAACTCCCGTACCTGGCAGCCCGGGTAGCTTCCGGTACTGAACCGGCTGTCGGGGGCGAAAAAGCCCAGTGTGTTATAGCCCCAGTAATTGGTCAAACCTTTATTCAGCAATGATTGCTCCGAGTGACAGTGGTGGACGGGTAAAAACTCAACCGCTGTTATCCCCAGGCTCTTTAAATACGGTATTTTTTCTATGACGCCCAGGTAGGCGCCCGGATACTTTACCCCTGAAGTAGCATGCGCCGTCAATCCCTTCAGGTGGACCTCATAAATAACTGTTTCCCGCAGGGGAATGCGCGGCGGCGCATCCTCCTCCCAGTCAAACTGGTTATCGATCACGATACATTTAGGCGCCCCGCCGGTGTTAGCCAGCCCGTTGAATGAGAGATCGGCCAGAGGCGAAGCAGGATCATAACCCAGGTGGCATACCCCCGGCACAAACTTGCCTGTAATAGCCCTGGCGTAGGGGTCGATCAGCAGGCGGTTGAGGTTGAAGCGCAGCCCGTTTTGCGGCTGGTAGGGGCCCCGCACGCGATAAGCGTAAAGCTGCCCGGGAGCCAGGCCCTCCACAAAACAGTGCCAGACAAAATTGGTACGGTTATTAACCTGGATGATCTCCGTGGGTGTTGAATCCAGGGGATGCTTAAAAAAAAGCAGGTCCACACCTTCCGCATATTTGGAAAAAAGGGCAAAGTTTACCCCTCCTTCAGCTGGTGTCGCCCCCTGCGGGTAGGGACTCCCCTCCCTGACGCGCTTTTCCATGCTAAACCATCCTTTAAACATAATATTCACGCAAATATTAAAAAACCTTGCTCGGATAACAGAACCGGTTAAGGTTTTTTGCGAAAACTATTATTTTTTTTCCGGCCTTAGAGATCCACCAGGCCCAGACTTATTTCCGCCGCCTGGTTTACCCTGGCCATTGTGTCATTATCCAGGGAATGTACTTTTTCCAGCAGCCTGCTCTTATCGATGGTTCTGATTTGTTCGAGCAGTATGACCGAATTCTTTTCCAGCCCGCCGGAGGTTACTGGCAGGGGCACGTGCGTCGGCAGCTTTGGTTTATCAATCTGTGAGGTTATTGCGGCTACTATAGTGGTGGGGCTGTACTGATTACCAATGTCGTTTTGAATGATCAGCACCGGCCTGGTCCCGCCCTGCTCGCAACCTACAACCGGACTCAGGTCGGCATAATAAATATCCCCCCTGTGGATTAGCATATTTATTTTACCTCCGGAACGGGAAGTCCGTAGAGCTCATGCACTTCTGATTCCAGGCGGTAATGCTCTACAACCAGGTCCAAATTTATTTTAGCCATCTCCAGATAGCCTTTTTTCATCTGCTCTCTAAGAAGGCGCCTTTTGCATTCAGTTATATAATAACTCATCGCTTTCCGAATGAACTCGCTGCGGTTGAGCTGGTCAGCCGCCGCAATACCGTCTACTTCCGCTAAAAGTGAATCCGGCAGGCTGATCATGATCCTTTTTATGCCTGGCATGGGCCGGCCTCCCCGGTGAGCAACCGTAAATACCTTTATATATACTTTATATATATACTTTTGCGGCATAAATGTCAATGATGTCAAGATACACAAACACAGTTAAGATTTTCTTTAGTGAACCGCCGGTCATAATCAACGGCGCCGGTTCACCGCCCCCCTGCGGATTGTTTAACGGCTACAGGTTTCCTGGACAGGGCGATTTTCCCCGTCCGCACCATCTCAACAATACCGTAATCCTCGAGCACGGCGCAGAACGCGTTGATCTTTTGCGCATCACCCAGGATTTCTATAATCATCGTCTCTTTATTTACGTCAATGATGTTCGCCCTGAATACCGAAACCAGGTTGACAATATCAGAGCGGCGATTGTTTTCAGCTATAACCTTAATTAACGCCAGTTCACGTTCCACTGATTCCTCTGCTTTCAACTCGACAATTTTAATTACGTCAACCAACTTGGAAAGCTGCTTGATCACCTGTTCGAGGGACTGCTCGTCACCCTTCACATCCAGGGTAATCCGGGTCACGTCCGGTTCCTCGGTATAACCGGCTGCGATGCTTTCAATATTTACCACCCGCCTGCTCAAAAGGCCGGATATGCGCGCCAGCACTCCGGGTTTATTAACAACCAGGACAGCAAGTGTGTTTTTCAAAACTATCACCCTTCCTTCTTACACCTAATAAAAATTCTATCATATATTCGATTTCTGTCTATCTTTTTTGCAGCAGCCCATCTGCCAACAGCGGCACAAATCTTTAAAATTGGAAAATACACGCAAAAATTTCTTAAAGAAATATTTATTTTAACATGTATTTAAAAGGATTTAAACAGCACAATACCGAAAAGAGCTATATTTAATGTTTTTTCACACAGATGATTCTGGAGGCATCCCAAAATGCTGGTTATTAAAGTATGCGTCGGCAGTTCGTGTTTCTTACGCGGTTCTAAGAATGTCATCGCCGAAATAGAAAATCTGATTAGACACTATCAATTGGATGATATTGTCACCCTCAAGGGAATCTTTTGCCTGGAACGCTGCTCGGACGGCGTAACGGTAATGATCGATGAAAAGGTTTTCACAAATATAACCAGTGAAAATATTGCTGAATTGTTTGAAAACGAGGTGTTCTCAGCCTTATACGGGGTGAAATGACTGTTGCCGCAGGTTCGGACTTTTGGGGGGAATGACTGCGGAAACCAGGTAGCCAACTAGTCAGGTTGTTGAAAGAGTAGAAAGGAAAAAGGACATGTCGCTCTACCTTGACATTGGCATCTCACAGTTAAATAAAAAGGGTGAAGAGCTGTGCGGCGACTCAATTGAGGTCCTCCAATCCGCGGATTCTTCGGTAATTGTTCTGGCAGACGGTCTGGCCAGCGGTGTCAAAGCCAATATCCTTTCCCGCATTACGGCTAAAACCGCCGCCACCATGTTGAAAATGGGCAGCCATATTGATGAAGTCATTGAAACAATGGCCAGAACTTTGCCGGTTGATAAAGTGCGAAACCTGGCCTACAGTACTTTTTCCATATTACAGGTTTTCAAGGATGGGCGCTCCTACCTGGCGGAATTCGATAATCCCAAATCCTATTTCGGCTGTGGTGACTCGTTACAAAATTTACGCAGGGCCACCAGGATAATAGACGAAAAAGCTATTAGGGAGGCCCACTTTCATTTAAAGGAAGGCAATTGGCTGGTAATGCTGAGCGACGGGGTACTCCATGCCGGCATCGGCGCAGTTTGGAACTTCGGCTGGGGAGAGATACAGGTCGGCCGCTTTATAAAAAAATTGGCGGCCGCGGATTATGAAGCTGCGGACTGGGCCGGCGAAATAACCGCACAATGCAATTTACTTTATGGCGGTCTTCCCGGCGATGACGTGAGCATCGTAGTAGTCAAGGCGAGGAAGGCCAGGAAGCTAACAGCGCTGGTCGGGCCTCCCCGGGAATCAGAAAAAGATAAGCCCGCAGTGAAAAAACTCGCCGGCGCTGCAGGTGTCAAGGTGGTATGCGGCGGCTCCACCAGCCTGATGGTCAGCCGCATACTGGAAAAGGAGATAGCGGTTGACCTGGATTCCGATTGCAGCACAGTGCCTCCTGCCGGCATTATTGAAGGCATAGACCTGGTTACGGAGGGCGCCATCACCATTTATTACGCGCTGCAGCATTTAAAAAAGGGCTGCCGGCTGAGGGATCTGGAAAACGCCAGGGACGGCGCCAGCCGGCTCGCCACGGCGCTCCTCAGGGCAGATGAGGTGCACTTCATGGTCGGATTGGCGATCAACCAGGCTGTCCACTACCCTGGATTTCCTGTTTCGTGTGTGATTAAAAACCAGACGGTAAGAGATATTGCCGAAATATTGTCATCACTGGGCAAAAAAGTAACAATCGAGTATCTCTAAAATTTAGCCAGGTACTCTATAGTCTCCCAGGGATGGACCTGGATGCGGTAACGGCCCCACTCAATCTTTTTTGCCGCTATGAATCTTTCAAAAACATGGACGCCAAGGGCGCCCTTTAGCGCCTCATCCTTTTCCAGTTCACCTATAGCCGCCTTCAGGTTCTCCGGCAGGCTGTCTATGCCAAATTGCGCGCGCTCAACCGGTGTCATCTCATAAATATTACGGTTGCACTGCTCCGGCGGCAGGATCTTATTTTTTATCCCGGCAAGGCCCGCTCTAAGGCATGCCGCCAGTGTCAGATAGGGGTTGCAGGTGGGGTCGGGGCTGCGCAGTTCAATGCGGGTGGACATGCCTCTTTTGGCCGGAATCCTGATCAGCGGGCTCCTGTTTCGTCCCGACCAGGCGATGTATACCGGCGCCTCAAAACCGGAAACCAGGCGTTTATACGAGTTAACCGTGGGGTTGGCGATGGCGGTGATTGCTTTGATGTGTTTCATCAGGCCGCCCACATAATACAGGCAATCCCGGCTCAACCCTTCCGGCCGGGCCGGATCATAAAAGGCATTCTCCCCTTCCCTCATCAACGACTGGTTGATGTGCATACCGGAACCGGCCATCCCATAAATAGGCTTGGGCATAAAGGTGGCATGCAGGCCGTGCCGCTGGGCTGTGGTGCGCACCACAAATTTAAAAGTAACTATTTTGTCCGCTATATCCAGGGCGTCGGAGTATTTAAAATCAATCTCGTGCTGGCCGCTGCCGACTTCGTGATGGGAGGCCTCAATTTCAAAGCCCATCTGGTCAAGCGCCAGAACCATATCGCGGCGGGCGTTTTCCCCCAGGTCCACCGGCGCCATATCAAAATAACCGGCGCGGTCGTGTGTAATCGTGGTAGGCTTCCCCTCGCTGTCAAGGTGAAAGAGATAGAACTCCAGCTCCGGTCCAACATTCATGACAAAGCCCATCTCAGCGGCTTCCTGTACCGCCCGGCGTAAAACATGGCGCGGATCCCCCTGAAATGGGGCGCCGTCAGCAGTATAAACGTCGCAAATCATCCTGGCCACACCGCTTTCCCGCGGCCTCCAGGGAAAAATGGCAAATGTTGAGGGATCCGGGCGCAGGTACATATCCGATTCCTCAATGCGAACAAAACCGTCAATGGAGGAACCGTCAAACATCAATTCCCCTTCCAGCGCCTTATCTAGTTGCTCAACTGTTATAGCCACATTTTTCAGGATCCCAAAAATATCGGTAAACTGCAGCCGGATAAATTTGACTCCCCATTCTTTGGCCAGGCTGCGCACATCATCGTTAGTAAATTTAGCCATCCCAATCACACCCTTTTAGCAGATCCATTATTTACCGGTCAGGTAGTTATCTATAGCCCTGGCTGCTGTCCTTCCCGCCCCCATCGCCAGGATCACTGTAGCGGCCCCGGTGACCACATCGCCGCCCGCAAATATACCCGGCAGGGAGGTGGCGCCGGTTTCCAGATCAGCGGTTATATTGCCTCTCCGGTTGCATGCCAGCCCTTTAGTAGTTCTCGGCACCAGCGGGTTCGGTCCCTGGCCGATAGCGACCACTACTGTATCGACATCAATGGTGAATTCAGACCCTTTTATCGGCACCGGGCTGCGCCGCCCGGACTCGTCCGGCTCACCGAGTTCATACTGCAGGCACTCCATCCCGGTCACCCAATAAGCATCATTATATAATATCCTGGTGGGGCTGGTCAGGAACTTGAACCTGACCCCCTCTTCCTCCGCGTGTTCCACTTCCTCGTGGCGCGCCGGCAGCTCATTTTTGGAACGCCGGTAGACAATCCATGATTCCTCGGCCCCCAGCCGCAGGGCTGTGCGCGCCGCGTCCATAGCCACATTACCGCCGCCCAGGACGGCCACTTTCCTGCCGATGCGGAGCGGTGTGTCATAATCGGGGAACAGGTACGCCTTCATTAAATTGGTACGGGTGAGAAATTCGTTGGCGGAATATACCCCGCAGGCATTTTCGCCGGGTATTCTCATGAAGTGGGGCAGGCCGGCGCCGGCGCCGATAAAGACGGCGTCAAAACCATACTCGCCCATCAATTCATCAACTGTGGCAAATTTGCCCACCACGGCGTTTACCTGTATATCCACACCCAGCTTTTTCAGGCTCTGCACTTCGGCCTGGACCACCGCTTTGGGCAGGCGGAATTCCGGAATGCCGTACATCAGTACGCCGCCCGGTATATGCAGCGCTTCAAATATGGTCACCTGATAACCCATTTTGGCCAGGTCGGCGGCGCAGGTAAGTCCGGCCGGACCGGAGCCCACGATCGCCACTTTCTTTCCGTTAGGAGAGCTGGTTTCCTGAGGCAGCGCTCCGTTGGCCAGTTCCCAGTCAGCGCAGTAGCGTTCGATGCGGCCGATGGCTACCGGCTCATATTTCCTGCCGAGAGTGCAGTATTTTTCGCACTGGTTTTCCTGGGGACAAACCCGGCCGCAAACTGCAGGCAGGGCATTTTTTTCTTTTAGCTTCTTGATCGCGCCTTTAAAATCCCGCCGGGCGACCAGCTTGATAAAGGCGGGTATATCAACTTCCACCGGGCAGCCCTGTCTGCAGGGCTCTTTTTTACACTGCAGGCAGCGGTTTGCTTCAGCTACGGCCGCCTCTTCGCTGTAGCCCAGGGCCACTTCATGGAAATTTCCCGCCCTTTCTACAGGATCCTGGGCCGGCATCGGATTTTTGTCTGGTGTGATTTTCTTCTTTTCAGTCATATTTATTCACCCCCGCAGCCGCATTGACACTTGTGGCCGCCCTTTTCGTTATACAAGTCTAAAGCTGTCCGCTCCTGTGGTTTGTAAATTACCGCGCGGCGGGCGAGCTCGTCAAAGTCCACCAGGTGACCGTCAAATTCCGGTCCATCCACACAGGTAAATTTTGTCTCGCCGCCAACGGTAACCCGGCAGCAGCCGCACATGCCGGTGCCATCCACCATTAGCGAGTTTAAACTGACGACTGTTTTAAGATTATATTTCCTGGTCAGGTTTGCCACCGCCCTCATCATGGGCGGCGGACCGATGGCGACACAAAGGGCGATATCGCCTTTCTCTTGTATCACTTCCTGCAGCACGTCGGTAACAAACCCTTTGCGGACATAAGACCCGTCATCGGTAGTTACCCGCAGCTCACTGCAGGCGGCTCTCATCTTGTCCTCCCAGAAGACAAGCTCGGCGGTCCGCGCCCCCATAATACCGATAACCTCATTTCCCGCTTCTTTCATGGCCCTGGCTATGGGATAAACCGGGGCGACGCCCACTCCGCCGCCGACACAGACAACCCGGCCGTAATTATCGATATCAGACGGGACGCCCAGCGGCCCTACAAAGTCCTGGACACAATCCCCTTCATCCAGGGTACCCAGTTCTCTGGTAGTCTTGCCCACCTCCTGGAAAACACAGGTGATGGCGCCCTTTTCGCGGTCAAAATCAGCAATGGTCAGGGGAATCCGCTCACCTTGGTCCTGGATCCGGAGGATAATAAACTGACCGGCCATTGCCTTTCTGGCCACCAGCGGCGCTTCTATCTCGAAAAGTTTGATAGACGGCGCAAGGATTTCTTTTTTTAAAACCTTGTACATAAGAATCAGCACAACTCCTCTGCTAAACTTCAAATAATTATAACATGTATTTTAACATGGCCTTTTTAAAAAAGATATACAATTTTGCAGAATAATCAGATGAACATATTACTACCGCAGTGACATATATTTTATAGTGCAGTAGTTTTCCAATAGCATACCTTGTTACCAGTAAGATGTTTTACCTCTTTTGGTTTTCAGATTATTTTTAGGAGGCGGCATTTTTGAGCAGAGGAAAATCTATTAAAGTGTTTCCCGGCGGCAATACTGCATATGGTTTTCATTCCTTTTATAATCACATAATTGACAAAGACGCGGCTCACATATTTATTTTAAAAGGCGGCCCGGGTGTCGGCAAATCAACATTTATGCGAAAAATCGCCGAGGCCTTGCTGGAACGGGGGTATGATCTGGAATTCCACTGCTGCTCCTCTGACAACGGCTCTTTGGACGGTATTTGCGTACCAGAGCTCGCCGTAGCGATGCTTGATGGAACCGCCCCGCATGTAGTAGATCCGAAAAATCCGGGGGCTGTCGATGCCATTATTAATCTCGGCGATCACTGGAACGAACGGGGAATTCGCGGCAATAAAAAAGAAATCCTGTCCTTAAATAAGGAAATCGGGCGACTTTTCAAACGGGCTTATGCCTACTTGAGCGCGGCAAAACTCTTCCTTGATGAGGTGGAGTCATATTATACAGAAAGCGGCGCTTTTAATTTGGGAGCGTTCAACAGGCTGGTAATCGACCTGACCCATGAAATTTTTGCGGGGAAGACCTTGTTAAACGGCTGCCCCAGGATACGGCGCCTTTTCGCTACCGCTATCACGCCGGATGGCTCAGTCAGCCACCTGGATACAGTAGTCAGCAGCCTTAAACAACGCTACATTATCGAAGGTGATGACGGCACAGGAAAAACCGTTCTGGTCAGCCGCTTGCTGGAAGCCGCCATAGCCAGGGGTTACAGAGTGACCGCCTTTCACTGCGCGCTGAACCCGGACCACATAGACCACCTGATCATCCATGACCTGGACCTGGCAGTAATCAACAACATTGAACCCCATGTCTATCAGCCCCGGGATGGTGACCGTATTATAGACACCATGACTTGTGTGGACCCGGTGATCAATGAGGCCTACCTGGCCGAAAAAGGGGCGGCGCGGGGCATGTACCGCCAGTGCATGGAACAGGCGGTTGCCTTTATCGGCAGGGCCAAAAGGGTCCATGACGAGGTGGAGCGCTACTATATTCCTTTCATGGACTTTGAGGCGATAAACACCCGCCGGGAAATAACGTTGAAAAAAATTTTGGCAATGGCTGATGACCTTAAATAGGACCGCCGCACGGCGGTTTTTTTATTGTTAAGGAATTATCCTTTTCCATATATTTTGATAACTTTGATAACGCTGGACAAACGCTTTAGTATTTTAAACAAAAAATGGAGGATATTAAAGACTGATCGCGAATAATAATACACCTTATCCTAAAGGAGGTTTTATATTGGAACAGTCACAAAAAGTAATCGATCAGGTTATGGCGCAGATAAAAAAAAGGGATCCGCACGAACTCGAATTTCACCAGGCTGTTTTGGAAGTGCTGGAATCCTTGAAGCCTGTCATCGAAAAACACCCCGAATTTGTTGAGGCCGGTCTTTTAAGCAGGATCGTAGAACCGGAGCGAATGGTTATGTTCCGGGTGCCGTGGTATGACGACCAGGGGCGGATCCAGATGAACCGCGGCTACCGGGTGCATTTCAACAGCGCCATTGGTCCCTACAAGGGCGGCCTGCGCTTCCACCCTTCTGTCAACCTGGGCATTATGAAGTTTCTCGGATTTGAACAAACATTTAAGAACTCACTTACCGGCCTGCCCATTGGCGGCGGCAAAGGCGGCAGTGATTTCGACCCAAAAGGAAAATCAGAGGGCGAGGTCATGCGTTTTTGCCAGAGTTTCATGACCGAACTTTTCCGCTACGTCGGAGCGGACGTGGATGTGCCTGCCGGCGACATCGGCGTGGGCGCCAGGGAGGTAGGGTATTTATACGGCCAATACAAAAGGATCACCATGCTGTACCACGGCGTATTTACCGGCAAAGGACTGACCTACGGCGGTAGTCTGGCCAGGAAACAGGCTACCGGCTATGGGCTGTTGTATTTTCTGCGGGAAATGCTCAAGGATAACGGCAAAGAGATTACCGGCAAAAAAGTGATCATCTCCGGTTCCGGCAATGTAGCCACCTATGCCGCGGAAAAAGCTCAGGAGATGGGCGCCAGGGTTGTGGCCATGAGCGATTCCAACGGCTACATATTCGATCCGGAAGGGATCAAGCTGGACACTGTAAAGAGGATAAAAGAGATCGAAAGAAAGAGAATCAAAGAATATGTGAAGGACCATCCTTCAGCACAATATTACGAAGGCTCAAAAGGGATCTGGACGATCAAGTGCGACATCGCCCTGCCCTGCGCCACACAAAACGAGATCGACGAGGAATCAGCCAAAATACTAGTTACCAACGGGGTCTGGGCGCTGGCGGAAGGCGCTAATATGCCGTCAACCCCCGGCGCAATAAAAACATATCAGAACAACGGGCTGCTTTTTGGGCCGGCCAAAGCTGCCAACGCCGGCGGGGTCGCCACCTCGGCCCTGGAAATGTCACAGAACAGCATGAGGCTTTCCTGGACATTTGAAGAAGTGGACGCTAAACTAAAAGACATTATGGTTAATATTTACAGTCAGGTCAGCCAGGCAGCCAGAGATTACGGCTGCGCGGGCGACCTGGCGGCGGGCGCCAATATCGCCGGTTTCCTCAAGGTAGCCAATGCCATGATGGCCCAGGGCGCAGTATAACTAGTATAACTATATTGTTCATAAAAGTGTGAGACAGAGGCAAATGTGCCTCTGTCTCGTTTCTGGAACTAATACAGCGGAATAAATTGCCTATACTTTGAAAACTTTTCTCTTCAGCATTTCCTGCATGACAATGCCTGCGACGAAGCCGGCGCCCATATTCCAGAAGGCAAAACCTGCGGTGACCAATAATATGTAATATTCACCCTTTCCTTTATCCACGTCCCGGGCTGAGACAGCCAGCTCCAGCCCGGCAAAAAACAAGATCACCCCCAGGACGCTTGAAGGGAAAGTATTAAACATCAGCATTACCGAACTGCTGAAACAGAGTGCCGCCGCGATCAGGATCACTCCCAGTATAATCGGACCGCCACCGGTTCGGGCGCCGAAACGGACGTGCCCGGCCAGGCCTCCGGCCCCGTGACAAACGGGGACGCCGCCGAATAACGGGGAAAAAAGGTTCATAATCCCCTGGGAAACAGCTATTTTCTTTTCGGTTACCGGCCGTTCGGGAAACAGCCTGTTGTTTTCGGCGGTAATGGCTATAACCGCATTGCCAAAGGTTAACGGTACCTGGGCGATACCCAGGATGAGCGCGCCCTTTACAAAATCCTGCCATGACACCTGCCCCAGCGCAAAATAAGGCAGCTGAAAATCAAAATGGATGGCGGAAAGCTCTTTATATAGTCCGGGGTCTTTGATCAGCGCCGAGGCCACTCCCACAATGACCAGCACAAACATGGCGGGGACACGCTTGTTGGTCAACAACGCAAACGCTAAGGCCAATGCGATCAACGCCACAATTATATCGGACTGCATCATCCTGATCCCCTGCACAATAAAAGACAAGCCCAGGCCCAAAACAATGCCCTTGACCACAGGCTTGGAGATAAACTTGGAGATAGCGTCCAACATTCCCGTCAGACCCATGACCAGCCAGAATATACCTGTAAAGATACCCGCGCCCCAGACCATGCCGGGAGTAACGGCGGATACCTGTGTAACCGCGGCGGCGCCGATAGCTTTCATGGGTTGGACCGGAACAGGTGTTTTATAATAAAGCCCTGTGCAGATCAGCATGATGCCGAAGGTAAAAAGTATGCCCAGCGGGTCTATCCCTGTTACTACAATATAACCGATAACAAATGGGATGAAAGTGCCCAGATCACCAAAAGCGCCGGCAACCTCGTACCGGTCAAAGCGGTTACGCAGTTTTTGCGCCGGCTGGGCTGTGGTTCCCGCTCCTTCTGGTTCTGTAATCTGAATCACTCCTAATCTGCAGCAGGGGGATGTTTCTCAACTGCCGTAATAAACCTGTTTTCTTTGACTATATTATAGTTCAATAATGCCGGCCCTAATTCCTACCTGCACACAAATTCGCCTGCGGCGACCTGTAGACTTACAACGCGGTTTCGCTCCTTAATTACTCATTTTGAATAAGTGTTCAAAATTACCGCCAATGTGGCCCCTCAGGTCATTTATCCACAAGTTTCACAAAGCATAATTTCCTTAAAAAGACCAACCGGGGTTCACCCCCGGTTGGCCAGGTTGCAGATAAATTCTCCATGATTCTTTATTGTTTACTTGCTAAAGCCTATTAATTATCCTTATAAATGATGGTCCCCACATGTTCCCCGTTTAAAGCCCTAGTGATGCTGCCCTCTTTCAGGCCGTTGATGATCTGGATCCGGCTGATATTCTGGGAGCGGTCAAGCAGTTCCAGTACAATCCTTTCCACCACCAGGTCGTCCTGGTCTTTTTCCATTAATTCATTTGCGCCAATGATCGGTATAAATTCAGCCTGGGGATCTACTTTCGGGTTATCTGTATATAAGCCATCTACATCCTTTATAAATATACACTGCCTGGCGCCAATCACTTCAGCCAGCAAAAACGCGCCCACATCTGTACGGTTGCTGGGAATGCGGCCTTCTTCCGGCGGGTGTTCCCAGTAACCGTACGGCGGCATGCCGTGGATGACCGGAATACAGCCCTGGGCAAAATAAGCGCCGAGTTTGGTAAGGTCGTCATGCCCAACCTTGATTCCCCCGTGAGGACTCAGCAGCACAGTCAGCATCAGGGCGTTCTGCTCTGAAACGCTCTGACCCAACCTGGCGATAATACCGGTGGGCATACCCAGATCCATTGCTATGGAATATACATGGCGGGAGCGGGTTCCACCGCCGGTGGATACGACTACTTTGTGCCGCTTCGCGTTTTCAACAATCTCTCCTATTACAGGCAGCAACGCTACGGCGCCCATGTCGGTGATACTCTGCCCACCCACCTTAAGTACGCTCACATCCGGGAATACCCGGAATGTCTCCCGGTACTCAAGGCTTCTTAGAAAGTCCTTGCCCACCAGGGATTCACCCATCAGCTTGCTTTTAACATGCAGCCTTTTACTTTCTCTTTCACGAATGAGAGCCATTCAACAATCCTCTTCAAATTATTTATTTCATCTACAACTTCTAATAAGACATTAGCCGGGCGCCTGACCGATTACCCTGAAATTAATTGTTACAGCCCGGCCAAGTGTTACCCCGGCCTTCGATCTCAATTGGGGTGAAATATGCAAACCATATGCGGTCCCCGCAGTAAGGGGCCGTTGGGGTTGTATAAAAATATTCTGCCTCTGGGAAAAATCCACGGTTTCAGGTATCCTGGTCACATCAATAGGAACACTGACCATGTTCTGGGATTGAAGGCTAAAACTCTTCCTATTATTTTCCCAGACATTATCACTAACCACGTTCTTGTCAAAATTCAATATAAACCTTGGATTTGCAGGGACATTAGTCGAGCCTTGCACTTCACCGCCGCTGGCCAGTGAAACAGATAAAAGATTTAAGGGTTTTTGGCCCGGTATGCCCGGCATCCCGTCGCCTTGCCCATCGCCAACCGGGACGGTAATAACCTGTCCGGGGTAAATAAGATCCGGGTCCCGGATCCCCGGGTTCGCCGCTAGTAAAGCGTCCAGGGTTAGGCCAAATCTCCGGGCGATAAGAAACAAGGTGTCACCGCTTTGCACAGTATAATCCATTGCGATTACCTCACATTAACATAGTTCCGCAATCCGCTTATCCAAATTTTTTGGCAATGTATAATATGATTTTCACCATACAAGAAGTTACAGATATGCAATTATAATTAGCCGGCTGCAACTGATGTACAGGCCTCTGTCTTAATTTATAACCTGTTATTTGTTCTCCGGACAAAAAAAATCAAGCCTCCCGTCATGAAAGGCTTGATACTGCTATTATTTAGAAAATAATTGGTATTACGCTATTCAATAGTTTTATCCTGGTATATGATCGTCCCGACATGTTCCCCGTTTAAAGCCCTGGTTATACTGCCCTCTTTCAGCCCGTTGATGATCTGTATTTCGCTGATGTTCTGGGAACGGTTAAGCAGTTCCAGCACCACCCTTTCCACGGCCAGGTCGTCTTGTTCCCTTTCCAGTAATTCAGCGGCGCCTATCCTGGGAAAAAATTCGGCGTCAGGGTATAATTTGGGGTTGTCCGAATAGAGGCCGTCCACGTCCTTAACAAATATGCACTGCTTCGCCCCTATTACCTCCGCCAGCAGAAACGCCCCCACATCGGTGCGGTTGCTGGGAATGCGGCCTTCCTCAGGCGGGTGCTCCCAATAACCGTACGGCGGCATGCCGTGGATAACCGGTATGCATCCCTGGGCAAAATAAGCGCCCAATTTGGGGATATCGTCGTGGCCTACTTTAATACCCCCGTGAGGGCTCAGCAGCACGGTCAGCATCAGGGCGTTCTGCTCGGAAATGCTCTGGCCAAGTTTAGAAATTATACCGGTAGGCATGCCCAGCTCCATAGCTATAGCGTAAACGTGCCTGGAACGGGTCCCGCCGCCGGTGGAAATGATCATTTTATGCCGCCGGGCGTTTTCAACAATTTCTTTCATCACCGGCAGGACCGCCCTGGCGCCCATGTCAGTTATGCTCTGGCCGCCAATTTTTAAAACGTTTACATCCGGGAGGACCCTGAAGGTCTTACCGTACTCCAGGCTCTCCAAAAAACTCCTGCCCACCAGGGTCTCACCCATCAGCTTGCTCTTGATGTGCAGCCGCTTGCTGTCTCTTTCACGAATTAAGGCCATGGTATCAATTTACCTTCCTATCCGCACTTTTATTTCTATTCCTCATCTTCATCTTCATCATGTTTGCCGGCTTCCAGATACACAACCTCCGCTCCGATTATTGCCGCGATTTGCTCAATTTCACTCTTCCTAATATGCTTGACTTTAATCCTCAGGTCTGTTCCCACCTGGCCGACGAAAGAAAAACGCGGCTTTTTCTCGCCTTTTTCCACTTTACGCCTTTCACGCACAAACAGTATGGCTTTCTCCATTTTGTCATTCCTCCTTTTAGTTAAGTATGCTTACATCTTAATCTAAACCATTTTTATCTAATACCATTCAAATTCCATACAAATATATTCATTACATGATAATTATACATTATAAAAATAACTTATTAAAAATTTATTAATACAAGGTTAACAAAATAAAGCCGGCTTTGCCGGCCAATTCAGTCGTTAGTCGTCAGTCGTCGGTATATACTGCATTCCTTTGGAGTCTTATAAGAATTTCGCGGGTCGTGAGTCGTGAGTATCCAGGCATTGCGTTGTAGGGCGGGATTTATCCTGCCATTCCAGCCATGGAAATTACATGAGTCACAGGTCGTGGGTAGTGTGTCGTGAGTCGTGAGTATATCTGGCATTCTCTATTTCAATGCGTTTCACTATGTAGGACCGGCTTCAGCCGGCCAATGTGCGGCTGAAGCCGCACCTAAAATTCCTACGTCTCATATCTTACGTCTCATTAGAATTTTTTCAGCTGTTCCTTGGTGCAGGTCTGCCAGCGGGCGCCGCCGTTATTGGCGTCGGTGGGATACACCGGCATCACGACCTTGCCGCCCATTAAAACCGCCTTAACCTTCTCACCCAGCCTGACCAGGTCGTGGTCGTTCAACATTTGGCCGTCCAGACTCTGCACAATGTTTACAATGGTCTGCGACTTGATATCGCTGACAGAAACCTCATCATTAATACTCCCTATTTTTAACCTGCCCCGGAGGCGGCCGTCGTTGCCGCTCAGGCGCAGGCCGGTGCCGGCCAGGGCGCCGATTACACCGCCGCCGGTGCCGCCATGCTCGGAGAGGTGTACTCCCAGCTGGCTGGCCAACTGGTAAGCGTCTTTCTTGGTCAATACAGCGCCTTTCGCTTTGAAACCAAATTCAATGAGCCGTTCGGGCTCCTTCAGCTGCTCCGGCACAACCACGCACAGGCCCGGGTCCGAACCTGCAGCGCTTTCACGGATTAAAAAATCAGCAGCGTAATTGATTAAATGCTCAAGATTTGCCCCATCCAGATCAACCCCGAAACACATTGAACTGTTATGGGATGTATACGGAATCTCGGAATGGACATAAAGCTGGTGGCGACTGATCGCCTCGCAACTGCCCCACCCACGCTCTTCAATGTGCCCGATTATTTTGTGAGCCAGTTTCCCCGTGCCGATACTTTCCAGGTTATCTGTATCGTCGATACACACTAGCACCCGCATATTAAATAATCCCCCTTTATAATTCAAACGCGTCACTTTAGTTAGCTTTGCCTTTTGGCGCTCTCATCCCCTTACCGCTCAAAACCTGGGCGACCAACTGGTCGGATATGGGGTAGTTGAATATCTCCCGGTAAAAGTACTTGGTTTCAGCCACCAGGTCTATATCGGAGAACAGATCAGGATAAAGAGTTTTGGCAGTCCACAGGATAGCCAGCGGAGTCTCCAGCGAGCCAGGGTGCCCCCAGCGGGATATCCCGATCGGCATCTGGTAGACCTTGTTGTTCTTGACCGCGCTTAAGGACGACCACTGCGTGTTGGTCATAATATAATCGGCCACCCCGGCCTCATTTACTATAATTACTTCCGGATCCCATAACAATATTTGCTCCAATCCCGCAAAATACTTGTCTTCTAGAAATTTTAGCTCTTCATTGACCGAAACATTTATCGCCCCGGCCACCTGGGTCCAATCCGCAGGCAGCGTGTCCCTGGCATCGGTCCTGGTGGCTTCATTGATCGAGTGGTAAATTCTGACCCTTTCATCCAAAGGGATGTTCTGCACCCTTTCCTGCACCCGGTCAATACAGCGCTGGTAATATTCATTATATTTAAGCGCCCTTTCTTTCTCCCCTACAGCCTGGCCGATCATTTCGACGATATACATTTGCTCTTTCATATTTCTGTAATCGACAACCAGGTAGGGGATACCGGTTTTCTCCAGCTTGGCTTTCTCACCTTCATTAGCCGCTGTTTCCGACCTGATGAAGACCAGGTCGGGTCTGGCGTTGAGCAACTCTTCCACGTTGACTGCCCCGCTGGAGGCAGGCACCAGGGCCTCGCCTATGCCCGGGCACAGTTCACCCATGATCACATCCCTCTTTAATCCCTCAACAACAGCAACAATGTCGCCACCCCTGCCCAGCATGGCTACCACATGCCCCGAGAAAGCGTACAGGCACCCGATCCTCTCCACATTATCCGGGACTGCCACCTGCCGCCCGATGAAGTCTGTCACTGTTACAGCACCCTGTTTTTCAGGCCTCCCGGCCTCGTTCCCTGCCGGGTTGTTTTGCGCACATCCGGCAACCAGCAGTAAAGCCAGCAAACAGGCTGTCAATATAAGAGCAAGCGTCGATTTTTTAGTATACATTACAGTTTAGTCCTTTCATGAAGATCAGGATATGGTGCTAATGGGAATAATCTGTTTCAGTTCCGCGCCGCTGCCGATATGGCATGAAACTACTTTGGCGTTGATATTGTATAACATCATTAAATTTTCTTCAGAGATAATATCAGCCGGGCGCCCAACCTGGGAAAAAGTTTTCTGGTCCATCAAAGCAACTGATGTTTTAATGTTGTTATTTTCAAAATAAAAAGCATGGTTGGGGAAATGGGTCGCCATAATGATGGACAGGTTAGTATCATTAATCAGTTGGACAATTGTTTCCAATACGGTCAGCTCGTGCTTGAAATCAAGGTGGGCAGTCGGCTCATCCATAATCAATAGCGGTGTTTTCTGAGCCAGCGCCCTGGCGATCATGACCAACTGACCCTCCCCGCCGCTAAGCTGGGTGTAGGGCCGGCTTTTTAGCCTGGTTAAGCCTACCAGTGCGAGAGCCTCTTCAGCAATAACAACGTCTTCATCAGCAGGCGAAGAGAAGATCCCGGTATAGGCGGCCCGGCCCATGAGAACCACATCAAGTACCGTATAGGGAAAGGTTTTGCTGTGGGCCTGGGGAATATAAGCGATCTGTCTGGCAATTTCATGGGGCCGCATTTTTTGGATGTTGCTGCCGTTAATAAGGACATCGCCCTGCCTCAGTTTCAAAATTCCCAGGATCGTATCCAGCAGAGTAGTTTTACCGCAACCGTTGGGCCCGATAATACAAAATATCTCACCTTTTCCAATCTGAAAACTTATACCCTTAAATATGTCCTGCTGGTTATAGCCGAAGGAGGCGTCCTTTAATTCAATTAATGGCATTCTACCAGCCGCCTCCTTTTGTTTTTTTCAGCAGGTAGACAAAGAAGGGTCCTCCCACTATAGCTGTCAGGATACCAAGGGGAATTTCCGAACCGGTGATCACTCTGCCCAGGTTATCAACCAGGAGCATAAAACACGCGCCCAGAGAAAGGCTCGCCGGTATCAGCACCCTGTTGTCGTTGCCGACCAGCATGCGGCCGATGTGCGGGATAACCAACCCCACCCACCCGATAATGCCGCTTACGCATACAGCCCCGGCGGTAGCCAGGGTGGCACAGGATATTACAATGCCTTTACTCAGCGCCGTATTGATCCCGAGGGAGCGGGCTTCCTTGTCCCCCATAGAAAGGACGTTTATCCGCCACCTGATGGCCAGCAAGCCAGCTATGCCTACTGCCATCGGGATACCGGCCACGGCAATATCCTGGAAGCGGGCTGACGCCAGGCTGCCCATCAGCCAGAATACGATTGCCGGTAGCTGATCGTAAGGGTCCGCCACATATTTGGCAAATGAAATTAAAGCTGAAAAGACAGAGGATACAATAACCCCGCCCAGTACTAGCATAATAGCCGGGGTGGTGTTGTATACCCGCCCGATCATGTAGCTCATCAATACCGCCAGCCCGCCGAAAAAAAATGCGAAGACATAAATATATGAAGTTGTGCTGAAAATCAATATTGCCAGCGCGGCCCCAAAACCAGCCCCTGAACTGACTCCCAGGATGCCGGAGCTGACCAGGGGATTGCGGAACAATCCCTGAAAAGAAGCCCCACTGATGGCCAGGCAGCCGCCCACCAGGGCGCCTAAAATAGCGCGGGGCAGGCGGATGTCCCAAACAACGGACACGTAAGTGTCCGGAAGATTACAGTATCCCAACGTTAATTTGCACCATAATATTTCTACTATTGCCGGCAGCGGCACATGGTACCTGCCGATAAACAGGGAAAGAAAAATAAATACCAGGGGACTGAGCAGCAGTATGGCATATATAGTTTTTTTTCTGACAGCGTACACCCCCGAGGTTTTCCGCGGCTACATAAATTGCATGTCACGGGTGGAAATTTAAGCCGTGATCCTATTTCTTTCTCCTGGAGATAACATAACCCGCCCCAATAAGTACCAGAGCAGCTATAGCTAATATCCACGCAGCCGGGCCGGAGCCCTGGCTCCCTCCGGGTTGCTCAGAATTCACGGCCTCCCCCTGCCCGCTGCTTTCTCCGGCACTGCTGTCCGGCCCGGCGCTTGTGATATTGTCACTGCTCGCGGCAGCCGGGCTATCGCCTGCGGATGCGCCGCCGTCAGTCGCACCGGCAGCAGCGCCGGTGCTGTTATCGCCCTGGCCGGTCTGTGCTGCCGCTGGCTCAACGGAGCCTGCCGGCGGAGGGCTGCCCGCGTTTTGCGGAGAGGGGTTGTTATTAGCGCCTGGCGCGAAACCGCCATTAGCCGTAATGAAAGTAATCGTCAAATCATTTTCCAGATTAACGCCGCTCTTTGCTTGCAGAGCAGACGACACCCTAACGGTATAGGCGGCGCCAGGCTTCAGCTCCTGCAGCGGCCTCAGGGCTATATCCCTTTTTTTCTCCGGCTCGATCTGGTCGTCAGCCATGATCACCTCTACCGGGATCTTGCTGCCGTCTGCCGCGTACAGCGAAAAACAATTCCGGTTGTTTTCATTCACGGTCATGTTGATCACGTTTTTATTAAAAGTCATATTGATTAACAACGGCAGTGAAACGCCTGTTTGCCCGTTATAGGGACTGGACGAGTCCAGCCTGAGGGGTACACCCTGGCCACCTCCCGTTCCGTCGCCCTGACCGGCAAATACCGGAAGAGACAATAGCGCTAGCAGAATTACAGACAGTACTAAAATAAACCAGCTTTTTTTGATACGTGCCAAGTGCCATCCTCCTTTGATTTAATGTCATTTAGTCTCTGGAATCCCGTTAATCCTGTATTAACTGGGAAAAGCATTGTTAGCGGTTATTTGTCACAGGCTGCGCCGCAAAGGTCTCCAGCATTCCACCGTCCGCCGCTTTGACCTGACCGGCATCGTCAGCGCCCTTTGTATAGGCTACTGTCACAACCTGGCCGCTTGTTATCTTGGTAGCCATAACTAATTTAATTTTACTCGTAGTTTTGGTTAATTCTACTGTTGTGATTTGAGCGTCAGCGCCATCCACTTTCACCGTA
>JAHDOA010000048.1 GCA_018435055.1 Pelotomaculum sp. | reverse complement strand
GGGCAATAAAGACCGCCGTTCACCGTATAAGCCGCAGCAAGCGTTGGGTCGCTCCTCAGCGTTGCCCGATTTATGCTGCAATAATATTATCGTCAAATCTTAGGATGATTATTCCATTTACACTAAAGAATGTTCACACCCTTTCAAAGAGCTTTTTTCATGCTCAATCATCTGCTTGAGTCTAGTACCTCTTTGGCTTTTTACGCCTCCCAGGTTACTTTTGTTTTCAGGATAGACATACCCCGAAAGCTGACTAATTTCTTTACTTTAACAACCATTTACGCTATATATTGAAATCACCACATCAACCACTCATAATCCTGCCTGCAATCCACGATGTGGTCAACATATACCATCTGATCTTGATCTGATATAAAAATCAAGTACACTTTTTCAACAAACATCTTGTGATATTTATTGAACGGTATAAACTCGGCCTCCAGAAATGGGAAACGCTCCGGTATTTGTTGCAGGGAACGGATTGCGCCCATCAGGTCGTTTTTTACCTTGCTGGGCAGCAGTAGGGCTTTTCTATGCCAGAAAACAGACATGGCCCCGCCAGCATTTGAAGGGTGCGGTCGGAAACAATCACCTTATGCTGAGGCTTCTTTTCCCATGCTCCACCTCGTCGATAATACCGTCCAGGTATTTGTCCAGTTCATCGGGGGTAACTCCCGTGTGTCCTTCCAGACGGTCTTCCTCGACGGCCAGCAGTTTTTCGCGCAGCTTCAGCATTTTCTCGCGGAGAGTAAACGCCTCTATATCCATCACCACGAGATCCCCCTCGCCGTTTTTGTAAGATATATCGGCTTTCCGGTTAACTTACGGAAAGCCGCAAATCCATTGTAATTGCGCAAAATACTCACATAGGGTTTTATCTGTTATATTCCTTATAATTACAATCTAATCATATTATACTTCTTTACCCGAATCAATGAATAAAGCAGTGATAAAGTGCATTTATTCGTTTCAGCACTATAAAAAAGGCGCTGATCTCTCAGTGCCTTAATTGCTGCCATCTGTGCTATCACGCACTTCTTTATAGCTTCTCACATTTTTTATTTCAACGTAACCTGCACCTCTTTGCCAAGGGAGCGAGCAACCTTAGACAGAAAGTCCAGGGATGGATTGTACGTTCCGCTTTCCAGGCGGCTGATATTGGACTTCTGCGTCCCAACCCGAAACGCCAATTCTTCCTGGGTAATATTTTGGCTGGTCCGCACTTCAATGATTTGCGAAATCACATCATAACGCGGTTTCAGTTTTTCGTACTCCGCCTTGAATTCTTCATTCTTCATCAAAAGCTTTTTCACTTCGGCAGATTTAGCTCCTGCTCTACCCATTGTCACACCTTCTAAAAATCCCCGATGTCACCCGAGAATTAAATTTAATATTTTCTATTTATCTAATAACCTTACCATTTGAACTAAACCATCATCCGGGTCTTTTCTGAAGTGTTTAAACCCATTTCTGGTATAGAAGTTTATCAATTGGGGCTTGTCCTGGCATTCGATAAAAGCCACCCTCCCGCCGACAATTCCCTGTGCTTTACTGATTACCGAAAGGGCATATTCTAACAATTCATCACCGGCTATTTTATCTGCATACTCATCATTTTTGCCTAGTTGACCAATAAGATATGATGGAATTTCCGTTAGTGCTTCGGATCCCTTTTTGGCATACAGACCATCCAGTTTTCTTATCTGAGACGCTGCCGTACCATTCGGAATTTTTAAAGTCTGTATGGCAATCGTAAAATATGCCAGAAGTACAAAGCTTCCATTTTCTAAACCATCTTCATCAAAAATAAGATATGTACGGCTTTTGGATTTTCTCTCGTATAAAATAGCTTTGTTTTCATTTTTTAAAAAGCTCTCTATATCATGGTCTTTAGAACAATAAAAAGTAGAAATGACTTCCTTTATTGTTTCTTCGGAAGTCATTTCTAAAAACGTTTCGAGTGGGATAAGCACTGTTTTAATAATTTCTCACCCCTTGCCATCGCCTCATCGGAAGCAAGTTTTCTGTTTATTGGCTTTGCTTCCTTTGATGACGAAAGCACTTCAACGAGTCTTTCTATTGCTTCCGGTTCCTTTACGACAATGTTCTTGTCAAATGAAACGGTCGCCATAGGTATCACCTCTTTCAATCATCCGATTACTATATAGTATACATCAAATCAGGCAAACATTCATGATCAAATTTTCCTCTTTACCATTAATTCATTTAAGCTTGCTATATATTATACCCCAATTCTTTGAAAAATGTGTTTTTATTTTATTCTCTTACTTGCTGTTTTTTTGTCATCATTGCTATCGCTCCTGCCCGTGCCGTCCCTTTAACATTATTCTCCGTGCTATACGGCGCTGATGGAATGGATTGAAAGAGAAGGATATGCCGTTTCCGGTCCGCCCTTTGAGTTGTACATTAAAGGCTGCGATGACAACGTTCCGCCCAGTGAATATGTAACCGAAATTTATTTTCCCATTAAAAAGTAATGCACCAGGATAGCAGGAAAGGCAGGGGGAAGCTGCGGAATCTCCCTGCCTTTCGCTTTGCAATAGTTTATCTCTGCTTATCGCTCCGGCTCGCGCCTTTTCTTTGTGGGGACAGGCGGCATTGGCTTGCTTTGTGTTTGCCCGCGCAGCCGTTCCTTTTCGTTTATATAGCAGTAGATGTAGAAGTTGTAATCGCCCTCTTGCGGAAAGCAGCGGATATAGTAGCGGTATCCGCCGGTATCCACCCGAAAGCCGTAAACGTCGGGATGCCACGCGCCTGGAATCTTGGCTTCCGGATGAGCATGGCAAAATTCCGCCATGCTGCCGCGGTCCTTCAATAGCCCCTGTTTTCGCAGGGAGCTGATAAGCACGTTAAACTCGTCTTTAAATGCCTGTATCTTCAGGTCTCCTTGATGCTCCCACCAGGTACTCCAAAACTCTTTGCCGCCGTGCCCGAAGTCGCCGCGCAGATGGCCGATGCAGCCAAGCTCCTTGTTTTTTTCGGCGTTGGAGTAGAACAAGGCGGCTTCCTCCGGGGCGGCGGCATTGATTGCAAATGCCATTTTGCTCACCTCACCGTTCCGGCTCGTGCCGTTTTTTTACCTGCTGCTCCGGTTTTTTCCCGGTATCCCTTTGGGGCTGGAGGGGCGCAAATACTCGATTTCCTCAAGGGCGCGCTTGCATAAATCCTCCACGGCGGCCAACCGGTCGCCCAGGTAGTGACCCCAAAAGTAATCCTTTTCGTCCTTTCTGCATTTCCAGGTAACAAACTGCGTAGACGCTTTCTCGTTGTGCCCGATGACGAATTCCGCGTTGCCCCGTTCCATGCTCACCGCTCCTTTCATTACTTTGCTTTACGCTTTTATTGTGTGCCGCGCCTCGACTTTTGGCAAATGTGCGGCTTTGCTTTCGCTCGGTTTTCTGTATGTCCTTGACCGTGGCCTCGATTTCCCGCAGGAGCATTTCCGCTATGTCGGGGCAGAGCCCTCAAGATCTTATGCCACAAAACGTATTCAAAAGCCGCAAGGACAGTCAGATCCACGGCCAGCCGGTCGGTAATGACATACCCGTCGTTGATCTCTTTTTCCATATCCTGAAATCCTCCTAACGCTCCTGTACTTGTTTTTTGTGCTTAGCCTGTTGCCCGGCCAGTATCTGTTTTAGCTGTTCCTTGGCCCAATCGGGCATATATTCGGTTTTCAGAACGCCCAGGATATCCTCCCGATTCCAGCGGGATTCCTTGCCGGAGTATAGATTGACGGTGTAGACCGCCCGGCCTCTGGCATTGGCATAAGTGCCAATGCCGCCTACGGCCAGCATAAGCTGATTATCGGCGGTGCGGTATTCGGGACGCAGACGCTCCGGCCTGATGACCACTACCTTGTTTTCAATGCTTTCGCCGTAATTGTTTGGTGTGCAATGTTCCGGTGTGAAGGGCGAAAGCGGGACGGTAATTTTATCCCGTTCCGCTTTGACCGCCTCAAGCTGCGCCTGTACCCGGTTGGTAAACTCGGTCATCATTTCCAGGTACTCGTCGCTTCCGGCAGGATCAAAGAATTGGTCGATGCCCAACGGGTTATCCCAGTTGCAGTCGCATACTTGTACGGACAATCGGTTTTTCCCTCGCCAACCGCGAAAAGGATTTCTCTATCGCCAACATGGATGGCGTGTGTTACCTCGTAGGTATCCACCATGCGTTTTTCTTCAGTCATTTGCAGGTTCACGCTCCTTTGTGGGCAGCGGAAAAGGGGCGGTTATCCGTCCTTTTTCCGCAGGTCCGTTATTTCTCTTTCCGCTTGAGATGCAGGTACACCGTGCCGCCGATAATCACTAGGCAAAGCACTATGGCTAAAATCGTCTTCAATTCCACAAAAAAACACTCCTTATATTTCAATTAAAAGGTCAGTCCGTAGATAAAAAGAACACCGGCATACATAAAAAAGCCGATGCACAAAAAGACGGCCAACGGGACGCTTCTTTGCCGGGTCATCGCCGTATAGATGCAGGCGGGGGGCAGGGCAAAAAAGAGGATGGCCGCCAGCGCGTTCAGCCCGAAGCAATAGCCCAGCGCCGCCGTCAGCTTTACATCGCCGCCGCCCACGCCGCCGTATTTCACGGCCAGAAAGAGCAGGCAAACACCCGGCAGTAGCAATCCCGCAATCCGCTGGGCTAGGTTCGGTTCTGAAAACAAAAAAGGGATACGCCGCCGATCAGGAGGATGAGAATCCATGTCCAGTCGGGGATGATCCGCTTTTTCCAATCCATGAAAGCCGCCCACAGGAGAGGGATGAAACAAAGCGGCAGCATCTCAATTGCCTAAACACATATGTACACCTCCCCGGGGTTTCCTTACTTTGCCCCGGTTTGACCGTTCCCGGCCAGGCTGCAACTTCTAGCGCAGTCTCGCCCGGTGCACACGCCACCTCGGCCTAATCGATTACCAGCTTATTGCTT
>JAHDOA010000027.1 GCA_018435055.1 Pelotomaculum sp. | reverse complement strand
GTAAGAATATTTGACCCAGGCGCCGGAGGCAGTTACGCCTTGTGAATGATGAAGTGAAGAGCCGGATGCGTTAATAGCGCACGTCCGGTTCTGTGAGGGATTGGGGCCGTGAGGCCCCGTCTACTCGATTCGTGACACGCTCGTGACACGTTTCTCAAAAGATAATCAATCAAATCCAGAACTCCCAGGCACAGAAATAGTCAGCCGGGTGTTCATCGGGCGGACAGGTAAGACACCTGGTCTTTATCCGTGGATCGATTGCCTTGGCAAAAACGGAATATTCCACCAGACCCACTTTTTTGCAGGGAAAATCGGACAAACCCTTTCTTTTTCGCGCAGACTGAACACGGCAGTCGTTCATTCTAAAAATTATTCTATTTTGGTCTATATCAATGATTTCCTGCTTGTTAACAAAGGCATAAAGCCGCAAGCCAAGCGCTGTTTTCAGTGCCGGGATACCCCCGTTATCAGGCAGCTGAAGCAGTGCTTTAATTCTTTGCGCCTCAATTTGTGAAAATTTCTCCCAGGCTGCCGCATCTATTTTGATGGCGCCCGCCATGTCTAATTCTTTTTCTACAGCTTGAAACCACAACCCGTCATGTGCCAGCCACCTTTTGGCCATATCCTCCAGTAAAAATATTAAGAATTCACGGTTTTTGTCATGCAGCAAAGGATATTTCATTATATTACCCCCCACAGCTAATTTATCAGTAAAATTATATCACAGCCGGGACATTTATTCGTGTGTTTAAGGAATGGGGACACACCTCCCTAACGGGCATTCCTCCAGGGTCGGAGGAATGTCCCCGAACGGTATTCCTTAGGGGTTGTGGGGATGTCCCCGACTGGTATTTTCCTGGGACCAGGAATATCTCCAATTAGTAAGGGCTAAGGTATGTCCCCGATCGGAATGCGGGTTAAAAGCCTACCCACATAACAAAAGAAAGGTTATATCCGCGACAAAAAGAATCTTCCCCGAGTCGCGGAAAAACGTGTCAACAACCCCGTCCCCCTGACACGGTCCCCTTGACACGGTTTACGAGTCCCTGTAATCGAAGACGCGCTTGCTTTTTTTCTCGCTGCGCGGCAGGGCGCCGGGCGGGACTGCTTCTATGTCCGTCAGGATGCCGATGCGGGCTTTCACGTTTTTACGCAGCTGCCCGGCTACATATTCAGCGGGGGCTCCTTCCCGGCATTCAACCTTGATCAGGATGTTGTCCTTGCCCTGGTCCCTTGTAACAATGATCTGGTATTCACTGCCGGCCCCTGCGGTGATCTTGAGCACGTGTTCAATTTGGCCGGGGTAAATATTCACGCCCTTGATCTTGATCATGTCGTCAGTGCGCCCGAGTATGCGCGCGTGCATGGGGTAGGGGCTGCCGCACGGACACATCTCCGGCAAAATGCTGGTGATGTCGCGGGTGCGGTAGCGCAGGAGGGGCATGCCCTCCTTGGTCAGCGTTGTTACCACCAGCTCGCCTTCCTGCCCGGGGGGCAGCTGCCGGCCGGTAACCGGGTCTACTACTTCAAAAAGCAGGTGCTCGTACCAGTAGTGCAGGCCGCAGTGCTCCGGGCAGTCGATGGATGTGCCCGGACCATATATTTCAGTTAGTCCGTAAATATCAAAAGTTTCGATGCCGAGCATTTCTTCTATCCTGGCGCGCATTTTGTCTCCCCAGCGCTCGGATCCGATAATGCCGAGGCGTAGTCTGATCTGGTCCAACAGGCCCCGCCTGTTGATTTCCTCAGCGATCAGCAGCGCGTAGGAAGAGGTAGAGCAGAGAACTGTTGTCTTCAGGTCCAGCATCATTTCGATCTGCTTTTCCGTGTTGCCGGGGCCGGTCGGGATGGCCATGGCGCCAAGCTGCTCCACCCCTGCCTGAAAGCCGATCCCCGCGGTCCACAGGCCGTAGCCGGGGGTCACCTGGACGCGGTCCCGGTTTGTCACGCCGGTCATGGTCATGCAGCGGGCCATCATTTCAGCCCAGGTGGCTACATCGTTGGCGGTGTATGGTACAATTACCGGCTTGCCGGTGGTGCCGGATGATGAGTGTATTCTGACGGCCTGTTCCTCGGGGACCGCCATCAGTCCCAGAGGGTATCCGGTGCGCAGTTCTTCTTTCGTGGTAAACGGCAGCCGGCCCAGGTCCACAAGAGTCTTAACGCTGCCCGGATCAATCCCGGCCTCGTCAAATTTCCTGCGGTAAAAGGGTGAATGCGAGTAGACGCGGGGGACCAGTTCCCTTAGCTTTTTTTCCTGGTGAGAGAAAACCTCTTCCAAATTTACGCGTTTCTTTTTCGCCGCTAATGACATTTTAAGATGCCTCCATGGCCCGGCGCCCTATTTCAAAGGCATGGGCATTGATGTCTTTGTATTTTTCGGGGACGAGCTGCAGAAATGAACGCAAAAGCTGTTCCGGCTGCAGCGGCAGCCCCGGGCAGGTTGAAAAAGCGCCCATTATAATCACGTTGCCGGCCCTGGGGTTGCCCGCCAGGTGGGACAGCGTTTCTAAATCCAGGAATACTGCTTTTTTAACCTGCTCTCTAATATGCCGCTTGTATGTTTCTCTGTCATATTTTGAAAGCCCCAGTTGCACTGAAACAGGTATTATTGCCATTTCACTGGTGATTACCGTGCCTCCCGGTTTAAGTTTGCCCAGGCTGCGTACTGTCTCTGACAGTTCCAGACCGATCAAAAAATCAGCCTCATGGTCCGGGATTAAAGCGCCGCAGAGATCGTTTCCTATCCTGATATGGCTTGTCACCGGGCCTTCCCGCTGGGCCATGCCGATGACCTCGGAAGTGAGCACGTTCAGCCCGTTTGCCATCGCCGCGCCTGCCAGGGCCCTGGAAGCCAGTATCGAACCCTGCCCGCCGACTCCGCTGATTACAACGTCAAGTTTCATATCGCTACCTCCTGATGGCTTTAGCCGGGCAGATTTGTGAGCAGACACCGCAGCCCGTACAGCTCGTATTTATAACCGGGAGGGCGTCCAGCTTGCCTATGGCGGGGCACCCCAGGTCTTCCAGGCAGGCGCCGCAGTTCACACAATCGTCGCTGCTGATGGAGTATGGCCGGCTTCTTTTTACCAGCGCCGCACAGTCGCGCCGCATGATCACCACTGCGGGGCCGCTGTGTTCCATGGCCGCCCTGGCTGCCTTGCCCGCCTCCGCCAGGTCGAAAGGGTCAACCTCACGTACAAAACCAACGCCGCAGGCTTTGACCAGCCCGGCTATATCCACACTTGTCCCATCTCCGGCCATTGCGGTCGCGCCCATGCCGGGGTGGGGCTGGTGACCGGTCATGGCGGTGGTACGGTTGTCCAGGATTACCACAGTGATATCTGCCCTGTTGTAAACCGCGTTGATCAACCCGGTAACGCCCGAGTGGAAAAACGTAGAGTCACCGAGGAAGGCCACCTGTCTGCGGCCTGGTTCCGCCCTGTGCAGGCCGGCGGCCATGGTCACGCTGGCGCCCATGCACAGGCAGGTGTCCACCGCGTTTATGGGGGGTATGGCGCCAAGGGTATAGCAGCCGATGTCCCCGGTAAACACTGTATCCGTGCCGCGGGCCGCTTCTTTAAAAATATAGAAAGAGGCCCGGTGGGGGCAGCCGGCGCAGAGAACGGGCGTGCGCAGCGGCAGTTCGGGAAGGGGTGTTTCCCCCGCCGGCGCTGGCTGCAGGTCAAAGAATTTCTCAATAATTGCTTTTACCTTGTCTACATTAAATTCTCCTTCCCTGGGCGCCAGACGATCGTGTTTTCCCGAAATGCGGGATTCCAAACGGTGCTGCCAGGCCAGTGATATTACCTGGTCCTCAACCACAGGTTCCTGTTCTTCTATCACCAGGATTCTTTCCGCGTGTTTAAACAGTTCCAGGACCGGCGGTGCGGGAAGGGGATAGGGGGCGCCTATTTTTAAGACAGAGGCCTTGAGGCCGGTTAGCCGCAATGCTTCCCGGACGTAGTTGTAGCTTAAACCGCAGGCGATGATGCCGGCTTTGGCGCCTTCATTGATTTCCAGGCGGTTGAACGGCGACAACCCCAGGATATCCCCGGCGGCCTTCTGCTGCCTGTTCAGCCAGACGTGCTTGCGCGCAGACAGGCTGGGGAAAATTACCCAGTCCGGGTTTTTTCCAAAACTGGCCGGCGACCGGCGTTTCTGAATATTTTCCGGAAGCTCGACGTTCTGGCAGGCGTGGCAGGTACGCGTAGTCGGTCTAAGGATGACAGGCAACAGCAGTTTTTCTGACAACACAAAGGCGTATTTTGTCATTTCCCGGGCCTCAGCCGGATTTGACGGATCCAGCACCGGCAGCTTGGCGAATTGAGCAAATTTGCGCGTGTCCTGTTCAGTTTGCGAACTGTGCGGCCCCGGGTCATCCGCTACTACCAGCACCAAGCCGCCTTTGACGCCGATGTAAGCCAGGCTCATCAGCGGGTCGGCAGCCACGTTGAGTCCCACCTGCTTCATGGCCGCCAGGGCGCGGGCGCCGGCTAGCGATGCGCCGGCAGCGGTTTCCAGGGCAGCTTTTTCATTTATTGACCACTCAGCATAAAAACCATACTCCCCGGCCATTGCCGCCAGGGTCCCCAGGACCTCAGACGATGGAGTTCCCGGGTAGGCGGCGGCGACCTGCACGCCGGCCTCTATGGCGCCGTGCGCGATCGCCTCATTTCCCATTAATAATTTTACAACCAATATTAAGCCCCCAATTGAACTTGATTTCCGCAGTGTGAATACGTAACGCACCGGGCTGTCCGGATATAAACAAATCTTTTGCAAGTTTCCGGGTTATTTTCTGAAATCAGAAAAACCAGGCAGGGCCCAGTTTATGAATAAAAGCATAAAGCACTCAGCTACCTTCCCTAAGCTCATCTGTACTAAGCTCACCTCACAATATTAAATTTTCCGTCCGAAACTCCGCTTATAGTAGAAGGCTAGCCTTCTACTGAACTATATTTTATCACAGCAAGCTCCAGGATGTCAGCTATAGTAATCCAGCAATATTATTTTTTTATAGCCGCTGTTGTGGCCGCTTCAATTATTTTCAGCCGGCATTCGTCCGCGTTTATTTCCGCCCGCACTCCCAGGGGAAGGGTGGCCTTGTGCTCGCCGTGCCCCACGGAAAGGCCAAGAAAACATGGCATATGAAGTCCGGCTACGGCAGCCTCAATGACCTCCAGCAGGGTTAGGGAGTTATTTTTATCTTTAGCCTCGCAGTTTACAAAATCGCCGAAAACCACTCCGGCCGCCCGGTTAAATTTACCGGCCAGGCGCAATTGCTGCAGCATGCGGTCAACACGGTAGGGCTGTTCATCTACATCCTCTAAAAATAGAATGGCGCCCCGCGTGTCTATTTCATAAGGAGTGCCCAGGGCAGCGGCTACCATGGTCAGGTTACCCCCGAGCAGGCGTCCGCGGGAGCAGCCTGGGACGAGCACGGTAGTTTTTACGCCGGGCGCGCAGGGAATAGCGCCCAGCGGGCGCAGATTAGTCACTACGCTATAAAAATGTTTCAGAGTAAAATCGCTGGGCTTATTCCCCAGGTCGGGTGTGAGCATGGGACCTGAAAAGGTCACCAGTCCGGTTTTTTTCCAGAGGGCCAGCTGTAGCGCGGTTATGTCGCTGTATCCAACAAATATTTTCGGGTTGCGGCGTACGATGCTGTAGTTGATGTCAGGCAGCAGCTTCATGCTGCCGTAGCCGCCACGCAGGCAGATTATGCCGTCTATAGCCGGGTCAAGAAACATTTTATGGAAATCTCCCAGGCGTTCATTTTCCGTTCCGGCCAGGTATTTATTGTAATTTAAGACATTCGGGCTTAAGGAAACCCTGAAACCCAGTTCTTCAATTACCTTTATTCCTTCAGCCAAATGGTCCAGGTCATGCGCAGGGCTTGCCGGCGCGATTATCCCCAGGGTTGCCCCCGGCCCAAGTGCGGCAGGTTTTCTAATCAAAATAGATGTTCCCTCATTTCAAAAATTGTCATTTATATATTATGAATGCTGCCAGGCCTTCAGTATTGCGATAAAAAAATTGAATAACTAATGAGATTTTGTCACATTAAAAAATACTTATAATTTTTTGTTATAATATAAATAATGCTTGCTAGGATTACGGAGGGAAGAGGATGGCAAAGATACGCGCACGGCTGATTATAAGCGGCAGGGTACAGGGTGTATATTTCCGGGCGGAGACTTATGAGCGGGCTGCGGCCCTGGGCTTAACCGGCTGGGTTAGAAACAAACCAGATCGCACTGTGGAAGTTGTTGTTGAAGGCAGCTGCGGGGACGTTGAAAAACTAGTCGCCTGGTGCCGCCAGGGGCCACCCGTGGCAGAGGTCTCAGGTGTTAATGTGGTCTGGGATAATTACACCGGTGAGTTTAAAAAATTTAAAATCGTCTAATGGAGAGATCATGTTAGATATAAATAAAATTGTGATACCGACGCCATATCCGGTCGGTCCAGTCAATGCTTACCTGATCAAAAATCAGCCCCTTACTCTGATTGATCCCGGGCCGGAAACGGCGGATGCATTAAGCAGCCTGCAGGAAGGGCTGTCTTCTTTGGGGGTTGCGGTAAAAGACATCGAGAGGGTCGTGCTCACGCACAACCATTCGGATCATAGCGGCCTGGCAGCCTGGTTGGCGGAACAGGCACAGGCCAGGGTGTTCATACATAAACTGGAAATGAGAAAGCTCACCTTTGAATATAGTTATTACCAGGAAAGGTACCCCTTTTTTTTCGAAAGTGGGCTGCCTGATAGCGAGTTAAAGGATATTCTGGATGACACCGACCCTGTTGCCAAACCGGTGTTGCCAGAGCCATTTATTGAAGCAGTGACCGGGGGCGAAGAACTGCATTTTGACGGAGGCTCGCTGCAGGTGCTGCATCTGCCGGGACATACCAGCGGCCATATCTGCCTGTATAATCCCGTGGGCCGGGAACTGCTGGCCGGGGATTTTATGCTCAAGCATATTACGCCAAACCCGGTTATGGAAGCGGATTACCCTGATTTTAGCAAGCGCAGCCCGGCTTTGAGACAGTTCCTGGATAGCCTCAAAAAGATCGCGGAGATGGACGTAAGGATAAATTTGCCAGGCCATGGAGAAAATATAGATGACAACAGGGCTCTGGCGGAAAAATCTCTTCAACACCATGCACGGCGCCTGGCAGCGATCCAAAACATGCTTGAAGAAAAAAGCATGAACGCCTACCAGGTAATGCGCCTGCTGTATCCGAAAATTAAAGGGTTTCAAATATTTCTTGGTATTTCCGAGGTTTTTGCCCACCTGGACTACCTGCTTGGAACGGGCAGAATAACCAGGGAAGAGCATAAAGGGATTGGGATCTACTATAAGAAGGCTTAAGGTGACAGGGGACAGTTCTGTCGTCATGCCGGCGACCTGCGTCAAAAGGATTGGCTGCCTGCTGCTGAAAATACAGGTGTGGCTTCCGCCGCACGCCCTGGCAGGTTAAACCGCTTAAAAGCGGAACGGAGACGCAGCACCGTTTGGGGTCTGCCTTGGGGGCTGGGGAATGTCCCCGATTGGAATGGCGGGATGAATTTCACACTGCGATAGGTGGCCGGCGATAAATAACCAGAAACATCAGGGACTTTCCCGAGAACCGGGGGGTGTTCCTGTACGTCATAAGTATAGGAGAAGTAAATTGAAATTACGATTGACTTCCGCAATATTTGCAGGCAGGTCAGCTGCAAAACTAAGCCGGACCTGTGGTTATGATGGCTCTTCTCTCCCGGGCATGCTAGCCCGCGTATTTTATCCGCCAGCTCTCAAAGAGCTGGCGGCCCAGGTGCGCCGGGACATTATCGTGGTCAGCGGCACTAACGGCAAGACCACAACCGCCAACATGATCGCCGGAGTGCTGCTGGAAGCCGGTTTTAAAGTTATTTCGAACCGGGAAGGCGCCAACATGATTAGCGGTATTACCACCAGCTTTATCATGAGTTCAGTTATATCAGGAAAAATTGATTGTGACTATGCCGTTATTGAGGCGGATGAGGCTTCCATCCCTGATGTGCTGAATAATCTATCTCCCAGGGTGGTGGTGCTGACAAATTTCTTCCGGGATCAACTGGACAGATACTGGGAGATGGAAAAGGTTATTGGCGTCATCCGGGATTCCTTGCGCGGGCAGAATCAGGCAACCCTGGTATTAAACGCTGATGACCCGCTGGTAGCCCAGTTTCAAGATACAACAGGCCTGCATTCACATTTTTTTGGCCTGGCTGGTAATGAAAACACAAGTAAAGTGAACACGCAAACCAGGGAAGCTAAATTCTGCCCGTTTTGCGGCTCTGCGCTTGTTTACGATTATTTTCATTACGGCCAGCTTGGCGCATACAGCTGCCCGGATTGCGGCTTCAAAAGGCCCAGTCCGCAGGTTGAAGCTATACCGCTAGGGATGGCCGACGGTTTAAGCAGCTTTAGGCTCACCTGTCAAGGGGAGACAGTCCCGCGGGGGATTATGGAAATCCAGACGCAGGGACTGCACAATCTATATAACGCTCTGGCGGCCTTCACTGCAAGCAAGTTGGTCGGTATTGACGTGCAGACCATCCTGAGCAGTCTGAAAAAATACCGGCCGGCCATCGGCAGGGCGGAAAAATTCAAGTACGGCAATAAACAAGCTTATCTAAACCTGGTGAAAAACCCTGCCGGTTTCAACCAGGGTCTTAGAACGCTTTGTGAAGCGCGGGGTACCAAGGACGTATTTATCGCTCTCAACGACAATTTTGCGGACAGCAGGGACGTATCCTGGATCTGGGATGTGGATTTTGAAATGTTGGGCGCGGACCATAAACACTTGAAGCATTTCCTGTGTTCCGGACTACGTGGGGAAGACATGGCGCTACGTTTGAAATATGCCGGCGTGCCTGCGGAAAAAATAGCGGTGAACAAGGATATGCGCCGGGCAATTAAGGCCGCGCTTGGCGGCAAGGCCGGGGCAACCTACATTTTTGCCACCTATACAGCCCTGCGACCGGTACACAAGATTGTGAAATCCCTGGTAGAAAAGAGGGATGCAAATGATCAGGGCATGTCATCTGTATCCTGACCTGCTGAACCTTTATGGCGACAGGGGGAATGTCATGGCATTCCAAAAACGCTGTCAGTGGCGCAACATCCCCATACAGATAATAAATAAAAGCCTCGGTGATACTATGGATTTCAGTAATTACGATTTTGTATTTCTCGGCGGCGGCTCGGACCGCGAGCAAAAACTGATTGCCGCCGACTTGATGAAGCGCCGGGATCAGTTTGAGAAAGCGGTGGAAAACGGCCTGGTTGTCCTGGCCATCTGCGGGGGCTACCAACTGCTCGGTCGCTATTATGCGACGGGGGACGGCAGGCATATACCGGGCCTGGCTATCCTGGATCTGTATACCAGGGCAGGAAGCGCAAGGCTGGTGGGAAACGCGGTAATAGAAATGAAACAGGCCGGGGCGCCTGTTAAAGTCGTCGGTTTTGAGAATCATTCCGGACATACATTTCTTGGAGGCGTCAAGCCTCTGGGAAAGGTGTTGTACGGTAAGGGTAACAACGGCAGGGACGGTTTGGAAGGGGCCAGGTACAAGAATGTTTTTTGCTCTTATTTACATGGACCGCTGCTGCCGAAGAACGCCGGATTTACAGATACACTAATCAGGCTGTCCTTGAGGAGACGCGGCATAGATCAGGATTTAAAGCCTCTTGATGATATTTTTGAAGAGCGCGCCCGTACGGCTTTATTAGGCCGGCTGGGCTTAAAGGCAAATTAACGGGTATAAAAATGAAGGTTAATCTTTGTTTGTGTGGAACAATATAAATATTTCTGGTGCAAAGGAGGTTTCTATTATGTCCTGGTACAAAAAAAAGAGTGTCCTGTTAGCATTAATAGTGCTTTTACTGGTTTCATTCGCCCTGGCCGGCTGCAATGCGTTAGAGGAAAAAGAAAACCCCGGCGCTACACCAGGTGTCCAGCAGGACGCCAAAGAACCCGAACAAAAATTAAACCTGGCGGCGTACTATGTAAAAACTACTGAAAACGACACCTACCTGGTCAGGGAGATACATCAGGTATCTCCTGCGGCGGATGCGCACAGGGCTGCGCTGGAAGAGTTAATCAATGTCAACCCGGTTATTCCGGGGGCAGCCCGGGTGCTGCCTGCAGCGACTAAGGTAAATAGCATTAATATCAAGGACGGCCTGGCCACAGTAGATTTTTCGAAGGAAGTCTTAAGCGCCAATGTGGGAGCGGCCGGGGAAGCCCTGGGTATTAAAAGCATCGTGAATACCTTGACCGAGTTTCCGGAAATCAATAAGGTATCTTTCACGGTGGAAGGCAAAACTGATGAGGCCATGGACTGGTGGGGGCATGTCGGCTTGTACCAGCAGCCCTTCAGCAGGGATCTTTCATGTGTTGACGAGCCCGCCATCTGGGTAAACAGCCCGCAGTCCGGTCAAAAAGTGGCTTCACCGCTGGAAGTGTCCGGCAGCGCGAGAGTGTTTGAGGCCACTGTAAATATAAGGCTGGTTGATAATGCCGGGAAAACCATAGCGGAAGGTTTTACGACAGCTTCCGAGGGAGCGCCCGGACGGGGTAATTTTAAATATTCGCTGGACTTCGACGCGCCTGCGCCGGGACAGGGCGAGTTGGAAGTTTTCTGGACCAGCCCCAAGGACGGGAAAGAACTGGACAAGGTATCGGTTCCGGTAAATTGGTAAAACATTGGCGGGATGAATCCCGCCTTCAATGGACCGGGTTGCAAACGAAAAACATGATTTATAAAGAAACGGGGACACACCTCTGTTATGGGTATTCCTTTATCGATGAGGTGTGTCCCCGATTTTAGGGCCGGGGTATGCCCCTTTTTTTTTGTCCGCAGAGCTTGCTGCGGTTTTTTTTATCCATTACAAGATTTGGAAACCCTTTTTGCCTATATTGATATTATATAGAAGGCTTTCGACATAAAATGCCACCTTTAGGTTTTACCGCCAGGCAGCGATCATTCTTCTTTTTGCCATTTTTGCATATAATGTAATATTCATCTACAGCCTAAAACCCGGCCTTGGTGGAAACGGAAAGTATAGAAACAAAACGGGAAGGAGTGAAACCATGGATTTCCTGAGACTGATAGAGGAATACCGTTCGCTGGAAAAAAAACTTGCCTGGGAGGGAACATTCAGGGATTACCTTGATATCATCAGGGAAAAACCGCATGTGTGCCAACTAGCCCATGCCAGGATTTATAATATGATCAAGTGTGCTGGGACGGAGGAGAAAGACAATATCAAGAATTACAATTTTTTCTCATCCGAACTATTCGGTTTGGAAAAAACCCTGGAAAAACTGGTTGAGGAATATTTTCACCCCGCCGCCCGCCGGCTGGACGTGCGCAAGCGCATCCTGCTGCTTATGGGCCCGGTCAGCGGCGGCAAGTCAACCCTGGTAGCGATGTTGAAGCGGGGCCTGGAAAAATACAGCCGCACCAGCGAGGGCGCGCTTTACGGGATAAAAGGATGTCCGATGCATGAAGAACCTTTGCACCTGATCCCCAGGGAACTGAGAGAAGAGTTTCAAAAGATCTATAACGTATACATCGAAGGGGAACTATGCCCCTCCTGCCGGATGGCGCTTGACGTGGAATACGGCGGCAATATTGAAAAAGCGCCTGTAGAACGGGTGTTTTTATCCGAGGACAACCGGTCCGGTATCGGTACCTTCACCCCTTCCGATCCGAAATCCCAGGATATCGCCGACCTGACCGGCAGCATGGACTTTTCCACCATCACAGAATACGGCTCGGAGTCGGATCCCCGCGCTTACCGCTTTGACGGCGAGTTGAATATCGCCAACCGGGGCATGATGGAGTTCCAGGAAATGCTCAAGTGTGACGAGAAGTTCCTCTGGAACCTGCTCAGCCTGTCACAGGAAGGCAATTTCAAGGCCGGCCGCTTCGCCCTCATCTACGCCGACGAGATGATCGTGGCCCACACCAACGAAAACGAATACAAAAGCTTTATCAGCAACAAGAAAAACGAGGCCCTCCAGTCCAGGATTATAGTTATTAAAATACCGTACAACCTTAAGGTGACGGATGAGGTTAAGATTTACGAAAAACTGATCAAGCAGAGCGACCTGCGCAATATCCACATCGCGCCGCACGCCATGCGGGTGGCGAGTATTTTTTCAGTATTATCCAGGCTCAAGGAATCCAAGAAACAGGGCATGGACCTGGTTAAAAAAATGAAACTGTACGACGGTGAGGATGTGGAGGGATTCAAACAGAAGGACCTGCACGAACTGCAGAACGAGGCTGTTGACGAGGGGATGAGCGGCGTCGACCCCCGCTACGTGATTAACCGCCTGTCGTCAGCCCTGATCCGCACCTCCACCCAGTGCATCAACCCCCTTGACGTCCTGCGCGCCTTGAAGGAGGGCCTCGACCAGCATCCTTCCATCACCAAGGAGGAGCGTGACAACCTGCTGAACTTCATTTCCGTGGCGCGCAAAGAATATGATGAAATGGCCAAGAAAGAAGTACAGAAGGCGTTTGTCTACTCTTATGAAGAATCAGCCAAAATTTTGTTCGAAAACTACCTGGATAATGTGGAGGCCTTTTGCAACGGCGCAAAAATAAAAGACCCGATCACCGACGAGGAGCTGGAGCCGGACGAAAAGCTGATGCGTTCCATAGAGGAGCAAATCGGCGTCTCCGAAAGCGCCAAAAAAGCCTTCCGGGAAGAAATCCTGATCAGGCTTTCCAGCTATGCCCGCAAAAACAAGCGCTTTGACTACAATTCGCACGAACGGCTGCGGGAGGCCATAGAGAAAAAACTGTTCGCCGATCTGAAAGATGTCGTGAAAATCACTACCTCCACCAAGACCCCGGACGCCGAGCAGCTGAAAAGAATCAACCAGGTCAGCGCCCGCCTGATCTCAGACCATGGTTACTGCCCGAACTGCGCCAACGAGTTGCTCCGGTACATCGGCAGCCTGCTAAACCGTTAGGGGGTCATGCCATGACAGGGCCAAATTTGATCATCACCCGGGAGGACTGGTCGCTGCACCGCAAAGGGGAAATAGACCGGCAGCGCCACAGGGAGAAGGTGCGGGAGGCCATTAAAAAAAATTTGGCGGATATCGTCAGTGAGGAAAGCATTATCATGCACGACGGCCGCAAGATAGTAAAGGTGCCCATCCGCTCACTGCACGAATACCATTTCCGCTTTAACTATAATAAACAAAAGCATGCCGGCCAGGGTGACGGCGCCAGCAAGCAGGGCGATATAATATTTTCCGAACCCAAGTCTGGTCAGGAACAGGGCAAAGGGGCAGGCGACGAGCCCGGCGTGGATTACTATGAAGCGGATATTACTGTGGATGAACTGGCGGAAATGATTTTTGAAGACCTGGGGCTGCCCAACCTGGAACAAAAGAAGAAACCGGAGATGGCTTCCGACGCCCTGGAATTCAGGGATATCCGCAAGAAAGGCATTTCCAGCAATATCGACCGCAAGCGCACCATCATGGAAGCAATCAAGCGCAAGGCGATGAAAGGGGAGGGAGGGGCGCTGGCCATCACGCCCGAGGACCTGCGCTTCAAGACCTGGGAAGTCACCTATAAATACGAGTCCAACGCGGTGGTCCTGGCTATGATGGACACCTCCGGGTCGATGGGGCCGTTTGAAAAATACATCGCCCGCAGCTTTTTCTTCTGGATGGTCCGTTTCCTGCGCACCAGGTACAACAATGTTCATATAGTGTTTTTGGCCCACCACACCGAGGCCAAAGAGACCACGGAGGAAGAGTTTTTCACCAAAGGGGCCAGCGGCGGCACGCGCTGCTCATCCGCTTACAAGCTGGCGCTGGAAGTGATTGAAAAACGTTACAGCCCCAGCGATTTTAACATTTATGCCTTCCATTTCTCCGACGGCGACAACCTGTCTTCCGACAACGAGAACTGTGTCAGGTTAATTAAAAGGCTGCTGCAGGTCTGCAATATGGTAGGATACGGGGAGATTGAAGGCCCGTACTACTATACTTCCACCCTGCGCAACGCCCTCAAAAAAATCCGGGACGAAAAGTTTACCTGCGTCACCGTTAAAGACAAAGGCGGGGTATACGCGGCGCTGAAAGAGTTTTTTAGCCTGACGTCCGGGCCAGGCGGGTAAAAAACCTGGGTAACCATTTCAACCGGTGGGATGTGAGATGTAGAGCGCGGAAGCGCCATAGTGCAAACACACGGCATATTGTATAGGCAGGGGGGATGACCGGTGAATCTGCAAGAGGAAGTAAAGCTGCTGGAGCATGCATTGACGCTTATTTCAGCGAAAGCCAGGGAATTCAACCTGGACTTTTACGATATGTTTTTTGAAATCTGCCCGGCTGATATCATCTATACTTTTGGCGCGTACAGCATGCCGACCCGCTACTCACACTGGACCTTCGGCAAGGCTTACCACAAAATGAAAACACAATACGATTACAACCTGGGACGGATTTATGAAATGGTTATAAACTCAGACCCCTGCTACGCGTTCCTGCTGGAGGGGAACACCTTGATCCAGAACAAACTGGTTATGGCGCATGTGCTGGCGCACTGCGATTTTTTCAAAAACAACATTTATTTTAAAAGAACATCCAGGAATATGGTGGAATCAATGGGCGCCGCAGCCGACCGCTTTCGCGGCTATGAATTGAAATACGGGCGCGCCAGTGTGGAATCTTTCATAGACGCCGCCATAGCCATACAAGAGCATATTGAACCAGGAAGCCTGGGGAAATATGTAAAGGCCGCTGAGCCGGAACGGGGGAATTCCCGGTGCGCGGGGCGCCCCGAAACATCCTATGATGACCTGTGGTCCATCGGTGATGGCGCAGAAACTGACACTGAAGGCTGCGCTAAGAAAAAAGTGTTTCCGGAGGAGCCGGAGAAGGATCTGGTCATGTTTATTATCCAGCACAGCAAGGAATTGGAAGACTGGCAGCGGGATATTATGTCGGTAATCCGGCAGGAGATGCTGTACTTCTGGCCGCAGATGGAGACAAAAATCATGAACGAGGGCTGGGCTTCTTACTGGCACTTAAGGATTATGCGAGAAATGGAGCTCGATGAATCTGAAACTGTGGAGTTTGCCAAGATGCACTCAGGGATAATACAGACATCCCGGAGCCGGCTCAATCCTTATACACTGGGCCTGAAAATATTTGAAGACATTGAAAGAAGGTGGGATATGCCCGCGCCGGAGGAAAAGGAGAAATATGGGCGTCCCGGCGGACAGGGCCGGGAGAAAATTTTTGAGGTGCGAACAGTCGACAATGATATTTCTTTTCTGCGCAATTATCTTACCAGAGAACTAGTGGATGATATGGACCTTTATTTGTATAAGAAGGTCGGCTATGACTGGAAAATAGTTGACAAGGAATGGGAGAAGGTGCGGGACACGATAGTAAACAGCCTGACAAATTGCGGTTACCCTTATATCGTTGTGCAGGACGGAGACTATAATAAAAGAGGCGAGCTATATTTAAAGCACAATTATGAGGGAACCGAATTGGATGTTGTCTACCTGGAAAAGACGCTGCCTCATGTATACACGCTGTGGGGGCGACCGGCGCACCTGGAAACAGTGCTGGACGACAGGCCTGTCCTGTTCTCGTACAACGGAGAAAAATCCAGCAAAATGTTCCTTTAATAGCCTTTTTATGGTATTATATAGCATTTTGCGATCCTTCCTGAATATAATAAGCAAAAGGGAGGATTTTTTATGTGTGTTGTAATAGTGGGCGGCGGCTGGGCAGGCTGCGCAGCTGCTTTTTCGGCAAATGCTGCCGGGGCGGCAGCCATCCTGGTGGAAAAAACTGACATGCTGCTCGGGACCGGCCTTGTTGGCGGTATTATGCGGAATAACGGCCGGTTCACCGCCCTGGAAGAAATCTGGGCCATGGGGGGCGGGGAATTTCTCAAGGTTATTGAAGAAATAGTTACCCATCGCGGTGTGAATTTCCCCGGGCATCTGCACGCCATGCTTTACGACGTGACGAGGATCGAGCCGGCTATAAGGTCACTGCTATTATCCAAAGGCGTCGAGCTGAAATTACAGAAGAGAATGACCGGGGTTTCTAAGAGCGGGGATGTCATTACCGGTTTGCTTACAGCAGATGGCGAGAAAATCGGGGGTGGCGTTTATATTGACTGCACCGGTACGGCCGGACCAGCCGGCAACTGCGCCCGCTACGGCGCCGGGTGCGCCATGTGCGTGCTGCGTTGTCCCACATTCGGGCCGCGGGTAAGTTTAACGGACAGGGCCGGTGTGGCTGAGATCAGGGCGGGCGAAGGTTTTCCCCATTTTGAAGCAATGAGCGGCTCCTGCAAGCTGGAGAAGAAATCTATCAGGCCGGATCTGGTGCAGAAACTGGAAAGTGAAGGAGTCCTGGTGGTACCGCTACCGGCGCATTTACATAAATCAGGGCAGCTACAAAAAAAGGCCTGCCAGCAGTACGCCTTAAATGATTTTGCTGAAAACCTGGTCATTCTTGACACCGGGCATGCTAAGCTGATGGCGCCCTATTTTCCTTTGGAGATTCTGCGTACTTTAGACGGTTTCCAGGACGCCCGCTATGCGGACCCCTATTCGGGGGGAAAAGGGAACTCCGTGCGGTTTATGGCGATGGCGCCCTGCGACGCCGGTTTACGGGTTTCGGGCGCACAGAATTTATTTTGCGCGGGTGAAAAGACCGGGTTGCTGGTAGGGCACACGGAAGCGATTGCAACAGGTTTTTTGGCGGGACATAACGCCGTGAGGCTTTTGAACGGCCATGAACCACTGGCCCTGCCCGGCAAGCTGGCCTGCGGCGATATTATTTCATTTATGCATAACGAGATGAAAAAAACCGAGGGGCTAGGCAAAAAGTATACCTTTTCAGGTTCAGTTTACTTCGACCGCATGCGGAAGCTGGGGCTCTACACAACCGACATTGCAAAAATAAAAGAAAGGGTTGACAAAACAGGGCTAACCAACATTTTCACCAAAACCGTGTCACGGGGACGGTTCGTGCGCCACGAGGGGCGCATCATATAGCGGGTGGGAAGCCCGCTGAGCAAGATTTAGCAAATCACTCATAGTGAGTCTTGAGCATCACCGGGTAACTTGTGATGTTAAGCGTAGACAGC
>JAHDOA010000010.1 GCA_018435055.1 Pelotomaculum sp. | reverse complement strand
GCAGAAGGGATCAAAGGTCCGCTCCCCGGGCGCGACCAGGGAGAGGTTGACGAGCGCGCGGGCCATCCGGGGCATCATCACCCCGGGGTGGAAGAACGGCCGGCGCATGGGGTTTCGCACCTCGAACGCCCCCCGGTCGATCCGCGCAATCACGCGGCCGAAGTAGCAGCGGTCATCCGAGACGACGGCGCGGTACTCTTCGACGGGCTCACGGAGCGAGACCGGGCCGGCGACGAGCCCCCCGATCAGTCTCTCGACCTCAAGACGCGGCACATCCATGTGGGCCCCCTGGATCAGTTTCACCCGACCGGCAAACGGCTTCTCGGTCCGGATGGCGAGGTCGCGGAGGAGGGCCGCGAGCGCATCCTTCGAGGGCTCGCACTCGCCGAGGTACTCCATCACCACGTGCGTCAGGGCAAGCCGCCCGACGGCCTCCGGGTCCGGGCACTCCGCGACCGCGACCTGGGTCCGCCGGTCGAGGACGGTGCCCACGCACTCGAGTTCAGCAACCGGGAGGTCGGGGTGCTCGCCGGAGAGTTCGAAGAGCAGTTTCATTCTTATGATATTGGGCCGGGAGGGGGATAAAGCGGGGGGATGACGGATCTATCCTTGATACCGAGGACCCGCTGGATACTGCTGACTGGTACCGCTCCGATTGGGTGCAACTCAAGATCCTGGCCGCCGGGAAGAAGATGAATGAAGTATATGCGATCTCGCCAGAGAATAAGGGATATGCTGAAAGGTTTCGGCTAAAATTACGGGGATTTTGTGGGATTCAATGATCTGCCGGGAGGAACAGGGTACTGAAAATGATGGGGGAGAGAGTTCATTGTATCTCCATTGCGGGCTTAGCGGTGGAGTTGACCGGTTACCAGGATTTTTTGAACAGCATCTTGAATGCGCATGAAGCTTGCCAAACGCTCGCCTTCTGCGGAACCATTGACTTCACGTATTGTGCTTCTCACATCATTTAAGAGATCACGTATGAGTTCATACTCATCGTCTTGCATCTTATTTGCAGAAACACGACTACGAATTTGATTTCGGATCGTAGAAAGATCATCATCAATCTCCCTCTGCAACGTATTGCTTTCATCACTGGACGGCAACTGACGAAACTCGATCAACGTCTGCTGCACCGTGTTATACAGGGCCATTTGCTCGTCTCGCGGACGACCATGGATAACTCCCTCACCTTCCTGTCCGATAGACCACATAGCCACCAATATTAAGATCAGTAGTAACCATTTACCAAGAATTATCAATAGATATGCCTGGTCAAAAGAACTATTATTGAAAACCAAAAGGAATACAGTGGCTATTAACGCACTTGCAATCAGGAAGATGCCGATCGTACTTCCAATGCTGATGTGCATTGCCGCAGGCAGTTTAGTTGTTGCATCTTTTGTAAAAAGCTGGAAATTATAAATTCCATATATCCCTGTTATAATTACCATCAAAGACACGTCGATCATCGCTATCCAGTATGAGTAGCGGGGTGTATCCGGTGCGAATGACAGGAAGATGCCAATAGTAAAAGACAGGGCAACAAGTAAAGCGGCGACTTGAATCAGAAGATTACGGTTATTATGAGTCATTTTAGTTTACCACCACACATTCGTTCTAATCGATACTTCAAAGGGTTTTACCACACTCGGGACAGAACTTCGCCCCTTCAGGAACCTGGGCACCACATGAAGGACAGCTGGCAGTCGATACAATTTTTTTGCCACAATGAGGACAAAAATTAGAACGAGTCGTCAGAGCCTGTCGACATGATGGACACACAGACGTTGTCGTAAGATTTGCACCACATTTGATGCAGAACTGACTACCTGCAGGAAGGTTTGCCTGACATTTTGGGCATATCAATGCAGATGAATTACCCGGTGGCGTCTGTGTAACCGATTGTGTTGCCTGATCCGTCATATAAGCGAACGGTCCAGCCATCCTGGCGCCGACTCCAAGCCCGATGCCAGCACCCATTAACGTCCCGGGAGCGCCGGGATTTTTTGCAGCTTCCGTCATAACATCGAAGCCCCGCATCATCTGGTATCGCTGGTCGCCAAGCCGTTCAATCTCCCGGGCTTTGAGATCAATCTCCTGGATCTTTTTCAACTCGTCAGTTGGGATGGTGATTGATGTGATGAAGAATTTGAGTAACTCAAGACCGTATTTGGCGAATTCGTCCCTGAGACGCTCTTCAACTAATTGTGATATTTCATCAATCCGGGCTGTGATAGTAGCAATCGAGAGGTTCCTATCCACAACGTATTTTGCTACAATGTCTTTCACCCTGGTGAGAATCACCCCGCGGAAATATTCGAGTACCATATCTCCTTTCCATTCGGGCATAGTTCCCACAATCTGGGTGATAAATAACCGCGAATCGGCAACTCGAAGTCCGAACTGCCCAAAACAACCTACAGGAACAAGCACCCCGTATTTTGGGTCCTCAACCGGTATGGGTGTTCGAGTGCCCCATTTATAATCAAGACGGGAAACCTGATTGACGTAATATATCTCCGCGGTGAATGGAGTCTCTCCACCAAACGGTAAATTAACAAGTCTCCCCAATAACGGTAAGTTTTTGGTCGATAGCGTGTGGGTGCCGGGTCCGAAAACATCCAGAGCCTGTCCACCCTTGAAAAATATTGCCTCCTGGCTTTCATTTACAATGAGTTGTGCTCCCAGTGTGATGTTCTCTTTATCATACTTCCAGACCAGACGTTCTGGAGACCCGTCATATTTAATGCGATCAATAAGCGCCATAGTATATCCTCTCCATTACCGTGCGAATAAGACCTCTTTCGTGCCAATTCTGAGCGACCTGACGTCAAAATGTGAGAGAGCAATGCTGCTGGATGGGGCCAGAATTTCCCTTCTTTCTGACTTTTTTGTATAGTACCTCGCACCAATCACTGGCAGATAGATTAATTGCAGTTGTCTAACGTTTCCTCCGGCATAACCCTGTGTTGACGATACGAATTGCTTCATATATTTTAATGCATCATCCGAACCCACCACGGGAACTACCGCGGGTGTTGAGTATCCGATGGTTGTACGGGACCGAATTGCACCATAACATTGCTCATTCAGAGGATCGCTTGAGTTGATAACGAAGCATTGCTTGTTATGGCGCATAGCTTCTGTTAAGATAAGTCCGGACGCCATTGATCCTTTCTTGAATATCACACCTTTCTGCTGTGAGAAATCCAGTTCGGCAAGCCAGAATGGTAGTAATATCTTCCTTTCTTCATCCACCGACTCTTTTCCACCTAAGAACGAGGATTTCACCAGGGCCACCATTCTTCCTTCAGCCCAGCCAAAGTCAGACACTACAGGTAGAGAAGCTTCACCGGCTGTCGATTCCATGTGCAGCGTCAGATTAGATAGGAAAGCTGACAACCACCTCAAATCCGAGGAGGGGGTCTGTGCTTTATCAACCATCTCTTCGAGGTTAGCCAAAAAGGTAGTGAAGGGCATCCCCGCTTCAGCGCCGCATTGGCCGTAGAATCTCACACAGGTGGCAAGAATGCGGATTGTGTCCGCGTCGTTGCGTGTTCCCTCAGCAGCGGGTACAGTCTCTCTTGGTTTCATTCCAGTTGCTTCAATTGCGGATGCAGTCTGCTCAAGTTTTTCAGCTATTGACTCCAGATTTTCTGCCACATAATCCGTCATCACGCCGTCTGCACTGCAAAACAGATCCTCTAGAATGTTTACAGCCTCTTCGAGTAGCTTCATCCTGGTTGCCAGAGCATCTGAAAATGCAGCTAACGACGGATCAATAGCCGATACCAATTGATTGGTCGTATTGTACAGTTCATTAAGGGCATGGAGGTTCGTTTTTGCTTTATGAAAGCCATCAGGTGTCGGGCTGGCAAGATGGTGGCGGACATTAGACAGGTAACCTGCCTCAAGACATCGTACTTCCAGAGCGTGCAACTCATACTGCTCCTTCTCGCCTATTGCAAAAAGCCTGATCTCAGGTGATTGAACGCGGACCACGGTCTCTTTTATTTTATCAACTAAATAATTCAGGTTAGGCGCTGATCGCAGTGTCTGATGAAAGGGAGAGGAAGGAAGCCCGGTAAGCAGGGAAAATGTAAAGAGGGACTGATAGCGAGTCAGGCTGAATATATCGGTTGCACGATCGGCTGCATTCTTCAATGGAGGTAATAGTTTGTCGTTGAAGATGAACTTGCGAGATGCCTCGTCAACCGTGGTGCCGATTCCTGCATTGCCGGCCACCTGGGAGATCCATTTCCTGATATCGCTTTTAAGGCGATCCATCTCCTCTGATGCTGTCTGCAGGGCAAATGTCCCGCCGCAGTAATCGCAGACGACACTAACCTGAGAAGGATCACTCGGTAACGGTAAAGGCGCCATACAACCCGGACATTGTAAGGAAACAGCCTCCTTGGGCAGAGCAGATACAGCCGCCGAGATAGGTTCCTCACTATGTCCAACCTGTGTGCTGAACTTCGCCTTCAGTTTTTTATAGGTACCGATATCAATCTCACCGAGCGCCACTCGACGATCAAGTGCATCCAGAATCTTTTCCATTTCGATATTGTCCATGGTTTCACCTCACGCTATATTCCGGTAAAGCATTAATTGCGTTAATTTTTCACAGATGGTATATACGTTATGTAATGGATCTGCTTCAGAGCCAATCAAATCTCTCTTTATAGACAGCAATAGTGTTGAATGACCTCTAATCCCTCCATTACATGATTTTTTGAGTGCTCTCCACCAATGTTCAGCCTATACTAGACAGTCATACTATCGTACAACGGACTCTGCTGCTCACTCGTTAGTGTCTGTGTGCTACACGCTCAAGCGACCGCAATCTTTCGCTATGGTTCATGAGCACCTCGTTCGTTTGCTGAAACAACTGATCAGCCCAAGCGCGAACTTCATCAGCACGCATCGTAGCATATCGGTCCGCTTGATTCTCGATCGCAGAGCCGCAAACAGTGCAGACGGTCACATGGCCTGTATTGTCAATCATGCGTAAGTCCTCGTTTGAGGACTCTAAGAGCTGGCTGTGATACTCCTCGGTTTCTGCGGGGTAATACTTGAAGAATACATCTTCTCCTTGCATTTCCCGGCCGCACATCCAGCAGTGAGATTTCGAGGATACCTTTGCGATATAGTCGTCAACAGTTTTTGACCAATCAGTGACCATAGCCTGACGAAAGCAGGATGCCGCCTTCTGCATCTGATCATGTGCCTGTACGGGTGAAGACAGAACAACTGAAAGAGCAGAATAATAATCTGACAGCCCTTCGCAGTAAAAAGCACGCAGGATTGCTTTTTCTACGGGACCATCCAGCTTGAGCCTCTCCGATATATGAAGCGGAGCGTAACCAAGTTTCATGAAACCTTCAGCCGCCTCCATATATTCTTGAGTCATATCGGCGTAATTGCCACACTGTTTTGCCCGTTCTTCGCACTGTAAGGATCTAAGTTCCGCGATGAGAAGGGATGTCTGCATCATTTCATCCTGGCTACCTATGCATGGAACTTCAGTTATAGGCTCCAGGGCCCGGATTACTTCACGAAGAGTATTGAGATTACGTTTGTCAATGAGTTCATACAATGCGGCATTAGCTTTTGCGAGTCTGGCCATGTCCTCATCTCCTTCCTGGAGGAACATCTCGGAAGCCTTCGCAAAGTGTTTGGTAGCAGCGGAGTAATCCGGCGGTTGAAGCAG
>JAHDOA010000021.1 GCA_018435055.1 Pelotomaculum sp. | reverse complement strand
GGCAAAACCAAGTTCCCTGGCAATCCAACGGATGGATTTGCCTTGCACATGATAGAGTTTTCTGATAGTCTCTTTATCGACCACGTTGATCATTTCCTTTCCTCCTGTACGCCTGTTAATTTCCAGTTACAGTGTACAGGATTGGTTTGATCAGATCAGGTGGTCAACTTTTTGGTGATCAATGGGCTAAAATTGGTACACTTTTAGTTTAGCAAATACACCGCTTGGACTGCCTGAAAAAGAAGGCTTCTGAAGCAGTTCCCTCGCTCGCCAAAAAGAACATAACGCCCCATACCTTCCGGCACACTACGGTGTAGTACGCCGTTTTATTTTTACCCGGCACAACGTAAAAACGGCAAACTATATTTCCACCTACATCCTTCCACACGATCATATTTTGTCGTAAAATCTGGCATATAACTGCCGGTTTCTATTGACCTGCCATTTTTTTCACCTTATCATTAAAAAAACATATAAAAAGAGAAAGAGCCCGTTATGCTTGCCTGCCTAACACTCTTTCTCTTTCTGCTGCCCTGCGCTTTAGCGCATTGCACCTCAAAAACTATGATAAGAGCATTTACGATTTTTTGCAAGCTGAATTTTATTAAACTTTCTGCTATGGAGCTGTTCACAGAAGCGATGCGGGATTTTTCAAAAGATAAGCTGTCAACGCTGGTTTTCCCCTGTCCCTTCTGTGGGACTAAACATCCCCACTGGTCGGAATTCGCATCCTATGAACGCGATCTTATTTCCTACGAAAAGAGTTTAGCTGTTACCTACAAAATTACCGTGTCCAGGATAATTTGTTCATCCTGTGGACATACCCATGCTATTCTACCTGAAATTATCATTCCTTATAGTTCTTATAGTTTAATTTTTATACTCAAGGTCTTGCGTGATTATTATCTGTCCCATATGACAGTCCAGCAACTCTGTGATAAATACACGATTGCCGCTTCCACACTCTATTCCTGGAAGCAACTCTTTCTCCTCCATAAAAAACTTTGGCTCGGCGTCTTGGAGGACGCTGTCACAAAACCACTCACTTTCCTATCTTCGTTGCCTTCTGCTGCCACCTCGGATGAACTCGCTTGTTTCTTCCAAAGTCAGGCAAGGTCGTTTCTGCAAGGTGTTACCAAAACCGCACACTTTAATTCGGCCTGATTGATGCCTTTTTGTAGTTTTCTCTTTTCACATACCTCCGACATGGTCTGCATCCTGCTAGCGTATTATCATGGGTTTAGGAGGTGTTTCGACAATGAAACGACAATTTAATAACCAATCTGCTATCGAAATGGCCTATTTCCGTTTTGCCTTGATTGCTCCCGTCATCCAGGGTGTCTTTCCCGATCCCTCTAAGACTGCTTATTACCGCAGGGTCACTGAAAATGAGCTGACCCTGCCTGACGGTCGAACCATGCGCTACAATCCTAAAACCCTGGAAAAGTGGGAGGAGTACTACCGCAAGTTTGGCATGGATGGGCTGATGCCCAGAAAGCGCCGGGATGCTGGGAAACCACGCGTCCTTAACGAGCGGGCTATTTCTGAAATCTACCGTCTTAGGGAGAGGTTCCCACGAATTAATGCCACGCTCATCTACCATAAGCTTATTGAAGACGGCTTCATTAACCAGTCTGATGTTTCTGTTTCCAGCGTCCAACGCTTTATCAAGCACAACGATTTAAGGGCTGCTGTCAACCCCAACCAGAAAGACCGCAGGGCTTTTGAGGAGGCCTATCCCGGCGGCATGTACCAGGCCGACACCTCCTACACTACATATATTAAGGAAGATGGCAAGAACCGGCGCACTTATCTTATTCATGTAATAGATGATCATTCTCGTTTAATTATCGGCGCCCGTTTCTTTTACAACGACAATGCCTATAACTTCCAGATTGTTTTGAAGGAGGCTATTGCCCGTTATGGTCTTTGTAATAAGCTTTATCTTGATAATGGTTCAACCTATGCCAATGCCCAGCTTTCCTTAATTTGCGGGTCCCTCGGTATTGTTAAAATCCATACGCCTGTTCGTGATGGGGCTTCTAAAGCAAAGGTTGAACGGAGTTTTCGCACCATTAAGGATACCTGGCTCAATGGTTTTGATCCCGCACAGGTCTCTTCCCTCGAAGAGCTTAACCGCTTGCTGGCGGAATATGTCCGCCAGCGCAACACTACTTTCAACCGCATTATCGGTGAGTCGCCTATGGAACGCTACCAGCGGGGCATTGACCGTGTCCGCCTTCCTGAAAGTCAGGATTGGCTTGATGAGTGCTTCATGAACCGTATTACTAGAAAGGTCAATCTTGATGCCACGGTTTCTATCGGTTCTTTTTTTTATGATGTCCCCATGCAGTTCATTCGCTCCAGGGTTGAGATCCGTTTCCTTCCCAACCGTATGCAGGATGCTTACATTTTTTTTGAAGGTAACCATTATCCGATTCGCCCTACCAACCGGGTGGAAAACGGGCGCACTAAACGCAATAACACCCATGCTATTGATTATTCTAGGATGGGAGGGCCTACAGATGTTTAAGCCTTTTTATGGTCTTACCTTTAATCCTTTTGATAAGTCTCTTCCTGAAAACCATGCCTTTGAGTCCCGGGATTTTAAGCAGATGCTCTCCCGTCTTGATTATCTCAAGAATACCCGTGGTATAGGTCTTTTTACTGCTCCTCCCGGCATGGGTAAAACTTTTGCTTTGCGCTGTTTTGCTAAAAACCTGAATCCTAATTTGTTTCAAATCTCTTACATTTGTCTTTCTACGGTCAGTGTTTCCGAATTCTACCATCAGTTTTCTTTTGAGCTCGGTTTGGACTACAGTTCTAAGAAGACTGTTATGTTTAGAAATATCCAGGAACGGCTTTTTCATCTGCTAAAGGAAAAACGTAAAACATTTATTCTGGCCATTGATGAAAGTCAGTATTTAAACGCCGGGATCTTTCGAGATATTAAGATGCTTATGAATGTCCATTTCGACAGCCTGGATTGTTTTGCTCTTATTTTCATTGGCCAGCCCTATCTTATTTCTATCCTTGAAAAACCTGTTCATGAATCTCTCAAACAGCGCATTGTCGTTCATTACAACTATGAGGGGTTGTCTTCCGATGAGGCAAAGGATTATATTTACTCCCGGCTTGAGGCCGCTGGCGGCTCCCGCAATTTGATAAATGAGGCTGCTGTTCATGCTGTTGCTAACTTCTGCCAGGGCACTCCACGCCTCATCAACAGTCTTATGACTAATGCCTTGATTCTTGGTACGCAACTGCAGAAAACTACTATCGATACTGAAATTATTCTGGCAGCCAGTAATAATTTGGCCCTGTGTTGAGGGGGTCCTTCTATGTTCACATAATTTTTTTTCTTTTTTATGTGACTTATTTTCTGACCATGTTCTTAAATCATGGTCGTTCTTTCTCTTTCTGCAATATTTTGCTGTTTTCACGGTAATATTGTGCTGTATCGAATAATTATGTGCTGTTTTTCTGGGTTTCATAGAGATTTTATTCTGCTGTTTGACCCGATGTTAGTGTGCTGTCCTACACTACGGCTCTACGGATGCTACAATCTGGCGTTGATATCTCGACCATTGCCATCTGGCTTGGCCACGAGAGTATTATCACAACACATAAATATATGGAGGCGGATCTGGAAATGAAGCGCCAGACTCTCGAAAAAATGGGCGATCCGGGTCAGTTATCCTATCATTTCACACCCGACGCTTCCATCATGGCGTTTTTAGGTTCGTTATGACGATTCATTTATGTGCTGACCTTTCCATGGGTAACGAAGCGTTGCAATGCGCTTCGTTTACGCTGAGCACATAAATATACTCGGAACATAATTTCTCTTATGTGCGCAAGAACATAAGAGAAAAAATTGGCTATTCGCAAACACGCCAAATGGCGCCAGGGCCAGTGCCATCTATTACAGCCTAATTGTTAGCGCAAGAGAAAATGGCCTGAATCCATTTGAATATTTAACATGGATTCTTACAAATGCCCCTAATTTGGGAAGGGCGGGTTACATAGCTTCAGTTACAGACTTCCTACCCGGTAGTACAGCTATCCCAGAAAAAATATTCACCCCCCAACCGGGTGATACAAATCTGAAAAAATTCGCCTGGGAGGAAGACTGATATGGGAAAGAATATTGACTATATGATGGAACTGGTAAATGGGTTTCTCAAAGGCAAAACCCCCCGGCATATATTCGAACTGGATTTTCAGACGGAGATCCTCGACTGTTACAAGAAAATGGCCCGGGAAGATAGGGACTATGCCGAATATTTTTATGATATGCTTTCGGAATGTGGTGTCGATGTGGGCGATAATCTATCGGATGCGGAGTTTAAACGGTTAATCCGGAGACAGTACAAAAAGGTAAAGGGGTTTGCCGAAGGTGACCTTTGGTGATATAGATAGCCTGTTTGACGCTTACCGGAATGTGGTGTCGATGTGGGCGATAATCTATCGGATGCGGAGTTTAAACGGTTGATCCGGAGACAGTACAAAAAGGTAAAGGGGTTTGCCGAAGGTGACCTTTGGTGATATAGATAGCCTGTTTGACGCTTACAAAGGAGTTAGAGAAAAGCCCCATACCCTTGCTGGGCATGAGGCCAATTTCTCCACTCATTTCGTTCCTATGAACTTATAGAGTAACGTTTCGCACTTTTTATGCGCCAACTTTTTCAGATGAAGTGCCAGTAGTTTGAGTGTTACCTGCCAAGTCTTTAACATTAGTTGCAGTTACTTTTAATTTAGCAGGAGTTGTTGGATCAACTAAGGTTCCACTTACTACTAATGTGGCAACTTTATCGCTGTAAGAAGCGAAGATTACATTGTAGGTTACAGTGTCTGCATAAGTACCTAAAGCACTGTATTCCACTTTGTAGTTAGCTGCTGTTGCAGCAGTTGTAGCATCTACATCTTCTGCCCACGTTACTGTTATGGTATTTGTAGCAGCAGTAACACTCGTAATTGTTGCCCCTAGTGTTGGTGCAGTTTTATCAGTTGCTGCATCCCACGTAACTGTCTTAGTGGTTTCAGCAATGGTGTTACCCGATGTATCCACTACATCTTTAACCGTTACGGAGTAATTCTGACCATCTTGGAGGTTGTATGCTTTATCTCCCGTTCCCTTGAAAGTAAGCGTTACTACGTCAGGGGTACCATCAGTAAATTTAATTTCATAATTAGCGGATGGTATTACATTGCCTTGAGCATCTTTAACAACGTAATTACTTGCTAATTCAGCACTTACTTTAAGAATGTCACTGTCCTTAAATGTAATTGTAATAACGTCATTCTCTTTATCAGCAACAGCTTTTGCAACAACGGTGTCAACTGATGGAGCAACGTTATCTGCTAATGTAGTAGCTTTATCTGGATTTGCTACTACTGAGACTCCTGCAAGGTTCACAATTTTAGCATCCAAGGCTACGGTGACATTGATTACAGGTGCACTTGCAAGGTCAAGGATTACTGTTGCTTTCTTGGTTTCAGCATTCCAGGTATAAGTTGCTTTGGTTACCGCTATTGTAGCAGGTGTACCATCAGCATCCTTAGTTACTGTGTAATTAGAAGCTAATTGTGCTGGGGCTAATTGTAATTCTTCAGCAAACACTAGCTTAACTGCGCCTTCTGCTGTTTGGTAAACTGTCATTGCCGGTTTAGCCGGGCCAGCTACTGCAGTTAGTTGAATAACTGCATCGTTATCTCCGGCTGCTGTTCCAAGGGCTTTTCCAGTTACTGTTGTGATATTTGTTGCAACAACTTTATACCACTTGTTGTTTTGAAGGTTTGGAGCATCCAGTGTTATTTTAACTTGAGTGGGGGTTCCTGGAACCATCGCTGCTGTAGCATTTGTTAATGAAATTTGAGTTGCATTGTTCCATCCTGCAGCATCATTTGTGTCTGCCTGTAACACAACGTAATTTGCAACATTGGTTGCAAGGGTTACGTCGGGGGCAGCATTAAATGTTACTGTTAATGTGTCGTTTTTGCTATTAATGGGGGCAGCTACCGCTAACGCATCTACTGTTAAAGCATCTACATCAGTTTTAGTCGAACCGTTAAATGTTGCGGTTCCTGTAGCCATTAAGTTTCCAGCTAAATCTTTGATGTTCTTAACTGTTATGGTATACGGTGCATTTGCTGTTTGGGTTGCAGTCGTTAGGTATACTTCTTGTACACCTGTTGCGGTGTTTACAGCTTGTAGTACCGCCTTAGAAATTGCAAGAGTAGCTGCGGTAGAGTCAGTGATTGTATAGTTTACTAAGGTTTCCGCAGTTGTCTTGTCAACTGGTTCATTGAACTGTACAACTACCTGATTCTGGTTGGATGCAGTTGCAGCAGGGTTTACTGCCGGTGCATCGTAATCCTTGTAGGTTATTACCATTCCTGTAGCATAGGTTGTAGCAACGTTTTTAAGACCAGCTTCGTCAACTGCTATGTCAGCCGCTAAAGTTGCTTTTACAGTTTTACCTGTGTTTATGGCAAGTTCAATGGCTGCAGCTTTTGCAGCATTTGGGCCAGTTAAAGCAAATGTAAGGGTTTTAGTTTTTGTTCCAGCTCCTTCAGTCGGAACCAGGCCTGTTAGGTCAGTAAATCCAGTCAGCGCTACACCATTAGCTTCCCACAGTTTAATATTCGCAACCGCTGCTGCTGCTGTATTAAGGTCTATCTTTTCGCTAAATGTAAATACTAAATTATCAATGTTGTTGTTCCATTCGATACTTGATAATACTGGCTTAGTAACGTCGGCAGTATAAGTTACTGCAACACCTTTTGCATAGGTTTCTTGACCTGCTACGTTGGCTACGCCGGCTTCGTTTTTAACAGCACCTGCTTGAATGAATATCTTACTAAGGGTGCCAACATTGCCGTAACCTTCGTATGTTGCAGCAATGGCACTGCAATCAAATGTCCATGTAGCTCTTGCAGTTGTTAGCGGAGTTTCTACGGCCATTGCCTGGGTTACAGTCGATTTTGTTCCATCGGCAACACCAATCTCTGCAAACGTTGCATTGTCAAGAGTTACAGGCATGTCAAACGTTACAGCTAAGATATTTGTTTCCTGGTTATATGCTGCACTTGAAATAAGAGCAGGTTGTTGCTTAGCAATGGTAAAGGTCTCACCGTTAGTTTTTGCAGTAGCATCGCCGTATGCATCTTTTTCTGATGTTAAGGTCAGTGTGCCTGTCAATGCGTTTACGGCTGTTTTACTTGCAGCTGATAGTGTAATTGTGATTGTGTTAGTCGCAATTACACTCACATCATTTGCGGTAAGTCTATAGTCGTTGATCAACATTTTTGTAACGTCTGCAGTTGTAACATTTTTGTTTAAAGTTAATGTTAATTTACCGGAAACCGAGTCGTATATAGCTTTGGTTAATGCCGGAGCCGATTTATCCTGTAATTGTTCAGCTGACGGCCTGAAAGAAACTTCCGTTCCGTTGTAGATGCCGTTTCCAGCTACGTCTTGAACATTAACCGCTGGAGGACCTGCTGCACCCAATACTAGCACGTAATCAGCAACAGTTAAGGTACCTGCACTAAAAGTTAAAGTAACTTTTGTTCCAGTCGCATCCAATACGGCGGTTCCCGTTGTAAGAGGGGCACCACCAACTACTGCTTTTGCAGTGAAGTTAGTAGTTGCAATGTTCGTAGCTGCAGGATCTAATTTTTCGTTAAATGTTACTTCTACACTTGTAGTTCCTTTAGCAACGATTGATGTTACTTCAGGAACTTTGAAGTCAAAAGCAAAGGCTTTACCAGCTGCAACAGCAGCCTCAGTTCCGTTCACCGATAGGCTACCCTGCTGTCCGGCCAGTGTAGCGATAGTCAGTCTGTAGGTCTTGCCGGTCAGGTCAGAAGCCAACTTGGCTACTGCAGTAGCATTGTCTACTGATGCGCCATTAACTTTAATGGCAAATTGAGCGGCATCAGCATTGGTTAATTCTGTTGCCGGAGCTTCAGCCAGAACAACTTGAACTGTTGTAGCGTTAATAGCACTAAAGCACGGGAAAACTGTATGTTTAAAACCCCGCAAACCCGCATGGTGTCAAGGCTTAGGGGGTTCTTACCTTCCAATTGTAGTTATTCAGGTAATTATTAGTAGCAGGTTCCATAAGGTTAGGTGAAATTAGGTAATTATTCATAATAGATTTTCTTGGGATAATGTTGAATTTGCAACATATTGAGAGAAAACCCCAGGCCCGTAGGTCACTGGAGTATGATCGTTCCTTATAGTGTTTACTGGATATATTTTTTTACATCATCCAGTTTTTCAAAATCCAAAACCCTATCAAGAATTACGTCAAGTGTTGGTGCATCCAGTTTTGATATTCCCTGTTTCAAATCCTCGGGTACAAAATCGAATTTCTTCACCAAAAATTTTATTACAGCCCTAGCAAGAGTCTCCGTTTCACCTTCTCTCCTGCCTTTTTCTATACCTTCGCCCAAACCCTTTTCATAAGGCTCTTTATATAAAGCGGATTGCATAAGGATCTCCTCCTTTACAAATTTTTCATACTTGCCTTTTTGGTACAGTCTTTTGATGCACTCCAAAGTGAGGAAATAATAGTCTTTGTCCTCCAACCCCTCCGTCACCGTTAAACATTCCTGGATATGTTCTTCTTCGCTTTCGCTATCATGCTTCATGAACACCCGAAGTGGGTAGAGCACCACTTGCTTTTGGGCTAACACTTCATATTTATCGATCTCGTATGCTTTAATTACGCCGTACCGGTATCTCATGATATCCAGGCCCTGCACCCTGCTATTAATACCATTTTTGATGCGTTTAACATTATCCGGTTTCTTCAGTAGTACAAGCACCTGGTAAATGGGCAGGTCATTGTGCCATTTAATGTATGTGTAATACCTGAGCATCCTTTTTTGCATTTCAATATTGCTGCGGTAGGCCGATTCAAATTCGATGTGAAGAATAAAGTTTTCCTGGTTTAATTTAATTTTAGCCAGATAATCCATTTCCCTAATATCAGGTACGGATAGTTTAGTATGCTCAAGGGCAACTTCTTCTGCATCTTTTACTGATGGTAAAATAAATTCTGCAATGCCTCTATGGTCTTTCTTCTCTAAAATCTTAATGGTTTCATCATAGGCTTGGGGCCTTGTTTCATATGACATGACCGCCCCCCTCTCTTTTTATTATACCTGGTAACTAAACATTATACCATAAAAATACACCCGTGGATTAAATATTTTTACTGGTTTCTCAAGAGAGTTTCCACCTCCCGCTTAAACCCGTACTTCATTAGGTATTCCACCAGTGCCCCTTCCATGACCTCCTTTAAGGCAACCTTCTTTTCCTTGCTAAATTCTCCGGCTAGCTTGGCGATAACCTCACTCATATAAATGGCTTTCGTCCTGACTTCCCCCGGCAGAGCATACCTCGGAATTATACCATCATCTCTGGTGCCGGTGAGCAACTGGTACAGTTCATCCCGATTTTCGTAGAGATAGCGGAGGAAGGGCAGATATTCTTCTAGCCCCTCCGGAATTTCCCCGCTGGTTGGTTGAATAACTGGTGCTGGCACTGGCGGGTTGATTGGCTCCGTTTCTGGCTGACTAACCGACACCGGCACATCAACCCTGCCCACAGTCTTGACGTAGTTGTTTTTATGGATGTTCCACTCATAGCCCTTGGTTTTCATGTATTCCGCCATTTCCCGGTGGTCGGTAAATCCCTCTTGCCTGGCCACCATCCTTGGGTCAATGCCCTCAGCCTCAAAGGCAGTGATGATACTGGCTACCTTAGTTGGCGCATAGCTTTTGGGGTCTGGTTTTTGCACCCTGTTCTTCCTGGGGAAATACTGCCCTTGCTGGCTGTCGAAAGTAAAGTTCTTCCGGCGCATATACATATCAAGGCTTTTCCAACTCTTGTATTTCAGCTCTGCCGCCACTTCATCACGGGTCTTGAATTTCAGCATTTCAATAATTCGTTTAACCTTCTCATCATAAATCGGTTCCATGGTTTAATCCCTCCCTATAAAAGATTAACCGCTTCAGTCAGCTTATCCGTGTCCTGGTGCAGATATCTTGACGTTACCCTAAGGCTTGAGTGGCCCAGCAGCTTTTGAATGCTCACCACCGAGGCCCCTTTCTCCAGCAGGTTGGAGCCAAAGGAGTGCCGAAGCACGTGGGCGCTGATGTCCTTGTCCCAGCCCAATTCCTCTACTGCGGTATGAATCCAGTGGTTGATATAGCTGGCCGACACTTTGCCGGTTCTGGTTAGTGCAAAAAAGCGATTTGAATGTGCGTCCCGGATGTGCTCTAGGTAGTGGGTCAAAATCCGGTGTAGCTTATCATTGATGGGCACATCCCGGTCTTTGCCGCCCTTGCCGTCAATGATGTGTAGCACCCGATTTTCCAGATCCACATCCTCAAGTGTCAGGTGGATCATCTCTGAAATCCGGCCACCGGTGTAAAACATGGCTTGGACTACGGTTTTAATAACTGGCTGCTCAATGGCGGCTACCAGTTCTCCAAGCTCATCTTCGGTGATAAACTCTCGTTCTTTTTGCTTGATTTTCACAGGTTCCAGTAAGCTGGCAATGTTCTTGGCGCATAAATCCTTCCTGCAGCAGTAGTTGTAAAAACTTCGTAGAATGTATAAAGAGCGGCTTCTGCTGGCTGATGCTGCCCCTCTTTCCTTTTCATGCAACAGGTAGTCTTCCAAATCCTGAAGCACAATATCTTCTAAATACACCGGGCAGTTGTGCTTGACGGTCAAAAAGTTATTAAACCCTCTAAGCTCTGCGGCGTAGCCCCGAATGGTCTCCTGCGATCTATCAATAAGGTGCATGTACTTTGTAAAGCCCTGGATTGCTTGGTTTAGTAGCATTTCTCTCCCTCCTTCAGTAGGTGACATGTTACCGTTACATTGGGATAACATCAAGTTATAATTACCTGTAATTCAACTTAGAAAAGTTAAGGATTGTAGCGTAAAAAAAATAAGCTTTAAGGCTTAAATATCATAATGGTGGCATCAAAACCAGCGGCTTTTAGTTTCTGTACCTGCCTTTCAGCGTTTTCCCTGACCGCATAGGAGCCTGCCATTACCCTGTATAAAACTTGGCCGGTTTGCTGCTGGGGTGGTGGTATCGTAGGTGGACTGTATGCAATCCCCAATTGAGCTAAGATTGCCCCCGTTATGGCCGCCACTATCTCATCCCTTTTGGTATCGAATAACTGGTTGTCCCCCTTATTGTCGATAAAGCCCACTTCCATCAATACCGCTGGTGCTTTTGTTTCTCGAAGGACATGGAAGTTAGCCGTCTTAACGCCTCGGTTGGTAAAACCAACGCCCACCAATGCTGCCTGTATTTTGTCCGCTAGCCCTTTGGCCTTGGCCCCTGGATTCAAATAAGTGTAGGTTTCCACACCCTTGGCCTGCTCTGGTTTAAAGGCATTACGGTGGAAGGAGATGAAGTAATCGTAGCTGCCTTTGTTTTCAAAGGCACTTCTATCATTTAGGCTAACTGTTTTATCTTCGGTTCTAGTTTCGTCCACAATTACCCCGTGCCGCCTTAGCTCTGTGGCCACTGCCCGGCCAAGAGCCAAGTTATCATCGGACTCTTTTCTTCCTTTATATACAGCACCCGGTTCACCCCCGTGTCCCGCATCCAGACAAACCTTAGCCACTTAATCATCTCCCTTCTTAAGTTCTGTAAATACCACCCTCAGCTTCTCCGGTATGGGCAGCCCCACCTTGGCGGCGTTCTCCATGATACTCAAGCCCTCATTGGACAAATAAAAGAAAATCACAGCGGTACGGACGGCACTGCCTTTTTCAATCAAGTAGAAATCAATGGTATGGCCGATGCCTACCAGGGTAAATATGAGTACCTTTTTGAAAATCCCCCGGAAACCGATGTCACTGGACAGCTTCTTTTCAATAACGGCTGCCATCAAACCGGTAATATAATCAATGACCACAAAAGCCACCAGAGCATAAATCAGTCCATCAAAGCCACCTAAGAAATAGCCGATGTAGCCGCCGGTAGCGGTAAAGATTAGCTGCAAGGTGTTAATAAAATCCTTCACGTTTACATCCTCCCCTCAATATAAAAAACACCCTTAACGAGTGCTTTCCGTTTTGAATTCCCCTAAGGTAGATTTTAATTTTTGAGACAAGGTGGGTAGGCTGTTGCCAAAAGTCACATTAAGCTTAAAGCCACTGGCCTCATAGACTTCCGCTACCTCAGTAATCCGGGCATCCATGGTTAGGTTCCAGCCTTTATTTTGCACTGTTACAATATCGCCAACGCCCCAGTCAACCCCATACTGGAAAGGGCCGCTGGTCAAGACCTCCGATTGAAAGGAAATAATCCGTTGATGCTCGGCTAGCTTTGTTTCACCCCGTCCCGGTAGGTCAGCTGCATTTTCAATATCCCTGGCATCGACAAAGATAACATGGCGGTCAAGGCCGTTAGCATCACTGCCCAGCATGACAATCTCCCGGTCTACCCCTTCACCCTGTCCGGCTACTATGGCATAGTTCCCGTAATCCATCAAACTGTCGGTAAATTCCTGGGAGCTGATGTTTTCAAACTCAGGGGAGAAGATGACGGGTGGGCTGTTTTGTTGGCCCGCTGAAAAATCCCTTCCATTATATACGTCAAATATCCACTTCTTTGATTGGACGTCCGGGTAGATGTGCCACCCTAGACCGGTCAGTCTGCTTATGCTCTCCAGCTCTTCTTCCAGGTTCTTATACCGGCTCTGCCATTTAAGCGTAGGTCCTCGGCGTTGGTTGTCCCCAATAACGAGTAGGGGAAAGGCCATCCCATCCAGGTCTAAGCAGTTACGCTGCACGTAATGCTTCATCACCGTTTCCGCATCAGCTTCCAGGATGTCGTAGGCTTGCCCGACCGGTGGGATGGTGATGCGCTGCCGGGTGATAGTGCCCAGGGTGTAGCCTTTAACAGTGAGTATTTCTTCGCCCCGTTCACCGGTTTTGATTTCCTTGTGCCGGATAATGCCAGTCTTGTGTGGGTCGGCCCCTAGCATGACTAGGTTGTTGATTTCAAGCTGATCAGCATTTTGCACCTTGCAGTTTGTCACCAGCTGAAATTCACCAGGCATGTGGTAACTGCGGCAAAAGGAAAGGGAGAGATAGTTGTCTACCTCTCCCAGTAAATCAAGTGTTGGAGTCAATATTCTAATTGGTTGCATAAAAAAAACACCCCTCTCAAGGTGTTACTCCATCTCCGCTAATACTTGCTGTACCACTGTTTTAAGGTTTCCTAGTGCCGGTACTTGCTCCACTGTATAAATCCCAGCCAGAATAAGTGGCACCCAGACGTTCTTCACCAGAGCTGAATTTTTAGTAAAAGTCATTACGCTTCACCTCCTGCCAATAGAATGGTTAGCTCCGCCATAGCCATTTGCAAGCCCAGCAGTTCAGCCCTCAAATCGCTTAGTTCATTTGGGGTATCAGGTTTTTGTATAATGTTGGCAACCACTTCCCCCTGTTCATTTCTGGAAAGTGTGACATCAAAAAACGAAATTGACTGTTCCATCGGTATTTCCAGGACTCCCAGATCCCCTAAGGGGATATTAAAGTTCCTTTCTAAATTATCATCATACTCCGCCATTAGCCCCCTGAAATTATTAGTTACAAGCAAGATGTTTAAAGAATCCTTTTCATAGATTATCGAATACATTTACTCCACCTCCAAAATACCCGCAAATGAAAAGTTGTTCGAACCAGCTATGAAAAATTCTATATACTCTCCGTTAATTCTTATTAAAGGTGCATTTGGCGGGAATATATTTGGAACTGTTAAATCCCCTGTGGTCAGGTAATCGACAGGGTAATCATAGTAGTGGTAATAAGACCTTTGAAGTTCTTTGATGTCCCTACCAAAGATCGTCATATATGGGTTATTTGAAATTATATTATTCCTTGCCCTAATTTCACCCCTTGAAGCCAAAAAGCCAACATGCACCCGGTATATAAAATGTGTCTTTTGGGAATTTGAAAACGAAAAGGACTGTAATGCCTTGTAGCTCCCCTTTTCTATACTTCTAAAAGTGTTGTTCCCAAGGTATCTCCCCAGGAAAAAATCTTGTAAACCCGAAGGTTCCGGGGAAATTTGCATTGTGTCAGCCCTCAAGTAATAAATACCGCCGATTTGCAAGGATTGGTTGCCAATGGGGTAGGATTTAATACTTCCCAAGGAGCAGCGACATGTTTGTCCGGCAACCTTACCGTCTTCTTTGCAGATAACGGCATCACTCAAAGGGTATACCTTCCCAATTATAATTTGGGTGCCCTTGGCATCACTAAATGTCAATGTTTCTTTGGCATCGTCATATTGAAACGTGGATTGACCTACAGAAGGCTGGCCGCTAAAGCCGGATAATGAGGCAAAGGGTTTTATTGTTTGGATATTTTGTACGTCTACGCTGGAACTTGTTGGTGTAACAATATCAAATATTTTTATTTCGGATGTAGTCACCCATACCCCCTTTTTCACCCCTTGATTGACAAAAATACCGGTAAGACCATTGTTACCAAGGTTATGGCTGCTAAACGTTAAAGTAACGCCTGTGGGTACGAACCTAAAAATCTTCCCATTATAGCCAATAAGTATTTCTGAACTGCCTATCGTGACCACAATACTATTGTCTGCCCCGTATATGGCAGTGGTAAGCGCATTATCCTCAACAAAGCTTTTATTTACACTAATCTCCGAGCTTGACGATTTTACGCATCTTAGGATAACAGTCCTACCACTCCCGGCTTGGTAATCTGGATCATTGGAGCCTGGCCTATAAAGTAAATAACCAGCGGAATTTTCCAGATATATGGTTAGGGGGAATGTGTCACTCATGTATAGCTGTTGCCCGAAATATTTATTTGCGTTGACAAAGGGGTTATCTTGAATCTGTATGGAACCACTACTGGATATATTTACAAGGCTGATATAAGTTGAATAATCATACATATGATGTGCGATTAAAAGGCACTGGTCATTTGCGGTTTTTAAGATTGCCCTTATCGAATATGTGCAGGGAACATCTAAAACCTTGCTGCGATAGCTTATATTGGTGGCATTCCATGTGAAAGTCAACATCTGTGCGTAATATGTTGATGACACAGTCCGGATATAAACTACAAAAATGACGCTGCCGTTATGGAATAACCCAACCCTCGGTCGTTCTGTGCTTGAATAATCCTCTGTTTCAACCGGGACTGAACCGGAATAAATAATCTTGATGCCCTCATCTGTGTCTAGTTCGTAATAGATATAGTTTAGATAACGGAGTGAACCACTAGTAGAGCTAGAGTGACGGAAATAGACAAACTTGCCATTCGATAACCCAATTGTGGCTCCGGCGTTATCGGTATTTAACCTGTTAGGAAACACATTCGTAACCGCCCAGGTTTTATCAATAGGCACCAATTTTCCAGACCCATCGATATTGTACAGTTTGTCCTTTTCGGTAGTCACACCTTGACCAACTGGATAGGATTTTAAATAATCACCCAATAGGTATTTGGCTTCTACCACCCCATCATCGTTTAAAGGTGCAAAATCTAGGGCTGGTAACTGCTCATGTGGTACCTTTGCATCTGCATCCAAAGTAGGTATCCCGCCCGGCTGCCCCTTTTCGTTGGCCATCACAAAGCCTTCGGTCTGCTGGTTTGTAAACCAATTTTCAAATCGCTGCTCAGCGTTGGCCCTCCAAGTTTCCCAATCATTATCGTATTGGTCGGGGTGCAGGACCCACCAGTCATTCCAATCCTGCTGCCACTGAGCTGTTTTACTGTTATACCAATCCTGAAACTGGTTAAAGATTTCGGTGGTATCAGCGGTTACTAACGAATTGGCCAGGCCGCACACTTCAGTATTAAGCCTTTCATCCGTAATTTCGCTTTGCGCCACAAAGGATTTCCCGCCGATTACTTTAACCTGGGCCAGAGATATTTCATAGGTGTTTTCATCCCTGGTAATCGCAGGTACTGTCGGGTTTCCTGCCGGGGTGCCTTTTAGAATAAAGGCTTTAACGTAGCGGTGTTCTAATCGTTTATCCAAGCGGATAACAACCCGGTCAATTCTGTCCTGTGTGGGGTGGGCAGCGTCAAGGGTGAATGCCAAAGGCTCTACGTCTATTTTATACAAATACCCTTCCAGCCAGGCGTAGCCTTCTTTTATCCGTACATCCATATCCGTGCCGCTGCAAACCACCCGTAAGTTAGTGCCGCCATTTAAAATACCGCTGGATATAACCTGCCGGAAATACTCGGCAAATTCATCAGCGGTATAGGAGCGTTCATCCTCTCCGTCAATGGAGTCAAAGAATTTATAGTGTTCAGCCATGAAATTCCTCCTTTCCTATAATCCCACATATCTGTTCTTCCACTTCACGGTAACTCTCGTTTTTATGCTGTCGTTGTTACTCTGATAGCTGAGGGTGTTTTCTCCCGGAGCCAAACTCCAAAATACACTGCCTAAGTCAATATAGTGAAAGGCGTTCTGGCCGTTAATTTTTACATACTTCTTGCCGAAAGCGGTATTAATGCTAAGCACATCTTCCTCACCTAGCTCACGGTTGACCCGGATATATTCGCTGGTGGTTAGATTTGAAACAGTGGGATTAACCGCTGGCCCTTTGAATTCAATCTCCACCGGGGTAGCCACGTCCCCATCATTTACCGCCCGCCGCTTAAAGCCCCGGTAGGAAAAGACAGTGGGCAGTGTTAATTTAAACCTGATCCCGCCCATGAGGTATGACATTTCCCTGCTTTCAAAATAGGTGTCCAACCAAAAGGGTTGATGGCAGAGCAGGTGGATTAAATATTTCTGGTAGTACAAACCTTTGCTGCCCTGGCCTCCAGGGAATACCGGTGTGGTTTCCGCTATGCCTACAATCTCTTTCACCTGGTTTCCCCGGTGGTAGGTGATCGTCACTGCATCCAGTTTTGGATTCAGCACCCGTTGCATCAACCGCCTGGCCCCCAACACCGCAGCGGGATCGCCTTTGGTGATAATTGTGCCTTCAATGCTGATGGCCCGGTTATCCAATGTGTTGTCGATGTAGGTGGAGCCATCTTGCTTTGGAGCTTTTTGGCTTTCAATCGCTACCGGCACTTCCCCGACACCGTCTATGGTTTCAAGGAAATATGGAGCCTGATTGCCTAAAATAATACTCTCCCCGTTTTTGTTCGTGATAATAATGCTATTCACCAATGCCCCACCTCCTACCATTCCAAGGCCAGCTGCCGGGATGCGTTTTTAATCCGCCGGGCAGTTTCTGCCGGGGTTAGCGGTGTGGGGCTGTTGATGGTAATATGCTGGGTGATCCCTTTATTCCCGCCAAGTATCTCCTTAGTTTCATGGTCATTATAAATCCTGGCTCCCCTAGGCAAGGCCACTAGCTCGGGCCCCAGCTCGCCCACCATGGTGAGTCCCCCTTGGAAAAAGCTAGTGCCGCTATAGTTGTCATCAATCCCGCCACCGGAAGTAACAGTTCTAATCACCCGTGTAATTTGCTCCACGATGCTAAAGACTTTTTCCTTGACACTGGTGGCGTTCCATTCCTTAATCCGGTCAATGGCACTACTGATGGCACTTTTAACCCGATCCAATGATTCGTTCACTTTATCAGCCATAGCAGAGAATTTTTCGCTGGTGACCTCCTTCATGGTGGTTAATGTGCTGTCCCAAACGGATTTGTAGCCCTCGGTGTAAGTGCCGATTAAACCTTTAATACCACCGCCATGCTCATCAATTTTATTTTGTATGGCCTGCCAAGTTTCAGCGGTTTTGGTTTTGATGTTGTCCCAGGTTTCATAGGTTTTAGTTTTAACCTCATCCCAGGTGGTGCTGACATTGGTTTTAATAGCAGCCACGGTTTCGGAGGTATTGGTTTTAATGTCATTCCACCTATCACTCATGGTAGAGCGGATGTTTTCCCATTGCTGGGATGTGGTAGTTTTAATTTCTTCCCAGGTGGAAATCACATTTTCTTTAATGGCCTGGGCTTTGGCGAAGATGTCGTCTTTCATGGCCTGCCACTTGGTTTTTATCTGGCCGGTTTCCCAATCCACCTGATTAACGTGCTCTTGAGCTTGAGCCTTAGCTTCCTCCACTACCCGCTGGTGCATAATTTCAGCCTGTTTAACCGTGTCATCCTTTTGCCGGGTGGCTTCTTTGATTAAGCGATCCGCCTGATCTTTGGTGATGGTGCCTGCTTCATCCCGCTGCCGGATAATTTCCTTAATTACCCGGTCGTACTGTTCGTTAGCCGCTTTGACGGTTTTATCCTTTTGCTCAATGCTGTTTTTGACCACTTCGGCGGCTTGCTTGACACTAATCTCCCCGGCCTGGGCTTTCATCCGTTCCATAATGGCTTTGGCTTCGATTTCATTTTCAGATAGAACCTTAATGCCGTTTTCCACCATGTTTTTTTGGATGGCATTAATTTCTTCTTGTTCGGTTTTAGTTAAAGCTCTTTTCTCCGCTGTGGCAGTATCCAAGATTTCCTTAATCCTGGCTTCACTTTCGGCTACGGCTAGTTTTCTGTTTTCATAGCCCAGCTGCATATTGTTTAATATTTCATCCTGCTCTTGCTGGGATAGGGAAGTACTGCTGGTGACAAACCCCTGGATTTTCGCTAGAGACTGTTCATGGTGTTTGTCCAGCCCGGCTTGCACTTGTGAAGCCATCTCGGAGAAGTTACCGGCAATTTTACCCGCCATATCCTTGGTGACCTCCTGGCCACTCCAAGACAGCTGGTTTAAAGCAGCGGCGGCTTCATCATTCAGTTCCAAAAACCCGCCTACCGCTTCTTTGGTTGCTTCAGATACTTCCTTACCAAACAGTTCAATAGCAGGGATGCTCTCCTGACTTAAGTGTTTATATAGAGCCACCCCTGCTACCGTTAATCCAGCAATAGCCGCTACCGCAATCCCCACCGGGCCGGTTAAAACCGTAAATGCTGTGGCTAAGGCACCAATGGCAGGTGTTGCGGCAACTGCTCCGGTTGTAGCCACAGCAATAGCCCCGGATACTGTAGATAGTACTCCTGCTACAGAGCCGATAACTCCGATAAGCTTGCCGCCGATTAGTAATAGCGGGCCAATGGCTGCAGCCAAACCCGCTACTACAAGAATAGTCGTCTTAGTCCCATCGCTTAGTTCGCTGAATCTTTGGACGAGGGGAGTAATCCCTTCCAGTGCTTTGGAGATAACCGGGAGCAAGGCATCTCCAAAAGTGCTGGCTGTTAATTGAAGTTGGTTTTTGAATAATTGTATTTTGGAAGCGGTGGTTTCAAAGCGCAGCTCCGCTTCTTTATTAAGAGCATTGTTTTCCACCCAAGCTTCACTGCCAAGCTCCAAGCTTTCCCTGAATAAATCTCCTGCCCCTGCGGCCCGAAGGAGTGCGTCACGAACCCGGATTTCCGATAGGCCCAGATCTTCCAGCACTGCAAATACATTGCCGCCGCTTTTAGCTGTTTTATCTAAACCCTCAATAAATGAGATGATCGCCCCGGCAGCATCCTTTTCAAAGGCTTGTTGGAATTGACCAGCTGACATTCCCGAAACTTGGGCAAATTGTTCTAACTTCTGACCTCCGGAAGCTACGGCATTAGCCATGTCTACCATTACTCTGGAGATGGCGGAACCGCCGGATTCAGCCTCAATACCAACTGAGCTTAAGGCACCGGCAAAGGAAAGAATTTGGGCTTCGGTTAAGCCGATCTGACTTCCGGCACCGGCGATACGCAGCCCCATCTCAACGATTTCGGCCTCGGTGGTGGCCAGGTTATTGCCTAAGGCCACAATGGTAGCACCCAAACGGTCGAACTCAGTTTGTGGCATTTGGGTAATGTTGGCGAGCCTGGCCAAGGCAGTTGCTGCCTGATCGCTACTCATATTTGTGGTTACACCCAGCTTGGCCATAACATCGGAAAATCCTAAAATGTTTTCCTTTTTAATCCCCAGTTGTCCAGCGGCTTCACCAATGCCGTAGAGTTCTGTGGTGGCTATCGGCACCGTTTTAGCCATGGTTTCAAAGCCCTGTTTAAGTTCCTGCAGTTCCTGTTCGGTGGCATCTACCGTCTTGATAACCCCGGTAAAAGCTGTTTCTAAATCAATGGAGGCCTTGGTCGCTAATGCTCCAAGACCCACTAAGGGTGCAGTAACCTTGGTGCTCAGTTCCTTACCCGCTGCTTCCATCTTTTTACCAACAGCCTGTAGTTTCTCCCCGGCAGCTTCCAGTTCCTTGCCCAGCTTGCCCCAACTGGAGGACTGAAGGGTTAGCTGGTTATTGACATCTTTTAAATTCTGTTCCATGGTCACCAGCCTGGCACGGGCTTGGTTTAATCTGATTTCTAATTCCTGCGTGACCCTGGCATCAGCACCTTTGGTCTCAACAGCCTTCCGGTGGGCTTCCTCCAAGGTTTGCACCCTTTGCCTTTGCAGTTCTGTTTCCTTGGTCATGTGTTCGGATTTAAGGCGTAGTTTATCTAATTCGCTGCCGTGTTGACCAAGTTGGGCGCTGGCCAGTTTAAACTCCGATTGCAGTTTTCGCATTTCAGTGCCTAATTTACTGATTCCCTCTTGGAAGCCTTGGGAATCCAGGAATATCCGGACACTTAAGTCACCAACGTTTGCCATCTGTCTCACCACCTTTTGGGCATAAAAATAACGCCGTCAATAGGCGCTACAATATATTGTCGATATATACTTTTTCAGCACCAAGCTTTTTGTTTAAGAGTTTCAAATAATAAATGATGTCCATGAAATCAATCTCGCCCATAGTCCAGCCCTGTTCTAAAAGAGCCAGATACAGCCGGTCAATAAATTCCTGGGGCTCCATGGCGTTCCCCGCTATTCGTTTTTTCCTGCTGTGGCCTCCCCCACCGCCCCCACCACTTCATTGATGCACCTGGTGATGGTGGGGATTAGGTCTTTGGAAGCCAGGCCGTCATAAAGTTCATCCCTGGTAAACTGGCCACCAAACAGCTCCACGATGTAATCCATCAGTTTATCCAATTCCTCCGGGACAATATTGTCAAAGTTGATGCCTTTGGATATGGCAATGGTTGTTCTCACCATCCGGGCACTGATAAAGCCAGCGGTGTAGGTTTTATCCTTACCGTTAATTTTTAATGTAATATCCATGGCTGCATTCCCCTTTCTACTCCGTAATCTCTGCTGCTTCAAAAGCAGATACCGCTACGGCTAAGGTGGCCAGTGCCGTATCAACCCCGGCTTGGGTAGCGTTTTCATCATCCACCACGGCCTTGGCGGCATCAATGGCAGCACTAAATGCACTGATAGCTTCCCCTGGGTAGTTGCCAGGTTCTTCGCCTTCTTCCGCACCCACTAAAAGTTCCTCCGCTTCATCAATAGCCGCTTCCAATTCTGACTTATCCACCGGTACCGGGGTAGTATCGCCAGGCACCCTTTCAAACCAGTCAGCCGCACCGGTGAAATCCTGGCCATCCTCGTCTGCTGTGTGTTTCCACTGGCCGTCATGGACTCTGGCCATAAAGGTGAATTTCACTTTGGGGGTTTTGTGTTCTACGCTGTCTTTCTTAGTGGAGAAGTCTTCGGCCATGGGCTGGGCCACACCTTTTAGGAGCCAGACATAGCGGTACTTGCCATTGGACTTGAGGCTTTTGAAACCTAAGGCCAGATGGGGCGGGACATCGGTGGCTTTTTCAATCAATACCCCATTCTTTATTTCATTGCCCAGGATTTTACCCCGGATGGCTAAAGGTAAATCCGCCGTCTCCACTTCTACATCAACTTTACCCAGTGCAGATACCGATTCCCACAATTGGTCATCAGCATAAAGCTCCTGGGTATTTACCGCCGGGTTGATGGTGGCGTTAATGGCTCCTACCATTTCTTCCGGGGTTTCATAGGTTAACTCATCTTTAGTATCTGCGGTAAGAATAGCAAAGTGTAAATCATTTAATCCTACTTGTGCCATTTACAGCACCTCCTTAAAAAATCGCATGGCTTTGTGATAAATCCCTAAATCCTGTTCATACAGGTCGTAAAAGTTTAGTTTTCTAAAGCCTGCCGTCAGCATCTTTTCATGGACGGTATTAACCAAATCGGTATAGTCACCCTTACTCCACACATCGACTTGCACATAATGGCCAGTGATTAACTCCGCATCATCGGCATGTTGCTCCGGTTTATCCAGGTAGGTGAAAAAGGTGATGTAAGTATCGGCGCTGCCTGTGTAGTTTTGGAACCTCACCGGCACTCCGATATCTTTTAGGGCTGCTAAAACGTCTTTGTTCATGCTCATAGGCCCAGCCCCCTTCTCAATTCCTCCTTAATGGTTGCTGTGGCCCGGTCTTTACCGTTTTCATAGCCCGGTGCCATGAAGGGTTTAGCTCTCATTTTGACAGTTCCCAGTTCCAGAAATTTGCCATAATAGGCTTCCTTACTCGGCCCCACTGCTACATACTTAACCCCATCCTGGGTTCTCACACCGGAAACGGTGATGTTGTTTTTAAGTTTACCGGTTCGCACTGGAGTTTCATTTTGGATGGCCTCTTTCATAACAGCTCCGGCTTCTTTTAAGGCTTTGTTTTCTATTTTGCGGCCTTCGCTACCCAGCCTTTGCACAGCATTGATGAGGGCTTCCAGACCATCCAGCTCTAACCTAGCCATTACTCCCCACCTCCAATGCCTTGATTTCAATAAAACGGTTCTGGTATTTGATGTTGTCGATGGCGATGATGTTGTATTGTTTCCCCCGGAAAAGTATCCGCATGGTGGTATCCAGACTCGTTAAATACCTAATGGTAAACTTCACCGTGTTCTCCGCCTGGACAGCGGCAGCAGCATAATATTCTCGGCCATGCAGGTTGCTGGCTGCCGCCCAGACAGTCTTGAAATCCTCCCAGGTTTCTACCTCAAAGCCGTTTTCGTTGATGGTGGTAGTGTGTTTTTGGAAAGTTATCCGATGTCTTAAATCCCCAATCTCCACCTACATCACCAACTTTCCCGGCGAAGGTTTGCCAGTATCAGTTTCATCACATTTACGGTTTCAGCCATGCCGCCGCCTTCGTTTTTAAGATAATAGTGGGTTCCTTCCCTTTTTTCATACAGATTGGCCACACAGTACAAAAACGCTTGCCTGACTACCGCCGGTATTTCTTCAAACTCCGACAAGGGGTATCTTAAGATGTCCTGGCAGATTTCCTCGGCGACAGAAATAAAATTAGTGATGAGTGTATCTTCCTCATCACCGTCTATCCTTAAATACAGTTTTACTTCTTCCAGGGTTACCACCATACACTCACCACCTCCCGCTGTTTATTCCGTGATGACCGCTGCTTCAAAGGTGGATACCGCAGTGCCTAAATCAGTCACAGCATCGTCTACATCGGTTTGGGTGGCATCAGCATTTTCCACTACTGCCTGTGCTGCACCAATGGCAGTTTCAAAGGCAGTAACAGCCTCTTGCGGATATTGGCCAGGCTCGGAGCCCACCTCAGCACCATCCAGTATATCTTGAGCGGCAGCAATAGCCGCTCGAAGAACAGATTTATCTACAGTGATTACTGCTGCTTCAAAGGTTGATACCGCAGTTGTTAATGCTGCAAGCGCAGTACTAACTTCGTTTTGGGTAGCACCTGTATCATCCACCACACCTAGGGCAGCTTCAATGGCGCTCTCAAAAGTATCGTAGGCAGCTTGCGGATATTCCCCAACATCCTCGCCAACCACTGCACTATCTAAAAGTTCCAAAGCCGCAGTGATGGCAGTTTCCAATGCTGATTTATCCACCACCATCAGACCGGCAGCAAAAAGCCGCCCTAAGAGGGAGTTAAAATCCTCTTTTAGAGCGGCAATGGTGCTGGCTTCACTATCCACCTGGCCTAATGCCGGTTTTAATTGTGTTCCTTGGAAGGTGAGCTTACCACCGGAAGTAATCTCCAGTTGGCCACCTACCACCCACTTCTTCCCGCCTTGTTCGTGATAGTTTTTAACATTACTCATCTGCCGTCACCTACGCTTTCACCTTGAGAATTTTAATGGCCTCTTTAAGGATCAGCTTGCCGTCCACCCGCTGCGCTGCCCTAAACCCTACTTGACCGGTGGCGGCATAGAGCTCATTTAACCGTTGGAAGATACGGCCTTGGCGGTCAGCAACCCAATAATAGCCGAAATCACCGAAAGCAATTACTTTTTCCCCGGCGGCAATGGTAGGCACATAGGCCGAGGTCTTGACGGGGCGGTTTAACAAAGTGTCCGGGTCACCTGCAGTTAAAGACGGCTGCCATAGGTACACACCGTTACCGTCTTTTAGTTTCCTGATTTCCTTCACGGTGGCATCGTTCATGATAAAGACAGCCTTTTTGCGGTAAGGAGCCTTCAGGGAATAAAAGAGGTCGAAAACCTCATCCGCTTTAAGAGTAGCCCCGGCAGTGGTTGCTCCAATCTCCCCGCCACTGTCATTGTCAAAGATGCCGGTGGGTTTCCCTTCGCCATCACCGATTAAAAAGGCTTCTTCTTCCTTGGCTCCGATACGGCGGGCGAACTCCTTAGCAATGTAGCTTTCCAGGTTAAAGACGCTGTCGTTTAATAGTTCCTCAGATACCTTGATCATGGTGGCTACCTTGTAGGCCCCGATGGATACCTGGTCAAAAGCATCATCTTTATCCTGATAAGGCCCTTCTTCATCCACCCAAGTGGCCACACCTTTGGAAGCTACCACTGGGATTTTCCTATCTCCCGTAGAGGTGGTAATTACTTTAGCCAGGGTGCGCATGACGTTTTCTTCTTCCAGGGCTTCGATCAAGGTACGTTCAAACTCATCCGGAACTAAATACCCGCCTTCGGTGCCGTCACCGCCGATTTTTAAAGAGTTTTGCACATCAAAGCTATTGCGATTGCGCATGTACTGCCAGAAGGCCTTATCGTATTCATTGGAAGCCCGGCCTTTAGGCTCATCACCAGGAATAGTTTTTAATACCGTGCTGGTGGCCTTGGAAAGCTCAAGGTCAATGGAGGCCTGACGCTCCAAGCGTTCAATCTCTTTACCTAAATTGACAACTTCGGTTTCCATCTTTTCGTAGGTGGTGGTGTCCTCAGCCGACAAGAGGCCGTTTTCTCCCCGCTTCTCATCCAGGAAGGCCTTGGCCTGTTCCCATACTTTAGCCCGCTTTTCCCGCAGTTCGATAATTTTACTCATGGTATATTACCTCCCTTTTATTAATTCCAGCCGTTTAATTAGCTGTTCGTATGAAACCCCGTTGTTACTGGTGATTACCGGTTTGGGTCTTTCCTTGACAGGCAGTTTCTGCAACAGCGCATTGACTACCGTTACCCGGTCAAACATGAAGTCAGTGACCTGAGGTGGCGGTTCGCTATAGAGAATTTCATCAGCAAAACCAAGCTCCACTGCTTTATTGGCACTAAACCAGGTCTCAGCGTTCATCATCTTAGCGATCTGTTTTCGCTCCAGTCCCGTCTTAGCTTCAAAGGCATTAATGATGGCTTCTTTTACTTCCGCTAACATCTCAATACCCTTTTGCATATCCGCTTCTTCGCCCCAAACGAAAGTTGACGGATTATGCACCATCAGCATTGCCGTAGGAGACATTAGCACTTCATCCCCGGCCATGGCAATGACAGCAGCAGCACTAGCAGCAATCCCGTCAATCTTGACCGTGACCTTGCCGCTGTAATCTTTTAGCATAGTGTAGATTTGACTGGCGGCAAAAAAATCACCCCCTGGGGAGTTAATCCAGACGGCGATATCACCGGTCGCTGCTTCTAATTCGGCTTTAAATTCCTTGGGGCTTACTTCATCATCGAACCAGCTCTCCGGGGCAATGTAGCCGTCCAAGTAAAGGGTTCTTTCCCCTTCGTTTTTAATCCAGTTCCAGAATTTATTCATCGGTGTCCTCCTTTCTGTATTTTTCAGTCCAAGCCCCCGCATCAGCCATATCTACAAAATTTCCGTTGACTAAATATTTATTTCCGCCTAGCTCATCCGGAATTAAGTTCATGGATTCAAGCTCTCGGATGTCATTCGCTGACATGATGCCATTTTGCCGCATGGTCTGGTAAAAAGCAGCACGGGATTGGGCATCTCCACGCAACCTGCCGTTTAGGTTAAACTTGATTAGATATTGCCTTTTTTCTTCACCGAAGAACAAAGCCTTTTGCATGGCCTGTTCGAAGCGTGAAACCCAGGGAACAATCGTATTATCAATAAAACTAATACTTTGGCTCTCAATGTTGCTAAAGGTCGCCCGTTCCAAGCTTGCGATTAGGTGAGGGGGCACCCTAAATATCCGACAGATTTCCTCAATTTGAAATTTCCGGGTCTCTAAAAACTGAGCCTGCTCTGGTGGCATGCTTAATGTTTTAACACTCATCCCTTCTTCCAGCACCGCCACCTTGTGTGCATTTTCGCTGCCCCGGTAGATCTGATTCCAGCTGTCACGGATTTTAGCCGGGTCTTTTAATATTCCGGGGTGTTCTAATACCACACTGGGCCGGGCATCGTTGGCAAACAGTTTAGAGCCGTATTCTTCTGTGGCCAGTGCCATTCCGATGGCATTTTTAGCCATGGCAATAGGGGAGTAGCCCACCAAACCGTCAAAGCTGAGACCCGGAATGTGCAGTACTTCTTCCCGGCGGAGTAAATATTCCCGGCCTTCCTTTTGGTAGCGGTAGTATAGTTCCCCTTGCTCATTGCGGCCCACTTCCATGCGGTCGGGTAACAGGGGATACAAACCGATAACTTTCCCCCTGCCATCCCGAATAATCTGGGCGTAAGCATTGCCCCAAAGTAAAAGATGACCCATCAGTGTTTCTCTGAACACAAATGAAGTCATCTCGGGGTTAGGCTCGTCATGGAGCAGGTAGTAAAGGTTATGATCCATAGCCTTTTCCTTGCCTTGCCCGGTGCGCCGGTAAACATGGAGGGGCAGGGAAGCGATGGTTTCCGATAACACTCGCACACAGGCATAAACTGCTGAGGTAGCCATGGCCGTGCGCTCGTTAACGGTTTTACCGCTTGGCGTAGGGCCAAAGAAAAAGGCATAACTGTTTTGCCAGAAGCTGTTTCTAGGACTGGCTCTGGACTTAAACAAGTTGGACAGGATAGGTATTTTCAGAATCTCACCTCCTTAAAAATGGGCATGAAAAAAGCACCCTGGAATTAGGTGCTCTGTGGCGTTTATTTATTATTTGTATTCTTTTCCCAAGCAACATCGAAACGCCCTCTATAATTCACAAGATCATCAATCTTACAGATATATGAAATATCTTTAAGGGACCCTATGTTGAAATAATTGTCCTTCACAAATTCTTTGCCCACTGCTAACCTGTATTCTTTCTGATAAGCTAAATCGATATCTTTATATAAAAATCTCTCTGCCGAAAAAGTATTAAAAGCCTCCATCCTTTGCAATGTGTTAGGCTCACAATACTTAACCTTTCCAAAAACTGCCTGCACCTTTCCCTCGTTAATCAAATTATTAATCTTTTGTCTGAATCCTGGCCCGCTTACTAATACTACATGTTCCCCAAAGTCCTTTTTAAGACTTTCAATAAGCTGCTCTGTAAACGGTAGCTTAAACTCAACTGAAGATTTACCCAATCCTGATAATTCAAGGTCATCTATTGTTATTCCTGAAATACAATACAGATATTTATCTTGGTCTCCTTTTATTTCTATTGTGGCATTTGCGGCAGAAAACTCTAGAAATACCTCATTTGTATCATTATTGATAATACGACCATTTGTTAGCTTAAGGCGTTGCAATAATTCATGCCGGTCACCCTGTCCCCTTTTCCCCGTTTTTTCCTCTAGTTCTCTAAAAAACTTGACAGTATTCATAAATAGCTTCCCATTATACAAGTCCTCAGCCCATTCTTTTCCTTTTGCATGTTTCAAATATAAAAGCGGGGCGTCTCCCGTAAAACGTTTCAATTCTTGCTTTATTTCCTTTTCTTCAAGGTTCATAAATGCACACCTCCCATCCTTTATTTTTGCGCATAGTTCACTGTTAGAACTATATTTCATTATATCGGATGTTGGAAGGTGTTACCATCAAAACACTACTAGCCCCCGCTCATCATAGACCGATTTATCTTTGCTCACCCCTTCATTCCGGATACACCGGTCTAGCGCCATGATCACGGCCACCGCACCGTCAATCTTCTCCGTTGATTTTGCTTTATCCGGTTTAATATTACCGGCGGGGTCGGTACGGATATGAATATTGTCCATCATCCAAGATAATACCGGGTGGCCACCGTGGGCGATTCTTTTTTCTAAGGTCAGCTTCATCAGCTCTTTGGTGGGTGGACTCATATCCTTAAAGCCCTGGCCGAAGGGAACAACGGTAAAGCCTGCGCCCTCCAGGTTTTGCACCATCTGCACTGCACCCCAGCGGTCAAAGGCGATCTCCTGGATGTTGTAATCCTGGCCCAGTTCTTCGATGAATTTCTCAATAAATCCGTAGTGGATTACATTGCCTTCGGTGGTTAATAGGAATCCTTGCCCTTTCCAAATATCGTAAGGTACATGGTCCCGCCGCACCCGCAAATCTAATGTTTCCTCAGGTAACCAGAAGTAGGGCAGGACGTAATATTTATCATCATCATCCGCCGGTGGAAACACTAACACAAAGGCGGTGATGTCGATGGAACTAGATAAGTCCAGACCACCGAAGCAAACCCTGCCCTTCAGCTGTTCCGGGTCTACCGGGTGAGCGCATTTTTCCCAAGTGTCCATGGGCATCCATTTTATTTGCTGTTTCAGCCACATATTAAGACGCAGCTGTTTGAATAATGCTTCCTCAGCCGGGTCTTGTTTGGCCTGTAAGAAATGCTCTCTTACCCGCTCTATCTGAATGGTATAACCCAAGCTGGGATTGGCTTTATACCAGTTAACTTCGTCTTCCCAATCGTCCCCTTCTTCCAAACCGTAAATAATAGGCAAGAAGGTGGGGTCAACTCTTCTACCGGCTAAAATGTCTTTAGCCTTGCAGTGCATCTCCCAGCCATAGCCCTGCAGTTTGTTACCAGCGGTAGTTAAATATATGAACAGGGGCTGCTCCCTGGCATCACCGGAACCGGTGGTTAGCATCTTGGCTAGGTCTGGATTAGGGTAAGTCCAAATTTCATCTAAGATGACACAGGAGGGGTTAAGTCCTGATTTGGATTTTACATCGGAACTCAGCACCTGATAAAAACTGCCGGTTCTGGGGTAGACAATTCTTTTAGTGGACATTATTGTTTTGGTTACCCTGGAAAGGGTTTTGTTCCCCTCCACAAAATTAACACTGGTGTTGAAAATTATGCTGGCCTGCTGCCGGTCACAAGCTGCTACATAGACCTCGGCGTTTGGCTCCCCATCCGCTAAAAGCATATATAGAGCGATGGCGGCAGCGAGTTCAGATTTTCCATTCTTCTTTCCAATTTCTGCATATACGGTCCTGTATTGCCGAGTGCCGTTTTCCCTCAAGGTACCAAACGCTTTTTTAATTAAATCTACTTCCCATGGAATTAATTCAAAAGGCTGTCCTACCCATTTACCTTTTGTGTGTTTTAGCTGTCGAATAAAGTCGACAACGTGATTTACCTTTTCTTCGCTGTAGAGCAAGGGCATCACCTCCGATTAAAAAAGACCTCCTACTTCGTTACTTTTAACAGCTTTTCCATGGGGTCATCAGTGTTTACTGCCTCAGTGCCCACCCTGATTCTAGTTCTTGCCGCCGGTGTCAAACCAAATTCAGAACAGAAGTCCTTCATCACTTTCAAGTATGTTTGGGCAATAGACACCTGGGGCACTTGCTGAATGTACCCGGACGGGGTTTTAAAGATGGTGCCGTGTTTAGATAAAAATTCTTCAGCTTCCTTCCACCGGGCATAGGCCTGGCAGTACCCGGCAAAGGCAGCTTTATCCACTTGGGTCAAAAGCCCCATAGCTTCTAAGGTTTTACTCATCCGCCTCCATTCATTTTTGGCCTCTTGCTCTAGCCATGACGGGCAGCGGGGTGCCTTGTTTTCAGGCTTGGGTTCGTTTTCATTTAACGGCCTTTTGCCGGGGTTGCCTTCTAACACTTTGAGTGCGGTTGGTTTGGGTTTTCTTCCCCGTGTCGCCATAGCTTTTCACCTCCTATAAGAAAAAGAGCCTTCAATTGAAAGCTCCTTGAAAGTATCTGGTGTCTCGGGTTATCCGAAACACACCAGCCCGTTTTTGTGCCGTAGGGTTTCGCCGGTTTCATCCAGCGGCTCGCATTTAGCGGCGTCTGCGATCCAAGTGGTGCCGTCATTCCAAAGTGGCCGCAGAATGGGGTCGCCTGTTACCTCGTGGAAACCGGCAACCTTGGCGATTACCCCGAAGTTTAAAACTGTCTGGCCGATGTGAAGCTTGGTTGTCATGGTAAAACCCCCTTGAAGGTAGTGTGCCTTTCGGCATGTCTATACATCACTCAGAACACACATAATAGCAAGGGTTATTTGCGGATACCCGGAAAGTTGTAATTCCCCTTTTTTATCGCTTCAATATCAGCCTGTACCGCTTTGTCGTAATCCTTATCCTGTTTTTCTTTGGCCTTGCAATCCATGCAGATGCAATCCAAATTAAAGGCGGACATTGTCCGGCCACCCTTTAAATCCCCGCCGCACCGATCGCAGTATCTTTGGGAAAAGAATTTATCCAATCAAATTGCCCCCTAAATTCGCCCTGTTTTGGCTTCATTCCCGGCACCCGAACCCTTTACCCCTACTGCCGCCATAACCCTTCGCTGTGGCCAACAGGGGCGCTTAAACGGCTTTGTTTTAAGGCTTCCCGCAGTGGTTTTTGGGGTATTCTCCAATCTCGGTAACCCTCTTTAATGATGTGGTAATAGCCATCGCTGGGTTCGTTCAAACCTTTAATGGTCAGCACATAGGCAAAGGCCTGGTAGCTGTTTCCCTGATCGTCTTTTACCGCCACCGGTATTTTGTCGTAAAGATTGGGATAGCCTTCGTAGCGGTCAAGGTTTTTAAGATCCTCTGGGAAAACAGTGTAGATAGCACCCCAGGTTACCGCCTGTTCTTCTTCCATAATATCCGCCACCCGGTTAAAGGCCAGTTGGTAGCCATTTAGTTTTACCCTAGCCACCGGCACTGAATCCGGGCAGCGGCTCATCATCTGTTCTTTGTGTAAGTTGCTGCCGTAAGCGAAATAGTACATAAAAAAACCCCCTTCTAAGTGCATGCTGTAAACCTATCTATCACTCAAAGGCAGGGGTTTAGCAAGTAATATTTATTTAAACCGGGCATTATTCATAACTGCGTAAGCCTGGAATATCCATCTTGTCCGCATCGGCTTGGGTAAGCCCGAAGTGCTCCAAAGCTTCTTCTTTACTGATTTCAATCAGAAAGCCAAAGTCTACGAATTGGCGGTAGGCACTTTTGGCCTTCTCCGCCAGGGTATCTCCGGTAAGCTGCACCCCTTTCCCGTAAAAAGTCCAGGCGCTATGCACCATTTCCTGAATGTATTCTTCCACGGTCATGGTGTGGGGTACAAAAGCAAAGCTCTTTAACTCCTCAAACACTCCCAGTTCATCTTGGGCCACACTGACCCGTTTGCCATCTAAAGTCATTACTCGTAGATACATGGCCTCACCGCCTTTTTCCCACATATTAACACCTATCTACTAGGGCTTTAAAGCCCAGCCGCCTGTCTGCCGTTTCTAAAGGCGCTGTCGCCTTCCAGGTTCTTCAGTAGGTGGAGCCTGGCGGTTTCAAATTCTTTGCCGATGAGCCCCAGTCTTAAAAGCCAGGTTCTAAAAGTGTACTTGGGGTTGGTGGTCTGGGTCTTCTTGGCGCTGGCGCTCTTTTGGCTTAAGGCCTGGTAGCTTATGGCTAGGCAAAACTGTATGTAGGCTTTGACCTTCCCAGCGTGGGTAGTGCTGTTGAAGGCCCTATATTCTAGTGTCGGCCCGTGGAAAACCGAGTGTAGGTTAAGCCCGTGGTAGCGGCTAGGGTGGTACTTGCGGCTCCGGTGGTCGGTGTAGCCTTTGTACCAAAGGTCAGCCAGTTGCTCTAGTCCCGTTGGCTTTTGCCGGTTCAGTTCTTCCAAAAAGCTTTGGTTTACCTTTTGGCAGTACCGGCTTTCCCGCTGCTCGTCCACCTGTAGGGCCTGGTAAATTAAGTCCTCCTTACTGGCTACGATGTTGACCAGGTTCCGTAAAGTTTTGGCGGTGAATCTTTCCTTGCCAACGTGCAGGTGCAACCCGCAACTGCTGTTGCAAAAACTGCCCGCTTTTCTTAAAACCCTGGTAACTTCCTGCACCGTTTCGATGTCGCTGTAGGTGCAGATGGGGGAGACTAGCTCAACCCGGTGCTTTAGGTCTGCAACTACTTTTCTGCCGTTCCGCTTGGTTTCCGGGCTGATGCTGGAGTCGTTCATGATAAACCAGCTGCGGCCTTGGTTGTCTAGCGCTTCCCATTTGTCGTAGCCGCCGCCAATGTATTGTGCGCTGGTGCCGAAGTATCCCGCCACTGCTTTGGCCGCTGCTTCCCTGCTAATCCCGGTGAGTTCAATTTCTATCCCAAAGGTTAAGTTTTTCATGTTCGGAAAACCCCCCTGTGTGTGTTTTTTGTAGGTCTATATATCACTCTAAACACACATAATAGCAAGGGTTATTTTCCTTAAAAGTCAGTATTTAGGCGGTTAAAAAGACCGGGGTTAAATGCCCCAGCCTTTTATTCCGCATCCACGTATTCCATGATTATTTGCAGTGCTTTGTCGTAGCTCTCCGATTTGAAAATCCTTTCCCGCATCTCTGCCGCCTGTTCATTCAGCCCGGCTTCTTTTAAGGTTCTGCTGGCAATACCCATCAAATTAAAGATGTTACCGTTCTCGCCGATTAATTTACACTTTGGCTTTACCATTTACGCTCCCTCCCGGACTTGTTTTCTAAAAGCGCTGTTACCGGAGAGGTTTTGCAAAAGAACCCGGCGGGCTAGTTTGTAATCATCGCCAATCATCCCTAGGCGCAGGAGCCAAGTTCTAAAGGTATATTTCTCATTGTCGGTGGCCTTGACCTTGGCGGAGATGTTTTGCTTGGAGCGCCTGGCGTTAAGGTTCACTAACCCCAAGAGCTGGGTGGCTGCTTCCACCTTTTCCGGGTCATCACCGCCCTGGCCCAGCTTGAAGGTGATGGTTTCCTTATCAAAATTAAAATCAATGCCGGGGCAGTTTTTATCAGCTAATGCTTTTTGAAAATGCTCCAGTGTTGTCATGGGCTGCTGGTCTAAAGCGTTAATAACTTCCTTGCTCACTAAATCGGTATCCAGGTCGAGCGCCTTTTTAATCAACGGCTGTTTGCTGTAAATGATGTTCAGTAAGTTCCTTAAGGTTTGGCCTTGGTAGCCTTCCAGCGGCAATCCGATTTCTAGGTTAATGGGTTCTGTTTCATCGGTAGTAGTTTGTGCCAGTGTTACCGGTTCTGCCTCAGCTGCAGTTTCCTGTTCAACCTCCGTTTCCACGGCCTCCTGTTCAGTTATAGTCTCCAATACCGGTTCCTCCTTCCCACCCGCTAGTAGCGCATCCAGTTCCATCACCTGGCCTTGACTGTCAAGGATATTGCCTTGTCGGTCAACAGTGTAATCACCAACTTGGTAAGCAAAGCTGGGGGCGGCTAAATAGACAGGTCTTACTCCCAAATGCTCAGCTAGTTTGTGTACAAGCTCTTTTCTGGTCATCGTCAATCCCTCCTGTGGTTTTTGGCATGTCTATACATCACTTAAAACCACAGGAATAGCAAGGGATTTATGACGCTTGTAAGATAGTAATAAAAAAGCAAGCTAATTAAAGCCTGCTTCTTGATTAAACATATTTTCTTTCTTTGCAGCTCCAATTTTTAAAGAATTCATCCTCTAGAATTAGCGTTTCGTATGGTGGCTGCACAAAATCAATAATTACCCCAACAACCTGGTTTAAGTCTAGTTTGCATTTCAATATTTTTTTACAGAAATTATCCCACCGCTTCAAGATATCAAAGTCCTCTGTTAGCCTATTGATTATGACAACAGAATCCTCCTCATATGGCGTACCCCGATTGGTAAGGGTTTCATAAATTGCTTCTTGAAGTTTTCTACCCTCGAAATCAAATGTTGTTGCCAAATAATATATATCGTAAAAATCTTTCATGCGTCCCGTAGCTTCCATTAAAACAATAATGGCATCTAATTTTTCCGCTACAGTAGACTCTAAAGAATAGGTCAGAATTTTAGGTTTCTCAAATTCCGGTAAAATTACCGGCAGGGTTCTTTCAACTGCAGAAGGCACAATAACATCCCCAACTCCAAAATCTATGCTAAAAGGTGTCCTTGTCCTGCCCATGTAGCCAATAAGATTGACTCTGATACCATGATAATCTTTAATCTCGCTAATCACTTCTAAACTCCTGATTTCAAATCTCATATAATCATGTTGATTGGGCAAAGAAATTAATTCCCTAACAAGGGCTTCTACAGAGTCTATGCTATTTGAATAGTTTTTTAATAGGTAATCTGCGTCAACTGTTGGCCTTATGGTAAATTCACTGAGTGCATATAGCAAAAAGCCTCCCTTAAGGATGAGATTATCCCTATAGTAGGAGCGAGAAAGCCTTCGAATAAACTCTTCTTGATAAAAAAGGTTTAGCAACTGTTGTAATTGAATGCCTTGTCTTTTTGACTCGTTTTTTAACCTAGCTAATATTGATGCTGCCCGATCAGCCATCACAACCACACTCCAATATATATCTGCACCTTGTTTCTGATATTCAGGATTTCAGCATATTCAAAAAGTTTCCTTATATTCTTCTTTCGGTCTTTGACGTAGCGTTGGATGGCATTGTTAAATACCTCTTTTTCAAGTTTTTTTTCGTAACGAAGAACATCACATATGGTCCGATCCCGATCAAATATTTTAACGGTTACTCCTTCCGTTTGTATTTTAACTATACCAATTTCCAGGAATTTGGGCTCCAGATAATAGGGCTCTATTGTAGGGTAATCAATCTCGTACTGTGTTTTTGTACTGTTTTTATCAACGGCTATTTGCCATGCTGTCGGTATCCGATCTGTATAGCCATAATACATCAATGCACTTTCAAGAAATATTATCGCTTGTGGAAACAGCCGTGCTATAACAACCTCTTCCCGATTAACATAATCAGTCAGCTCGTAAAAGCCACGTTTGATCCTTGTAATCACTCCTTCATCCAGGAGGTTTTTAATTTGGCGGCTTGAAAACCCCAGTTGATTAAGCTCAGCTGTTTTAAGGACACCTCCACGTCTTTGAAATTCTTTTTTCAGCTCTCCAATTATAACCATTTTGCACCCCATGACCCGCTTTCATTTTCAAGAGCGGTCTTTTAAGTGCATTTTACCATATTATTACTACCCGTTCAAATGATTTTGTCAGTGTATCAAAACATTACGCTAGGTTTTCCAAAGTTCTGTAAGGTATTTTCTTTCCTTCCCTGTTAAGGTAGACATCATCATTAGAGCCAACATACTCAATGAAGCGCTTTACCCCCACATCCACAAAGCGCTCTTCCAACTCAATAGCATAACAAATTCTATCTAGCTGTTCGCAAGCGATCCCCGTGGAAAAACTCCCCGAAAAGGGATCTACCACAATAGCATTAACCGCACTACTATTTTTAATGGGGTAGGCGATTAAGGGCACTGGCTTCATGGTGCTGTGCAGTTCGCTCCGGGAAGGTTTGTCAAACTCCCAGACCGTGGTTTCAGACCTTCCAGCGTACCATTTGTGCCTACCTTTTTTCTTGAAACCGAAGAGAACGGGCTCGTGTCTAAACTGATACGGAGCTCGACCTAACACCAGGGACTGCTTCACCCACTGGCAAACTCCTGATAGGTGAAAGCCCGCATCTTCAAAGGCCCGGCGGAAATATAAACCTTTGGTGTCGGCATGGAAAATATATATTGAGGCATCATTGGCCATGATTTTTTCCATGTTCGTAAAAGCGGCAAATAAAAACTCGTAAAAGGCCTCACCCTTTAAATCATCATTTTTAATCGTTCCCTGGCTTCCATCATAGGAAACCCCGTAAGGGGGATCTGTTATTACTAAATTGGCCTTTTTCCCGTCCATCAATTTCTCGTAGGTTTCGGCCTTGGTGCTATCACCGCATAGCAGCCGATGCCTTCCCAGCAGCCACAAGTCACCGGGTTTACTGATGACCGGTTCCTTCAAGGCTTCGTCCACATCGAAGTCGTCTTCTTTTACATCTTTGTCGTGAACCTGACTGAACAGGTGCTCAATCTCAGCAGCATCAAAGCCTGTTAAAGTGATATCGAATATTCCATTATCCAGTTCACTGATTAAGTCGGCCAGCTTGGGCAAATCCCACGCACCAGTGACTTTATTCAAAGTGATGTTCAGGGCCTTCTCTTGGGTTTCATCCAGATCAACCACTACACACTCAATTTCGGTTTCACCCTGATGCTGTAATATTTTAAGGCGCTGGTGGCCGCCTACGATTTGACCAGTTCGTTTGTTCCAGATGATAGGTTCCACATAGCCGAAGGTCTCCATGGATTTCTTGAGCTTCTTATATTCCGGGTCACCAGGCTTTAAGTCTTTCCTGGGGTTATATTTAGCCGGGTTTAATCTCTCCAGCGGTAGTCTTTGTATCTCCAAAATGGCACCTCCTTCTTAACCTGTTTAAAATCGCTGTATTTCACGGGTCATCAAGGTTTATCCCCCTAGACCCCCCATCTGGAATTGTGCGATTTCTAGCGTGAAGCCTCGCCGCCGCTCTTGTTTGCTCCCGTTTTCAGCGATTTACTAGCCCCTCCATGGGAATGACATTCCAGTACGTGGTAAAACATTCTGGTATCAGTTATTGATAATTTGCGTACAATGTTTTACAATATAAGTATAGAAAGGAGTTGATATTATGGCCGGTACAACCAATATAAATGTTCGTGTCGATAAGGAATTAAAGCGTAAAGCTGAGGCTATCTTTAACGAGCTTGGCCTCAACATGTCCACTGCTATGAATATGTTTTTGCGTTACTCCGTTCGTTACGGCGGCATTCCTTTTGACCTTCGCCTTGACACACCCAATGAAGAAACACGGGCCGCAATTGATGATGTTAATAACAACCGCAATATGAGCAAAACCTTTGACAGCGTAGATGCCTTGATGGAGGATTTAAATGCTAAAAATTAGGTATTCCAGCCGCTTTAGAAAGGACTACAAAGCTATTGTTAAACGGGGCTATGATGTAAAACTGCTGGAGGAAGTGTTAAATATTCTTGTCCAGGAGAAACCCCTTCCTCAAAAATATCTTGACCACCCGCTTGCCAGTAATTACGGCGGTCACCGTGAATGTCACATTACTCCTGATTGGTTGCTCATATATAAAATTGAAAAGGATATCCTGACTTTATCTTTAACCAGGACGGGAACCCACAGCGATTTATTCTGAGCCAGATAAAATCGCTTTTTTCTGCCACCGTCGAGACAACTCAATAACTGTAAACCTTGTTTTTGTCTCCCCAGCGGCCTTCTTTCGTGGTTTTGCTGTCGTGACACTGCTTGCAGAGAGTCTGTAGATTCCCTTCATCCCAGAACAGTTCCAGATTGCCTTTGTGAGGGTGGATGTGGTCTACTACTGTTGCTGGAGTAATCCTTCCCTGACGTTCACATTCCACACAGAGGGGATGCGCCAGCAACACCCGCTTCCTCAGTCGCTGCCACCGGGCAGTGTTATAAAGCTGCTTAGAATACTTGGGTCTTTCCTTCCGGTTGTACCGCCGGTTATATTCCTGCATGTGCTTGGGGCAGAACCTGGCTTCCGTTAACTCCGGGCAACCGGGATGGCGACAAGGCGTTAATGGTTTTCGTGGCACCTGGCTTCACCTTCCTCTCACCGTGTTCGCAGCCCGACCAGGAGATCCGTTTATGTTTTTTACCGTCCTCGGATATGTTAATTAAAGATTTATGGTACTCGCTCTCTGGATTGCCACACTCGTAAGCCGTCCAGTCTTTATCACTGGCGGACTTATCGACGGTAGCAAAGCGACAGGATATACATTTCATAGTGACACCTCCATAAAAAAAGCCCTGAGAGCAAATTGCTGTCAGAGCTTGGTTTATTTTTGGGCATAGAAAAAGCCCCGAGGGTTTAATCCCTTCAGGGCTTGCTATCAAGAATGCTGCGTTTCCCCGGAGTCGTTGGGCGATCTATCCTAAGGGCCTATGCAAACAGCATCTGGTGCTCTCGATATTTTTCCATGCCTTTACATCTATAATATATCACATGTTGAAGGTGGATTCTACTGGATTTTACTCCATTTTACTGGATTTTACTACCCTCTTTTTTTATCCTGTTGACTTCTTTTAGTGCCCGGCTATGGATTTTAAAGATTGAGCTGTCCTTGTAATTAAGGCTACCGGAAATCTCGTCCCAACCTTTGCCGTTAATGTACCGCATCTCCAGTATTATTTGACCAATGGGGTCATCCACCTGGCTGATGGCGTTCATGATTTCGGCTTTGATGGCAATTGACCGTTCAAGATCCTTCTTGATTTCCTTCTCCAAATCCACAATCCTAACCACGGTGTTTTCCATGTGGCCTTTCTTATTATTGCCACCGGCCACTTTTTCCACCGTTAAGTTGGCCGATACCCTCATGGACAAATCCCGCAGTGTCTGCAGCTGCTCCAGCTTGGTGTTAACCCGCTGGTCAAGCCATAGGGCTTGGGATAAATATTCCTTGGCATTCATGCTTTTTCACCCCCGTAATATTTTTCAAAAATATGTTCCTGCCTCTCCACATCCAGACTCCGAATCCGCTCCAGCGCCTTCTCTTGATCCAATTCAAACTGCTCCTTGGTTTTATAAAAACTGCAGCCTTCGCATTGTTTCACCTTTAAGGCCGTGCAGCTATTTCGTTTGTAAGCAAAGCAATCTTCCATAATTAGCACACCTCCTGATAAATCCTCGCCTTTACCGCTTCAATAAGTGCGTTTTGGGTTTTATCTTTTCTTTTCAAAGCACCCATGACATCTTCATCAATAGTGTCCTGGGTAATGATGTGGTGAATGACAACCGTGTCCTTCTGGCCCTGCCGCCACAGCCGTGCATTGGTTTGTTGGTAAAGTTCCAGGCTCCAGGTAAGACCAAACCAGATTAAAGTGCTTCCACCCGCTTGCAGGTTCAGCCCGTGGCCAGCGGAGGCGGGATGAATAACGGCCACCGGGATTTCTCCCTCATTCCACCGCTTAATGGAATCGGTATCATCCAGCTTAACTGCCGGGAACCGCTTTAATATCCGCTGTAGGTCATGCTTGAACCAGTAAGCGATTAAAACTGGTTTCCCGTTGGCCGCTTCGATTAAATCTTCCAGTGCATCCAGCTTACGGTCATGTATCTGCACCACGGCACCATCTTCATCGTATACAGCCCCGTTGGCCATCTGCAGTAATTTACCGGACAGGGCAGCGGCATTGACGGCATCAATCTCTTTCCCCTGTAGCGGCAGCACTAACTCTTGCTGTAGTGTCTGGTAGTAGTCCGCCTCTTTGTCCGATAGTTTAACGGTTACTTCGTTCATCACCAGTTCCGGCAACTTCAAATAGTCGGTGTTCTTCATACTGATGGTGATATCGGAGATCCGCCGGTAGATGGCGTCCTCGGCACCGGGCTTGGGCTTATAGCTGAACACGATTTGCTGATTCCTTTTATCCGGTACAAAGTAGTCCTCTCTATATCTCCCAATAAAGCGGCCTAGTCTGTGGCCCATATCCAGTAGCCGGAATTCTGCCCACAAGTCCATTAAGCCGTTGGTCGATGGTGTACCGGTGAGTCCCACTATCCTTTTTACCTTGGGCCGCACCTTCATCAGGCTTTTAAACCGTTTGGCCTGGTGGGATTTAAAGGAACTGAGCTCATCCACCACCACCATGTCGTAATCGAAGGGCAGCCCGCTTTTATTAACTAACCAGTCCACATTCTCTCGATTGATGATGTAGATGTCGGCCTTTTGCATTAATGCCGCTTTTCTCTGTGCCTCGGTGCCGATGGCAACAGCAAACCTTAGCATATTTAGATGCTGCCATTTGTTTATTTCCTCCACCCACACTGCTCCCACCCGCAGGGGGCAGATTACAAGCACCTTCCTGATTTCAAAACTATCAAACAGCAGGTAGTATAAGGCGGTGAGGGTAATCACCGTCTTGCCTAAGCCGCAATCAAGGAATATGGCGGACTGGGGATGGGTTAATATAAATTCGGTGGTGTACTTCTGATAATCATGGGGCCTGTATTTCATTTAAAATTCCCCCAATCCGCCGCTGCTCGTCCAAAACATAAACCTTAAAACCCAGCTGCCGTAACATCCCATGTCTTTTTATCTGCAAAGGCCGTGGTTTTATACCATAGCCCTTGACCTCAATGAAAGCTATTTTACCTTCCGGTAATAGCACCAGGCGATCCGGCATACCGGCTAAACCTGGACTGATAAATTTTGGTGCTATGCCTCCCGCTGCTTTAACTGCCTTGACTAACTTTTGTTCTAGCACCTTCTCCCTCATAACCTTTGCCCCCTAATCGGTGGGTCTACCAGGTCAAAAGCAGCATAGATCGCAGAGAGGAAATTGGTAATGGGTTTGCCTTTATACTGCCGCACAGATTTACCATCGTAGCTAACCTCATATCGACCCTGATCACTACCGTAAATTAAAATCCAGTCACCTTTATATTTAAGCCGGTACTCACCCCGGCGGTTTTCCTTCCACTTGCGGCGGACAAAGTTGCTTCTCCGTCTCGCTCTATTTTTTATCAAACGCTCCCTTTCCTTGGCAGCCAGAATGCTACCTTCCATAATACCGGCGCAGATACAGCCCACACTGACATCTTCAAAATACTGCTTGTGGCTCATCTCATGGACAAACCTGACCCTTGAACATCCGCATAGTTCACAGGTAAAGGAGCCGCCTGAGTCCTCTTCTGTATCCATCACACCTACGCAATACCAGTCCTGCAGAGGTGCACCCCATTCTTTTAATCGTTTATGACATCTGGCAAGATATGCACTGTCTTTCATTTCATCAACTCCTTTGTTCCCAAAACCTTAAAAACCATAAAATCCGTATATATGTTATATATACTGTATATATACCTATATCTGGTATATTCCTTATATATCTACCATTAGATAGATATTAAGAACATAAGAACATAATGGTATTTAGGGCTTAGTTGTTGCGTCCTGCGGGCTGTTCCTGGAAATGTTCTTTTCCCTTTTTGGTTGGAACAGTTTTTGAGTTGGGCAACAGCCCGCAGGAACCAATCGTGCCTAAAACCTTTCTTTAGGAACGAAAACATACTGCGGCCCGTACAGTGTTGTCCGCTCTTTTTTAGGCAGTCGCTTCCAGCCCAGTTTCTGTAGAATGGCGAACAGTTCATTGGAATCAGCCCGCTTCAGATTTGCTCTTTCTTTACCGAAGCACTCACACCAAATTTCCATATTGCAAACCCTCTCCCGTTTCACAGTGCCAACACGCCCAATGTCACCAAACTCATTACCGCTTAGAAAGTTCCTCCGTGCAAATAAATCCATCTCATCCCAGTTATCCGGTAAGAGGGTATCTAAAAAATCTCTGACAAGCCCTTCACGTTCATCTGACTCCAAGGCCTCCTGCTGCTGGGCCATGGCTAGCTCTTCCATAGAAGCGTCAAGATACAGCTTTTCACCGGCGTTAACATATACCAAAGCTTCAGCCCAAATCTGCTCTATGTCCTCCGCGGTCAACTCCCAGGAATGTTTGCTGCTACCGCCGGGGGTTTTCACAGGCCAGAAGCGGCGGTTACCGGTAATGTCTCGTAGGTAGCCGGAATCTGCATTGGTGGTACCGAAAAAGATGCACTGGCGCAGATGGGGTGTGGCCCGTTTGCCAAAGGCCGCCCGGTAGATGTCATTTTGACGAGAAAGGAAAGAACGTAGGGTTTCCACCTCGGCTTTTCGGAGCCCAGCCAGCTCACCGATCTCCAAAATCCAGTAGCCCTGCAGTTTTTCAGCAGCGGTCTTGTCCTTGGTGTCGCTAAGGCTTAAGCTATCTGAGAACCACTCCCCAGCTAATCTGGCGATTAGAGTTGATTTACCCACACCTTGGGGACCGTTTAGCACCAGCATGTGGTCAAACTTGCATCCGGGGGTGAGCACCCGGCAAATAGCAGCACAGAGTGTTTTTCTGGTTACCGCTCTGACATAGGCGTTATCCTCCGCCCCAAGATAATCAACCAAAAGGGTATCTACCCTGGGCACTTTATCCCACTTAGGCAACTCTGCTAGAAATTCACGAATGGGATGGTATGAGCGGTCATCGGTCACCTTGGTGATAGCCAGCTCATAATTCCTCGATGAAAATGTGCCATAATGGGAATCAACGTAGCTGATAAGCTGAGCATCGTCCGCATCCCGCCAATATTTTGAAGGATGCTCCCAGGGCACTGCACCCTTAATTTCTATACCGTCAAGCTGCTGGTTGAACACCAGTGCTTTTAGGTTGGGGTCATTTTGCAAAATCAGCGTAATGTTGTGCAGACTATTTTTTAACACGGTGGAGCGGCGTTCATAAACCAATTTTTTCTGCCAATCTTCCGCAACGAAATCTGCTCCCGCTTGTGCATGCCGCTCTTTCACCAACAGTAGCTTCACCTGCTCATCCTTTGAAGCAAATTCCATCATCTCCTTATATGAAGGAAGGTCAGTAACCGGGGCGTCCGCCGGGGCCTTGTCATCCTTACTGCCAAACTTGTGTAAACGCACTAGGTCAAAGGCATTTAACAGCTGCCCGCACACTGGGTCGGTGGCATGATGGGAATATATGAATTTATCATCGTAAACCACCACACCAGCTGAACTGTCGGCAGGAATGTAATCATAGCGCCCGTCCATAGTTGTTGGCTCATACACATCGGATAGGAAAGTCATAATGGCGTCGGCAATGCTGTACGTCCGGCAGAAAGCCCCGATGAGGCCTTCCTTTTCCAGCGGATCAGCCAGGTGTTTAATCTCCCGGTCAATTACCGCACTTTCCCGTGAGGAAGTAGGGAGCATAGAGCAATCCCGCCACTCAGGATGCATCTCCAAATATTCATCCGGGTCAAGCCACTCACCATCAAACCGCTTGAAGATATACTCACCGTTGCTGGGTGTCGTGGGCCAATACATTAATTGGTGTGGCCGGTAGGAGCATTCATCAAACTGGTCAATGCCCCACTCAGCTGCAAAATATCTGGTAATCGCTGCATACTCGTCTGAAGTTATATCCCTGGTAAGCGGCACCACAATTCTTACTCTTGGTGCTTCAGGGGTATGGCCGTGGGTAGTGTAAAGGCAAGATGCATATTTGTTTTCTTGTTCATAGCGCCCGATGAAATCTTTATCCACCTTATCTCCATCAAGGGTTAACATGGAGCGGCATTTTACTGTTTCCCGCTTGCGCCTACCTTTTTTAAGCCAACCCCCGACATGCCCGCCTTTATCCTTGGCCAGATCTCTTTCGCCTTTCGGTAAGTTGGGATATTCCTCCACCGTCTCGGAAGTGCGAATGGTGGTTTCCAGGCGCTTGCATAGTTCATCGAAAGTAATGGTTTTATTCGACCACTTCTTGGCAAAGCGGCTGCTACCGTAGGCGATTTTTAGATCACGCATGGAACCACCCCCGAAAAAACCTAATGCTCAAAAATGAGCTTCTAACTAAACCGTACATCTCCCGACCCCCTCACCTTTACTGTCAAAGTACCTAATAGGCATGCCCCGCCGTTCCGCTCTAGCGATTTCAGCAGCCATGCCGCTACTGAGGTGGCTGCCAAACACCCAAAGTTCATCACATTTTCCGAGCAGGATTAAAGCAAACCAAAGGCCCAACTCCCGCTGCTGCCTGTCCCCATCATCCATAAACTGCGGGTAGTGCAGGTGCGGGGCCAGGGGGATGCACCCCCGGCTGACCGCCAATCTGCAATAACCTCTGGCCCGTTCGATGTTCCGCTCTGTGTCCCCGGCGAAAGGCGAGCAGATGTACACCATAGGTCGATAAACCTTGACTGCTTTTAGGGCTTCGTATGGTGTAGGGTCGGGGTAACCTTCACTGTTACGCCACTCCATCTATCTCCCTCCAATCTGGCCCGGCTGCACTCCGAGCAAAATACTTCCGTGCCATACAGGTCGCTGTCACCGGTACTAAATATCTCTGCAAGGTCAATTTCCACTTCACGCCCACAACCGGGGCAAATGCAAAACACATTGTCATCATGAATCTCTACAGCAATCTCCACTTCATCACTAAGCTGCGCTTTCACATAAAACATAGGTCTAATACCTCCTTCACTATTCACAGGACAGTAAGCCGTGGTTTGGCAACTGGCCTCCTAACATACACAGGACATTTTTGATGGTTTTGAGTACCCCATTTGTCGTCCTTATCTATAAGCCGAAAAACACATTGATTCGAACCCCCACTGTTACCCGATGTTGCTGGTAACATGATTTTGTTGTATCGTTAATAAAAATTAATTTTTCTGTTACCAGCAACATTCAGCCCCTACTATCTAAAGGACAAGTACCAGCTAAAATCCGTAGTTAATCCTTCTGATAAAAATCACATTCGAAGCCCTCCGCCCGGAGCAATAATCCCTTGGCCCAAGGCGGGGTTTGGCCCATCCGTTCGCATACCGTCTCAGTTAACATTCGCCGATCGGCTTCGATGACAATTTCATCGTGAATGTGCATCACGATAGGCAAATGCCGCAGGTTCTGCATGGCATAACTTAAAAGATCCCGGCTGATCGCCTGAATAATGTTTTCGACAATTTTCGCACCGTATGTTTCCAGCCGCTCCCACTTCTTAGCCGCACCAACACCTTCATAAGTCACACTGTCCGAGCCAAAGCGGTTAATACCAATGCGAGGTTTCACATAGGCCAGCCGTCTGCCAGAAGACAAGGTGATAAACAGCATTCCGCTTTGATAAGCAAAACGGATACCGTGGGTTTCTGTGGTGGTGCGTTCCCGAACTGCGGTTAATGCCGCCCGGTCAACGTCCCACCAAAAGCGGACGATGTTGGGGTTGGCGGCTCGCCATGCTGTAACCAGGGGTTTGAGTTCATCCTCCATCAGGCCCATTTCCAAAGCACCCATGGCCGTGAGCGCACCCACCGAGCCGCCATAACCACAGGCCAAATCCGCTATTTTACCCTTCTGGCGGAGCGGATCTTTTTTATCTGTAATAGGCACACCGAACATCTGACTGGCGGTGGCGATGTATAAATCCTTTTTAGCAGCATAGGCATCCAGCACCCACTGCTCCCCGGCGAGCCAAGCCAGTACTACTCGTTCAATTGATGAGAAGTCGGCAACGATGAATTTATAACCGGGTTTGGGAATGAAAGCTGTGCGGATTAATTGCGACAACACTTCCGGCACCGAATCGTAGAGCATTTCCAAAGCGGTAAAATTACCAGAGCGCACCAAGCCCCTCGCCTGCGCCAAATCGGGCATGCTATTCCTTGGTAAATTTTGTGGCTGCAGGAGTCTACCGGAGTTGCCTGTGACCCATACCTTCCCATCACGGCGAACAAGGAAATAACCAGTTGACGTCACTGCACAATAGACCCTGCCGGTGTAGTGCTGCATTTGTGGTTTTGTTTTAATTTCATGGCAGTTCTTTGGTGTAAGCCAGATGTCTACTACATAATAAGTGCTCCAATTTTTGTCGCTTCGATCCTTTGTCCGGATTAGTGCGCTTCTGCCACTTAAATGTGCAAAGGCTTGAACCATATCGGCATTTTTCTTGTTAGTGGTGCTGTATTGGATGCTGTTTTTAGCACTTTGGTATCCGTCCCAGTGAACTAGCTCATCAAAGAACACATCAGGACTCTCATCAAATAGCCATGAACCAAAGGTCTTTTTGCGAAACAGACGTAGCCACAATGGCACATGCCGGGCGTTTATCGTAAACAACGATGCCATTTTGTGGCCGGCCTTTTGCTTTGTTTCGGTATACGTGATTTCAGCCCGGCGCAACAAACAACGGCAACGTTCAATTTTCCGCAGTTTGACAAATTTAAGCTTTATGCCGCCATCTGGAACGTAATGCCCGTCCCCTTGAACCATGATGAGAACACGAAGTTGTTGATGTTCTAAACTGGAATTTACAGTACGAAATCCAGTGAAGGGTATGCTTGGACGGTAGGTTGCCATGTTTTCCACGATGTCGGTTTGCCAGACCCCGCCGTAGTGCCGTTTGACATACATTTTGTGTTCCGGGGTACTGATCTGGGAAATCCGTTTATCAAAATAGTGGTATAAATCCCCGTCATAATTGAATTGAACCTTTTCAGATTTTTGAAAGGAAACAATCTCACCTTTTGGATTCCAACAAGCTATTTCGCCTCCGCCCCATTCATCCAAACGCTGCCAACCATCTTTTGTCAGTACTTCATGATCACCCGTCAGACACCACCTGCCGGTTCGATTGGCCCCGTAAAACTGAAATATTCCACGGGTGCGATTATCTGAGCAGACCACATTTTCCATGGCCTGATACTTTTTCACTGATGATTTGGCAAGCTGCTGACGAAGTTGTAGCACCTCATCCAGCGGTTTAGGTGCTATTTCCAATAATTCCGCCACCGCCTTTTTGCCCAGGGTATCTGTTTCAAGTCCTTGGTCAGCTAGCCATTCCTTTAACTGTTGTACGGAATTGGGATTATCAAGGTCAGTTAGTTCTCCCATTCTCCCTAGTAGTTCAGAGCGGGTAAGCCCATCAACTTTAATGGCCGCCTGGACAAGGGTCATATCCAAGGCCACACCCCGGTCGTTTATTTCCTGATCCAGGTGGAACTCGTCCCAAATGCCCTCCGGCACGGGATACTTGGCCAGCCTTTCCTGGATGGCTATTTCCACCTCCACATCCCGGCGGTTGTAGGCTTTAAACTGTTCCCACTTAACCGGGTCATGGATGGGCAGATTCCTTGTTCGCTTACCGTTAGCAATGGTAGGTTTACACGGGGTGCAAAAGTAGCGGATTAAATCTTTACCTTCCGACAGCTTTTGCTTCTCCAGCCCCAATACCGCACCCACTCCTTCTAAAGAAAGGGGCAGTCCCATATAGGCCGACCAAACCATGGTGCAGCGCCATTGCCTTGGGTCGAGATATTGAAGTCCCAACCAGCGGGATAAACAGATGCGTTCGAATTGGCTGTTAAATGCCCACTTGGTAACACCGGGGTCAGTCAGCGCATGTGTTATTTCATCCGGCAACTTTTCACCGGCGGTAAAATCCACTACCTGAACCTCACCGCCATCCACGCTGTAGCCAAACAGGAGTATTTCAAAATCGGGTGATTCACTATATTTGTAAACACCAGTCTTTTTAAGGTCAGCACTTGAAAATGTTTCAATATCGATTCCGAGCGTTTTCATTGGGTTCTCCTTTCCTTTATTGGTGTGGGGAAGCGAGGTAAAACCCCGCACCCCCGTAATCGCTAGGAAAGGAAATCCTCATCGTCATCAGTAGCAAAGTCGTCCTCTGCACTGGACTTGCCGCCCAGCGGTTCACCATCACGGATCTTCTGCAGGTTGTTAAGCCCACATGCGATCCCCCGGTTGCCGTTTGAGTTGAAAGCGTAAAAGTTAATACTTGCCCTGCCGTAAACGCCGCTGTAAACCTCAGAACGTTCAAGAACCGGCTGACGATCAGCATCCACGATGCCTGGTGCGGTTGTGGAATTTGCGTTAATGAAGTATGAATCGCTATATGCCGGATCATCGGGTCTTTCGGTATCACCATCACGGAGAGGCATCTTGATAGCAGAAAGGGATGGTACAGTTTTACCGTTACCTTTCAGCTTTGCTTCACCCTCACGATAAGCGGCTTCAATAGCGCCTTTAATCTTGGCCACAGTTTTGGTGTCGCTCTTTGGGATAATCAAAGATACCGAGAACTTTGGGGTGCCGCCATTAATTGACTTGGCTTCCCACACATTGGCATAAGACCAGCGGGTGTTTGGTCCAGTAATAACTTTCATAGGATTTTTAAACATATGATTTTCCTCCTTAATTTTCACTAAAGTCCTGTTGTGCTGTATTGATAGCCGGGCGTTTATCATCCACCGGCACTAAAGTCGGTTTTCCAGGGGGCTTTTCCACCAGTCCACCAAGTAGTTCAGCAAATCTGGCTTTGCCCAGGGTTTTCTCCATAGCGGTAACGCCCTTCAGTTTTTGTTCGTAGGGGTCATAGCCCGCTGCCTGTACCGCCTGGGCCACCGCATCTTCACTGATGTACTTGCGAACACTTCTACCGGCAACCAATTTCCAGCCGCTCCAGGACTTGCCGCCCAGGGCAGCCTGCAGGGCATAGGTCTTGACGTCATTGGCCCAGGATACCAGTCCATCGATTCTGCCAAGGATGGATTCCACCTCATCGTCTTCTAACAGCGGCGGCAGCTTGAAGTCAAAACGAGCAAGTTCCATATTGTGTTCAGCCCTGGCTCGGCACTCATGTTTCGCTTTACAGAACTGACACCACTCGCCACACAAGAACTCCCCGCCACCGGCATAGGCCAGTTCAGCGATTGGCTTTAGTTCTTCCTCCGCCCAGCAGTAAAGGTCTTCCTTGGTCATGGTGTAGGTACTGATGTTGTCCCTTCGGGGTTGGTAGGTGGTCATGGATACCGTTTCGATATCAAACAGACAATCAAATATTTCCAGTGCCCCTAGCCCATAGAGCATCATTTGCGGATTTTTTTCGGCCTCCACCAGCACTCCCTGGCCATGTTTATAATCAATGATATGGAGCGTTTCATCCCCGATAACGATGCAGTCCCCGGTGCCAAAGCCGCCCTCTGCATATCTGGAGTAGTCCAGCCGCTGCTCAATGAGAACAACCGGGTCGGTGCAGGTTTCCTTTGCCGCTTCCACCAACTCCAGGACGTAGGAGGCGTAACCATCCGCACAGTCCTCCATTTCCTGGTTGTAGTGGGTAAGGTCCGCAGTTGGGTCTTTAGCATCCATGCCCAGGGCCTTTTTCAACTTGTACTCACACAGGATATGAGCAGCCGTTCCTTCAGCGGCATAGTCGCTGCCCCTGTCCTCGTAGTTCTGGCACAGCCGGGCTGACGGCGGACATTTTAACCATCTGGGGGAGGCAGAAGCTGACAGCAGCGCATGTTTACCCATCCCCCAGCACCTCAGCTTCCGCTAAGAGGGCTTTATAATTTGCCGGGTCAACCTCTGAGAGCCTGGCAGCCCCGTGCTTTTCAATGAGCGATTTAACTTCGCTAGTAAAACCGCTTCTGGATTTCTCCGCCAAAACTGCCCGGACAGCTTCCAAGGTGATGGGTTTTTCCTCCGGCGCTGCTTCCAGTTGGGCTGCTACTTCGATACCGCCGCTGAATAAGTCATTAAGTGAATCAGCTACACTAATAAGCGATTGGGCAGCGCTTCTTAGCTCCGTTACCGCTTGAGATAAATCACTCGTCTTGCTCATCCGCTTCCCCTCCTTCCTCTTTAATTGCGTCCTCATGCTGAAGTGTTAACAGCTTCCTGGCCAAACGCCGAGATACGATACTGATGGCACTTAAGATGCCAGCCAGTTCTTCATCTAGCTCTGGGTCTCGGGTGTTCGTTTGCATATTGCCACCTCCATTTCCGAGGGCTTTTTTATCCCCTCACCATCCACAGGACACTTTTGATGGTTTTGAGTACTAAAAACTGCCCTTCAATATCCACAGGACATTTAGGGGCAGTTTGAGTACCTTTTTACCTATAATCTTTTAGGCGCTGGTGAAGCTGGCCGAAAATCTTGGCCTTGCGCTTGTTCACCGTCTTTTGGGAAAGCCCAACCTCATCGGCAATCTGCCGCTCCGACATTCCCTCACCGTATAATTCAGCGATTCTTTTATTTTGCGGATCTAGTTCATTAAGGGCTGCCGCTAGTTCTTCAAATAACAACTTTTCCGCTACCAATTCGGCCACATCAAGAGAACCAGCTATCTCGTAACCATCCTCTACGAATTTATCTAGTGATAAAATGCTGCCGGTACGCTGCCTATCGCACTTGCTGCAATCTTTCATACAACGCTTTGTCTTGCCCTTACCATCGCTAATCAAACACCTTTTCCTCCGCTCTTGACGCTTGCGCTCCACCCACACTGGCTGCTTATAGGCCTGATAAACATCCTCCGTCACCGTGATTTTCTGGCCATCAATCGGTAGGTAATACTCCTTGTTTGACTTCTGATTGTCACCTTTTGGCATAAAAAAGACCCTTTCCCGGTGAGAAAAGGGCATGGGAATTAGCCAAAAAACTCACCGTTTTTTTAAACGGGAGCCGTTTGGCTGCAGCAAATTTATTGTGGAATTGCTTCCTTCACCTCTACTATCGTCCATAAACAGGGGGCTGTGGCGGACACTTCATGTCCGCTTTTTAAGGGGCAAAACGGGGTTTTTGGGCAAAAAAAGAGCCATACACAAACCCTTGTTAGGATTCATGTATGGCTCTTAGGAATTTAGGAATAAAAAAACCGGACATCACGTGTCCGCTTCACCTGAAAATTATTTTATAAAGGGGTTATACCGTGCTCCTGTAGAAACTTTCGATTTTCGTCCATCTTATGGGCATAACGTGATTGCAACATATGGTCGTACCAAGCATGATCGTTGTTGCTGTATTTTAAGGAAAATCCTGATTTGCTTATAATATGACGGCTAATAGGTGGCGGCAGATGCAGCCCAAGGCAAATCAATATTATGGTGTTAAGCGAACCACCTTCTTCACCATTCATGACCCTCCGCAGGGTTCTTTCGTTTAATAATGTCCGTTCAGCAAGCTCTGCATATGTTACATTCTTCCATTTACGTACCATCTGTAAGGAGCCAACTAAGTTGTTGGGTAGCTCGTTTAACACCCTTTGGGTTTCAGCTATCGTATCAGCCAACAATTTCCTTTGCTTTTCCGGGGAAGCATTCTCGTAACCTTGACCATAGGCGATTTCAAAACGTATAAGTGAAGTTTCATCCCGGTTTAGAAAACATTCCCGGTGGTATCTTTCCCGAACACCGGCCCTAATTGATAGGTCAAATACTAAACAACATTCTTCCATATGCGTCCGGGCAAAATCCGTTAGTTCAGTTTCCCCGAATATATTCTGCGCCACATATTTGGGATGGTTTAGTACAAAATGGGCATCAACATAAAGGTAGCTGCCGTCTTTCACCAGGGGTATCAATTTGGCATTGGTTATGCTTTGAATTGCGGCATCTTCCGCACCGATGGAGAAGGTCTGGTTTCTTAAAAGCGCACCCTTTTTAAAGCTATGGGGTTTAACGTAACGTCCGTCTATGTAGGTAAAGGTGCCAATGGCTTCTTCGTATCCAGCGTCAATCATGCGGATTTTGGCCGCTTGGCGGGAAACACAGAAGAAGATGCCCAGTGCCTCTATGACCGGTTCCATTACATCTATTAGCTCGGTGGTACCCAGTTCCTTTTGATACTGTTTGATAAGTTCAAAGGCTTTGGTCTTAAATGTTCCCAGGGGCATTTGAATCCTTGGGGCCAGGGAATTGGCCTGCCACTCCATCCAGTCGGTGGCATCCTTTTCACCATCTTTGATGCCGCCAACTGTTTCGCACCGAATTCTACTGGCGCTGGCGTTATATAGGCGTTCCAGTTCAAAGGCTTTCCGGTGCTTGTCCCAGTGGACACATTCATGGACGATGGTATTATTGACGGCACCCAGGTTGCGCATGAAATATGCCTTGGGGTCAACGAATATCGTCTTGGCCTTGACGGATGTTTTTACTAACTCATCCATTTCTGAATCATAAAATTCCGCCTCGGCATCGTGAAAATATATCTGACCGAAGATGGATAAATCCTCAGTGATGTCCCGTACTTCAACCTTAAGCCCCATCCGCTCAGCTAATTTTGATGGGTCGAGCGGCATTGGCGCTTTTAAGGCCTCTGGATAATATTTGCGCAGAAAATCCAAAGCAACCTTGTCCAAGTCCTCTTTGTAAATGTATGGCACTAAGGCATCGGAAAGGGGTCTGGGCATTTTGCCCTTTTGGTATGAGGTGATGCTGGTGATCTTAAAGTCATCTAGGTTTAAGGCTAGATCCCCGGTGCAGCGGATGGACAGCCACTGGTTACAGATATCGTATTCATCATAATGGTAGTCGCCCTCTGTAGCTTCAATTTCAGCGTCCACCACGACATCAAATTCTATTTTTAAGTCCTGCAGATCGCTAACCGATACGAATTTAATGGTCATATCAGACATAGCAACCCCGCCAACCCGGTGAATGTTACGCAGGTCTAAATCAAGACCTTCCCAGTTTTGCTCAACGTATTCTTCAGCAGCTGAATAAAGATCATTAAAAAACCGGCTCTTTACATAATCGGTAAAAGAACGATCGCCCGCCATGGCATAGCCCCCCTCCCCCATAGGTAAATTATAGCACATATTGTCGCATGCTCAACCTGATATTTGCAAGCGTAAATTTTAATTGCGCCATAACCCTTTTTGTGTTAGTCTTTATAGGCAGCTAAGTGAGGTGGCAACATGAGGACAAGTTACAAGAAACTATGGAAACTCCTGATAGATAGGGATATGTTAAAGAAGGATTTACGGAAGGCCGCCGGAATCAGTACCGCATCCATGGCCAAGCTGGGGAAGGGCGAAAATGTGACCACTGATGTGCTGGTTAAAATATGTAAGACCCTGGACTGTGATATTTCTGATATCGTGGAGATTGTGGAGGAATGAGTATTTGGGGCCGGTGACCTAATGATTCACCAGCCAACTTGGAAAATTTGACGCACTTTATGCCTGTCTACTGGCCTACAAGTGTGATCAGCCCCTGAGAAAAAAGTCGGTTAATTTCCGAAATTGAAAACTACCCGCATGGCTCTGGGTAGGCCTTTGGGTAGCGGCAAACGGCACTACATTATACTTTAGAGGGTGATTAGTTAAGTGCTTGACAGGATTGTAAAAATTGAGAATACAAGAAATGCAAGTAAACTCCTAAAATACAGCAGCAATGGCTTAGAGGAGGGTTTACCTCAAAAAAATAGTTGCGGATTATACTGGATTTATACTACCTACAGCATAGCGGAGCTTTGTAACGCTGAAATTTCTTCCGAAGAAGGCGTAGTTAATATAGCGGAGTTAGCAAGTACCAGAAAAGATTTAAAACATATCATTAAACCAAAAACCGATGGCGAATTTTGGATTGTATATAATGGAATTGGGGGAAGTAGCAAAGGGGGTTCTACTTATTATTTAGGGTCTAGGATAATCCAGGAATTTTCAGATCATAAAAAAACTGGGTCATTAAAAATCCTGGGGTCATCATTAAACGATTTGGAAAAATGGAGGTATTCATATGTTATCCTGGATAAGGATGATTACGACACCAATAAGATAAACTACGAAACTGGTTGGCGCTTGCAATATGGTTGGCCCATTTTATCAAAGAGGTAAAAAACACCCTGCAAGTATTTCAACTGTAGGGTGTTTCTTGACGAGGGCAGTCATCCCCGGCAATTATCCAGCCAACAGAGTAACCAGGTAACCCCTATCAGGCCTACCTGCTTGGCTGACAAATGGCAAACAAACAAAACCCCCAGCCCCTTGATTGCCACCAAGGTTTGCCGGGGATAAAACAAAAGCCGGGCGATCCTGTGAAGATCATCCCGGCTTGTTGGTTGTTTAGTTAGTGTGCTGGACGGTTTTCAACGACACAACAGAACCGACCCCTTGTGTTCCTGTTGTTAAGCCTTAAATATTCTATGTACGGTAAAACCGGTCATTCTTGATAATTGCCTTAAAGAAGCTCCCCCTTGCCCCTTTAGATATTTTAAGATTTCGGTCTGGGTTCCCGGCTCCATACTATGGAGCTTAGCTAGCTCTACATTATATTTATCCAGCACTAACTGCCTTATCTCATTATCAGAGAACGTTTTCCTTTTTGGATCAATATCTAGACATTGATCTTCGTTGGCCTCCAGATGAAAAATGCGAAATCTTGCCAGGGCTTTATCCCTTTCAGTAGAGAACATCGCCAGAACTAAATTGGTATTCACTATCCTTGATCTTTCTATGTATTCCTTAAAACTACCCCATTTATAAGTTTTAATATCACTTATCAAGCCAGCCTTAACCGGGTTTAGGTGGATGTATCGTAATACAGTCAGAAAGTAGGCATCGTCTTCTACTACCTCACTTCTAAATCTATCTTGGAATAGGTGCCCTTTCCTGTTATATTGCCAATTGTACCAATACGCATAACTAACACCGATACGCCTCATCGTATTACCAATTTCCTCATTGCCCTCCTTCATCAGCAAGTGAACATGGTTACCCATCAAGCAATAAGCGTATATTTCATATTCAATTTCCTTCTGATATCCAGCTAAAGTATCAATAAATCTTTCGTTATCCTCATCCTCCACAAATATATTCTGTTGGTTAATTCCTCTTATCATTATGTGGTAAATGCCTGTCGAACTCCGCCTTCGCATTACACGCGGCACTACCTATCACCCCCTGTCCACTACATTATAAAACAATAGAAATC
>JAHDOA010000036.1 GCA_018435055.1 Pelotomaculum sp. | reverse complement strand
ATGGCCAAGGCCACTGATATTCTTCAATACGCCCAACCTACAATTTCAACTCACATTGCCAATCTGGAAAGTTACTACGGATGTCCTCTTATTGATTTTCAAAACAGGAAATATGTATTAACGGAAGAAGGTACATGTCTATACAATTATGCAGTTAAGATATTGGCGATAGTGACTGAAGCGCATACGGCAATCGAGGAATTTAGAAGCCTTGAGCGGGGTACTTTAATGATTGGCTCAAGCAGCAACATCGGCGTATACATGCTGCCCAAGATTTTAGGGCTTTTTCGTGAACATTATCCGGATATTAGTCTAAGGGTATTTATTGACCGTACACAAGCAATAGAAAAGAAAGTAGTTGACTATGAACTGAACATCGGCATTGTAGAAGCCGATGTTTATAATACAAACTTAAAAGTTGAATTCTTTAGGAAGGAGCCGCTGGTGTTAATCGTCTCCCCGCTGCACCCATGGGCAAAGAGGGAGGGTATAAAGGCAGACGAGCTTCTGACTATGCCCTTTGTTGTCGGCGAGCAGGGTTCGGGAACCAGAAGGTTTCTGGAAAGACAAATAGGAGATATTATAAACCATGTTAATATTTCTTTGGAGTTGGGAAGTACGGAGGCAGTTAAGAAGGCAGTAGAGAATTCTTTGGGAATATCTATTGTAGTTGAATCAGCCATCACACGCGAGCTGCAATCGGGCACTCTCGTATCAGTTCCGATCACTGGTGTTGAGATTTACAAAGAATATAAAATAATCTATCCCAGTAACAAATACTTGACTGAGGGTACAAAAAGGTTCTTGTCTATTTTACGTTCTTTTTCACTATAGTTTTTCTTCTGAGGTGACTTTAATTGTTATCGGAAACTTCCGTTCATAAACCTCTGGTTTATTATACACATTGGGTACCTGAGGAAGGCCCCTCTTTATTGAAAACTCATTTCACAGTCCAGATTAACCCGTCTATACGACATCTTAAAAAAGACGAAATTATCACTTCCGCTAAAAAAGCATATGGATTATGCGTTTCAGTACGGGACCATATAGACAGAGAAATCTTATCCGAATGCGATGAACTTAAGATTGTATCAACTTATGGGAGAAGTCTTAGCAATATAGATGTTGACGAAGCAACAAAAAGAGGGATTTATGTAGTTTGTAACGATGGTATTATCATGAGTGAAGCTGTTGCAGACTTAACATGGGGCCTGCTTTTGGGGTTGGCAAGGAAGCTGTTGCCGGGTGACCGGGAAATTCGCTCAGGAAAGTTTGAAAGTTGGAGTCCCGTGCCAAATTACGGTTTTAGCGTTTCAGGCAAAAAACTGGGTATAATCGGCATGGGCAATCTTGGACAGGCAGTCGCACACCGTGCCTATGGATTTAACATGGAAGTAATTTATTACCAGCCCGAAAAGTTATCTGCTCGACAAGAATCAATTATTAAAGTAAAATATACAAATTTATTGCAATTACTTAAGCAATCTGACTTCATAACAATTTGCGCGCCGCTTACCTCTGCTACCTATCATTTAATTAGTGATGCTGAACTGCGGCTTATGAAACCTTCATGTATTATAGTAAATACCAGTCGTGGATCAATAGTAGACGAGGAGGCTTTAGGAAATGCTTTGGATAAGAACATTATAGCCGGATATGCAGCTGATGTATTTCAGATGGAAGAAGTGTTTTCTGATAAACATGATTCATACATAAATAAAAGTTTGATTGCTCAAAAAGAACGCACGTTATTCACTCCACATCTGGGTACCGCAATTGTTGAGACTAGAATACGTATGGCGATTTTCCAAGCTCAAGCCATTCTTAATCTATTATTAGGTAAAGTCCCGGATGGAGCAGTTAATCATCCAATATAACCTACAATTCAAATCCAGAGACTCATTTGTTAAGTTAATATCAAGCTGCCACAAAGGACAGCAACGACACAAATAAATTTCTCCTAGGCATAGTAATGAGGACACCCGAGAAAGCCACACGTAGCACACGAGAACCGTCCCCGTGTGCTACGTGTGCTAATTTTTATATTTTAGGTATCTCTGTTTTTCCACCCTGGCCACCAGGACGGTCATATCGTCCGGAGCCCTGGCAGCTCCCCCCGCCCCGGTCTGGGCCAGCTTCAAAAAAAGGTCCGCCACCTCCTGCGGCTGCATATCATTCACGTCCTGCAGTATCCCGGCCAGCCATTCTTCCCTGTCCCCCGGCCCCTTATAGGAGTCCAAAACCCCGTCGGTTACCATCACCAGCAGGTCCCCCGGCTCCAATGTCCTTTCTATGGTGGCCACTTCAATATCATCTATAATACCTACCGGCAAGGAACTTGCTTTAATCAGCTCAACCTGCCCGTCATGGACAAAAAATGTTGAGACAGCCCCGATCTTCACAAAATCAGTCTGTCCATTGACCAGGTTGATCACAACCATATCTACAGTGGCAAAACATTCACCTGGCGAGCGTAAAACCAGGATTGAATTTATCGTTTTTATGGCCAGGTCCTGCCCGAAACCTGATTCAAGAAGGTGCCGCAGCAGCAATAAAGTCGTGCCGCTTTCCAGGGCCGCCCGCGGGCCGCTGCCCATTCCGTCGCTCAGCGCCAGGGCTAAACGCCCGCCCTTGAGGTGGAAAAAAGCGTAGCTGTCCCCGGATACAATGCTCCCGTTCCTGCCAATTCCGGCTACACCCAGTGAAAGCCGGTAATTGAGGTCCGGATAAAACCTCAGGTGGCAGGAAGCGTCCCCTGCCCTGGTTGTACATATGGAAGCGGCGGAGTAAAGCGGCTGTTCAAGCGCCCTTGCAAGCAGAGGCATTATTATGTCCTTGCATTTCATCACTCCGCCGCATGACTGCAGCTCAAGGGACAACTCAATCCCTTTGCCGTCCCGGCGGTGTATTGACAGGCTGTCCGCCTGCACCCCCGCTTCTTTCAGTTTCCTGCGCAGGGCGGGCTCCAGTGCCCCCGCCTCGAACTCAAACTCCAGCTCAGCCGGCAGGCCGTCAATAACTTCGGAAATGCCCCGGAGCTGCTCAGATACGATCTGCCTGCTTTCCATCAGTCGGTGAGACCAGTAGCGGTTAAGGTTGTAAGTTTCATAGAGGCAGCTTACGGTGATGGCCAGCTCTTTGGTCCGGGAGCAGCGCCTCTTGATCTCTTCCGGCAGGTTGTCGGGCGAGACCTGGCCGAACAGTTCCACCTGGGCCAGGAGGTCGATCAGGCCCTGGTAGGTCTTGTAAAACTCCCTTTCCCAGCAGGTGCGGTAAAAGGAACAGCTGCTGCATACCTTTTCGCTCACCAGGCTCAGCAGCTTTTGCAGGTTTTGTTCTTCCCAGTTCTGGCCGGCTGTAGAGGAAACCTGTTCAAAAGTCTTTGAAAGCTCGTTGAATACCCTTGCCCAGCCCGATATCCGCTCCTTGAAAATTTCCTTGTAATACCCTTCCTCCGGGCGGCCCTCAGCCTTTTCCTCCGCCAAGCCCAGGGTGGATTTCAGGTCTGAGATGAAAAACATAGGCACCAGCAAAAACAGCAGCGTGGCGATGCCTGTTTCCAGCAGCATGGCCACCATATTTTCGTAATCGTTGATATATACGGTCAGGATGATATTGCCCAGGACAAATCCTGTGGCCACTCCCGCTTTGCCAAAATTCTTACATACGCCTCCCAGCAAACCGGCAAATGAATAGGCGCCTACCATAACCGGCGCCGACACATAAGCCAGGCCCGGGATAGTCCCCATAACAGCGCCGGCGGCCGCGCCGGAGCCGGCGCCGCCGATAATAGCCACCAGCAGTATAGTGAATTTGCTCAGGGTCCCCTTTAGACTAACCGACTCATAGCTGAGATCGCCTGTGCCGGCAATGATACCTCCAAAGATCAGCAGGATGCAGAATATTTCTTCCCCGGACAAGGGCTGCGAACTGTCGGGCTTTCGTTTCACAGCTTCAATACCGTGTACCATAACCGGGGTAAGCACCGCAGCGAATACTGCTTCAAACAAAATACTGAAATAACCGTAGGAAGAGGGCGAATTAAACGTTATCAATGAAGTTTTTACCACCACAGTTACGGCCAGCGCCAACGACGGCAGCACCAGCCAGGGCCTTTTTACATCCGGGGGGATCGACCTGATTAAAAACCAGAGACAAAGTACGGTAACGGCCGAGCCGGCCAGGGGTATGCCCCGGCTTACGGTAAAAAGGCCCAGGATTACTGCCGGTATCGCCAGGAACCCCCCGCGGCCGCAGGTTCTGACTGCAGCCGCCACCAGGGCCGTCCCGAAAGGCGACAGTTCACCCAGCAAAACCGCCCGGCCCAGGAAAAAACCCGCGCAGGCAAGAGCGATCCCCTCAGCGGTAAAGAGCTCCGCCGCCTTTTCCCTTGCCTGGGGAAGACGCCTTTTAATGTTGTTTATACCTGCCCAGCGCCTTTGTTTCTTTTTGTTTCCCGGCGGGCGCTGATATGGATATACCTCCGGACTTTCAAACAAAAGATCACCCGCTTATACTATTTCTACATTATTATTATAGTATAAGCGGGTGGAAATTTTTGTCATCTTTGGTACTTTATAAATTATTTATTCCGACCATTTCTAGCGCTAAACCGTAAAGAATGTCGCATTCACTGACAACCATCCGCGCCAGGCCGAGGTGCTCCATGATTATCCTGACAATCCCCACTCCCGCCACTATTATATCCGCCCGCGCCGGCTGGAGTCCCGGTACCTTTCTGCGTTCCGCGACTTCCATACCCTTCAGCATCTTCAGGATCCTTTGCACGCTCATCAGGCTTAGATTATAACCATGCACCCGGTCCGGATCATAAAGGGCCAGCTGCTGATCTATGGCGGCCAGGGTCGTTACCGTCCCGCCCACCCCCACCAGGCAAGCCGGCGCACACCGCACCACTTCCTCCAGGGCAGGCCGCAGGATATTATATGTTACAGCTTCATCCGCGCCGGCGGCTGTAAGGCGTACCGCCCCAGCATTTACACTAACCAGGTTCAGCCGGGCGCCCCGCATCCAGATGAATTCCGTGCTGCCGCCGCCGATATCTATAACCAGAGTAGCGGCGGGCTCGACCGGCAGCCCGGAAAGCACGCCCCGCCAGCTCAAGGCCGCTTCTTCTTCGCCGCTGAGTACCCTTACCGTCAAACCTGTCCTTTTTTTAACCAGCTCCAGAAAATCCGCTTTATTGGAAGCGTCCCGCACGGCACTGGTGGCTGCGGCTGTCACGGCCCCGGCGCCCAGGTCCAGGGCTTTTTGATAAAACAGGCCCACCGCGTCAGCGGTACTCTGCATAGTTTCCAGCAACAGTTTTCCGCCGGCCATGCCCTTGCCGAGACGGGTAGTGATCAGGCCGGTCTCTATCCTGTTTAAATGCTCACCGGTATATTCAGCGACCAGGAGCCTGGTGGAATTTGTTCCTATATCAATAGAAGCAACGCGCTTCATAAAACTTTCACCCCATAAAACAATAAAAGCAATTCCGCGTAAGAATTGCCCTGCAATTTTCTATTCCATTTTCTTGCCGCAGCCCCGCCCGCCCCTTTTTGATTCCGTGTTTCTCTTTAAAACCTGTTGTCGTTCTTCACTTTCCTTCATAAATCTAGCCAGTCTCTCCTCAAAAGAGGGCTGAAATCTTTTCCTGGGGGCGTGTGCGGCAGGGTTTGCCTGTTTCATGGATAGCCCAATTTTGCCCTTCGGATCTATCGATATTACTTTTACTGTCACTTTATCGTTAGTTTTTAAAAAATCATTTACGTCTTTGACATAGACCTCAGCTATCTCTGAAATATGAACAAGGCCTGTCACTCCACCGGGCAGCTCAATAAATGCGCCGAAATTCGTAATTCCGGCAACCACACCGTTTAAGACGCTCCCCAGCTCAATCGGCATAACAGACAAAAATCCCCCTTAAAACTTCCACACCTAGTGTAATTATATGCGAATCCGCAAGATAGTGTCAAGATTTAACTGGATTTTCGCTTTAAACTTTAGTCAGCTACAATATTCTGTTCTGTCGGGACCTCAATCGCCTGAGACCCGTTTCCCGGTACTACTGTAACGATCCTGGTTTCCCCCGGTTTTACTAAACCAATCTTTTCCCTGGCAGTCTTTTCGATGTAAGCGTCACTTTGCGCCAGGCGCAGTTCTTCACGCAACGTTGCGTTTTTTAGCTGCATTTCCTGCACCTGCTGTTGGATATTCCGCACATCTTTCTGCATGCTGGAAAGCTTGCTGAACTGGGAGCAGAACGATATAACCAGGTAAACTAAAAGAAGTGACAGCACCACGGCCGGAAGCTTGCTTCTGGAAACATTGAACGCCTTCCTCGGCCTGGCTCTTTTGCCGGGTTTGGTTTGCAGCTGGTGGCGATAAAAAATTTCCTCATTTCTTAGCGGCTGGCTCATGCTTTCTCCTCCTCTTCCTCATCGATGCCAAAGAGCGCCAGGTTCTGGCCCGGTATAATGATCACAACCTCATAGCCCTTGGTCCTGGCGCGGTTATATAAAGTTGAAACAGTGCTGGGGCTTATATTCAGTTGTTTAGCGATCCGGTCCGTCGAATAACCCATTTCTTTCAGTGACACGACCTGCCGTTCACGGAAACTCAGCCTTTCGGCGCCCCTTATTTCGATTTTCATAACCACCGGTGCCTGCCTTTACTTACACAACTACAAAAAGTGTACAAAGTAATTACAATTCTTCTACATTTGAATAATAAATCCTGCCATGCAAAAAATATTTTTCAATAAGCTCAGCCAAAATTGCAGGGATGAACCAGGTCAAATTAATTTTTCCTGCCTGTGTTAATGCCATACCAGCCGGCAATACTATAGCTAGTTAACAACGAAAAAAATGGATTGGGGAATGAACAGTGAAAAAGAGAATTGCGCTAACTTCAGCCGGCTTTGCTCTTCTGGCAATTGTCACTCTGGCATCAGGCCTGGATTACCAGAATACTGAGCCTGTCTACTCACCCGACAGCTTAATCAGGCTGCATGTTGTTTCCAACAGCGACAGCAGCGCGGACCAGGACCTGAAGAGAAAGGTCAGGGACGAAATCGTTGCCGCTATGGGCCCCACTTTTATTGAAGCTGATAATATCAACTTGGCCAGGCAGATTGCCGCAGCTAACCTTGACCGCATCCGTGACATTGCCGCCGGCAAGATCCGGGCTGAAGGAAAAGACTATCCGGTCAAAGTGGAATTGAACAACTTTTCTTTCCCCACCAAACACTACGGGCCATTTATTCTTCCCGCCGGTGATTATGAAGCCGTCCGGGTCACTATCGGCGGCGGGGCCGGGACCAACTGGTGGTGTGTCCTCTTCCCGCCCCTGTGCTTTGTGGATATGACCAGGATGATCGAGAGCAGCCGGCTGCCGGACAGCGCCAAAGAGCAAAATGATGCGGCGCGGGACGGCGCCGGCGCCGGCAACAGGCCTTTCTGCGTGGCAGTCCTGCAGGCGCCAACCAGCAGCATAAATGATGACCCTGCTGCGATGGCGCAAGAACAGGTAACCGTGGAATACCGTTTTAAAATTTTGGATATCCTTAATAAGTTTTTTCACTGATAAAAATGATGTTTCAGAGTTCAGTGGTCTGATGCCGGATGTCGGATATTGGATCCTGCATTTCTACCTGTCTGTTGCATGCAGTACCCTGCAGGGCGGGATGAATCGCTGCCCACCGGGGTGCTTTGAAAAATCCCTGGCTCTATTATTCCAGCCGGGGATTTTTATTTTTGGCGAACATATTTTCTATTTAGTGACAGACATATGCCGGGTTATAGTTTAGAATTTATATCAGGAAGATTTGATTAAGGAGGAACGCATCATGGATATTTTTATAGAACATCTTAAGCCCGGCCAGAAAGTGAATGGTATTTTTGCATTAAGGAGTAAGAAACTCCTGCCGCTGCGCAGCGGAGCGGGGCACTACCTGGCTGTAGTATTGGGGGATAAAACAGGCCAGGTGGACGGCCGGGTCTGGGAAGCCGTGTATGAGATACATCAGGGCTGCCGGACAGGGGATATCGTCCGGGTACAAGGCCAGGTTGAAGAATATAACGGCAAAGTACAAATCAACATATCATCCATGCCGGTTTGCCGGGACACGGATATTGATCCCGCCAGGTTCATTCCCATGAGCAAGCTTGACCCGGACTCAGCCCGGGATAAACTCTACGCAGTGACAGACTCCCTGCATAACCGGCAATTAAGAGATTTGCTGTCTCTAATCTTAACAGACGACGGCTTCCTCAAGGACTTCCTTATGGCGCCCGCCGCCAAACGAAACCACCAGGCCACAATCGGCGGCCTGCTGGAACACAGCCTGGGCGTGGCCGCCGCGGCGGCGCAAATCTCGCCTCTTTACCCGCAAATTGACCGTGACTTGCTGGTAGCCGGCGCCCTGCTCCACGACATCGGCAAAGTAGAAGAATACCGCATCGGCGCCGATATTGACTTTACCGACGAGGGCCGGCTGCTGGGCCATATTGTCCTTGGCGTCCAACTCCTGGACAAATATATCAGCCGGTTGCCCGATTTCCCGGAAGAACTGAGAATTAAGCTGCTCCACATGATCGTCAGCCACCACGGCCAGTACGAGTGGCAGTCGCCGAAAAGGCCCAAGTTCCTGGAGGCCGCCGTCCTGCACCACCTGGATATGATCGACGCCGGAGTTGATATGTTCAGCTCGGCCGCTGACAGCCGTGAAAACCAGGATGACCGCTGGACCGGCTGGATAAAGGGCCTGGACAGGCACGTATTTTGTAAATAGACGCCATAATAAGGAGGAAATTGTATACTTTGGTCGTATCCACCTATAGAGGCATGATATTCCGGCTTAAATAAGGGGGGTACGAAATGGCCAACCATGCCACAACCAAAGCGCTGCGGATCACCAAACTGCTGGACCTGCTGAATAAGAAAAGCCCTTACGGGGGCGTCTCTATTAAAGAAATGGCAGAAGCCCTGGAAGTCAGTACCAGGAGTATTCACCGCTACCTGGACCACATTGAATATGACCTGAACAAACCTATTGTCAGGCCGGAAAGGAATACCTCCAGGAAAGAAGGGCTGTACCGCCTGGATGTGGGCTACCTCCCCTCCATCAGCCCGGAAAAAGCGCTGGTTATATTCCTCAGCCTGCTGCAGCAGAAAGGCACCGCCCTGGCCGGCCACACCAACGAGCTCAAGGACGCGCTGATCGGCACGTTGTTTAAATATAAATACAACCCCAAGACCCTACCTACTGAGCAGCTGCAGGAGAGGATACATATAGTTGATGAGCAGCTGGCGGAACCGGACAAGGTAAGTGAAATGTTCACCAAACTGGTGCAGTCTCTACGGGACTGCTGCCGGGTCAAGCTCTGGTACTATGTGGCCCACAGCCGGCAGGACACCGAAAGGGTGGTGGAACCATACGGACTGATCTGCAAGAGGCATAACTGGTACCTGGTCGCCTACTGCCTTAAGAGAGCAGCCATCCGCATCTTCCGGGTTGATCAGATTACTGATATCTTCTCCTATACATCCGAGCGCTTTGCAATGCCCGCTGATTTCTCGCTCAAAGAACATATGGGCCGGAGCTGGGGCATTATGAACGACGGGGAGATCTGCCGGGTCAGGCTGAAGTTTAGCCCGGAGGTAGCCCACCGGGTAAAACGGCTAATCTACCACCCCTCACAAAAAATAGAGGAGGAATCCGCCGATGGCCCGGTGATCATGTCCTTTGAAGTTTGCGGCATTGATGAGATGAAAACATGGCTCGTGCAGTGGGGCGACGCCGTCGAGGTGCTGGAACCCGGCTGGCTGAGGAAAGATATGTATGATATGGCCGGCAGGGTGCTGGAGATGTATAAGGTATAGTCCAGTCAAAACATGAATGCGTCAGCAAGCTTCATGATGGCCATCGCAATCAGAAATACAATGATGATCTTCGTCAGCTTGCTTCTATCCAACTTTTTAAATTCTTTCATAGCCGGGAACAGGACTATCACGCAGACTACTCTGGCAACGGCAGCGACCAGCTTTGGGGCACCGGTATCCAGTCCGTCTCCTCACCTTCTGAACAAATATAAGTCACCTTAAATGAAGATTGTTCTGGTACTCACTTTTTTTTGGGAACTGCTGTTGGATGACCAACTCCCCGGCAAGCTGGTAATTGATATATTGATTTAAGCTGATATTTTCTTCCCTGGCTTTTTCTGATAATATCCGGTGCAAAGATTTAGGCATGCGGATCCTGAGCTGGCCGGAAAAATCACCGGTTAAAGGCTCCGGTACCGGGCGTCCCAGTTCCAAACAAGTTTCAACCCAGCATTTTTTAGCGTCGTTGATATTAAAAATAGCTTCCTCAGGTGTTTCACCATCGGATATACAGCCTGGAAGCAGCGGTATTTCAGCAAACCAGCCGCCCCCTTCTTCGCTGGTGAGCTTTCTTATTTTGATTTCATAATTTAAGTTAAGATAATAGTTTAAAACTTTCACTATTTTTCTTCCCCTTCTTTAAACCTTCAATCATATTCAGGGCAAGCCTCACATAAATCGTAGTCTTTAAAAATAATTTGTTTTATGTCATGGGGATTTTTGGAATAATATTATCATAAACCTTTACTCATGATAACATTAAGACTAAAATGATTATATTAATTGATCTTATTGCTTGAGGGCGTGATCATCTGAATTCGTTAGAAAAACTAAGTGTAATTCCATTAAACATTGTCAGAACCATAGCTAAAATAAATGAGTACAAGGGCAAGCAGGACTTGTTTTACCAGCAGTCCCCTGAAATCCTTAGTACGCTGCAAGAAATCGCTGAAATACAGAGTGCCGAGTCTTCGAACCGGATCGAAGGAATCAAGGTTTCCAATCAAAAGCTTAAAGAAATAATGCGTAAGAAAACTACCCCCAGGGACAGGAGTGAAGCGGAAGTATCCGGTTACCGTGATGTGCTGGCGAAGATCCACGCTTCCGCTGTCGATATCCCTGTCAAAACACAAGTCATCCAACAGCTGCACAGGGATATGTACAAATACCTTCCCCAGCCGGGAGGCAGATGGAAGCATTCAGATAATGTAATTGAAGAAAAACTGGCCAACGGAACAAAAAGGGTAAGGTTTGTGCCGGTTAAAGCATTTCTGGTGCCCGACGCTATGGATGAGCTTTGCGACAGCTTTAACACATACCGCGTGAAGGGCGAAATCGATGACCTTATTTTAATTTTCGCTTTTATTCTCGATTTTCTTTGCATCCATCCCTTTAATGACGGCAATGGGCGGATGTCCAGGCTGCTGATCTTATTATTGCTGTACCAGGCCGGGTTTGAAGTCGTCAGGTTTATCCCTCTCGAAAGAATTATTGAAGAGAGCAAAGAAACTTATTACAGCTCCCTGGAAAAATCTTCGCAGGGCTGGCATGAGCGGGAACATAATCCTGTTCCGTGGCTTGAATATTCACTGGGCGCCCTTTTAGCGGCCTATAAAGAATTCGAAGAACGAGTAAATCTTGCAGGACATCAACGAGGCACAAAAACTGCTCTGATAAGAGAGATAGTTTTACATTTTCGTGGTGAATTTTCTATTCAGGACATCGAGCGGGCCTGCCCGAATACAAGCCGGCCAACAATACACAGGGTCCTTGGCGCATTAAAAAATGAAGGACTGGTAGATTGTATCGTGCCCGGTCGTCATGCCAGGTGGAAGAGAACCTGATTTCCTTTCAGCCACAGTCAGATTGTTCCCGTAATTGACTAACATATTAATTCATTGACTGATAAAGCATTACTTGTTGAATCTGTGATCTCCTCATAGCCACTACGGAATACTCGTATGACCGGTTGCCCCGGCATGTGGGGTCGATATAAGTATGGTTGTCTCCAGTCAAAGACGCTATCTCTTTAGTTGTATTTGCACAGGTATCTTTTCGGAACACGGAATAGGCTGTTGCGCCTTCCACCGGATTCCAAAATATTCGAATCATGTTCCCTGTTAACAATTACTTCGTTGACTGTTGGTAGATTGGCGGGACCTTGCAACACCTCATAATATTGGTTATATGTGGCTGTACCGGCAGCTGTTGCATCTGAAGACTTAGAGATCCGGATCTCGTATTTTCCGACTGTCATACCCTGCGGTAAAACAACAATTATTGTAGTATCTGTCAGAGATTCAATGTATATGCGTTTATCCGATACGTTTAATCAACCTTTTTATCCCTGAGGCAGAAATCTGGGCATATCTGCTGGTGTGCTCCTTAATAAGGCTTGTTACGGCGGCAATAGTGTCGTTGCTGAACTTCAGCCTGTTTAGTATAACCCTCGCCATCTGCTCTCCAACGATATTGTGGTTAAAAAAGTGGCCCTCGCCTTTTTCATCCAGCGAAAAGGTCCTGGGCTTTGCCACGTCGTGCAAAAGGGCAGCCAGCCTCACGTTCAGGGTCCCCGTTGTATTGTCCAGGACAGCCAGGGTATGTTCAAAAACGTCTTTATCGTGATGCCTGTTTCTTTGCTCAAAGCCCACGCACTCTGTAAGTTCCGGTATTATATGTCGTAAAAGCCCGCATTCCTGCAGCAACCTAATCCCGCAGCCGGAGCCGCCGCTCAGCAATATCTTGCAGAGCTCGTCGCGCACCCTCTCCGCCGCGGTATCCTCAATCAAATGGCAGTTTTCTATGATACCCGTCTTGGTCTCGCCGGACAATGAAAATCCAAAATCTACAGCAAACCTGACTGCCCTCATAAGCCTCAGCGGGTCTTCCCGGAAGCGCTGCTCCGGTTTGCCGACCGTCCTTATAACCTTATTTTTTATATCATCCTCGCCGCCGAAGCAGTCATATACCTTCCCGTTGATACCCATCGCCAGGGAGTTCATAGTGAAGTCCCTTCTGGAAAGGTCTTGTTCCAGGCTGTTAAAAGAAGTGACTTCGAAACTCACTTTTTTTTCAACCACGGCTACCGTGCCGTGCTTTTCTCCCACAGGTATCACTTTATCAAAAATCTTTTTAACCTGGGCCGTGGGGGCTGAAGTTATAATATCGTGGTCATGAGGCTCCCTCCCCATGATCATATCCCTGACGCTGCCGCCGACCAGGTAAGCCTCGCATCCCCCTGACAACAACCTCTGCATAATCGTCTTGACCTGCTCTGTTATTTCCATGTAACATCCACGATCGGCAGACGGTTTGTTTTGGGCCAGGAAGGCCGGTCCGGTTACGGGCTGCCTCATACCAGCCAATACAGAATTCATCCGCAGCATCCTGGAGTTCGCAGCGGGTAAAGGGGCTGAATTCAGGTTTGGGGCGCAGCGCCAAGGAGTCCGAATTTCAGAGATACCGGCTTAAGCCACCCAGCGGTATTTCAGCAAACCAGCCGCCCCCTTTTTCGCTGGTGAGCTTTCTTATTTTGATTTCAATTTAAATTAAGATAATAGTTTAAATCTTTCACTATTTTTCTTCCCCTTCTTTTAAACCTTCAATCATATTCAGGGCAAGCCTCACATAAATCGCCTTGACTGGCCTGGCTCTTGGGATTGAGAGTGTATCAGGAAGTTTCTGACGATAATAGACATAATGGCTGGAACCCTTACCCGGCTGCCTGCATTTAAAGCCATACTGCTTATACCTACTCCACCCCCAGCGCCTTAAACACCGCGTCCTCCGGCGATTGATAAAATGATATTTGGAACCTGGCGAAAAGTTCCGGGGGCACGGTGCTGATGTCGGCGGCGGATGACATGGGCAGGAGCACTTTCTTGGCTCCGGCGTCGAAGCAGACCTGCAGCACGTTGGCGAGCTCCGCTACCTTATTAATGGTGCCGCCGATGCTCATTGAGCCCAGGATGGCCAACTGGCTCTTACAGGGCCGGGCCACCCCGCCCGAGCACAAGGCCACAAAAGCCGCCAGGGCCAGTTCGGAGGTAAGGCCGACGCCGTGGATATCCACCACATGCATCAGGTAGTCTTTGGTTGTGGTGGTTATGGAGCGGCTGACTGTTTTACTGTTGGCTTTGAAGAAGCGAAAAGCGGTATCAATGGCCTCTTTGGCTTCCCGGTGGGCGCCCAGGCCGGTCCTTTCGAACTTGCCCGAGCCGCTGACTACCTGGACCTCGATCTTGTAAGCGCCGATCATGCCTGATTTGCCGCGGCCGATGGTATAGACGTGGCCCGGCTTGCCAAGACCCTCGGGGATAATTTTGCCGCCCCCCTGCTCCGGCACGGAGACAAATTCTTCGTTCAGGGTTTCATTGTTGATATAGGAAAAATGGACATCATAGAATTCCATGCCGCCGATTTTCTTTAGCTGTTCCTTAACCCGCCGCCTGCCCACCAGGGCGTAGCGCAAAATTTCCTCGACCTCTTCCCGGCCGAAATCGCCATTGGGATAGATCAGCTTGATCAGCCCGGAAACAGTTTTTCTGACCGCGATCACATCCCGCTGGTTGAGGTTGCGGCCGGTCTTGAAGTAGCGATCCAACGCGTCGGCATAGGAGCGCTTGCGCATCTCCCGGAAGAACTCCGCCAGGTAGTCGGTGATAAACCCGTACATATCGGTAAAGAATTCCGGCATGAATTTGGGTATTTCCCAGCCGGGCAGGTAATAGTGCATCCGGTCAAAAAAGGCGGTGTCGTTGGCCATTGCTTCGGGGAACGGTTCGAATAAATGGGAGGTCTTCAGCAGCACGTCAACACTCTGGTTGATATTGCCCACAAAGACCATTGAAGCAGACGCCGCCTTTTCTTCCCGGCCCCGGGCAAACGAGCCCGAGGCCATGTAGTCCTTCATAATCTGGATGCCGTCTTTATCTTTAAAAGTAATCCCCGCCACTTCGTCAAAAGCCACGGTATCCCACAGGCCGACCAGGCCCACCTGCCTGGTGGACATATTGTAAAACAGGTTGGCGACAGTGCTCTGGCCGCCGGAAACCAGGATTGAGTTAGGAGATATTTCTTTATAAATATGGGACTTGCCTGTGTTTCTCGGCCCCAGTTCGCACAGGTTGTAGTTGTTCTCCACCAGGGGAATCATGCGGCACAACATATGCCACTTTACCTCGCTGGATAACTGGGTGGGTTCCAGGCCGATGGACCTGATCAGGGCGTCGATCCACTCCTCTTTAGTAAAGTGCCCCCGCCCGGTTAAAATCTCGTCCAGATCCAGGTTGGGCATCTGGATCGGCGTGAGGCTGCCGACGTAAAAAGGGCTGGCCCCCCGCTGTTCCTCATCAAAGAAGTAGTCCATCTTGACGATACACCAGATCCCGCCGGTCAGCAGTTTCTCATACTGCTTCACATAAGACGGGATGATACTGACCCCTTTGATGCCCAGATTGGAGAACTCAGCCTCATAAACGTCTTTCTTCTCATTGAGTTTGACCGTCAGCCGGTCGATCACGGTATATTTGCCCAGTTCCCGGATCTTGGACTTGACCTTTTCCGCCTCATCCGGCCGGACAAAGTTATCGGCCAGAATGCTTTTCACCTGTTCCACACCATCCCGGATACTGTCCTCATCGTCGGTGGCGCAGTACATACCGAGCAGGTATTCCAGCACGTAGACCGGCACATTGGCGCCTTCCTTGATCTTCTTGGTGAGGTCCTTGCGCACCACCCGGCCGGGAAAATACTGGTTTAATTTGGCGCTCAATTCGTCCATTTCCATACCCCGCTAAAAACCAAAGTCTTCGCTAGTGAAGGCGAGATCGACCGTGAAGGGGATGCGGTCGTAGATTTTTTCCACCTGTTCCTCTTCGTCTTCCATGATCAGGTAGTATTTTAGCGTCTTATCGTACTTCATGTTCTTCAACACAAATTTTTCTCTGAACTTTCTTTCCGCCGGGTCGTCCGACCGGCTGTCGGCAATGATGAAGTTTTCATTGGAGATGCGGTTGCCGTCCCGGTCAGCCAGGTAGAGCCTGAACCAGCCTGGCCGCATCTTGTCCGCCAGCTTCTCCGTTTGAAAGAACTCCAAGTAAGTGATGGTGTTGGTAATCTTCCGGGAAATACTGGTCAGCGTCACCACTACCTTCTGTACATTCCTGGCTGACCTGCCCCGCTCGTTCTTAATGTGGAGCAGCGGGACCACGATCTCCTGGGGCAAAGGGCCGCCGTGCACATAGTTGGCGCCACCCCCCTTGACCGGGAACCGGTTCGCCCCACGGGGCGTGATGCACTTAAGCGCAGTACCGTCACCCAGCAGGTATTTCATACTAAAAGCCAGGGTCCCATCCAACTGCTTGTCCCGTCCGGTCAGGATAAACCTCCTGTTAACGTAGGCATTGTCGTCACTGTCCCCGGAGGTCTTATCATATTCCGCCAGGCTTTTGCGCTGGTAGATAAAGCCGTGGTCGGCAACTATGTAGATATTGGTGGCGGCGACGTTATTAACCAGCCTGGTTACCAGCGAGCTTAGCTGAACCAGGGCCTCCCCCACGGCATCGAATACTTCGCTTTCGGATGGGTAATGGTCACCCCTGGCGTCAATGCTGTTGTGGTAGATATAAATCAAGTCCTTGCCGCTAATGAGCTTGCGGAATTCGTCCCTTTTTAAGCCCATCAGGTCCTTATAGCGGAGGGCAATGCTCTTTTGGACCTGTTGGTTCAGGATTTTATTGCGGTTTTCCAGGCCTTCGCTGGAGACGCCGTCCACGCTGACGCTGTAAACATCGCTGATCTCAATATGCCGGTGCGGCAGCAGGCAGGCCATACCCAGGCTGGTGCAGGAAGGCAGGACACCCTGCATGGTGATCAGTTCAGCCGAGACTTTGCGCTCGCTGTTGAAATGCCGGGCCAGTTCCCCGGCCGCCTCAAAGCGCAAGGCGTCTGAGATAACGACAAACACTCTTTCCCCTTTTTTTAAGTGCGGCCGGACCTGCTGCCGGAAGAAACCCCACTGGGTCGGCAAAGAGTCAAGCGCCCAGCGCTCCTGCAGGCTCTCAACGCTGCCGCTCCACTTGATGGACAGGTTGTTGAGATAGCCGTTGACATAGGTATTTTCAACCATCTCCCGGATCCCGTCAAACCATTCGTGGCGCGCTGCCCGGTCTGTGTAATAGACAAATTTCCGGTACGCGGTGTCAATCCGGCAGTAGTCTTTAGCATACTTGACAAAAAAGTCGTGGGGCGGGTACTCCTTGATCGTGTCCTTGTGCATTTGCCACCCGCCCAGCAGTACACACGCCCAGTAGGCGGCATTATATTCGTTTTCATACACCTTAAACCAGTGCTTGTTCCGGCGCCCCAGGATAATTTCGATGTAATTGTTAAACTGCCCCACCCCGGCCAGCAGGTTTCCTAAAATGTCCTGGATAATCGCCTCGTCAAACAGTGAAAATAAATCGCACTCCCGGTAGCTGTCCAGCTCCCACTGCGTTAGATAATCCTTCAGCTTGAGCTTTTCCTGGACCGTCCGGGACAACCGGCGGTAGGCATCCACTGTATTGGCGCCGCCCATGAAACGGCTTAAGAACACCACGGCGTCGTTCTTCCGGGGAGAGACAAAAGGCTCCCACTGTTGGGGCAGTTCCCGGCGCAAAGAGAAAGAAAGCCCGCTAACCAGGAGAAAAAGTCCCAGCGTGCCCAGGTCTTTTTGTTCCAGCTCGTAGCCGTAATATTTGTGAATTAGTTTCCAGAGAGCAGCGCTATCACCAAACTTCTCAATATTATCGCAAATGGCCGTCCTGCCCGCGGCGTGTTCAGCCAGGAGCGCCATCAACACTTCTTCCAAACCGGGATAGGGCAGCTTACATAACACTGAAAGCACCGCTATATCCAGGGTATCTTCAGTGCAGGTGGTCAACGAGTAGGCTTTGAAAGCCTTGTACCTTTCCTTATTGTTGAAAAATTTGAGGTATTTGCGGAAAGAGGCGCGCAGCGAGTCATCGGTTACATTGAGCTGCCGCATGAGCACCGTGGCCTTGTCGGCGGAAAAATCAACACTGTACTTCTGGATATCCAGCAGGTAGTTCTCCCGCGCCGCCGGCTTGCCATAAGGGGCGTAAATGAGGTAGTTGCTCAACCGGTCTTCATGCTCCAGGATATACTTGACCTGAAAGCTGTTCCTGCCGTTGAGCTTTAACACCCGGGCGCCCTTCAGCTCCAGCTCGTCCACCTCAGCCGCAAATTCCCCGGCGTCGTCATACCAGAAGACGATGTTGCGCTTCCGGCCGTGGGACAGGCTTTTATTCAGGTTATCTTCCAGCGCCTTTTTGATTTCGTTTAGTTCCATTGTTCACTACTCTTTCTTCTGAAGAAATATCCTTTTATCCAATAGATTGTTTAATACATCAACACATGTTTTTAAATTATGGCCAAATAATTCCTTAATCTCAAATCCGGTCATAAACTTTTTTCGTTTCATCTCTTTGATAAGATTTTCTTCCCAGATATTATAGCCTTTTTTTATGACAGGACAGCTGGGATTCAATTCATATATTCTATAATCGAGGAAGAATTTCTCTTCGAATAAACCCTCTTGTATCTGTCTCTTATTCTCAAGTGGATACCACAAATCATCATTTTGATAGTAACATTTACTGAATATATTTCCTGCATGAGATCTCCTATGGGGCTCAAATTCTTCAGAGATTAAAGTATACGCATTATTAAGGCTTTTTGCTTCTTTTTCGATACTGGGAATATAACAATTTACATTGCGTAATACAGACTTTTTACTACCCCTCAACTGTAGATATAATGATTCCAGTAATCTAACTTTAACAAATGATTCATTTGTCCATATCACTGTTCTCAAAGAGTGCACGTTATCCCTTAATGTTTCTGGAATATTATTTGCATTGACAGCAATCATTAGAATGCTATTAGGCGGGAATAATTCAACTGTAGTTTCCATCTGTGCAAGTTCAATAAATTTGTGATCCTTAACTGCAAACTGAGGGATAATTAATTCGCCAATGGTATAGTCAAGATCAGGCAAATCTCCGCCATAGAAGTATCTAACTTCACCCTTTACAATTCTAACTGGAATCCTGACGGTTCTATCCAGTTGATTAATCATTTCCTCCCCACCTCAATAAATCATATTTTCGCCAGCAAGTCTGCCTTTACCGGCTTCTTGCCGTCACCCTGGGGGACTTCAATGCCCTGGAATTTGGCATAGTTGACCTTGACCCCGTCGTCCAGGTCAATCTTGATGCGCTGGTTGGCCACGTGGGCGATGACCTGGTCGTAGGCGAGGCATTCCTGCATCTGCTTGAGCAGTTTCTCTCTCTTTTTTCGGGCCGCCGTCTTTTCTCTCGGAGACACATCGGAGTCGATGAGTGCCTCCAGACGCCTGGCCTCGGCCTCATACGCCCGCTGCAACCGGTGCAGGTAGTCCGTTCGCACCCTGGCCACGGTGAACTCGTCGTACCGGTGAATATAGATCAGTGCCTTGAAGCCGTCCTCCTTGCCTGAATCAAAAAGCCAGTAGATCGGCCTTTTTTGATAAACCTTGACATGGTCTTTATAGAAATCCTTTAGGAAATACCGCCTGATGGTCTGCCGCGAGGTCTCAGAAACTTTGCGCCCCAGCGCACCGGCAATGAAGTCAAGGTTCTCCTCCAGGGTCTCTTCACCGTAGGTCACCCGGAGGAACTGGATAAACCTGCTGACGATGTCGTCGTCGAAATACTCGTCGTCGAGGATAGGCAGGACATTATCTTCATCGGGCAAAAATGTGGCCTTAACCCAGGCATCGGAAATGACTTTGCTGCCATCATCCTTTTCGATCCTGCGAACTTTACCGCCCTGCCATTTATCATGCCAATCGCCACCGGCAAAAATAAGCCCATTGGCATCAATGGAATACCTGCCCAGCATGCAGCCGACCGCGTAAGATATAAAGGATTTTAAATCACGGACTAAATCAGCTTTGCGGATGGTAACATCCTTATACTCAACTTCAGGTGTTAGTTCTTCCTGCAAGTGGTAAATTTCAATTAATATACGATTAAGTTCTACCTCGTTTGCTATTAATTGTTTGACCTGTTTTTCAGTAAAGGTCTGCCAGTTATTAAAGGAATTTTCAACCCTTCCACCACCAGACTTAAATTTTAGTAGAGGATGCTTTTGAAAATCCCAACTTGTTTCAAAATTATCCCAATCGTTTTTGGTTAATAAAATATTTTTTTTTGCTAACGTAATAATCATTTCATCAAAACAAAGAGGGTTTAATGGTATACGCTTTAAATCCCCAACTTGTGTAGTAATAGTAGGATTTAAAATTTTAATATACATCATAGCCACTTTTGAATTCAATAAAGCTATTAACGGATAATACGTTTTTTCATCTGGAAAAGCACATGAGCCTTTAACATCAAAGAAAAATCCGTTTTCACAAGCACGAGCAGAAAAAATCGCAGATGTTATGTCTGACCAAGTTATACATCTTTTTAAATATAAATGTGTCATTGTGGTTTTTGCTCGATTAAACTCATGTGATTTAGTCCAATTAACTACATAATCATTGTTACCGTACCAACGTCTAAATCCCCCCCCTTTATTGTATGGAAACCAACATGTTTTAGTAATATCCACCTCATTAAGACTGGATTTGTTAAAAGCAATTTTACTAATTGACACCTCTTTCCAATCTCGCATATATTTATCATTATTTCCAGTAGTCATTCCAGATACGATTTCAGCATATTCTCCGAGCTTTTTCATATCAATAAATGAATTTGCAACAGTTTCATTGATCCAATATGCAATCGGCATACCAGGGATTTTAAAGAAGTTATCCTGATTCGCGATATGTAAACTCTGCTTCGCAAAAAAAGCATTCTCCTTATCTTGCTGGCTTCCGTAATCCACTAAACGGCAATATATACCACGATAATTTTTACAATAACTGTTTCTCCTCACAAAGCTGGTGGTCTGTACCACCTCGCCGCTAATTTCTTCAAATGCCTTTGCCCCAAGATGCACTATGTTAACTATATCTTTAATAAGAAGTTTCACACGCAATTTCTCATAACTAGATAAAAACATCCATGCATGCTGGGTAATCATTGCTTGATAACAGTTAGTGTTTGTCATTTGCCCACATTTTTCAATAAATACGGCAAACAGATCGCTCTTACTGTCGGGATAATTCTTCTTTACAAACTCCGAAAGCTTTGCATTCATACCCTTGCCCATATAAGGCGGATTAGTCACCACTACATCATACTTCTGCGCCATAATTTTGGCCTGTTTAATCAATGCAGGCATTACTTCAGAAATACTGTTCAACCACACAGACGTTAACAGATCGTCGGCGCCGTTCTGCTGCAGTTGTTCAATGTAAGATAGCAATCCATCATAGTCACGTGGTTCTATATTTAAAATCGAGCCGTATTCTTTCGCGTCTCGAAATACCTTAATCAAGTAGTTGGCGGTTTCTCTATGTAAATCGTCCAGGCTTAACTGGCCGGCGCCGTGCTCAAAGCTCACCAGACTATTGCTTTCCTGGATGGCGCAGAGGTTGGGCGTGATACCTCTGGTAAGGAAACGCCGGTCATGCTTTCTCGCTTTCATCATGACAGCGAAATAAGCCAGCTGGTAGGCCCGGTCGTCAATGTCCAGGCCGTACAGGTTCTTTTCGACGATCAGCCTGACTGAGTCCCGCTGGGTGTAGCCGGCGCTTTGATAAATTTCAAACAGCACGTCAAAAGCGTAGACCAGGATGTGGCCGCTGCCCATGCACGGGTCCAGCACCTTGATGTCCTCCGGCCTGATAGCTTTACTCTTTTCCCTGATCTCGTCCAGCTGTTTTTGAACCTCCGGCTCCTGCTCGGCTTCCTCAAGGTAATATTTCCAATTGGATTTCAATTCTTCATCCGGGTGGCCTTCCAGCCACAGCCGGCCCAGGGAGTTCTCCACCATGTACTTGACGATCCAGGCCGGGGTGAAAAGCTGGGTGGCGGCCGGGATGTTCTCTTTGCTGATCTTGACGTTCTTCTTTAACGCCGCGAAGACCTGGTCCTTTTTCTCCGAGATGTAATACTGGTACAGCCAGCCGATAATTTCGACCTGGTCCTGGAAGTCTTCCTCTGGGATATCGCTGACCAGCCGCCGGATCACCGAACCTTCGATCAGCAAATTGCTCGGCAGCAGCAGCCCGGTGTAGTCTTCGATCTTTTCAAACAGGCCGGGGAGGATCTCGTTCAACTTGTTGCACTGGCGGGTAAACAGGTACCGGAAAAGCTCGTCGTCGTTGTGTTTGTCCAGATAGGTATGGACCAGGTCAAGGTCCAGGCCCAGGTCAAGATGAAGGGCGTTGGTGATAATATCCGGCACAGCCTTGCCGTCCTCTGTTGACGAGAGCACCCTGACTCCGGTGGGCAGGTAACCGTTTACTTCCATAAACCTGATCGCGATGATGCGGTTAAACCAGGTGTAGGCCGCCTCTTCCATGACCTGGTCGAAACCCTTTTCTTTAACCCGTTTCACCAGAGATTCCCGCTGCCTGGCCTGGCGCTTGTTCAGCAGCCTGCCGTTAACCTGCGCCGCGTCCGAGGAGACCCTGACCGCTTCGGCGATCCCGCCTTCTGTAACGCCAATTTCAAACGCCTTCTGGGTGATATCCTCGATCAGCCTGCGCCGCGCCCATACGGCATAGTTTTTAATTGCGCCCTTGTCCATATTGCACTGTTCCTTTCCTGCCGCTGCTACACGATTTTCAATATGGTATCATCAGCCAATTTTTCTTCCAGCCTGACCCTGATGTCGGACAGCAGTTTGTCTAAATCAGCCTGGGACTCGATATTCCTGGCGCCGCGCAGGAGGCGGGCCATGCTGATGGTGACGGTCCTCTTCTTTTGCAATGGGGGAACAACCACTCCCCCGCCTGTTTCATTTTCCTGTTCAGCTTTTAGCCTTGCCGCTTCCCGGGTAATCTCTCCAATATAGCGCAGCTTGAGCCGGTCGCTTTCTTCCTTCATGGCGATAGCCTCATAGAAGTTGTTGGCCCGGCCCAGCCGTTCCAGCAGGTCATCGTAACCATGCTTGAACTTATTCCCGAACTTGTCCGCGACGCCATAGGCCGCCATTTCCTCTCTGACCTTGCCATAATCGCTTTCCACCACCTGCCGTACCGGCCGGCACTCCTGCTCCAACAGCTGGACGAAGATGTCATTGAACTTGTCGACCAGTTCCGGCAGTTTATGGATACTGCTGTAAGGCTGCTGGCTGGTTACGATCCTTTCGATCTGCCCGCAGGTGTCAATGGCCGTCCGGTCCAGCACATAGGTCTTATTCTTCTGGAAGATCTTCACCGCCCGCAGGGCCCGGTCGAAGATCTCCTTTTGTTTTCCTTCCGGGTCAAAAAACTTCTTTAGATCCTGGGAGTCTTCACCATAATCAAGGAAACGTTCCTTTTTTTCCTGCAGCGCCGCGAAGAACTCCCCGGTATCTTTGATTTTAAACAGTTCCGCCAGGAGTTTAGAGCCTGCGTCCAATATGCCGCGGCCGGGGTAAGGGGCATATTTATAGTTTTCCAGCAGGGCCTTGATCTGGCCGGCCTCGTCTGCCACGAATCTTTTTAACCGGCGCATCAGCCCGTCCTCGTCAGGGGGCAGGGCGGTCTTGTTGAATACTTCTTTGCAGATTTCCCTGGCGGTATTGAGCAGCGCCGGGGATACCTTGATTCTTTTTTCCACCAGCAGCTTTTCTGCATATTCGCGCCTGGTGAGATACCGCGCCAGGTCACGGTCTTCCATGCCCAGGTACTCGCTGTTTAGCTGCAGTTTGACTTCCTGCGCCCTGAACAGTTTGGCGATTAAGCCTTCGATATCTATTTCATTCCAGCCGTAAGGCGCTTTCTGAAAAGTGGCCGTTACCGTTTTCATGGTCACCGGGATGTGCCTCAGTGTATTTCTTTCGATGAAGGCGGACACCTCAGCCAGGGCCAGTTTGTTGGGTTCTTCGATGATATTCAGCTGCACGGTGTCTTTGTACAGGATGTCGGCGATAGCGCCGTCTGAGTCGATGAAGGTGTTGATGTAGGCGAGTCTGGTATAGTTGGCGTTAATCAATGACCGGAAGCCTTCGTTTAACCGGACGGCCGGGTCCTTTTCCTTAATCTCCAGTTTCTGCGAGTTGACATACAATTCGGCGGCCTGCAAGGAGTCGTAAAGCAGGGCCTTTACCCTGGTCATCCGCTCTCCGACCTCCTGGCCCTTTGTGGTTTTGATCTCTTCCATTGTTTCGCTGCCTGCCACGCCGCCCGTTTTACGCAGGTAGGTCTGAATTTTCAGCACATCCTCCAGCTCGTTAAGGAAGGTTGCGTTCGCCGGCAGGTTGACAATCAAGTTGTTCTCCCGTTGGGACATCTCTTTTAAGACAAGCTGGGTCATTTCGGTACCCGGGTCATAGTACGGGGTGATCACCTTGACCCCGATATCGTTGGTCTGGAGGCCGCGATACACCCGGTCGTCGACGACCTGGTTGAAGGGGAAATTATAATGAGATGAGTATTTGAACTTTTTATCCGGGTAGATCTCTTCAAAGATAATCTCGGAGGCCTTCTGGATCACTTCGCCGATATCCACATGGATACTCTTGATTTCCCTGTTGATGTCCTGTTCTTCGTGGGTGAGGAAGATATACTGGTCGCCGTTTTTTTGCACCAGTGTTTCCTTAATCAGCCTCTTCAGCGAATCTTCTATCTTTTTCTTCAGGTCTATTTTATCTTCATCAATATGCCCAACCAGGAGGGTGGCCAGGTTTTCAATGTTGGCCGGTATTTCTTTGACATATTTGATCATAAAAAGAACTTTCAACAGCTTCACATCAAAATCAGAAAGGACGTCGCTGTCCTGGGCATGGATCACCACCGTGCGGATGGTGGAGTCAAGAAAGGCCTCGATGGTATCATAGAAAGCGGAAAATGGGATCAGGGCGCCCTGTTCGCTGCCGGCAAAGCGGATGGCTGACTCCTGGAAGGAGCTGATCATGGAGCGCTCGCCCTCGGACAGGTGCTTGCCGGTGGAACCGTGAATCCTGATTGAAGTCAGCACCTGCTGCAAAAGGTTGAACTGGTAGGGGATAAACGGGTAAACTTCAGCAAAGTCAGCGCTGCCGGTATAAAACTTCTTCTCCGGGGTATCGGCGGAAAAGGTGATCAGGTTTTTCAGGATGGAGCTTTTGGTTTCGTAAAGAAGCTGCAGAGTGTCTTTGGCAACGGGGGTTTTTTCAAGGATCCGCCGCTTGATTACCTCGTCCACGTTGGCGCTGGACAGGCTGAGCCTGGTGTTGAACCGGCCCTGGATCTTGGAGAAGTCATTGCCCTTGACTCTGGTGACGGCGTCGATATCCTGCTGGCTGGTGACCATGACCCAGGCCTTGCCGCCGCACTCGGCGCCCAGGTCCTCCACGACGGTCTGGAGGTTCAGCATCAGCCCCGAGCTGTCGCCGATATACTGGCCCATCTCGTCCACGCAGAAGACAACGTGGTGGTTACGGCCTTTCCCTTCTATGTATTTCCTGACCCTTTTGGCGAATTTGTCCACGGTCAGGGTATAGTTTTCCTCCGCCTTGTTGTACCAGTTCCTGGCCGCCTCTTCGCTCATCCTGGTGGCGGCGGCCAGGGCCGCTACGATGGCGTCTTCCTCGTAGTAGAAGTCGTCTCTGGCTGCGGTCCACTGCCGCCCGGCGATGCGGGCAAATTCATCCTTGAATGCTGTATAGGTACCGTCGGCGGACATCTGCCTTTCCAGATCGGCCACCCACGGGATGGAACCGCAAAAGCCCTGCATATCATTAAAAACCCGGTTGAAGACTTTAACTATAGCGTCTTTATTGGCCTTGGCGTCAGCCTCGCTCTTGGAGTCGATATTAAAGAGAATGACATCCGCAGGGATATCGCCGGCCTTTTTCATGTCCGCCAGCAGCAGGGGGTCGTTAATTTTATCTTTAAAGTAATCTACAGCTTTTTTGCCGTCTGCCACTCTATTCTCCAGGAGGTAGGACAGGATCTTGAGGAAGTGGGATTTACCGCTGCCAAAGAAGCCCGAGATCCAGACCCCCATTTTGTCGGTATACCCGTTAATACCTTTCTTGTAAGCCTCAAAGAAATCGCTGAAATGGCGGTTCAACTCCCTGGTGACCACATACTCCTCCAGTTCCTGGGTGACATTGCTGTCATCATCCTGGCCAATTTTGATTACGCCCTTGATATCCCGATCGATCCGCTTGTGGAACATATCTCTAATCAGCAAACTCGCACACCCCCGTATAGCTAATATCTCTCCACCAGTTTAAAAGCCCGGTAGTAATTGTCGTCTTTGATTTCATCCAGCAAGACCAGCTCCAGCCCGTCGTAGGTGCCGGGGAAAAACATCACCAGCGGCGCCTGCTCAACAACCGCGTGCAGGTTGTTTAAGACGGTGTGGGACCGGATTATGGGCCAGGCCTTGCCGACGCCGGTAAGGAAGATGACGTCGTCCTTTGCCACTCTTTCACGAATGAACTGAACAATAAGATCGTTACTGTCGGTGAGCCTTAAGGCCTTTTTGGTGGCCTTGAAGATGTATTCGCTGCCCTTTTGGGCTTCCATTTCCATGTTTTTGGCCAGAAACCCCTTTTCCGCAAGGATGGTGAGCATGATCTCATAAAGATCGAACTCTTTTATTTTGAAGCCGCCGCTGCCGCTTTTGAACTTTTCTACTAAAAATTCGATATAGTCACGGACAAGCATTTCATATTCTGGTTCATAATCAAAAATATAAAACCCGACCTCATTGCCCAGCCCTTTATTTTCCCGGAAGGACTTCTTTTGTATTTCCGGGATGATGGCGTCCAGCCTTTCGTGGATAGTCTTCATGGGTTTATCCCTCGTTTCTCGCCAGGAACGCTAGTTATGCCCGCGTAGTATATTAACGATCATACCATCGCCCCGGGACAACCAGTTGTGAATCAAGGATTGGTCCGGGAGCGGTTTGACAATTTCCCTGCTTTTTTTATCTTTAATCAGGCCTGCTTCAAAGAGAACCCGGATATACACCTGTCTTACCTTGTAAAATGTGTATTCACGCCAGGCAGCCAATCTCTCGCTTTGTTCCTTTTTTTCGGCGAAGAAATTGTAAAAATCTTTATCAGCCAGGGTGTAGTCCCGGATAATCAGTTTTTCTTTAAATACTTCGTTCATAAATTCAAAAAACAGCCGGTCAGTTTTCATGATGGCGTAGAGAACAATCAGCTTGCCTGTCGCCGCGCTTCCATTAACCAACTGCTGCAGCAAGTACTGGTCCAAAGCCTGCATTCTTTTTAAGACCATCCGCGCCAGTTCCTTTTTGCGGTCGTCGGTGTTTACTTGAAAGAGGTTGTCGCGCACCGCTATTTCTTTGATTTCAGCCTGGCTGAAACCCTGCAGGGCCAGGGCTGCCGCTTTTTTCAGCTCAATAAAAGTAAAGGGGGCTTTTTCAATTTTAGCGCTGTAGATTTTTTCTTTCACTTGCTGCCTCTTCTTTTTAGTCTATTTTTTTCATTATATAACAAATATTATAACAAATATTTTCGTAAAGGTATGCTCAAGGCGCATATTTGTATCTTTATTAAATAAGGAAACCACAGGCGGGCGGGGCTGGCCTGTGGCTCTCTTTGTTTGAGACTATGTAAGATTTCATTCCCTGATTCTTACCAAGAAGGTTTGCCCTTATACTATTTACTCAACTAATGTGACACATATCTTCAATATCAATGTGTGTAATCAATAATCCTTATAGTTTCGCCAACCTTCTTTTGAATTGCAGTCTTCATCTGTTCTGCATGCGGACAGGCAAACCCTATAGGATTTCCTTTTGTTATACATGAAGCCAACACTATTGTATCGGCGCCACGCCTTATCATTTCAGCTGCTCTGGTCACAGCCTTTTTCCCTGGACACCCACCACAGGTATTCACTCCAATAACTTCAATTTCCTCTTCTACACCTTCAAATGCACATTTCTTTTCTTTCATCACTTTAAAATCTGTTGTTGCAGGACACATATCCTCTGTCTGCATACATCTGATTAATCCGACTTTCATGTAAAATCCCCTCTTTTTTGTTGATTTGCTATCAATACCGTTTATCACATTTAAAACACTAAAACTACTGTCATAAGTACATATTAGGAAAAACAATTTGAACACTACTATTGGGCTAATGCCCTTTGATATATTTCCTCTTTTTCTTTCTTAGATAGCATCTTTTCTGTAAAATAGGCAATGATGGCAATCCCAAATATATCCATAACCAGCCTCAAGAGCATGAATTTAAATCCAAGAGCTGATGCCTCAAATAAAAGTAAAGGAATTTTTGTAGTTGACCAAGCTCCAAGCATAATAAAAACATTTGATAATTTGCTGCCCTTTTTCAACAGTACACCCGCAACAGGAAAAGCAGCATATAAAGGACCGGCAGCAGCAGAACCTAAAAGGAAGGCAATCAATACACCAATCAAACCTGAATGCTCTCCCATATACTTTGTCATGGTTTCTCTCTGCACCCAAACGTCCAATAATCCAAGCAATATAAAAATCGGCGGCAAGACTGACAGCATCTCTATAAAATTCGACCATGTTAACTGTACAGACTTAACACCCACCTGTGGCAAGAAAATGAGTATGGCTATGTTGAGAAAAGCAAGCAGCAGAAATATTCTATACCTCTTAACCAAATTTAACGCTTTTGATCTCATAACGCCATCCCCATGACCAATGCCACAACTAATGAAAAAGCTAATGCCGCAGCATTCCTGACAATTGTCGCTTTTTTCCCAAAGTATTTAATCTCTATTGGCATAGTTACAATACCAACCATCATGAGTGTAGATACAAAAGCCGCAATCTGCATATATCCTGCACCGCTTCTTAACAAGGCCGCTGCCAGCGGAAATGCTACAAATGCAGGCACTAAGGTAATTGAACCAATAATCGCGGCAATCATCACACCATACCATCCTGATTCATTGCCTAAAACTTTTGAAATTTGTTCTGGCGTTAAAACTGCTAACATCATGCCGATAATAATCAAGATGGAGAGAAATTGGGGTAAAATATTTTCAAATGACTTCCACGCTTTTTTAAGGGCAAGGATTGATTTTTCCTTGCTCTTAAAAAATGAGACGCCAAGAGCTACTAATGCAATAATATAAAGTGCAGTTGTCATATATAACCCCTCATTTATTCGCCATACTCATCGCCTATGTCTATGTCTATGCCTATGACAGCCGCGACCACAACCATTCCCCAACCCATCACAAAGCCGGTATTCACCACCCTCAATCGACAGTACCTTTCCTTCAACTAATGATTCAGCCAGCTTTTTTCTGGCCCCGATATAAATGCCTTGCACGGTACTGCGAGCCACATTCATCTGCGTGGCGCACTCTTCTTGGGTAAAGCCCTCCAAATCGATCAGTCTTATGGTTTCATACTCGTCAACGGTCATGATTACATGGTTTTTTGCATCTGCAGATGAATCAAGAGGACCGAATCTATTGCTCTCAGGCAAGCGGCATACATTTCTCCACTTTCTCGGTCTGGCCATGATTTATCTCCTCAATTCTGATCAGAAATAACCAGAGCGTCCTCCGGTTATCCCTGATGGCCATTATAAGTTCTCTAATTGCTTATCAATAGCTCCGAGTCGTTCTTGCAACATGGTTTTCTGTTCTTCGAGCAGCTCTTTTTGTGTTTTCGCGGAGGTCTGGTCAACTGCAAATCCTCTGCCAAAACCGCGACCGAAACCGCGTCTGCAAGCATGCCCTTGACCTGGGCCCATTCCGCGGCCAGCTCCATACTTTACTGCATCAGCGCCTGCGCAAATTCCCATACCTCTTCCAGTCATTGATCCAGCGCCCATTGGGCCGGTTCCATCCCCTCTTGGCATGTTATTCACCTCCTTATAGTTTATGACATATGCCATCTATTCTTATTATATCCCGTTTATGGCATATGTCAATAACCATCCTTCCTTTTTTGAGCAAGAAAAATAACCGGCAGCTTCAATCTTTATCAAACAAGAAAAGCCACAGGCGGGCGGGGCGATCTGTGGCTCTCTTTGTTTATGTCACCTGCGCTGGTGAGCCTGCTCAATATCATTGGACGCGCCGGTTGTAAATGTGTTGAAAACAATTTCTTCAGCCACACGCCCTCCTGTATAAGTGGCAATCTTGTTTTCAATCTCCTCGCGGCTTAATAGATAGCGGTTGCCTTCATCTACCTGCATGGTATAGCCTAGAGCGCCGGATGTACGCGCCTGGGTTGGGTGGAGCGAAAAGGCAGCTAAATATTTCAAATTGCACTGCGCTTTTGGATGCTGCAAGCGAAAGCTATTTCACAATTAGTACTGGACATGTTGCTGCCCTGGTGATCCGTTCGCTGACGCTTCCCATCAGCAGACCCCTTATAGGACTCAATCCACGGCTCCCCATCACAATTAAGTCATAACCATTGTTTGCGACTTCTTCTAAAATAATTTCCATTGGATTTCCCCATGATAAAGCTTTTTCCACTTCGTTTTCTGCTTTACCTGTAGCATCAAAGGCGGCCTCTAAAATCCGACTGCCTTCTGCCCTGAGTAAAGCAATTCCCTGGTTCAGATCAGCCACCGATCTATTGCTTAATGATTCGCTAATTACATGCAACAGGGTGAGCTTTCCTGAATATTTATTTGCTATAGATGCAGCTACTCTGGCAGCGTTTAGAGAAAATTCGGATCCGTCAACCGGGGCCAAAATATTGTTGAACATTATCGCTTACCCCTCCCAATTATTAAATCATTAGCTTAACACAACTCGATTAGCGGGTTTACTCATATATCAGCTGCTTTTTGGATCTTGGCTCGGCTTCTGCTATGGCTAATCAGGAAGATAGCTGTTCCCAGGAATGCAGATAAGCCAGATCCTATTATTATGGCAATTTTAGCTTCGTACATAAATATATTCTCTGCAAATGCCAGATTAGTGATAAACAAAGACATAGTAAAACCTATACCGGCCAGACAAGCTGCCCCTAACATCTGGCTCCAATTAGCTTTATCCGGTAATTTCGCTATGCCCCATCTTATAGACAGCCAGGAAAATAATGTTATACCTAGTGGTTTGCCGATGAAAAGACCGGCAACTATTCCTATGGTAATGGGATTTAACAAACTGCTTCCCTCACTGCCCTGAGCTACATTCACTCCTGCATTTGCCAGAGCAAAGAGCGGAAGTATAAAATAGGAGGCCAAGGGATAGAGTTTATCTTCAAGTTTCTGCAATGGAGTATTCAAATCATCAACTGCCCCTTGGAGCTGCCTCATTATCTTTCTTTGATTTTCGTCAACCATCATAATACTGAAATCTTTTTGCGGAAACTCCCCTATTATATTATTAGATTCTTTTACAAAGGTCTCTTGATCATACAGGCTGCGCGCGGGTATGGTTAACGCAAGCAGCACACCAGCGATGGTAGCATGAATGCCAGAATAAAAGAATGCCGCCCATAAAGCAATACCCAGTAAAGCATAAGGATAAGCTTTTCGTACTCCTTTTATATTTAATATAATCGATACTAACAGAATAAATATTCCGGCTCCCAGGCTAATAAAGTTTATTTCATTAGTATAAAAGAAAGCAATTACCAGAATAGCTCCCATATCATCAAAGATCGCCAGAGCCAGGAGAAATATTTTTAATGAAACGGGTACTAATGAACCCAAAACCTGCAGACAGCCAAGAGAGAAAGCAATATCAGTAGCCATAGGTATACCCCATCCTGCTTCACCTGGTCCTCCCTGGTTAAATGCCATGTATAAGACAGCAGGAACTATCATTCCGCCCAGGGCCGCTAATGCAGGCAGTGTGGCATATTGGACGTTCGATAGTTCCCCTACCAAGATCTCCCGCTTAATCTCCAGCCCAATAACAAAAAAATATATAGCCATTAAACCATTATTAACCCAATGACCCAAAGTGTCAGAAAAGCCCAACCCCCCTATACTAAAGGAGATAGGAATTTCCCATAGGGCATAATAACTGCTGGAAAAACTGGAATTAGCCCACGCAAATGCCGCACCAGCTGATGCCAACAATAATAAGCCGCTCAACATCTTGCCATTCACAAATCTTGATATAGGTTTCATGATATGTCTAAACAAATGATAGGTATTCTCTCTCATCAGCTCTGCCTTTCGTTGAATAAATACTTCAATTGGAGTGGCTTAACTTGGGTGTAAAGTTCGTCCATTTTACACCTCCTTAAAGTTTAATAATGCACAATAAAAAATGAGTAACCTGATAAAAGGCTACCCACCCCAGTAAACCGACTTCTCAAGAAAAAACACCATATCCATATTTGAACTTAGGTATTTTGCCCTCACTTTCCTAATTTTCATTAGAATAGCTTGACCGTCATTATTATTTATTTTTTTTAATATACTATAAATATTCATGAGCTTCAATAATAAATATTTGCTGGTATAATAAATATCACTATACATTTACAAGTATTGTAAGCCCAATCGTGTCATTACTGGTTTTGGAATCAATTATTTAAATCGGTTTCAAATTTATTTTTCAAAAACGGTTTTCCCTGCGCATATTTGTATCTTTATCAAATTAAGGAAGCCACAGGCGGGCGGGGCCGGCCTGTGGCTCTCTTTGTTTAAGTCACTTTAAATCAAGGTTTTCTGGTACTCACTTTTTTTTGGGAGCTGCTGTTGGATGACCGACTCCCCGGGCAAGCTGGTAATTAATATATTGATTCAGGCTGATATTTTCTTCCCTGGCTTTTTTCTGACAATACCCGGTGCAGAGATTTAGGATCCTGAGCTGGCCGGAAAAATCACCGGTTAAAGGCTCCAGTACCGGGCGCCCCAGTTCCAAACAAGTTTCAACCCAGCATTTTTTAGCGTCGTTGATATTAAAGATAGCCATGCTGTCCAGTTCCGCCTGCTGCTGCCGGGCAATTAGCCAGGGGTAAGTTGACACTGACTAATTTTATGTTTCAGTTAAATACGGATTCATACTGACTAAACCCGCAATAAACCTGAAATGTTTTTTATTTAGGGTAAATAAAACTGCATTGTTAGCCAGGGCTGTTGCAGCAATAAGGGCGTCCAAAGGCTCTATGCCATGTGAGGCACGGTACGTTGATAACAACTTACCTGCGATAGTTGCAACTTTCTTATCTACAGGTATATGTTCGAAGGCTTCGAGCAAATTTCTAATTGCTTCATAACGTTGTTCAGATATTCTGGGAGAAGATAATAATTCCATTACCGTAATTGTAGAAACATAACCTTCAAACACACCGTT
>JAHDOA010000033.1 GCA_018435055.1 Pelotomaculum sp. | reverse complement strand
TAAGAATATTTGACCCAGGCGCCGGAGGCAGTTACGCCTTGTGAATGATGAAGTGAAGAGCCGGATGCGTTAATAGCGCACGTCCGGTTCTGTGAGGGATTGGGGCCGTGAGGCCCCGTCTACTCGATTTCTGACACGCTCCTGACGCGCGGTCGGCCCCACGCCTACCGGGCATTTTTCATTTTTCCCCTGTTTAGGAAGGAATATGGCCTGTTATGTCGAAGATTAAATGGATTTGTTCTTTGCTGTCTCAACTAATCGGTTAATAATAACCAGAATGAACACATGAGATATGAGGTGCCCTGTTTGATCAGGCTGCAAAACGTTTCCAAGACCTATAACAATGGCGCAAAAGCTCTGATAGATGTTACCTTGAAGATCAAAAAAGGCGAATTTGTTTTCCTGGTTGGCCCCAGCGGCGCCGGCAAATCAACCCTGACCAAGCTATTGTACCGGGAAGAGATTCCTAACCGCGGCCAGGTTATCCTTGACGGGAAAAACGTTGTCCGCATGCGTCCCCGGGATGTCCCTTACCTGCGTCGAAAAATCGGCATGGTCTTTCAGGATTTCCGCCTGCTCCCCAGAAAAACGGTTGCTGAAAATGTTTCTTTCGCCCTGGATGTTGTCGGCGCCTCAAACAAAGAGATTAAGCGGGCTGTGCCCGCTGTGCTGAGCATGGTAGGACTCGCCAAAAAGGCGGACGTTTTTCCGGAACACCTGTCAGGGGGCGAGCAGCAGCGGGTGTGCATTGCGCGGGCTATTGTAAACAATCCAGTCTTGCTTATCGCTGATGAACCCACAGGCAACCTGGATCCTGAGACCTCCTGGGAACTGATGAAGCTGTTTATGGCTATTAACCGGCGCGGCACATCTATTATCATGGCCACTCATGCCTGGGACATCGTTGATGGGATGAAGAAGCGCGTGATAGAAATGGCTGGCGGCAGGGTTGTGCGGGACGAGGAAGAGGGAGCGTACCGCAATGAAGCTTAAGACTGTCCGGTATTATTTCCGGGAGGCATTCTTATCGGTGATCCGGAACAGCTGGATTTCAGTGGCGTCAATCGGTGTTGTTGCCGTTTCGCTGCTTATTTTAGGCAGTTCCCTCCTGCTGGTGATGAACGCCAACAACATTGCGGCCAACCTGGAGTCCAGCCTGGAAATCAGCGCGTTCTTAAGAGATGAGACAACGCCGGACGAGATACAGGATCTCGAAAATAAACTGGCGGGAAGGCCAGAAATAACATCGGTGGTTTTTGTATCAAAAGAGCAGGCGCTGGAAGAAATGAAGGAAAATCTCAATGCCCAGGAGGACATCCTGGCCGGCCTGGAAGAGAAAAACCCGCTTCCCAATACCTTAAGGATTAAGACTGCCACCGCTGAACAGGTAGCGTCACTGGCTGCCGAGCTGCAGATGTACGATCAATTTGACGAAGTGCGCTATGGTCAGGGTATTGTAGAGAAAATGATGGCCTTATCCAAGTGGGTCCGTACAGCCGGGCTGGTCACCATGGTGCTGCTGGGGATCGCGGCGATTTTTCTTATTGCCACTACAATCCGCCTTTCAGTTTATGCCCGGCGCAAAGAGATCAGCATCATGAAATTCCTGGGGGCGACCAATTTGTTTGTACAGCTCCCCTTCATTCTGGAAGGAATGATGCTTGGGTTAATTGGCTCGCTGCTGGCAGTCGCGATAGTCTATTTTGGATATATATCGCTTATTGACAAAATCCAGCTTTCACTTCCTTTTGTGCGGCTAATCACCGACCGGGCCCTAATCAAACCTCTGATGGAACTGCTCCTGTTAACGGGTTTGCTCATCGGGGCTACCGGCAGCCTGATCAGCATGCGCAGGTTTTTAAAAACTTAGCGGCGCAATTTGTTGTGTATATAACATTTTCAAAGAAAAACCAGGTTGCAGGGGGTGCTTTTGTTGAATACCGGTTTTATTAAAGGTAAAGTGCTTGTCCTTGTCTCACTGATTATGCTATTGCTGGGCGCCCTGGGTATCGCCTACGGCGATGAATTGGATGAGCGGCTGTCAGAAACCAGGGAGAAGCTCGGTGAGGTAAGAAGTGAAGTCAATGAGACCCGGGGCGTGGTGAGGAATTATGCCAGCGAGGTTGCGTATTATAACGGGTTAATCAGTGAGAAAGCCGTTCAGATGGAAGAGCTGCAGGAAAACCTGGACATCACCAGGGAGAAACTGCAACAGACCGAGGATGAACTGGAAGAGGTCAGGGTACAGCTGGATAAAAGCACTGAGATATTGAATAAGAGGGTGCGAAGTATTTACCAGGTGGGCAATGTCAGCTATCTGGAGGTGCTTTTTGAGGCCAGTGATTTCAATGATTTTGTCAACCGGTTCGAGCTGTTGAAACGGGTAGTCCAGCAGGATTCAGAGACAATAGCCCAGGTCAAGTCCGACCGCCAGCGGCTGGATCAAAAAAAGGCGGAAATTGAGGAGCAGCAGCAGGCTTTAACGGATCTGATCAATCAGCAGGAAGCCGTACGCAACGAGCTTAACCGCAAAAAAGAAGAAAGAAACGCCCTGCTTAGTGAGGCCGAAGGCAACCTCTGGGATATTGAAGCTGAAGCCGCACGCCTGGAAGAACAGGAACAGCAGATTTTGCGTGAGATCGCCCGCCAGCGGTCCAGTGACCGGCCCGCCTCAACAGGCGGTTTTGCCTGGCCGGTGCCCGGCTACTATGATATCTCCTCCGTATTTGGCTGGCGTCAACACCCTATCCTGGGGACAAGCCGCATGCACAACGGGATAGACATACCGGCGGATTACGGGGCAACGGTAGTGGCGGCGCAGGACGGCACGGTTATTGACATCAGTTACATGGACGGCTACGGCAATGTTGTCATGATCGACCACGGCGGCGGTTTGACTACACTTTATTCCCACCTGAACGCCCGGCTAGTTTACGCGGGGCAGGAGGTCTATAAAGGCGATCCTATCGCCGAAGTCGGCAGCACTGGTCTATCGACCGGGCCGCACCTGGATTTTTCGGTGAGGCTGTATGGTGATCCGGTGGACCCGATGGGATATCTCTAGCTTTTAAACCAGCTTATATTCAGGCAATATTTAAACACTGCCGGCAGGGATCTGCCGGCAGTGTTTTTTTTGAATAAAACTGGCAAATTATTATATTGGACATGTTTACCATCTTGATGTAGTATAATAACGTATCTAAATAAAGTGCAGGTGTTGGTGACTTGGGTTACAGTAAATTTGCAAGCAGCGGCGACAGGCGTCTCAAAATCCTGGCGGTCTTCGTTATTGCCGTGTTCATTATTATGGGCGCCTTTGTGGCCGGCAATTACAAACATGTCAGCAACCTGGTCAAGACGGTGGCGATTGTCAGGACCCAGTACCTGCAGCCGGTAAATTCGGCCCAGATGATTGAAGGGGCCATCAAAGGGATCGTTGAATCACTGAATGATCCATATTCGGTCTATTTGGAACCAAAAACTTTTGCTATGCTGCAGGAGCAAATCAAAGGTTCTTTTGGCGGCCTGGGCATTCTAGTGGGTGTAAAGGATTTAAACCTGACGGTGGTCCGCGCTTACCAGGGGACGCCGGCTGCCAGGGCAGGTATTGAAGCCGGGGACCTGATCGTCGAAATTAACGGCGCCGACGCCAGGGGAATCGACCTGGAAACAGCCATAAGCCTGATGAGAGGACCGGTGGGGTCGACTATCAGCCTTACCGTTGAAAGGCAAGGAAGTACGCTGCAGTTTCCCGACATAGCCCGCGAAGAGATAAGCGTGCCCACAGTGGAAGGGCAGGTAATCGGCAATTCAAATATTGGCTATATAATAATTAGCCAGTTTACGGAGCGGACGCCGGAAGAGATGAGGGCGGTCCTGTCAAAATTGCAGGGCAGTAAAATAAAGGGTTTGGTCCTGGATCTCAGGGACAACCCCGGTGGCGAGCTGACCTCCGCGGTAAATGTAGCCAAACATTTTGTTCCCAAAGGACCTATAGTATATATTGATTACCGTACCGGCCGGGATCAGGAGTTTCCCTCCGAGGGACAGACGATCAACTTGCCCCTGGTGGTTTTAATCAACGGAGGCAGCGCCAGCGCCGCAGAGATACTAGCCGGCGCGGTAAAGGACACCGGCGCGGGGATCCTGGTAGGGACAAAAACGTTTGGCAAAGGCGTTGTCCAGACCCTGTTCCAGCTGGACAACGGGGCGGGGCTCAAACTTACGACAGCCAGGTACCTGACCCCGAATAAGAACGATATCAATTTGAAAGGGATTGAGCCGGATGTGCCCGTGCCGGCGCAGGAACCCCCTTTCGACCCGCAGCTGGACAGAGCAGTTGAAATTATGAAGCAGAAGATAGCGGGCTAGAATAACCTTACTGCCGCGGGATAAACTCCTGCGGCTTCTTCACATGATACAAGGGGGCTGTTCCCTCGCACAGAAACTGTATACGGCGGAACGGGAAACACCGTTTGAGGCGTGGTAAATGAGAAGCCGACTCACATAATGTCTTTGATTGGAATTGGCCGGATGAAACCGGCCTACAGGGGTGGGGAATGTTTTTACGGTTGGAATTGGCGGGATGAATCAGGCCTTACAGCGGAACGCAGACCGCATTTTTCCCGCATGTTGAGGAATGGCCCCGATCCGGGTTATTCTTCGGCTGGATTATTGAATTGACAAACCACGCGTAAAACCATTAAGTGGGGTGTTCGTAATACTGTGGAGACGGGCGCAGCAGGAAGGTGTCAACAACCCCGTCCCCCTGACAGGATGGAGACGGGCGCAGCAGGAAGGTGTCAACAACCCCGTCCCCCTGACAGGAAAGTGTCAACAACCCCGTCCCCCTGACACCCCCCGATCGACCTTGCTTAAACGAGGTGAAACGTTTTGTTCCCCTTTCTTGAGCTAACCCCATTAATCCTGCAGGCATTTCTGCAGACCTTTTTTGACCCTTCCTACCTTTTTTTGTTCCTGGTTGTATGCGCCATAATTGCCATTCAGTATAACCGGATGGAAAAGATGAGGGAAAATTTTTTCGGGGTTAGGGCCGGGCGCTCGAAGAGAGATCTTTTAACGGCTATTGGTTATGGACTGCTTGGCGGCTTGCTGGCCAGTTTTCTGGTTATATTCATCGGCCTCACTATTTCCGGTGAGCTTTATTACCTGTGGCCGGTGGCAATCCTGTTGATGATGCTCAATATCCGTTTTATATGCTTCGCTTACGCAGGGGGTATCCTGGCCCTGTCAAATCTAATCCTTGGGGTCCCGCAGATCAATGTTTCCCAGATCCTGGCCCTGGTGGCCGTATTGCATATGGTTGAGAGTTTCCTGATTCTTGTCAGCGGTCACCTGGGAGCGGTGCCGGCTTATATCAAGGGGCCGGAGGGAAAAGTTATCGGCGGCTTTACCCTGCAGAGGTTCTGGCCCATTCCGATTGTGGCCCTGGCTGTTATAGCCGGGGCTGTGGCGGAGGGAGGCATCGAGATGCCCGGTTGGTGGCCCCTGATTATGCCCGGTGTGGAGGGGGATCCGCAAAACCTTACCTTTGCCCTGCTGCCGCTGTTGGCCGGGCTGGGTTATGGTGACATCGCCATTGCCAGGAGCCCTGCCGAAAAAAGCCGGCTTTCCGCCATTTTCCTGGGTCTGTACAGCCTGATCCTGCTGGCGCTGGCTGTGCTGGCCGGGCATAATAGGGTGATGGCGCTATTGGCGGCGGTGTTTTCGCCGCTCGGGCACGAGGCTGTTATATATATTGGCAGATGGATCGAATTGAAGGGAAAGCCCCTTTATGTTCCCGCCGCAGAGGGGATGAGGATCATGGATGTGCTGCCGGATGGGCCGTTCTGGCATGCGGGCCTGCGCCCCGGGGACATAGTAGTGGCCGTAAACGGGGTCAAGTTTGCCGACAAGACTGAATTTTACAACCTGCTGCAGTCCTCCTTTCTGCCTGCGGGTATTGATTATATAAGCCTCCCTGACGGCACAACCAAAAATACTGTCGTCAAGCCCCCTGAACCTGGGAAACCCTGGGGGGTGGCGCCGGCGCCGGAGGGCAACGAGAGCAAGTATGTGGAGCTACTGACAGCCGGTCCTTTGGGACGGTGGATATTGAAATTATGGGGTAAAGCCCGTTGACTATTTTAGTTGACGGGGATATAATCATGCCGGAACCGGCAGGGGGGTTAGAATTTTGCACAAGGCGCCGTACAGCGCAGATCACGATTTAAGCTGCATAGGTAGTCTGGATGAGCTGAAAGAATTGGCTTTAACATGCCGCCGCTGCGGTTTGCGGGCGGAATGTGCCGGTGTGGTATTCGGCGAGGGAAATCCGGCGGCCGGGCTGATGCTGATCGGTGAGGGGCCGGGGGCCGAAGAAGACCGGCTGGGCAGGCCTTTTGCAGGCAAGGCCGGGCAGCTTCTGGACCAAATCCTGGGGGCAATCGGCCTGGAAAGGTTTGAGCACACCTACATCGCCAACGTGGTAAAATGCCGTCCGCCCGGAAACAGGGCGCCGCGCCCGGAAGAAGCCAGGCAGTGTCTGCCCTGGCTGTACCGGCAGATTGAATTGCTTTCCCCGGCGCTGATTGTCCTGCTGGGGGGAACCGCGCTGCAAAACCTGATTGATCCCCATGCAAGGATTACCCGGGCCAGAGGACAGTGGCTGCAAAGCAAAAGCGGCATAAAAATAATGCCTACTTATCACCCGGCGGCGCTGCTGCGGGATCCGGGCAAAAAACGCCCGGTCTGGGAAGACTTTCAAAAAGTCAGGGACGAGTATCTTAAGATAAACAAGAATTTTGCAGGATAAATTTGTATGCTTTAAAGCCGGGGTTGTCCTCCGGCTTTAATTTCATGTCTGACATAGTGTAGATACAGCCCCACAGGCTACCACCTTCAGGGCTGTTTTTTTTTTAGCCTGTGCAAAGAGGTTCGTTTTTCCTGCTGTCTGAACAGGCGCCCATCTCTTCTTCGCAGCAAAGCTGTGCCAGTTCCGGCCAGGCGCTGGCGCCTTCTTTTTTGGCCTGCTCCAACAGCGCCATGTAGCGTCTCTCTGTCGAGTTGATCCTGAAAATAACATATCCATCCAGATCGCTGTCAGCATAGTTTATCTCTTTGAGAGCCTGCTGCCAGTCACGCCGGGCGCATTCAACCGCTTTTAGCAGGTCCGGTGTGGCGGAATCATCAGTCATTTCTTTGATTCTAAATATTTCAGGCAGAGTCAGGGCCTTAATGGTTGACATAATATTCATAAAATAATCACCTCGCCACTATTATAAATACTCTATTTGGAAAATAGAAGGGTGTATTACATAATATAACAAAAGATGTCAGGTTTTTCGTTCGACTTTTTCCTCAATATTTGGACAACCTATCAGACATAATAAAGGCAGACTGATGAATGGGGTTGGAAGTATTGAGCAAAGCAGGCCGGGTCTACGCATCGACACTTTTACTTATAATTGCTATTAGCGCGACTTTTTTATACGGATGCGCCGGGAAAACGCAGCCTCAGAAAAAACCTGTAAATACCGGCGGCCAGGAAATCAAAATCGCTGTTAGTTTTGCTGACATGGAAAGGGACGGCAACCAGATTATAAAAAACACTATGAACACCAGACAGGGCGGCGGCCAGGGGCAGGGAGAGCAAAACGGACAGCAGGGGGGGCAACAGGAAGGGCAGCAAAAGGTAAACATTACCTGGTTGGATGCCAAAAATGACCCCGCGCAGCAGGAAAAGGACATTGAGCAGCTTTTGAACCAGGATGTCAAAGCTGTAATCCTGCAACTGGCGGATCCCGCCGCGGGTTCAAGAATAGTTCGCAGGCTGGCCCAGGCGAATATAAAGGTCATAGCGCTGGAAACACTTCCCGTTGATGCGCCTGTTGACGGTTATATAACGACCGACCATGACAGAACAGGGGAACTACAGGCGCGCTACCTGCTCAGCGCGGCCCAGGGGCGTGCGGCCGTATTGAAGACTGTGATATTGCAGGGCGATAAAAATGACCGGGTTTCAACTGACATCGCAGCTTCTATACTGCGGCGCCTGAAGGGCCAGGCCGGGGTACAGGTTGTGCTGGTCAAGGACCATCCCCAGGGGAACCCGCAGATGGCCGCCTCGACACTGGAACAGGTTCTGGCCTCAACGAGTAACGGGATTGACGCAGTTGTCGCTACGGACAGCCGCATGGCAGCCGCTGCTGCCGACATGTTGAAAAACCGTGGATTAAGCGAGCGGGTAATAACCATCGGGACCGGCGCCGATCAAAAGTCATCACAGGCCCTGGCGGCGGGGGATCATGATGCGGAAGTTGATGTAATGCCTGAATTGATCGCGCAATACGCCTACGACGCGGCGGTAAATCTGGCCGCCACCGGACACTGGCAGAATGATAGTATGATCAGGAACGGGGATTTTGACGTGCCCGCCAGGATTGTGCCGGTGCGCTTGGTTACCAGGAGCGAGTCTTACCTGCTGGAACAGCGCTGGGGCCAGACCCAGGGACAGAATCAGGGCCAGCAAGGAAACCAGCGGCAGGGCGGCCAGCAGGGTGACCAGAACAGTCAATCAAGCGGTCAAAGCCAGGGCGGCAGTGGAAACGCGGGCCAGGGCAAAAAAACCACGCTGAAGATTACTACCCAGGACGGAAAAACAGTAGAAATGCAGATAAACGGTGAGATTAAAAGAATTGAAACAATTGATGGCGGCGGGGCCGGCGGCGAAGGGAATGGAAATGGCCAGGGCGGCGGCGGTCAGGGTAGTGGCAGTTAGATCTATATGCGCTATTTAGTTTTTTAAAAGGGGAACCCGTATGCCGGGTTCCCTTAAATATATTTCCGTATACCCGGATTAAAAAATAGAACATACTTTTGGGGGATGGCGCCTTATGGTATACTAATTGTAGTAAAGAAATTGAAGGTGAAACCCATGCGAAAATTCAAGATTGAATCCGAATACATTCCCAAAGGGGACCAGCCTGAAGCCATTGCAGCCCTTGTGGAAGGGCTGAAGAACGGCCGGAAGGGCCAGGTTCTGCTTGGCGCCACCGGCACCGGCAAGACTTTCACTATGGCTCATGTGATCCAGGCGCTCCAGCGGCCGACACTGGTGCTGGCGCCGAATAAAACCCTGGCCGCCCAGCTTTGCGGTGAATTAAAGGAGTTTTTCCCCAACAACTCCGTTGAGTATTTTGTCAGCTATTATGATTACTACCAGCCGGAAGCTTATATCCCGCATACTGACACATACATTGAGAAAGATTCGTCCATAAACGACGAGATCGATAAACTGCGCCACTCCGCCACCTGCGCCCTCTTTGAGCGCAGAGATGTAATAATCGTGGCCAGTGTTTCCTGTATATACGGGCTTGGCGACCCGGAGCAGTACAGCACACTGGTCCTCTCCCTGCGCCGGGGGGAAACTTACGACCGTGATAGTGTGTTGCGCAAACTGGTAAGCATCCAGTATGAACGTAACGACATTAATTTTATCCGGGGCAAATTCAGAGTAAGAGGCGATGTGCTGGAGATTTTTCCGGCTTCGGCTTCGGAAAAAGCAATCAGGGTAGACTTTAATGGTGATGAAATAGAAAGGATGCTGGAGTTTGACGCGCTTACGGGAGAGATTCTGGGCGAGCGCAGCCATGTTTCCATTTTCCCTGCCAGCCACTATGCTACTTCCCGGGAAATAATGGAGCGCGCGATAACAACTATCGAGGCCGAGCTGGCAGAACGGCTGGCTGTGCTGCGGTCTGGAGGAAAGCTCCTGGAAGCGCAGCGCCTGGAGCAGCGGACCAATTTTGACCTGGAAATGATGCGCGAGATGGGTTTCTGCAGCGGCATTGAAAATTACTCGCGTCATTTGACCGGCAGGGCGCCCGGGCAGCCCCCCTATACTCTGCTGGACTATTTCCCAAAAGATTTTATCATGTTTATTGACGAGTCGCACGTGGCTGTGCCTCAGGTAGGCGCTATGTACGAGGGTGACCGTTCCCGCAAGAAAGCGCTGGTGGAGTATGGTTTCAGATTGCCGTCGGCATTTGACAACCGGCCCCTTACCTTTCAGGAATTCATCGCGCGTCTGAACCAGGTGATTTATCTTTCAGCCACGCCGGGTCCTTACGAACTTAAACATACCTCCCGGGTGGTCGAGCAGATTATCCGGCCTACCGGGCTGGTTGACCCGGAAATTTCCGTGCGTCCCTCACAGGGCCAGATCGATGACCTGCTGGAGGAAATACGCCTGCGGGTGCGGCGCGGTGAAAGGGTTCTGGTGACCACCCTGACAAAAAAGATGGCCGAGGATCTGACGGATTATCTGCGCGAAACCGGCATCAAGGTGCGCTACCTGCACTCGGACATCAAGACCATCGAACGCATGGAAATTTTGCGTGACCTGCGGCTGGGCGTGTTCGACGTGCTGGTGGGTATCAACCTGTTGCGGGAGGGGCTGGATCTGCCCGAGGTGAGCCTGGTGGCTATTTTGGATGCGGACAAGGAGGGTTACCTCCGGTCGGAGCGCTCATTAATTCAGACCATCGGCAGGGCGGCACGCAACGTAGAAGGCAAGGTGATTATGTATGCTGACAAGATCACGGACTCCATGAACAGGGCCATATCGGAGACGAATCGCAGGCGCGAGGTACAGCTGGCATATAACCGCCGGCATGGTATTACACCGGAGACCGTCCGCAAGTCGGTGCGTGACGTGATTGAAGCCACCCACGTAGCGGAACCGGGCGCACTTTATAAAGCGGCGCCCCGTACCGGTAAAAAGATGACCAAATCTCAGCTGAAGAAGACCATCGCAGCTCTGGAAAAAGAGATGCGCGATTCGGCCCGCCAGCTGGCTTTCGAACGGGCTGCCCAGCTCAGGGACGTGATTATCGAGCTGCGCCTGCAGCTGCGGGGAGAAAAAGGCGTCGGCCCCGCCGTCCTTGACACCCTGTCAGGGGGAGACGCCTCCTAACGTGTCAAGGGGACGGTTCTCCTGACACGCTCTTGGGAATCCCAAGCGAATCCCAAACGATTCCCAAGCGGTCAGGAGGATGAAGCGTATCAGAACATAATGAAAATGAGCCATGGGGACGGAACAATGGGTATTGTGCCAGGTAGTCCCCCGGGGGGGGGAAGGTTCCTTATTAAGATTAAGGGGAGAAACTCCGCTGATCCTGGACATCCTTTAGCCTGAGGAGCAGGCTCTCTCGCTGGCCAGGATGATAGGCCCTGCGTTGGGACATCCCTTAACCGGAGGAGCAGGTTCAAACATCGACACTGTTTCCCTCTGGCGTGTCTCTGCCCCTTCCGAAACTTAGTAAAATTGGATATAATTTGGGCCACTTCTTTAGCTTTATGCAAATAACTTTAATACGTGTCAAGGGAACCGTCCCCTTGACACGGTTTACCAAGGAGTAACTTATGCTTGACAGAATTCTGGTCAAGGGCGCCCGCGCCCATAATCTAAAAAATATAGACGTGGAGATCCCCCGGGATAAATTCGTGGTTATTACAGGCCTGTCCGGGTCGGGCAAGTCATCCCTGGCCTTTGACACCATCTACGCCGAGGGGCAGCGCCGGTATGTTGAGTCGCTTTCCGCATACGCCCGTCAATTTCTCGGGCAGATGGACAAGCCGGACGTGGATTACATTGAGGGTCTTTCCCCGGCCATTTCCATAGATCAGCGGACTACCAGCCACAATCCCCGTTCAACTGTGGGGACGGTGACAGAGATATACGACTACCTTCGTCTGCTTTTTGCCAGGGCCGGGCGACCGCACTGTCCCTGCTGCGGCAGGCCGATTACCCGCCAGGCGGTGGAACAGATGGTTGACCATTTGATATCCCTGCCGGAAGGCGCCAGGCTCCTGATCCTTTCACCTGTGGTGCAGGGAAAAAAGGGCGAGCATGTCAAGGTTCTGGAGAATATACGCCGCGGCGGTTTTGTCCGGGTCAGGGTAAACGGCGAGGTGCTGGACGCGTCCGCGGATATCAAGCTGGATAAAAACAAAAAGCATACCATTGAGGTAGTGGTGGACCGCATAATTTTACGCCCGGGCGCCGAAAGGAGGCTGGCCGATTCCCTGGAAACAGCGCTGAAACAGGGTGGAGGTGTGGTAACGGCAGCCGTGGCCGGGGGTGAAGAAATTATCTTCAGTGAAAACTTTGCCTGTACGGATTGCGGGATCAGCATCGCCGAAATTTCTCCACGCCTTTTTTCGTTTAATACCCCTTACGGAGCCTGTCCTGAATGTACCGGCCTGGGGTTCAAAAGGGAAATTGACCCTGATCTGGTAATCCCAGACCGGCGCAAATCGATTGCGCAGGGTGCTGTAGAGGGTTGGACCAGGGGGGGGTATTACTACCAGCTTTTGGAAGGGCTGGCCGGCCATTGCGGCTTCAATGTGGATACGCCGCTGGACAGTCTCACCCCGGAACAACTGGATGTAATTTTGTACGGCACCCGTGGCCGGCGTTTTAACTTTATTTTGCAAAATGATTTTTCCGGGCGCAGGCATGAGATGTACGCGCCCTTTGAGGGGATAATCAACAACCTGGCCAGGCGCTACCGGGAGACTGTCTCCGAGCGACAGCGCGAGGAAATTGAGCAGTTTATGAGCAGCCGGATGTGCCCTTCCTGCCAGGGCGCCAGGCTTAAACCTGAGGCCCTGGCGGTGAAGGTGGGGGGGCTGTCCATATCCGAGGTCAGCCGTTTTTCCGTGCTAGAGGCAAAAAATTTCTTCAGTGAGCTGGAGCTGACCAGCCGCGAGCAGATTATAGCCAGACAGATTTTAAAGGAGATCAACGAGCGCCTGGGTTTTCTGGTCAATGTCGGCCTGGATTACCTGACCCTGGACCGGAGCGCTGGTACCCTGGCCGGCGGTGAGGCCCAGCGGATCCGGCTGGCCACCCAGATCGGCTCCGGCCTGATGGGCGTCCTGTATATCCTGGATGAACCCAGCATCGGCCTGCACCAGCGTGACAACCAGCGCCTGCTCAAGACGCTGGAACGCCTGCGCGACCTGGGGAACACGCTGATCGTGGTAGAACATGATCAAGATACCATGCTGGCAGCGGACCATATTATAGATATCGGCCCCGGCGCGGGTGAGCACGGCGGCCGGGTGGTAGCGACAGGCGACTACAAAGATATCGCCCAAAACCCGGATTCAATCACCGGACAGTACCTCAGCGGTAAACTATCCATACCCGTGCCGGAATACCGCCGTCCATTAAATGGCAAGGTAGTGGAAGTCCTGGGCGCGGCTGAGAATAATTTAAAAAATATAGACGTCGCGTTTCCTCTGGGCGTGTTCACCTGTGTTACCGGTGTGTCGGGCTCGGGCAAGAGTACCCTGGTGAACGACATCCTGTACCGCAAACTGGCTCAGGAACTACACCGGGCGAAAACCTGCCCCGGGAAAAACCGGGGTATCCGCGGCATCGAACATCTGGATAAGGTAATCGACGTCGATCAGTCTCCCATCGGCCGCACGCCGCGTTCCAACCCGGCTACCTACACAGGGATGTTTAATGACATCCGTGAATTGTACGCGCAAACGCCGGAATCCAAAATGCGTGGTTATAAACCCGGGCGCTTTAGCTTCAACGTCAAGGGCGGGCGCTGCGAGGCATGCCGCGGGGACGGGATTATCAAGATTGAGATGCATTTTCTGCCGGACGTCTATGTTCCCTGCGAGGTATGCAAAGGCCTGCGTTACAACAGGGAAACACTGGAGGTCAGGTACAAAGGAAAAAATATCGCCGACGTGCTGGGATTGACCGTGGACCAGGCGGCGGATTTCTTCCGCCCGATACCCAGGATATACCGCAAACTAAAGACACTGCAGGATGTGGGACTGGGATATATCCGCCTGGGACAACCGGCGCCTACGCTTTCCGGCGGTGAGGCCCAGCGGGTCAAACTGTCTACGGAGTTATCCAGGAGGTCCAACGGTAAGACGTTTTATATCCTGGACGAACCGACCACAGGCCTGCATATTGCTGATATCGACAGGCTCCTGAGAGTGTTGCACCGGTTGGTTGAAGCGGGTGATACTGTTGTAGTAATCGAACATAACCTGGATGTAATCAAGACCGCCGATTATATCATTGACCTGGGCCCGGAGGGCGGTAACAACGGCGGGCAGGTGCTCGCTGCCGGCACGCCGGAGGAAATAGCCTTGGTACCAGGCTCATATACCGGTATTTTTTTGCAAATGGCACTGCAAAACGTGTCAAGGGGACGGTTCTCTTGACACGCTCGCGCTACGGGCGTGCCACGGGGACGGCGTGCCACGGGGACGGTTCGTGCGCCACGAGGGGCGCATCATATAGCGGGTGGGAAGCCCGCTGAGCAAGATTTAGCAAATCACTCATAGTGAGTCTTGAGCATCACCGGGTAACTTGTGATGTTAAGCGTAGACAGCGAGGTAG
>JAHDOA010000008.1 GCA_018435055.1 Pelotomaculum sp. | reverse complement strand
TGCTCTTCTATTTCAGCTTCGAATATATGCTGCAATGTGTCTTTGAATAGGCCTTTGAGCATCTCATGTACGTCTTCTACACTGTGGCATTCTTTTGCTAATTCTTTGATGGTCTTGTCTTTTAAATCTTGCATAAATGGTTTAATGTTAGGGGTTCTACTACCTTTGTCGCCAACGACTAGACTTAGTATTTTTTATATAGGTGTAGGGTTGATATATTTAATTTGGCTAAGGGATTCAATAGAATGGGCATATACCATTCCAAAGATGATTCTATGGTAACTTGTTGCACCATTCATAATTTCAATCGTGCTTATTGCTTACGTTTCGATTTTTTGGGATGCTATAATTCTTGACGTACCATTTACAATCTGCTTTCTTATAATCTTTGTCCTTGTATGGACCTTAGCAGCTTCTAAATTTGAGAAGAAGAAGATAAAGGCCGCAATGAGCGTTGTAAATGCATTAACATTAACTATCTTAGCGCTTACATTTATTGCTTATTTTGGAATAAGTACTATTGTATTTGTAGACACAAATACAATAAATGAAATCAAAGCGGAAGGATATACAATAGAAACAATGATTGAAATTTTGATAAAGGCGATTACACTTCCTTATTTGTTAGGAGGAATATGGGGGCTCGTAGCATTAGATATAAGAGATGCTAAAGAATGAGTTAAGTATTTCAATATTGCAGATTGTTAATTAGATTTATGAAGAACGGCGCATAACAGCGTATTCCCAAAATCTGGGGGAAGATGAAAGTAGTAACCAGACTTCGGGAATACGCAAGACGTTATCTAAACCGAACGCACGGCCGCGACATCGTGTCGCGGATTGATTAAGAAAAAGCTTTGTAGTTTATATTTTATGGAGATTAAATGATGAAACTAAGTAATCTTGAACAGTACATTAGATATATAGAATTAGATAGAGATAATGTACCATCGTTTTCGGAATATCCGTTCAATTTGCCTGCAATAAGAGACCTACAGTCATTATCATTTCATCCAAAAGTTACATTTATCATCGGAGATAACGGTTCCGGAAAGTCAACGATTTTAGAATCAATAGCTGTCGCATATGGATTCAATGCTGAAGGGGGAACCAAGAATTTCAATTTTACTTCCAGAGCTACCCATTCAGATTTAAATAATTTTATGAGAGTTGTTAAAGGAACAAAAAAACCTCGAAATGGTTTTTTCTTAAGGGCAGAAAGTTTCTATAATTTTGCTTCAAATATTGATGACTTGGATCGAGAGATGTCTTTCGGACCTCCTTTAATTGAATCTTATGGTGGTCGTTCGTTACACGAACAATCACACGGGGAATCTTTTTTCGCTGTATTTTTAAATAAGTTCAGCGGTGAGGGAATATACATTTTGGATGAACCCGAAGCAGCACTATCACCCTCGCGCCAAATGTCTATGCTTTCAAGAATGCATGAATTAGTCTGCGAGGGGTCTCAGTTTATTATAGCTACACATTCACCAATAGTAATGGCATATCCTGAATCGTTGATATACCAAATTAGAGAAGGATTTGAAAAAGTAAGCTACGAAGAAACAGAACATTATCAAGTTATGAGTTCTTTTTTGAATAATAGAGAGAAGATGTTGAGTATTTTATTGGAATAATATTGGACGATTACTATTCAAGGGTCGGCCGTCCGTGGCCGACTCGGCTCCGGGGGCGTTCGGCATCAGATAACAGCGGGATCCCAAAATCTGGTATAACATGAATGTAGTAACCAGACTTCGGGAACCCGCGGGACGTTATACGAAATGGCGGCTAAATTAGTGGAAAAATATATTGAAAAAAGAATAATTGATACTACATTGGATTAAGCCCAGCGGTAAAATGTCAAGCGCCTGATCCAATAAAATTGGAAAAATATTTGTCCTCAAAATCCAAAAAACAGATATTCAACTGGTAATAACTGGGCAGCCGTGATTGACGGTCACTTTGCGGTCCTTAAAGGAGGCGATCAACCACCCCTCTTTCTGGGCGTATATAGCTGGTTCGTGCGCAGCAAAGCATAAACCAGCCGGACCAGTTTTCTTGCGGTTAAGACGAGTGCCCTCTTATGCTTATGAGTATGGGCGTCATCGTACTTGGCTTTATAGAAATCAGCATATTCCCGGTCATGCAACCTAATCAGGTTGGCTGCCTCTACCAGGTAATAGCGCAAGTACTTGTTGCCGGAGCGGACACGTTTAATATCTTCGGCTTTCCACTCGCCGGACTGCTGTTCGTTCCACACCAGGCCGAAGAACTTGGCCAGTGCCTTGTGGTTTTTAAAACGCTTGACATCGCCGACTTCCGCCAGAATGCCGGCGGAATATACAGGGCCGATACCTTTTAGTGAAGTAAGGGTTTGCGGTATCGCCTTCATGTGTTCTTCAATGAGCTTGTCCAGTTTCTTAACTTCAGACTGCAAGAACTTGATCACGCTGATGCTGGAAGCCAGACAGGCGTTTACCGGGTCGGCCAGTGACTTATTCAAGCGGTAGGAAGAGCGGGCCGCCTTTTGCAGAGCTTTGGCTATTCCATCAGCGTCCACCAGGTGGTTCCTGCTCTTTTGCGCCAAAAAAGAAACCAGTTCTTTAAGTGGCATAGCGGCAATTTCATCGGGGGACAGGAATTCCTCCACCACCGCCACGGCAGTAGCCCCGAAATTATTGGAGAAAATCTTTTCCTGCCGCAAAGAGCTGAACTTCAAGAAAAGGCTGTTTAAAAAATAAGTTTTCTCTCGCTTTATCATGTTCACCAGGTGAAACCTGTTTCGGGTCAGCCTTTGCAGCGCAAGGAAACGCTCGTCCATAAAAACCTCCTGCGGGAGGCGACCAAAGCGTAACTTGTCTGCAATAACCCAGGCGTCAAGATCATCATTTTTGGGCAGATCACTGTAAGACTTCTTGAAATTATGCACAGTCTTGGCATTGAGGACGTGAATTTTCGGCGAAAGTGGAGCCAGCTTTTCCGAACTTCTAAAAAGCTGGGCCAGGTGGTAGCTGTAATTAGAAGTAGCCTCCATGCCCAGGATAATCTCCTGCAGACAATGCCGGGTGGAGAGCTCCACAATATTATCAACCAGGGCCAGTGCTCCATCAAAAGTATTGGGTACTTTAAACTTTTTCAAAGTGTCGCCGCCTGCGGCCATACAATGGACATTGTTCTTACGCAGGCTCACGTCAATACCGACATAGAGTTTGCTCAAAAGATCACCTCCCTGTTCCAAAAGAATCAAGCAGGGTACAGGACCTGGGCGCCCTTGGGGAACCGCCTTACACAGCCTCGTAATGAGTGCTCACCCGGCCAGGCGGGTGCATGAATGGGCAGCTGCAAAAATCCCATCACCATAAAGCCGGGGGCACATCCAGCGGTTAGAAAAAACACGGCGGGCCAAGGGTAACAGGCTTAACGAAGTAGTAGCCTAAAGGCCCCACGAGGAGAGGAAGAAATATCCCCATACCAAGCTTGTTGTGCCCATTGTCCCGTAAAGTGACGCCCATGTCCAGACTCTGCCTGATAAAAACCTGACTAAAAAAGGCAATAGAAAACCGGCCCCGGCGGGGCGGCTGCTAAAAAACAACCTGCACCCCGGGCCGGTGATAAATGACCATTATCATAACAATCCACCCCAATAAATTTTTAAGAGCTTAGCGCCCAGTCGCAACTCTGACGATTAGAGGTTGGATTGTGAATAGTTCTAATATTTTAACGAGTTGGTTTTACTGTCTATAGCATCACCACCATATTTCGTGTACTGTTGGCCAACTACCTTCAAAATAGCGATTCCACAATACAGTATTCGCGCGCATGACCGGTACCGTTACCGTACCTGCAGTAGAATCTGGTATTTGATTTCATTGGTCTCGGTACTCGTAATTTAAGGGAACCGGTTCCCAAGCTGCCACCCATTATCCATATAGTTCCTTAACTGGAATTATGGATTTCCGGTGGTTCTAAAACCATTATACGAGGAGTTTATATATGGAAAACGAAGAAACATTAATTCACGATTTTGATGTAAACTTAGTTTGTGATTATTTTGGAAGGTTGGAACGGCAGGGGCCTGGTAGCCCTGAATCTACTATTAGGGCATTAAGTTTTATTGACAATTTTTCAAATGAATTAAAAATTGCGGATTTTGCTTGTGGAACAGGCGGTCAAACAATGACTCTTGCACAAAATACAAAAGGAACCATTACTGGGCTTGATATTTTTCCCGATTTTATTAGAAAATTTAATACAAACGCTGAAAAGCTCGGTTTGCAGAATAGAGTAAAAGGCATTGTCGGTTCAATGGATAATTTACCGTTTCAAAATGAAGAATTTGATGTTATATGGTCTGAAGGGGCTATTGCCAATATAGGTTTTGAAAAAGGATTGAATTATTGGAAAGGCTTTCTAAAAAAAGACGGCTATATTGCTGTAACATATGAGTCATGGTTTACCGATGAACGACCTGCTGAAATTGAAAAGTTTTGGGTTGATGCTGTTCCTGAAATAGGTACAATAGGGCATAATATTTCAATAATGCAAAAAGCCGGTTATAGTCTTGTTGCCGCATTTACATTGCCTGAAAAATGCTGGACGGATACTTATTTTATTCCGCAGAAAGCAATACAAAAAGCATTTTTGGAAAATAATGCTGGAAATAAAGCCGCAGTGGCTTTTGTTGAATATATGAAGTATGAAGCGGAGTTGTATTCAAAATACAAACAGTATTATGGATATGTTTTTTATATTGGTAAAAAAATATAAAAAGGAAGAAAGATTTACATAAGGCAACTGAAGTAATCCACAGATCGAGATAGACATATTTATAATTTGGTTTGAGGGGCCGTCGTCCTGGCGTTCTCTGAATTTGTAAATACATATCCATTGATTAAATTAATCCAACGGCATATATTTCTTTCCCGCAATTTTTGGAGATACTAAACGCGGGAGGAGTGAGATGTGGCAGACAACAACAGCATTACGCCGGGTAAAATTGTTTTCACTCTAATTTACATCCTGCTGTTTCCGACGCTGTTGCTTTCCCTTTCAGGTGATTGGCTCTGGCGGGAAGGCTGGATTTTCAGCATCTGGTTCACTGTCCTTTGTTTTGCTACCATCATCCGTCTGTACCGCCATGACCCGGATCTGCTCTCTGAAAGGTATAGAAAACCTGGTACCGGCAACCAGGAAGGATGGGACAGATACGTGGTCCTGGGACTTCTGATAGGATTTTTTGCCTGGGTTGTGATCATGCCGCTGGATGCCAAGCGATACGGTTGGACCGCGCATTTCCCGCTGTGGATAAAAACCCTGGGATTTACCGCGTTATTATTCTCATTCTTCTACTTTTACCGGTCATATGCCGAAAACACCTTTGTGTCAGCCCTGGTCAGGATACAGGCAGAGCGCAGGCAGCGGGTTATTTCAACCGGAGTATACGGGGTTGTGCGGCACCCCATGTACCTCGGGGGAATACTGATGTTTATCGGAACGCCAATGCTGCTCGGTTCCATGTATGGTGTTGTAATTGGTTTGGCCATGCTTTTCCTTTTGGCGGGCAGGATAGTAGGGGAAGAAAAAACGCTGGTCAATGAACTGGAAGGATATGAGGACTATCAGAAGAAAGTCAGATACAGGCTGCTGCCCTACATATGGTAAATGAGACAAAAAGAACGTCCCCTTGTCTCACCAGACAAAAAGAACGTCCCCTTGTCTCACCCTTGTCTCATGGAGGTGAAATATGTCAAAGATTGCAATAGTGATCGCCGGTATTCTAGCTGCAATAATTGTTCTGGTTTTTGTGGCGTCTGCTGTAGCGAACAGCCTGTTTGAAAAGCAGGTGTCAAAAGAGGTCGAAAAGCTGTTTGGCAGCGGCCAGGTGGATAAAAAGGAGATTATAACGGAAGCGGATTTAGCAGGGCTGCCATCGTGCGTGCAAAAATGGCTGGCGCAATCCCAGGTGGTGGGCAAGGAAAAAATCAGCACGGTCCGCCTGAAACAAAGCGGCGTGATGAGGCTTAAGGAGGACCAGCCCTGGATGCCTTTTGAGGCTGAACAATACTTCAATGTGGACGAGCCGGGTTTTGTATGGAAAGCAAAAGTCAAAATGAATCCGCTTCTGTATTTTTCCGGCAGGGACAGGTACTTTCAGGGCAGGGGGGAAATGGACATTAAGGCGCTTTCTCTTTTAACTGTGGCAAATGCCGGCGCAAGCAGTGAAATGGACCAGAGTGCAATGCTCAGATATCTTGCTGAAATGATCTGGTTCCCAACGGCGGCGCTCAGCAACTACATTAAGTGGGAAGAAATAGACGCAAATTCAGCCAGGGCGACAATGAACTACCGGGGTATGACGGGTTCGGGTGTATACACATTTGATGACAAGGGAGCCGCTGTCAGCTTTTTTGCGAAGCGGTACCGAGAAACGAACGGACAGTTTACCCTGGATCCGTGGGGCGGTGTTGTAAAAGGTTATAATGAATTCAACAGCGTTAGGATTCCTGCCAGATTGGATGTGATCTGGCAGTTGGAGACGGGAGATTTTAATTGGTTTCAGTGCGAGATTACTGAAATTGATTACAATAAGCCACAGTTGTAACAGTAATGTAAGGCTAAGGCCGGATCAATGCCCTTTTCCATTAGGGGTAAAATGAGTTCAACTCGTTATTGGGCAATTTCCTCAGCCTTTTTTGATCTTTCATTCGCAAATACTTCTTCTCCAAGACTTTTTTAAAGTTTAGCTCAAGTGTTTGCGAACAAAAAGGCAGAACGGGTATGCAATGACCAATGGATGTCTCTGGTGGTTTGCTTGTAACAGATCACCGATTAAGGAGGCATCCTTTTCTTTTTCTATTTTATGGTCATTATATCCAGCATGTTCTGCTCAGGCAATACCATCAGTTCTTGGACTTTTTAGAGTAGCTAAGACATTATCTATTGTAAAATGTGCCGGAGCTATAGCTTACCCAGGACATTCCGTTATGGCTGTTATATTCCCCGGTCCCCCAGAAATTTGAGCCGGCTGTTATTTCGGCGCCGGGGTGTTCCTGCGGGGTTGATGAAGTATTTGAATAAATAATCGGGTAGCATATATTATTTTCTTCTTCAATACTTATATCGCAGTAGTAATCCAAACCCGGCTCTACGCCTGTAATGTAAAAACTGTCCCAGAAAGGTTTTATGTCAAATGAGCGGTATACTCCCCGGTTAGCGACATTCAATCTCAACAGCAGTTTTTTTTTATTCGCCAGGGCGGCTCTCTGACTGGGTGAGAGATCCCAGTACACATAAAGCGTCCGCGGTGTTTGTACCATTAAAACAAGTGTGTTGTCATTATAATTTGCAGGCAGGGAAATTGGCGTCATCTTTATCACCTCAACCTTTCTATAAAAATCAACACATCCATTTTTGCAGTAGATATTACCAACACATTAAATATAATCCATATTTATTAAAATTATCTTTCGTAATTATTAATCATTTATTATTTTCTGATCATGTATAACTTGTTTTTTACAAATGTTGATTAATAAAAAGGAGATACTTATTTTTTAAAGAATTTAAATAAACCGGAACTTTGTCTTACTGCAGTAAGTTTTACAATAATTGCATCTGGGGGAAATATTAATGAACCAGGATCCGGCAATAAAAAAATATGCTTTAATCACCGTGATGGTAGCTTCATTTACAACACCTTTTATGGGCAGCGCTATTAACCTGGCCATTCCTTCAATCGGGCGGGAGTTCAACAGCAGCGCGCTGCTGCTCAGCTGGGTGGTCAGCAGCTACCTCCTGTCGTCGGCCGCATTCCTGCTGCCGTTCGGCCGGCTGGCTGATATGGTGGGGAGGAAAAAGATCTTCATTTTAGGAGTAATAATATTTTCAATCTCCTCATTGCTATGCGGCTTGGCCTGGTCAGTCCAGGCGCTGATTGGATTAAGGGTCCTGCAGGGTGTGGGTTCCGCCATGACGTTCGGCACCGGCATGGCCATATTAACTTCGATTTATCCTCCCCGGGAAAGAGGCCGGGTACTTGGTATCAACGTCGCCACAGTATACACCGGACTGTCGCTTGGACCAGTGCTGGGCGGCGCGATGAACCAGCACCTTGGCTGGGAGTCTATATTTTTTCTCAATGCGGTCATCGGCCTTGCCGCTCTTGTTTCCGCCGTCAAGATCAAGGGTGAATGGGCGGGGGCCAGGGGTGAAAGCTTTGATACAGCCGGGACCGTCCTTTATATGGCCGGGTTGGTTGCATTTCTGTACGCGTTTTCAACAATCGCCACAGCGGATACATCAAAATATATCCTGATTGCCGGGTTGTTTTTATTAGTCCTGTTTGTCAGAAATGAGATGAAATCAAACCAGCCGCTAATAGACATTAAACTTTTCAGCCGCAATGTTACCTTCGCCATGTCCAACCTGGCGGCGCTGATTAACTACAGCGCGACTTTCGCTGTGACTTTCCTGCTGTCTCTTGTTTTGCAGGTAGTTGTAGGGTACAGTTCATCGGCCGCGGGCATGATCCTGCTGGCCCAGCCTGTGATGATGGCCCTGCTTTCACCTTTCGCGGGCGCGCTGTCTGACCGCGTGCAGCCCAGGATCGTTTCTTCCGTAGGTATGGGCCTTTCCGCTCTTGGGTTGTTCCTGTTGAGTTTTGTGGCGAAAGAAACCCCGGTATGGCTGGTTGTAGGGATCCTGATGCTGCTGGGGACCGGCTTTGCCCTGTTCTCCTCTCCGAATATGAACGCCATCATGAGCTCGGTGGATAAAAGGTATTACGGCGTGGCGTCCTCCACCAGCGGCACCATGAGGCTGGTCGGCCAGGCTGTAAGTATAGCAGTCGCTACCCTGATTATAGACCTCTACGTGGGCAGCGCTCAACTGACCCCGGCTGTCGCAGAACAGCTGCAGAAAAGTTCCAAAGTGGCGTTTATCGTTTTCGCTGTTACCTGCGTCGGCGGCGTTTTCGCCTCGCTGGCCAGGGGTAATATGGAAAGGGGAGCAAAGCAGGCGGGGAAATAAGGCTGGGGATATATAGACTGAGAGACAGCGCCGGATTATCTCGGCGCTTTTTGCTTTTGTTTGTAGTTGGAATAATCACACCAAATGATTATTTTTGAGTAAACAAGAAAATCATGTTACAATATAGTATACAGTTATTTTTGTGTGTACAAGAGTATTACAGGATAAGGAATTAAAATGGATACAGATAATCTTTCTAAAAACGGTTCTCTGGTTTCCCGCAGAACGCTGGAAACGCTGCTCCTCTTTCTGGAAAACGACAAGCTGACCCTCTCGGATATCTCCAATAAACTGGGCATAAGTAAAACAGCTACTTACCGGATCATCTCGACTTTAACTAAAATGAATTTTTTATTGAAGGATGATTATAAACGGTATATGCTGGGTCCAGTCCTCCTAAAATTAAGCAAGAGAGTCGATAACAACATAAGGACCATCGCCCTGCCTGTTATGAAAAAGCTATCAGAAGAAACGGGAGAATCGGTATATTTAAGTGTTTCATACAACCTCTGGCATTATTTTTTTATAGAAGGAGTGGAAAGTTACCACCCGATCAAATGGTCGGTGAGTATCGGCCGGCCGGAAACGTCCCTGGGCGGCGCGGCCGGGAAGGTTCATCTGGCCTATCGTGACGTCAAGGGTTTACATGATAAATTAAAGGCTGCTAAATTTACCGCCTATACGGACAATACAATTACTGAATACAAGAAGCTGTCCAGCGAGCTGGAGAAAATACGTAAAGAGGGTGTTTCTCTAAGTTATGGTGAACGTTATGAAGATGTGGTAGGAATCTCATGCCCAATACGGGATTACCTTACAGACGGAGAAGTGGCGGCGCTCAGCATTTTCATGCCTGAATTCAGGTTTAAGCCCGAACAGCTGCCGGTTCTTGTGGCCAAACTTAAAGAAGCCTCAAAAAAGATATACTCATTGCTCGAAGGTTGATATATGACGACCAACCAGTTATAAATAACAAGCCTGCATTGGTAAACAATGCAGGCTTGATAAATTTCGTGCAGCTTAAGTATTTGCAGTTCAGGTACCCTTATTAACCTAAAGAGACGCTTTCACCGCTGATTTCTTCCAGTGTTTTATTCCTTGTTTCCCGGCCCAGCACCATAACAACGAGTGATCCGAACAACAGGACGGCCATGTTGATATGGAGCACTGTTTCTATACTGGAAAAGGAATATATTATCCCAACTATGGTGGGACCGAGGATACCGCCCAGCCGACCGGTCGCGCTGGCCAAACCCATACCTGTACCGCGGGCTTTGGTGGGGAAGTTCTCCGGGCTGTACACATAAACGATCCCGTTGGCCATTCCGAGAATGATCAGGTTCACCACTAACAAGATTGTACCATAGGCGGGGTTGGCCCCGAACCAAAACAGAAAGTACGCCGATAACCCATATAATATGAAGCAAAGTAAAACTGTAATCTTACGGCCGATGAAGTCAGCCGATACACCGGCCAGAGGTGTCGCTAACGCCCCCAGTAATGATCCGAATGCCAGAAAACCAAGTCCTGAAGCCAGTGAGTATCCCAGTTCCGCTTTTAAGAGGATAGGCATCCAGACCATGATGGCATAGATGGAATACTGAAGGCTGAACCAAAGTATTGATACCATAATTGTTGTCTTAATGAGGTCCTTTTTAAATAAAACAGCTATGGATGCTTTGGTTTCTTCTTTTGTGGCGGCCTTAACCTCTTTTTCGATCCGCACAGCTTCTTCGAATGGCACTGACACTGTATTTATTACCTGCTTTTCAATTGTTTCGACAGTTTTTACGGCATCTTCAACTTTATTTTTTTGCAGCAGGAACCTGGCCGATTCGGGAAGATACGCTTTGGCCGCAAAATACATGAATACGGGCAGGGCCCCAATAATGAAACCCCATCTCCAGCCATACGGGGCAACGATTAAAAAGCCAATAGCATAAGCAACTGTCACTCCCAGGGAAAAGTTTGCGTTAAATATGCTCATAAAGCGGCCGCGCACCTTTGATGGTATGTATTCGGACAAATATGCCGCGCCCACGGGTACCAGCCCGCCCAGACCGATCCCGACCAGGATGCGCAGGGCAAACAGGACAGGAAAGCTGTTGGTGAAAGCGCACACACCCATAAAGAGCGCGTAAACGACTATGGTGTACTGAAAAACCCTTACCCTGCCTACATAATCTGACAATATCCCGGAAAATAAAGCCCCTATCAGCATGCCGATAAATCCCGCAGAACCTAACAAACCAGTCTGGACTTTAGTGATGCCCCATTCTGACATAAGCTGTGGAAACGCGACAGACATTATAGTCGTGTCATAAGCGTCAAAGAGAATGCCAAGGCAAACAATCACCATCAACCTTATATGCCATTTGCTTATGGGAAGGTTATCAAGCCTTGCGACTAAAGTGTCGGGCTTTGTCATAATACTCCTCCTTCGATTAATTATACTAGCTGTCAGCGTGAAAAAACAGGGAATTTGGGGGCCGGTCCATTACTTCAAATAATCTGGTGTCTTGGACGGAGCTTTATAAATTCCCTCAGCGAGGTATTTTTTGATAATGTGCAGCGGGTCTCTCGCATGCCTGGTCTGTGGGGAGCAATCAACAAACTGGTTGGAAGGATATATTTCCTTTTCGTAAATCTTCCGGTAAATGTCCGTACGCAGCAAGGTGGGGAAGTTCCTGCTGGGATCGGTCCTCCTTCTCCTTAATTCCTCCAGGTTTATGACTGAGCTGATTATTGCTTCACCCGGGTAGTCCGCATAAGCGGTTACCACACCGTTGTAATCCGAGATCATCGATTTTCCCGGCGCAAATGTCTTTTGCCTTCTGCCTGTTATCAATCCCCAGGAAGCGGATATTACATAACACACGTTTTCCCAGGCTCTCATCCTGTTCATCATCTGCCAGGTTTCATAAGGGGGCGACATGAGAGGTTCCACCAGCAGCGGGTGCAGGATGATCTCCGCTCCCTGAACTCCCAGCGCCCTGGCGGTTTCAGGGAAGTGCCCGTCCATACAGGTGATGGTTCCGATTTTCCCGATTTCGGTTTCAGTTACAGGGAAGAAAGACGACAATGAATCACCATATTTTTCTACGTATTTGTCATAAATATCATGCGGGCTTACCGCCAGCTCATAGTGGGTGGCCACGGTAATCTTACGGTATTTGTGAATGATCTCCCCGTTCGGCGCTATGATAAAATGAGTGTTGAAAAAATAACCGTCTTTAATCATTTCATCCCGTTCCAGAGCGCACCCGGCAATGTAAATGTCATATTCCTTCGCTTTTTTTGCCAGTTTTTCGGTTTCTTCACCCGGCAGTTCAATTAAGACCTCGTCCAGGTAATGTTGATAAGGCCAGTTTCCCTCATGGCCCTGAATAAAAAATTCCGGCAGCGAGATCAGTTTGATCGGCGCCCAGCTGCCCTCATAGGTTTCTTTGGCAGTGGGTGAGGTCTGCGGGGCCACATCGATAAGCTCCAGGATGCGCTGCAGGTTGCGCTGGATATCAGAGCGTTTCTCGACTGTCTTGATTTCCGGTTGAATGGCCACAGCAGTGAAAATGTCATACTTGCTCATAAAACGATCACCTCTTTAATTATTCCGAATATAGAAAACGTATTTCTATATTCGGTAATATTATTTTTTCTACATTGAGAAAATAGTTCCTTCTGATCAGAAAAAATTTTTTTGAATATTTAAAATATTTGTATACATAATATTGGATACTTTAATACAAAATAATTAGTGCTGATTGATATTGTGTTGGAAACAAAAGGAGCAGGAAAATGTTCCTGCTCCAGGCTGTATTATATTTGAAATATAGCAATATCCATATTTATAAACCATGGGCTTTGCTTATACTTCGTCAGTAGCAAGTTGGACCCTGGTCAGATGCCGAGTACCACAGGTTGATATTAAGGTTTAAATAACGGAACCCCGGCACAGGTCCAGGAAGTGGCGGGCCAGGTCAGGGTAGCCCCAGAAGTCGATGTGGGCGTAAGCGGCCAGCGTGTTTGCCCGGCGGTAGCCGCATTGCCACTGAGTGCCGGAAAAAGCTGACTTTATCAGGTAAGTGGCGGGGCAGGTAATGCCTTTAACCAGCGAGTGATGAAATTCATGCCCCCGCGCTTTCTGTCCAACTTTCCCCAGCACATTTTCCCCGGTAAACTCGATATCCACGTACCCGAACCGCTGCAGGCGGTCGGTCATGATAGTGTGCCCGTCAAAAAAGCCGGCCATGGGGTTTTTCTCTCCGTTTTTCGCGGTGATGGACTCGGTCAGGTACATAAATCCACCGCATTCAGCGTAACAGTAAAGGCCTTCTTCAAGTTTGCGGTTGATATCTGCGAGAAGGCTTCTGTTCGCCGCCAGGTCTCCGGCAAACACCTCGGGGAAACCGCCGCCCAGGTAAAGGCCGTCGATATTCTCCGGCAGTCGGCCGTCCTTCAGGGGGCTGAAATAGCGCAGCTCGGCGCCCTGGCTGGCCAGCAGCTCCAACGTGCTGCGGTAGTAAAAGCTGAAAGACTCGTCCCGGGCCACCGCGATCTGAACGGGCTTGCCCCTTTCAAAAGCAAAGGCGCTGACAGACGGCAGGGGGCCGGCTGACCTTGCCAGCGCGATCACCTGGTCCAGGTCGATCCATTCCCGTACCAGCCCGGCTGTTTTTTCTATTATCTCCGCATGCCTTTCCATCTCTTGCGCCGGCAGCAGCCCCAGGTGGCGGCTGGGCAGTTCCACCGACCTGTCACGCGGCAGAAAACCAAGTACCGGTATACCGGTATAGGACTCAACCGCATCCCTGACAAGTTTATAATGGTGCTCGCTGCCCACGTTATTGACGATCACTCCGGCCAGGCGGAGGTCACGGTCAAAAGCTTTGTACCCGAGGACCTGGGCTGCTGCGCTGGCGGACATGCCTCCGGCGTCAACCACCAGGATCACCGGGGCGTTAAGCAGCTTTGCTATCTCTGCCGTGCTGCCCTCCGGGGTGGAGCCCACCCCGTCATAAAGGCCCATTACTCCCTCGATAACCCCGATATCCATGCCGTCCATGCCGTGCCTGAACAGCTGCAGCATGTTCGGGGCCGGCATCATCCAGAGGTCAAGGTTGTAGGACATCCGGCCGGCCGCGACGGCATGGTAGCCGGTGTCGATGTAGTCCGGGCCCACCTTGAAAGGCTGTACGCTGAGCCCCTTTTTCCACAGCGCCGCCAGCAGGCCGGCGGTAACCGTGGTCTTGCCCGCCCCGCTGTGCGTTCCGGCTATTACCACTCTGTTCATATCAAAAAACTCCTTGTCCTGTAACTTTGCCGCCGCTTCGTTTTATTATTTCCAGGAGGTCTTCCCTGGTCAGCGGCGTGGCCTGGTTGTAGGATACAAGTTTGTTCTTGCGCAGGCGCCAGTACATTTCCACAACCAGGTGTGTTTTCAATTTTAAATTATACGCTTTTTCCCTGCCGTAGTATATATCTTCCGGAGATCCGGCAAGTTTGACCATGCCGCCGTCCATGATCACCAGCTGCCCGGCCCAGCCGGCCACCAGGTCCACGTCATGGGTGGAGATTATGATCGTGGCGCCCCGGGCGTTTAGCGATTCGAGGAGCGCCATGATTTTACTAATAAAAGGCTCCGTCTTGGGGATATAAATAAATTTTGCGAGAGGCAAAAGAATAAGTGTTACAATACATGTTTATGACAAAATGCAAGGGCCGCTATCCCTTTTGTAGCAAGGGTTTGTGGCCTTTTTTTTGTGGATTTGGTGTAAAAGTCAGGCTATTACCGGCGCCGTCATTTTATAAAGGGTTTAATATACTGTTTGTCGTAATCCTTTAAGTAAAATAAACTGCGAGGGAGGGACAGCAGTTTGGACCAGAAAAAATTAATGCTTTACCAGAACATGCTTTTTATCAGGCGCTTTGAAGAGAAGCTTACCGAGTTGTGCAAGATTGAAGGGAAACTGCCGGGCATGGTTATTCTCTGTACCGGGCAGGAAGCGGTGGCCGCCGGTGTGTGCGGAGCGCTGGAGAAAGAGGACGTGATCATCAGCAACCACCGCAGCCACGGGCACCTGCTGGCCAAGGGCGCCGATGCCAATGCGCTTATGGCTGAAATCTTCGGTAAAGTAACAGGCTGCAACAAGGGCAAAAGCGGCACCCTGCACATCGCGGCGCCGGAGGTGAACGCCCTGTGCACCACTACCGTCGTAGGCGGCGGTATACCCATCGCCGTGGGGACGGCCTTTGCCCAGCAGTACAAGAAGAGTGAGTCGGTAACGGTTTGCTTCTTCGGGGACGGGTCCGCTGACGAAGGGAGCTTTCACGAGTCGCTGAACATGGCCGCGCTGTGGGACCTGCCGGTGATATTTGTTTGTGAAAACAATGTGTACTCAGGCGCCCAGCGCATGGAGGAACATACAAAAGTAAAGGACATTGCGACGCGCGCCCAGGGCTATGGAATGCCCGGAGTAGTGGTGGACGGCAATGACGCGGAAGCCGTTCTGAAGGCCACAGAAGAGGCCAGACGGCGCTGCCTGGCCGGTGAGGGGCCGACCCTGATCGAATGCAAGACTTACCGCTGGCGCGGCCACGGCGAAGCCGACCACCAGGCCTACCAGCCAAAGGATGAAATCGCCATGTGGATGGAGCGCTGTCCCATTAAAAAAATTGAAAAAGAACTGCTTTCGGAAGGTGTCATAACAAGGGAGGATATAACAGCCCTTGAAGATTCGATAACCATAATTGTGGAAGACGCCGTTCGCTTTGCGGAGGAAAGCCCCCTGCCGGATCCCCTCGAAGCGCTGGACGACGTCTACATTTAGGAAAGGAGAATCGCCATGCAGCAGATTACAATGGGTCAGGCGATACAGCAGGCTTTGGCCGAAGAAATGCGCAGAGACGACAGCGTCTTCCTGGCCGGCGAAGGTATAGGAGTGGGTATCCACGAGTCCCCGGTTATGCCCACCTTCGGGCTATTACGGGAATTTGGCCCGGCACGGGTGAAAGACACCCCCGTCTCCGAGGCGGCCATAGCCGGGCTGGCCGTGGGCGCTTCAGTAATGGGCCTGCGTCCGGTTGTAGAAGTAATGTTCAACCCGTTTTTCACTCTCGCTTCCGACCAGATCGTCAACCACGCGGCCAAGCTGCGCTACCTTTCAGGCGGCAAAAGCTCCTTTCCCCTGGTGGTAAGGGTCAAGACCGGGGCCGGCTTCGGCGCCGGTTGCCAGCACTCGCACAACCTGGAAGCATGGGTCGCGCACTGCCCGGGGCTGAAAGTAGTCATGCCCGGTACTGCCGCGGACGCGAAGGGCCTTTTGAAAGCAGCCATCCGCGACGACAACCCGGTTATTTTCATTGAGGATATGGGGCTATTCTTTTTCCCTTCGCCTGTGCCTGAAGGTGACTACACGATCCCGATCGGCGTCGCGGACATCAAGAAACCAGGGCGCGACGTGACTGTGGTGACCTGGTCCAAGATGCTCGGCGTCGCCTTTAAAGCAGCAGCCGCCCTGGGCCAGGAGGGCATAGACGTTGAAATTTTGGACCTGCGGACGCTGCTGCCGCTGGATAAGGAAGCCGTGATTAAATCCGTGCAGAAAACGGGCCGGCTGGTAGTCCTGCACGAGGCCACCCGGACCGGCGGCTTTGGCGGCGAGGTTGCCGCGCTGGCGGCGGAAGAGGCTTTCAGTTACCTCAAAGCGCCGGTTAAAAGGGTGACCGCGCCGGATATCCCGGTCCCGTTCAGCCCGCCGCTGGAGAAGTTCTACATCCCCAATGAAAACCAGCTCATTGAAGCTGTTAAATCTATTGTTGTTTAACGATATTGGCTTTAAGGGCAAATAACATGTTGATAAATTATGTAATTGCATATATTCTATAGACAGATAATCAAAGGACAATATAATACGTACAGGGGAGCTGAAGAGATTCGGCTGAGAAAGAACTTATTCTGACCCACTGACCTGATCTGGGTAATGCCAGCGTAGGGATTAAAGAATGCGGAAGTTTGCGCAACAAGGCCTCCATCCCTGCGGGTGGAGGCCTAAATAAAAACATATCAACAGGATTAACAGGATTTAAAAAAGATCAACAAGATAAAAACAATTTTTATAAATTATTTGATAAAGATGTTGACGGTACACCAGTTAAATAAATTTAATAATCCTGTAAATCCTTAAAATCCTGTAAATCATGCGATATGTTATTTTGTTATATGTTATATATTGTTTATTTAATAATATGGGAGATTGGGGGTGAGGGTATGAACTGTAATGTCAGCTTGCAGGTAATTCCAAACGTGCTGGAAGAAGACCTGTACCCGGTTGTGGACAAGGTGATCGATATAATCAGGGAGTCCGGGGTTAAATATATAGTTGGCCCGATGGAGACAACTATGGAAGGGGAACTCCGGACGCTTTTGGATATTGTCGCCAGGGCGCAGGAAATATGCGTTGCAAACGGGGCTTCACGGATAATTTCGGTGGTAAAGATTGATTACAAGGCCGGTGGTGTCAGTATCGATGAAAAAATCAAGAATTACCGCTGACATTTTTATCCCGCTGGCTTTTATCATTTTAATACTGGCGGGATGGGAGTACATCGTAAGGCTGCGATCCATACCGGACTGGCTCCTGCCGGGACCGGCGCAGATTGTACGCACCCTTGTAGACAACGCGCCGCTGATTATCAAACACACCCAGAGCACCCTGATCGAATGCCTGGCCGGCTTTGCCGTGGCCATACTGTTTTCTTTTATCGTAGCCTTCCTGATGGATGAAATAGCATTGCTCAGAAAGGCGCTATATCCTTTGATAGTCGCCTCACAGACCATACCGATTGTATCTGTAGCGCCGCTCTTTATTATCTGGTTCGGCTACGGGATGCTGCCTAAAATTATTGTTGTGGTACTGGTATGTTTTTTTCCGGTAGCGATCAGCTTGCTGAGCGGTCTAGCGGCGGTAGACAATGACTACCTGGAGCTGTTCCGATCTATGCAGGCCTCCCGGCTTAAAACATTCCGCATGGTCAAGCTGCCCCTCTCCATGCCGTCCTTTTTCGCCGGACTCAGGATATCTGCGGCATACAGCGTCATGGGCGCGGTTATCGGTGAATGGCTGGGGGCGAAACAGGGACTGGGGACTTATATGACCCTCGCCCAGCGATCGTTTCAGATCGACCGTGTTTTCGCGGCTATCCTGGCGGTTACGGTTCTCAGCGCCGCGCTTTTTCTGCTGGTAAGCCTTGTTGAACGGCTTGTAATTCCCTGGAACAGGCTTGGCGAAAAATAAACCCGCCAATTTATAAATAGATATTGCAATGTAAAATTTGTTTTACGGGGGGGACTGTATTTATGAAAAAATTTTTGTTTGTCGCTGTTCTGCTGTCATCCTTGCTGCTGCTTTTGCTGGGGTGCGACAATGCCAAAGAGAGCGGGCAGGAAAAGGATCTAAAGAAGGTTACTGTCCTGTTGGACTGGACGCCGAACACCAACCATACCGGGGTTTATGTGGCGCAAAAGCGCGGTTATTACAAAGAACAGGGGCTTGATGTGGAAATTGTCCAGCCCAGCGAGGGGGGCGCCGCCCAGCTGGTAGCGGCCGGCCAGGCTGAATTCGGTTTCAGCTATCAGGAAGAGGCCACCATCGCCCGCACTATGGGAGTGCCCGTAAAGGCGCTGGCAGCGGTGATCCAGCATAATACCTCGGGCTTTGCTTCTCCGGCGGCAAAGGGAATCAAGACGCCAGAGAATTTTGCCGGCAAAAAATACGGAGGCTGGGGTTCACCCGCCGAGGAAGCGATGATCAAGGCGCTGATGAGCGGGGAAAACGCTGATTTTGCCAGGGTGGAAATGATTAACATCGGTACGGCCGACTTTTTTACCAGCATCAGTAAAGATGTTGACTTTGCCTGGATTTTCTGGGGATGGACCGGCATTGAGTCTGAACAAAAGGGGATACCCCTCAATTTTATTCGCCTGATAGATTATAACGATGCCCTTGATTTTTACACGCCGCTGCTGATTGCCAGCGACGATACCGTAAACAACAACCCGGCGCTGGTTGTAGCTTTTATGGAAGCCACGGCCAAAGGGTACGCCGATTGCATCAGGGAGCCGCAAGAAGCCGGGCAGATCCTGCTTGACAGCGTGCCCGAGCTGAACAAGGAACTGGTTATGGCCAGCCAGGAGTACCTGGCCCATGAATACAAGGGTGACGCGCCTGTATGGGGCCAGATGACAGAACTGCGCTGGCAGAAGTACGCCGACTGGATGTACAGCCAGGGGCTCATTGAAAAACCGCTCGACTGCCAGCAGGCCTTTACCAACGAATTTCTGCCCAAGGAGTAAATAAGATTGCCGGAAATTGTAGTTGAGGGCATCAGCAAGACCCTGGGCGGCCTGCTGACCCTGGGGAAAATAAATATAAAAGCCGGCGCCGGGGATTTTGTCGGTATCCTTGGCCCAAGCGGCTGCGGCAAGAGCACGCTCTTCAACATCATATCCGGTTTGCTGCGGCCAGACCGGGGGCGCGTTCTAATTGACGGCCGGGACGTCACGGGCCGGACCGGGCGGGTAAGCTACATGCGCCAGAAAGACCTGCTGCTGCCGTCCCTGAACATCGTGGAGAACGTCAGTATCCCGCTTGTTTTAAAAGGTATGCCGAAGAAACAGGCCTGCGCGGAAGCGGCGGCGCATTTTAAGCAGTTCGGGCTGGCAGGTTTTGAAAAATATTATCCCAGGCAGCTGTCCGGCGGTATGAGACAGAGGGCGGCCATGCTGAGGACCTACCTTTTTTCCAGCGATATCCTGCTCTTGGATGAACCCTTCGCAGCGCTGGACGCCATAACTAAAAGGAAGATGCAGGCCTGGCTGATCGATGTTTTCAACATGATTAACCCTACTGTCATGTATATAACGCATGATGTCGACGAGGCGCTATACCTGTGCGACAGGATTTATGTGCTGTCGGATTGTCCCACGGATGTCAGGCTGGAGATACGTGTTCCCTTCTGCCGGCCGCCGCACGGCCGCACAATTGCCCACTCGGAATATGGGGCAATCCGGGATAAGGTTATGGAGGCGCTGGAGATATAAAAGAAAGGAACGGTTTATGGGCGATGAAATACCTGGTGATTACCAACGGGACATACGGTGACCTGGACTGGTACAGAAGCAGGATCAATAGATTTGCTAAAAAAATCGCAGTTGACGGCGGCGCCCGGCGCGCCCGTGAATTGGGCATAATACCGGACTGGATAGTGGGCGACATGGACTCTATCAGCGAACAAGACCGCTGTTTCATGCAAGAGGCCGGTGTCAGCTTTGAACTGCATCCTGCGGAAAAAGACTTCACCGACACGCAGATCGCTCTGAGGCTGGCGGAGAGGGAAGGCGGCCGGGAAATAGAAATTTGGGGCGGGACCGGTTCCCGGCTGGACCATAACCTTTCCAATATTCTCAGTGCATCGTCCTTCCTGGAGCGGGGTATTAACATCGTATTTGAATCGCCAGACCTTTCTGTTTATTTTGTTAATAAACAGCTGGTTGTCCCTGGCGCGCCCGGGGACACGGTTTCTCTGATTGCGCTGGGCAACCGGGTTTTCGGGGTGGACCTCAGCGGTTTCAAGTACCCGCTGGACAAAGCCACCCTGGAATTGAACTGGCAGTGGGCTGTTTCTAACATCATAACCGGGAAAAACCCGGTTGTCCGGCTGGATTCGGGTATGCTCGCCGTTTTTCATTACAAGCAGCCCGTTCCGTAGAGGCTACAAGGTGAAGTTTTCAAACAATTATTATTACGCCAGGAGTAAGATGGACAATGATTGGCTGGATAATAAAATTGGGGTGCCGCAGATGAAAATTGAAAGTATAATCGATGTGGCCAGGGGAGACGCCCCGGCGGATATACTTTTGAAGGAAGCTTTTGTGGTGAACGTTTTTACCGGGGAAATCCTGAAACAAAGCGTGGCTGTCAAGGACGGCGTAATCGCCGGTGTGGGTGATTATGAACTGGCTGAGGAAATATTCGACCTGACCGGCAAATATCTTATCCCCGGTTTGATAGACGCCCACATCCATATTGAAAGCACCATGCTCACTCCCCCCGCCTTTGCCGCTGCCGTTGTCCCACGCGGGGTGACGGCGGTTGTCGCCGACCCGCACGAGATTGTCAACGTCACCGGCCTCGATGGCCTGCAGTACATGGTGGATTCCTCCCGTAGCCTGCCGCTAGATATATTTTACATGATGCCTTCCTGTGTGCCGTCGACAATGCTGGAAACAGCGGGAGCGGTTATCGGGACGGAACAGATACGGCAAGGTCTAATAGGAAACCGGAATGCCCCCGGGCTTGCAGAAATGATGAATTTCCCAGGTGTTTACCTTAAGGCGCCGGAAGTAATGGAAAAGATCAAATTGGCGCAAAAGATCGGCTGTTTGATCGACGGGCATGCCCCGTTGCTGAGCGGCAGGGACCTGAACGCTTATATCGGCGCCGGCATAACGACCGACCACGAGTGCACAGTGCTGGAAGAAGCCCTGGAAAAGCTTCGCCTGGGCATGAAGGTAATTATTCGTGAGGGTTCGGCGGCCAGGAACTTGTCTGCGCTGCTTCCCGTCATAACAGAAAAGAATTATCCCAATATTATGTTTTGCTGCGACGACCGCAGTCCGGCAGATCTGGTCGCCGAAGGGGAAATCGATCATATCCTGCGCCGGGCGGTCTCCCGCGGCCTTGACCCGGTAACAGCTGTGCGGTTGGCCACGGCAAACCCGGCCCGCCATTATCATCTGCGGGGAATGGGCGCGGTCGCGCCTGGTTACCGGGCCGACCTTGCAGTAATGGATGACCTGCGGGATTTTCAGGCAAATATGGTTTTTAAGGGGGGCAGGCTGGTGGCCCGTAGCGGCAAACTTCTCAGCGCGCTGCCCCGGAATGTTCGGAATAAGGCGCCCGGTTCCGTTATCCTGCCGGAGCTGCGCGGCAGGCTGGATATCGAAGCGCCTGCCAATAATGCCAGGGCCAGGGTGATCGAAATTATCCCGGACCAAATTATCACCAGGCAGGCCCTGGTCCCTGCCGGACAGCTTACCCCGGCAAATGATATCGTTCGCGTGGCGGTGGTGGAACGATACGGCAAAAACAGCAATGTGGCGCTGGGTTTTGTCAGGGGGTTCGGGTTGAAACACGGGGCGCTGGCATCGACGGTGGCCCACGACAGCCATAATTTAATAGTGATCGGCGCAGAGTCGTTAGATATGGAACTGGCCGCAGAAACAGCCGCGGCAATGGGCGGCGGGCTGGTCGTAGTATCCCGCGGCAAAGTGATGGCAACCCTGCCGCTGCCGGTGGCGGGGCTGATGTCCGAGCAGGATGCTGTAACTGTGGCCGGACAGCACGAAAACGTAAAGAAGGCTGCTGTGGAAACCGGCTGCAGCCTGACTGAACCTTTCATGACCATGTCTTTTCTAGCGCTTCCCGTGATTCCGGAATTAAAAATCACAGACAGGGGGCTGGTGGACGTAAACAGGTTTGCGCCTGTGGATTTATGGGAGTGTTGAGGCATCTGCAGCAATTTACATATGTCCTACTACGCTCGACATATGGCCGCACCATTCAGCTGTCTCCCGGATCACGTCGTCCAGCAGGAAGCGGTAGACCGTACCGGCGACAGCCTTTATTTGTTCTTCCCTGGTTATTTCGCCCTGATTGCTGTACAAGTCCCAGTCAGGCAGGCTAACCTCGCCCTCGAGCCTGCTGCAAATGGTAAAGCCGGTGTCCCGGCCGGCAAATGACTGCAGGCTGTATATCTCTGACAAGTCTGGAGAAATGGTAATTTGTTCACCCCTGGCGCAGACAATAACTATCAGCCCGGGGAGTAGTGACAGGACCGCCGGGACCGGCAGGTCATTTTTTCCCGACCAGTGCCAGAGGAAAACGTCCGGCCTCTGCCCGGGCTCATCCCACGTTCCGGCTTCCACCAGCTTAAAACTGGTGTTTTCCCACGCGCTGCTGTATACCCTGGCGCAATCCGGCACGATTAGAGTAAAACGACGCATATTATCAACCCCCCAGAGTCTCATCTATGCCGCGCAGCGCCTTCAAGCCCCCGCATGGTACGGATATATGCGGAAACTGTATCTGCGGCTCGCGCAGGTTGACCCGGACCACAGTAGTATTGCGCCGGGCCCCAAGGTGTTCACTCATCCTCCTGATTGTCGGCACTCCCGTGCCGGCGCCAATTTCCACAACCACCAGGTTTTCGTGCCGGTGTTCGTACAAAAAATGATTGAAACGGTAGCTCTGTTGGTCCGAGCGTTCGCTGATCCAGGAGAAATCTCCGAACATCAGGATATTGGGCCTGGCTACCGCGGCGCAGCGGGGGCATTGTGGTATATGCTGCGCCCTCATAGTGTTCAGGTCGACGGGGACGATTTCATCGCTTTCCCATATTTCGTCGCTGCACGGAGTTAGGCATTGCATGTAAAGGATCGAGCCATGGACCTCGTATACCCTGTCCTCAGCAAAGCCGGCCCGCTGGAAATGCCCGTCGACATTGGATGTGGCGACAAAATAGTCCAGGTTGTAACGTCTTGTCCAATCCAGTATGATTTGGAAACCGGCATGAGGAGAAGCGTCGCGGTAGAGGTTGGCGCGGTGGCCGTAAAAGCCCCAGCCAAAAGCAGGGTCCATGGCAAAATGGATGGGGTTTGCCGCTTCAATAAAATTGATCCCCAGCCGTTCGTACATGGGGTAGGCGTTCCAGAAGCCCTTGTCGCCGCGGAAATCCGGCAGGCCCGAATCCACGCCCATGCCGGCCCCGGCGGTGACAACCAGGGCCCTGGATTCCCTTATAACCCTGCCGATATCTGTAAATATTTTTTGTAGAACCATATTTATTCCCCTCAAAAAATCTATTTCCTTAATATAAACGATTCAAGATATAATAGTAATTCCTTTTAAATTTTTTAAAAATTTCACTATTTTGATTAAAAAACACGCCAGGATGCTTGCCCTGCAGTTTTAGATAGCCGGGGACGCTTTTCAGGCAAAATTTCTCTTGTTTGTCGAAGATATTATATAAAAAAGTACGTGGAGCAGTTAACACGAAAGTCTTTGCGCAGAACCTGTGTTCTGTGTATAATTATATTCAGGGGTATTGTTATGAGGACCGGTGTTGCAAACCTGCCGCTGCACGGCCACCACTGTCCGCGCTGGCTTTTTGACCGGATGGTGAAACTTGGTTCGGCCATAATTGAGGCGATAGTGGAAGAATATGGACCGGGTGAAGTACTGAAGCGATTCGCCGACCCTTTCTGGTTCCAGGCGCTCGGTTGCGTGGTTGGTTTTGACTGGCATTCCTCCGGCCTGACCACCGTATTGTGCGGCGCTTTGAAGGAAGGGCTGCGCCCCAAACAGCACGCGCTGGGTCTTTACCTGGCCGGCGGGAAAGCTATGGCCTCCCGTAAAACACCGCTGGAGATTGAGAAATACGCCGATCGCTTTGCCTTGCCGGTAAACGTGGGTTTGCTGCAGTACGCCAGCAGGATGTCGGCCAAGGTAGATAATGCGGCGGTGCAGGACGGCTTTCAGATCTACCACCATGTTTTTACTTTCACCGCCGGCGGCAGCTGGGCGGTGGTGCAGCAGGGCATGGACCAGAGCTCCGGCTGGGCCAGACGCTATCACTGGCTTGGCGACGAGGTGGACACCTTTATTCAGGAACCTCATGCGGCGGTGTGCGGCCAACCGGTTGGTGAAATATTAAACATGGTTGCCGGGGAGAGCGCCGCTGCCAGGGATGCCTCTCTCTATCTGGCCGGCAGGCCGGCTGAGGTGGACAGTGTCCTGAAAAAATTAGCCGGGTTGCCTGCCGGGCGTCTCAGGGTTCTGGACCTGCCTGCTGCGCATCCGGTACCGCAGGCCGGCCGTATTAAAAAGGCCCTGGCCGGGCTCTATGAAGTCCAGCCGTCTACCTACGAGGGGATGCTGGCCGTGGAAGGTGTCGGTCCGGCAACGGTGAGGGCTTTCGCGCTGGTGGCGGAGGTGGTGTATAACACCGGGGCCAGCCGCAGCGATCCCGTTCGCTACAGCTTCGCCCACGGCGGTAAAGATGGCCACCCGTTCCCAGTCAAGCGCCTGGACTATGACCGTACCATCGCCATGCTGGAAAATGCCTTGCGCCGGGCTAAAACAGGCGACCAGTCAAACATGGAAGCGCTAAAAAGGCTGTCAGCTATTAGTAATGTTTATAAAAATACTAAAAACAGTAAATCCTAATAAATATAAGTCAATATTTAATAAATATTTAAGAAAAATTATCTAATTCAATAATAATTATTTATTAGAATTAGATAAAAATTTTCAGGGGGGGAAAATTTATGGCTACAGTTGACAATTTAAAAACCGCAGTGGCAGGTGAATCCCAGGCTAACCGCAAGTATGCGGCATTTGCTCAAAAAGCTGAGGACGAAGGCTATAGCGCTGTTGCTAAAATGTTCAGAGCAGCGTCAGAGGCGGAAGCAATCCATGCATTATCTGAATTAAAGGCTCTGGGGGCGGTGAAAACCACCGCCGAAAATCTTAAGGCCGCCATAGAAGGTGAGACCTATGAATTTACTACGATGTACCCGGGGTTTATCAAAGAGGCGGAACAAGAAGGAAACAACACGGCAAAAAGGGTCTTTAACTTTGCTAATGAGGCGGAAAAGGTCCACGCAGCGTTATATCAGAAACTACTTGATGATCTGGAATCCAAACCCGAGGTTGAATATTATCTTTGCACGGTCTGCGGCAATATCGTGGAAAATGACGCTCCCGGCAGGTGTCAGATTTGCGGCGCCCCGGCAAAAGCTTTTAAAAATGTAGGTTAGTAAACAGCATAACTAATATTTCGTTGAAAATACCTTGGCTATCGTGCGCGATACCACAAGGTATTTTTTTATGGAAATTTTTCGTAAATTGTGGATAGCCTGCAGGCCGCCCCAAATGAATTTGTTCTGCTGGCGCATAAAACGCCCCCAATCTGAGATATCGACGCTTTAACTCCAGTTCATGTTCTTTTTTCAGCGCACGCGTCAACTTAAAAACAGAGTTACAAAGATCCGCCAAAGATGCTAAAGATGTTGGAGAAAAATCTCGATAATTATACCAGGGTTACCTAAAGAAATTTGAAAGAAATTAAATGGTTTAAATGGGGTGGCGACTATAGCATACGGTGACTTTGAAGAAAAACTGGAATTGGTCAAGTGTTTTTTGAACGACAGCCGGGAGATGCTGGACGCCGTAGAGCCGCAGATAATAGCCATGGAAGAGAAAGCCCTGACCGTGGGAGAAATAGACGAAGCTATACTAAACGCCATATTCAGGCTGTTCCACTCACTCAAAGGGTCGGCTTCGTTTTTAGACCTGCAGACTATCATTAGCGTAACCCATGAGGCTGAGACCCTGCTTGAAATATTCAGGAGCGGGCGGGCTGTAATAAAACCAGCCCATGTGGATCTTTTGATCAGGACCACCGATTATATCCGCAACATTTTGGATGTCGTAGAGCAGCAGTTAAGCGACGAAGGGTACGAAGAAAGCGCCGGAGAGATCATAGCAGATTTCAAAAAGACAATTGTAAACGTCTTGGAAGATCAGGAACAAGCGGCTGACGGACAGCTGGCGCCGCGCCTGCCGGAAGAAAAAACAGCGGCAGAGGCGGCTGCGGCGGCGGAAGCAATAGAAAACATGCCCGGGGCAAACTGCGGCGATCCGGGCATAGAGATAACACCGGAGATCCTGAAGCATTTTGTGGAAGAAAGCAACGAGCTGTTGGACGAAGCAGAAAGCACCCTTTTAGCCCTCGAAAAAGCGCCCGGCGATCAAGAGAGCGCCATAGCCGCCTGCCGGGCCTTCCATAGTCTGAAGGGAAACGCGGGATTTCTAGGCTATTCCGGCATAGAGGAAATTAGCAGGTGCGGTGAAAACCTGCTCGGGCAGATAAAAGAGCAGAAAAAGGACTGCGACCCTGTGGACGTGTCATTCCTGCTAATCGCCATAGACATCATCAGAGAAGGGGTGCGCCAGGTTGAGGCAGGAAGCGCGCCCGAGCTGCCCGGCAAACAAGAAGTGTGCGCCTACCTCGAAAAGCTAACTGCCGGAACCGCCGCAGGCGGCGCACAGAAAGAAAAGAACGGTGGAGAAAAAGGCGGCAAAGCCGTTAAAGAAACAGCAGCGGCAAATGGTCAAGAAAATATTGCAGCAGGCGAGGCAGAGTACGAAGCCAGGGAAAAACAAACCGGCGCCGGCGGCCAGCAGGCCATCCGCATAGACCTGGATAAACTGGACAAGCTGTTGGATTTAGTCGGCGAGCTCGTAATCTCAGAAGCCATGGTCGCCAATAATCCCGACCTGAAAGGGCTGCAGCTCGACCGCTTTGAAAAAGCCGTGCTGCAGCTGGATAAAATAACTAGAGATATTCAGGAAGTAGCCATGTCTATGCGTATGATCCCGCTTTCCGGCACATTCCGCAAAATGAAGCGGCTCGTGCGTGACCTGGCCCACAAGGCAGGCAAAAAAGTAAGTCTGAACATAACCGGCGAAGAGACCGAAGTAGACAAGACAATAATAGAACAGATCTCAGACCCGCTTGTGCACCTGATCAGAAACGCTGTCGATCACGGACTGGAGAGCGTTGATGAACGGCTTGCCGCCGGCAAGCCCGAGACCGGTCTGGTCACTTTAGAGGCCAAGCACTCCGCCGGCGAAGTCTGGATTATAGTAGAAGACGACGGGCGCGGTCTTGATCGTGAAAAAATTATCAAAAAAGGCATAGAAAGGGGTCTGATCAGCAGCGAAAATCGCGAAATGAAAGACGAAGAAGTCTGGAAAATGATCTTTGAGCCGGGGTTTTCCACTACCGAAATAATCTCCAGCATATCAGGCCGGGGCGTCGGCATGGACGTTGTAAAAAGAAATATCGAAAAACTGCGGGGGAAAATAGACGTGCGCAGCCGACCCGGGGCCGGCGCCATGTTCGCCGTGCGCATACCGCTGACTCTGGCGATCATCGAAGGGATGGTGGTAAAAGTCGGCGCCAACCGCTACACTATCCCAATCAACTCGATCAAAGAATCCCTTCAGCCCAGGGCCGGTCAGATCACCCGCACCCCGGGCGGGCTGGAAATAGTCAGCATCAGGGGCGAGCTTTTGCCCGTAATCCGGCTGCATCATCTCTATCAGGTCAAGACGGAATGCCTGGACCTGGAAGAAGGCATACTCATAGTCGTAGAAAACGACGAAAAGAAATGCTGCCTGTTTGTGGACGAAGTAATCGGCCAGCAGCAGATTGTGATCAAAGGTCTCTCCAGCTACCTGGGCCGCGTCCAGGGCATATCCGGGTGCGCCATCCTGGGGGACGGAGACATAAGCATGATCCTGGACATAAACGACTTGATCATAAACGCCGGGGAGGTTAAGCGCTAGTGGGACGTGAGGGAACGCAGGCGCGGCTTTAAGCCGCACATTCATTAACAAACGGAGGTGAGGATATTTGAGCGTTAAAGAAAGACTGAACAATGATCTGTTGGAGGATGAGTATGAGGAGGACGAGGACACTCAGGAGGACAAATTTTTAACCTTTGTTCTGAACAGGGAAGAGTATGGCATCGAGATCAGGCACGTGACCGAAATCATTGGCATTCAGAACATAACAGAGGTGCCGGACATGCCCCATTACATCAAGGGAGTAATCAACCTGCGCGGCAAAGTAATCCCGGTGATGGACGTGCGCCTGCGGTTCGGCGTAGCAGAGCGCGATTACGACGACCGCACCTGCATCATCGTGATCAACATCGAGGAGCAGTCGGTGGGGATGATCGTTGACCGGGTATCGGAGGTGCTGGACATACCCAAAAGCGAAGTGGCGCCGCCGCCCAAGGTCAAAAAAGGCGAGAGCAGCCGCTTTATCAAGGGCATGGGTAAGGTAGGCGAGCGGGTCAAAATACTCTTAAACGAGTACCAGCTGCTATTCGACTTCAATAAAGGGGAGGATTAGTAATGGCTGACGGCTAGCATGAAAATATATCGGGAGATAGAGTGCAAAATTATATTTTTGTATTAAAGAGGGGGGAGAGCGGTGAAAGCTAAAAAAGAAGGTGGGGTAGCGAGTTTTGGCAATATGTCCATGAAGCTTAAATTTGGACTGATATTTGCCGTCACTTTGGTCGTGGCGCTTGGAGCAATAATTCTATCAGTTGACTTTGTGGTTAAAAAGGAAGCCGAAACAGTAGCAGTGGACAAGGCCAAAACGGACCTGGCCACGGGATATGAAATACTGGACAAAGAATACCCTGGAGAATGGCGGCTTGAGGGGAATAAACTTTATAAAGGCAATACATTAATGAATGACAACTATGGAATTGTTGACAAGATAGGTCAATTGACCGGTGACACGGTTACAATTTTTTGCGGCAATATACGTGTCAGCACCAATGTTATGAACGAGGGGAAAAGAGCGGTTGGGACGCCAGTTGCCGAGAACGTGGCCGATATTGTCTTAAAACAGGGTCAGGACTATTACGGTGAAGCCGACGTTGTGGGCAATAAGTACCAGACCGCTTATACCCCCATAAAAAATTCAAACGGAGAAACAATCGGCATCTGGTACGTTGGCGCGCCCAAAAAACTTGCCGACAACATTGTTTCCGGCGCTCTTACCGCTGTCGCCCTTGTTTCGCTAGCTATACTGATCCTGGTGATGATTGCCTTCCGGTTGATCATTACGAAGATACTGACTAAACCGCTGGATTACCTTGTCGCGTTATCCGACAAGGTTGCCGGCGGCGATTTATCCGAAGCTGTGGAGGTTAAAACAGATGATGAAATTGGGCGGCTGACCTGTTCATTTAAGAAAATGATAGAGACAGTCAACTCACTGGTAGAAGAGACAAACAGTCTTAACAGGGCGGTGCGGGAAGGTAATTTGAGCGCCCGTGCCAATGCGGCTGCTTTCACAGGCAGTTGGGGCGTGATGCTTACCGGCACGAACAACCTGATCAACGCCTTTGTGGAACCAATCAACCTGACAGCCCAATATATTGACCGCATCAGCAAAGGCGACACACCGCCGAAGATCACCGAAGAATACAAAGGTGATTTCAACCAGATCAAAAACAACTTGAACGAATGCATTGACACCATCGGTATCCTGGTAGATGAGGTAGGCGTGGTTATCGGCGCCGGCGTCGAAGGAAAATTGGCCCAGCGCTCCAACGCCGAACGGACGACCGGCGTCTGGCGCAAGATCTTGAGGGGGGTCAACAACGCCATGGACGGTGTGACCGGTCCGTTGAACATGGCTGCCGAATATGTGGACAAGATCGCCAGGGGAGAAATTCCCCCGAAAATAACTGAAGCTTATAGCGGTGACTTTAACGAAATCAAGAATAATCTGAACACACTTATTGACGTGACCGCGGAGAATAAGGAACGCGCGGAAGAAATGCTGCGCATCAAGGGGGCAGTGGAAGCGTCCGCCGCGCCCATTGTGATCACCGACAAAAAGGGAGTCAAGCTGCTTTCTCAGAACAAGGCGTTCACCGAGCTGTTCAAGTACAGCATAGAGGCAATTAACGCCGCCGGCGGCATGCCCGCCATCTTCGTTAATGCCGCGACCGGACGTGACTGCTGGAAGAGCATTATGAGCGGGAAAACCTGGCAGAACGAACTGGAACTGCGCACGCGGGACAACCGGATTATCCCTGCCATACTGTGCAGCGACGCCGTAAAGAACGAAAAAGGTGAAATAATCGGCTGCTTCGGTGTCATTAACGACATCACCGAGCAGAAAGTAGTCCTCAAAGCGGTGCAGGAATTGGTGGAAAAGGCCAGGGAGGGCGACCTTTCGGCCCGTGCCAGTGTTGCCGCCAGCGGGGATTACAAGAACCTGGTGGACGGCGTCAACATGATGCTGGAAGCGGTTATCGGGCCTCTGAACATGGCGGCGGAATATATCGACCGGATCGCTAAAGGAGACACCCCGCCAGAGATTACGGACGAGTACAAAGGTGACTTTAACGTAATCAAGAACAACCTGAACTCGCTGATTGACAATATCCACATACTTGTCGACGAAGTAGGAGTGGTCATCAGCGCCGGCAGCGAGGGAAAACTTGACCAGCGGGCCAACGCGGACCGGACGGGCGGCGTGTGGCGCAAGATTTTAAGAGGCGTGAACCATGCCATGGACGGAGTAATATCTCCGCTGAATGTGGCGGCTGAATATGTCGACCGTATTGCCAAGGGTGACATCCCGCCGAAGATTACCGATGAATACAAAGGCGATTTCAATGAGATTAAGAACAACCTCAACGGCTGCATCGACGCCGTGAACGGCTTGCTCAAAGAAACCGACGGTCTGATCCTGGCCGTGCGGGAGGGCCGGTTGGATGAACGCGGTGACGCAGACGCCTTTGCCGGCGACTGGGGTAAACTGGTGGGCGGCATGAACGCCCTGATGGAAGCGGTGGGCGAGCCGGTTGATGAGCTGATGGCGGTCCTTGAGCGGATGGCGGTAAATGACATCAGTCAAAAGATGGTCAAGGAATACACCGGCATTTGGAACGGCCTCAAGAATGCCACCAACGATGTTATTGCCCGCCTGGCGAACATTCACAGGATATTAGTTAATGTCAGTAACGGAGATCTCACTGATTTAGACGACTTAAAGAAAATAGGCAAGAGTAGCGAAAACGATGAAATTATACCAGGTTTTATCAGGATGATCGAGGCCATTCAAAACCTGGTGGAAGACGCCGGGATGCTTGCCGCGGCGGCAATGGAAGGAAAGCTCGACACCAGGGCTGATGTGAACAAGCATGACGGTGACTACCGCAAGGTGGTCGAGGGCGTCAACAGCACCCTCGACGCCGTAATCGGACCGCTGAACATGGCGGCTGAATACGTGGACAGGATCTCCAAAGGCGATATCCCGCCCAGGATTACCGACAACTACAACGGTGATTTCAACGAAATCAAGAACAACCTGAATACCTGCATCGACTCGCTAGACGGCCTGGCGCAAGAAGTTGAGGGCCTGATCAAAGCAGTCGGGGCAGGCAACCTGGAAGTCCGTGGCAACGCGGCGGCCTTTGCCGGCGACTGGGGCAAGCTGGTGGACGGCATGAACGGCCTGATGAAAGAAGTGGCGGAGCCGGTTGAGGAACTGATGGCAGTTCTACGTCAGATTGCTGTTAACGATCTCAGTAAGAAGATGGAAAAAGACTACTCAGGCGCCTGGAAAGATCTAAAGAACGCTACTAACGAAGTATACCAGAGACTGGTTAACATTCACAGGACTGTAGGCAAGGTTGGCATGGGCGATTTAACTGATTATGAGTTTTATAAGAAAGTAGGGCGCAGGAGTGAAAATGATGATCTGGTACCCGGGTTCATCCGGATGCACGAAGCCATCCAAAAGCTGCTGGACGACGCCAACATGCTGGCCGGGTCCGCAGTTGAAGGCAAACTGGGTACACGGGCTGAAGCCGGGCAACATGAAGGCGAATACAGGAAGATTATCGAAGGCGTCAACAAAATGATGGACGCCGTGATCAACCCGATCAACGAGGCGGCGAATTGCCTGAAGGAAATGGCCGACGGCAACCTCGACATCAGGATGACGGGGACCTACCAGGGCGACCACGCCATTATCAAGAACGCCCTTAACACCACCCTGGAAGCCCTTAATGAAATCATCAAAAAAGAAGCCGTCCGGTGCCTGCAGGAGGTCGCCAGAGGGAACCTCGATGTTGAAGTTACCGGCAATTACAAAGGTGACTACGCGATCATCAAAGACGCGCTCAATACCACAATCGACGATCTAAATGAGACAATGAGGCAGATTTCCATAGCCATCGAACAGGTTAACACAGGGGCGCAGCAGGTTTCCGACTCCAGCCAGGCCCTGTCCCAGGGCGCTGCCGAGTCGGCCGGCACGATGGCGCAGATCACCTCCTCTATGCAGCAGATGAACGTCCAGACCAGGCAAAACGCCGAGAACGCCACCCAGGCCAACCAGCTCTCAGTTGAAGCCAGGGCAAACGCCGAACGGGGTAATGAGCAGATGGCCCAGATGGTAAACGCCATGTCGGATATCAACGAATCGGCCTCCAATATTTCCAAAATCATCAAAGCCATTGATGAAATCGCCTTTCAAACCAACCTGCTGGCCCTGAACGCGGCAGTCGAAGCCGCCCGCGCCGGCAAGCACGGCAAAGGATTCACCGTGGTAGCCGAAGAGGTAAGGAACCTGGCCCAGCGCAGCGCCAAAGCGGCCAAGGAGACAGCCGAGATGATCGAAGGCTCGATTAAAAAGACCGAGGTTGGGACCAGGATAGCGGAAGAAACATCCCGGGCGCTGGAGGGGATTGTAGCCGGTTCGGCCAAAGTAACCGACCTGATCAGTGAGATTGCCTCCGCCTCCAAGGAGCAAGCTCAGGGCATCGAGCAGATTAACGAAGGCCTGGGCCAGGTCGACCAGGTTACCCAGCAGAACTCGGCCAGCTCAGAAGAGCTTGCGGCCGCCAGCGAAGAGATGTCGAGCCAGTCTGAGGTGGTCAGGCAGATGCTCGCCAGGTTCAAACTAAAGCGGCAGGTTGCCGAAGCGGCGGCAGGTCAGTATAACCCGGGGCGCCTGCAGCCGGCCCATAAAAAATCCGGTCGCGCTGTAAAGCGAATGGTCGCGGCGGCGTTAGACGGGGATAAAATAAAGCCACGGGATATAATTTCACTGGATGACGTGGATTACGGTAATTTCTAGAGTAAAAATGTGCATAAGACATCGCTAACAGGTATTACTTAAGGGGCGAGGAATGTCCCCGATCTGTAAAGCAGAGCGGGGACATATCTCTCAGATGGGCGCTCCTCTGGAGTGGGAGGAATGTCCGCGATTGTAGCTGCAGGAGGTGGTAAGATTGATGGAGGCGCTGAGTCTTAACGACGAAGAATTCAAATTGATCAGCCGCCTGGTGTATGATAAGTTTGGCATCAAACTGGGCGAACAAAAGAGAGCCCTGATTATCGGCCGCCTGCAAAAGGTCCTGCATACCGGGGGTTTCCTTAGTTTTAAGGATTACTATAATCATGTTGTTAGCGAGCCGAGCGGGAAAGCCCTGCTCACCCTGGTGGATAAGATATCCACTAACCACACCTTCTTTTTTCGCGAAAATGAACATTTTGATTTTTTATCCGGCAATATTCTGCCGCGTATTCTTGAAGGGACGCCGGGCAAGCGGAAACCTGCTGTCAGGATCTGGTGCGCCGGTTGTTCATCCGGCGAGGAGCCGTACAGCGTCGCTATGGTTATCAGCGAATTTTTCAAAAACCATGTCGATGATGTGGATATTGGCATCCTGGCTACGGATATTTCGATAAGCGCCCTGGAAAAAGCGGTGGCCGGCATATACCCGCTTGAGAGGATGGAGCTGGTCCCCATCTATTACAGGAATAAGTATTTTGAACCCTTGAAGGACGGAAAATGGGGGGTTAAACAAAATATAAAAAAGATGGTCCTTTTCCGGCGTTTAAACCTGATCCGTCAGAATTTTCCCTTTAAAGGTCTTTTCCAATTGATATTTTGCCGGAATGTGATGATTTACTTTGACAGAGACACACAGCGGGATCTGATCAACAGGTTTCACCGCTACACGGCGCCTGACGGGTATCTTTTCATCGGGCATTCCGAGACACTGGATCGCTCATCGGGGCTGTATAAATATATAAGGCCTTCCATATACCAGAAAATATAGCATACCAGAAAAAAGCGTTTTGCGGACTGCCATAGAATTGTTTAATATCAGCGGGGGTGATGCCGTGAATGAAGAAGATTAAGGTGCTGGTTGTAGACGATTCCGCGCTGGTCAGGGAAATTTTATCCCGTGGGCTGGCCGGGGATCCCCGGATCGAGGTGGTGGGTACAGCCTCTGATCCTTATGTGGCCAGGGATAAGATTGTTCAGCTTAAGCCGGATGTGCTGACCCTTGATGTGGAGATGCCCCGGATGGACGGTGTCGAATTCTTGCGCAGGTTGATGCCGCAGTACCCCCTGCCGGTGGTTATGGTCAGCGCCCTGACCAAAAAAGGAGCGGAGATTACCCTGGCGGCCCTGGAGGCGGGGGCTGTGGAAGTGGTTACCAAACCCAGTACAGATATTGCCCGCGGTTTAAGCGCCATGCTGGGCGATTTAAGGGATAAGGTCAAAATAGCGGCGTCCGTCAACGTCAGCGCCTGGAAAAAAAATCAGCGGACGGCGCTTAAACCGGCCAAAGTCGATAGCCATGCCCTGGCTGAGTCTACAGATAAAGTCATTGCCATCGGCGCCTCAACTGGAGGGACCCAGGCCATACGCCGGATTATACAGGGCTTTCCTTCAACCATGCCCGGCATCGTCATAGTGCAGCATATGCCCGCAAGTTTTACACGGCATTTTGCTGAAAGCCTGGACAGTATCAGCAGGATGGAGGTGAAGGAAGCGCAAACAGGGGATAGGGTTATGCCCGGCCGGGTATTGATCGCGCCAGGCGGCCTTCATATGAAAGTGCGCCGGTCCGGTGGAATATACCAGGTGAACTGCCAGAAAGGAGAAAACGTCAACGGGCACTGCCCTTCAGTTGAGGTGCTTTTCCAATCGGTGGCGAAATACGTGGGAGCAAACGCGATTGGGGTAATGCTTACCGGCATGGGCGGGGACGGGGCTGAGGGTATGCTGGCCATGCGCCGGGCCGGCGCCAGGACCCTGGCCCAGGATGAGGCCACTTCAGTTGTTTTCGGCATGCCGAAGGTGGCTTACCAGTTGGGCGGGGCGGAATGTCTTGTGCCGCTTGCCAGTATTCCGAGCAGGATTATGAATCTTCTTAGTGGTAGAAGGCAGTGATTGATCGGAGTCTAAGAATCGTGACTTCAGTCATGAGAGGTTCAAGAATCAGGAAGCCCCCGCTTCAAACCGGCAGGTTAAGTGGTGGGTAGTTCACAAATTCATTATAAAGGGGCAGTTCTTCCCTGTAAAAATAGATGATGGAATGGCCGCAGTAGACGCATCCCTTGAGCAAATTTTTGCCCCGGTAGTTGTAAGGGCCATATACGCGGCAGAAATACGGGCGCACGGCGTAAATTGAACAGCGATCTCCATCCTGGAAGGGACACTGTCCCTCTACATCCCCCCATATTTTAACCACCTTGTTATTTGCGAAATCAATGAACTTCCTTATTAAGTAATCATTTTTTACGAACCTGCTGATGTTCTGCAGCTCCAGCGGGTAGACCTGCAGCTTGGAAGCTCTCCGGCAGCATTCGCCGCAGTCCCCGCAGGCTCTTTTTAACGGCTGCAGCGCTTCGTCCAGAGCTGCGTAAAATTTTGCGAGATTATGCAACATTGATTCCACGCGGTGTCACCCCCATGTGGTACTATCTTTCTTTTATGATACCACATGGTGGGGTAAATTGAAATGATTTACATTGCAGAATTATCTGACATATTTCGCGCCTATGGAGAGGGGTCAGTGGATCGTACCATCCTTGTTCCCGGCGTTCTGCAGCAGGTTTTTTTCTATTTGGTCCATCATCTCATCTACGAGTTTTGTGGTTGCCATCTTGAATTCACCCGGGTGGTACGCCAGCGGTTTTAGCCCTTCTTTTGCATTATCAGGATCCTGCTTTGTTTCGTCTGTTTGGAAAAATGTTTCGGGGCAAACAACCGGCTGTATTGTTTCTGCCCCTGCAAGGGAATTTGCTGTCAGCCCCCCAAGTTCGCGGATATTGTCTGCGGGCCGGACATTTAGAAGATCCAGGGCCGCAAAAACATCCCTCGACGCCCGGCAGGATATGATGCAGGCCTTTGATTCCAGGACGTCCCCGATTTTGTCGTTTTCCACCCAGCCGTTAAAGGCAACCCATTGGACGAGCCGGGCGGGTATCGCATTAAAAACCGTGTTTACCGCCGTCAGGGTAATTTGCTGAATGAGATTCAGGTAGAACGCGTCATAATCCTGATCGCTCATTTCAACTGGCGCTATGGCCTGGTTATCTTTGTAATATTGGTAGCTAATAGCGCGAGGCAAATCGTAATAGGCCGGCAGCAAGCAATCAATAATCAGCTGTCTTTCCCCCGGCAGGCATACAGCGTCAAAATAGATGTTGATATGGTCCGGCATTTCTATGCAATTCAGGAGTATCCTGGTAAAACTTTCGACAGCGGCCGGCTGTCCCTTGGCAAAATTAAACTGTAATTCTTCAACTTTGCTGTTATAGGCTGACTGGGCGGCCATGTAGGCTTCCCTCTTTTTTTCGTGAGCGGCGGCCCCCGCTGCTTTTTCCTCTTCATATTGCTGCGATTTAACATTGTAGGCCATTTTAGCTTCGCTTTCTTTTTTCAGCCGCTCTTTTTTTACAGAGGGGAACAGTAGTTCAGAAAAAAATTTTTTTTGCGGCACGCCCCTTTCCCTGGCGATCTGATTGTAGCGGGGAGCGGGATTTTTATATACAAAAGGGGGATAAGGCCTGTCATTATAAAGAGACGCCCAGTCTGTCTTAACGCCTGCGATCAGGTTGTCCCTGAGGATGTTTTTACATTCCTGCAAGAAAATTTCTGCTTGTTTTGTTTCAAATTCGGCCAGTTCATTCAAGTCTGCAAAACTTTCTCTTTTCTGTTGGATCCTTGCCAGCCTTTCCCGGCGGGCCTGCCCGGCCTTTGCCCTGATATATGTTTCCGGCCGGGTTTCTCCAGCAATTCCTATTGTCTCTAAGATATCTGGATCGTTATCTTTATACATGGCTTACCCGCCTTTCGCTTTAATATCCAGCTTAACATAAAATCCATTATTAAGATATAACACATCTTTATTGTTGGCAAATCATTTCTACTTAAACCATTGTTTGCAGCATAAGATATTGCTTAAACACCCGGCCCTTTATTATTGACATCAGCGTTACACAACATTAGAATACGACTATGCGTGAACATGAAGAGCAATTTTCGGCCGCAAACACGGCAGATAAAACGTCCTATCGTTGGTTGATAGGACTTGTAAATTTTTTACTCAGTTTTGCTACCCAGGGTTCAATAATTTTTATACCGTTGCTGGGGGCCGACCTGGGCGCCACGGACTTTCAGATCGGGCTGGTCGGGGCTGTTTACGGGACCGCTTTTTTGTCGTCATCCCTTTATTCAGGCTGGATGTCAGATCGCCAGGGCAGGCTGCCCTTTGTGCGCTGGGGATTATTAATCAGCAGCGCTGCTTTCGCTACCCAGCTTCTTGCCGATAGTGTCCCGATTTTGATGCTGGCGCGGGGGATAGTGGGATTATCCCTGGGTATAGCGACCGCCGCTATAATCGCCTATGCTTTTGAGGCCGGCGCGGACATGGGCAAATATAGTTCATACGGGTCGCTGGGCTGGATATTCGGCGCCGCGGCGGGAGCTCTGGTGGCCGACATCCAGCTGCTTTTCTGGCTTAGCTTTATATCCTGCCTGCTGGGTTTTCTGTTATCGCTGGCTTTTCCCCAAAAACAGCCCTACGACTTTACCCGGCCGCCAAACCTGTGGCAGGTCCTGCGCAGGGATTACAGGGTCTACCTGTCTGTGTTCCTGCGTCACCTGGGCGCTACCGCGGTGTGGATCATACTGCCGCTTTATTTGGCTTCACTGGGTTTTGATAAGTTCTGGATCGGCATTTTGTGGGTGATCAACTTTTCTGTGCAGTTCCTGGTCATGCGCGTCCTGGCCGGTTTTTCCGAGTACAAGATATTTTTTTACGGCCAGCTGCTTTCTGTGCTGGTATTCTCCGCTATGGCCTTTTTCACCGGGCGCACACACCTGATCATCATTATGGCGCTTTTGGGCGTGGCCTGGTCCTGCCTGTATGTCGGCGCTTTGCTGATTGTCCTGCGGAGCGGGGAAGAGAAAGGGACCGCCGGGGGTATATTTCAGGCTACCCTTAATTTGTGCAGCGCTCTCGGGCCATTTTTTGGCGGTATTATCGCCCAGGGGATGGGTTACCGGGGGGTGTTATATTTTGCCGCGGCGCTGGGCGTGATGGGGATGTTTGCCGCCGCGCCGGCTAAACAGAGCAAACCTGATATCAGTAGTGGAAGTTTGTTTAAAAAGAATATCACAGGATCTAAATGACTTTTAAGATTAAACAGGATTTATAATTAATAATTAGCCAGTCGCCTGTTTAACTTAAAATTTGTTATGTAATATTTTTATTAATTAAAGCTTTATATAGCGGTTTATTAAAGTTTAACGTAAAGGTTCATTCTTTGATAATTAGTATAATTCAATTAATATTAATCTTGTTAAATATTGTTTCAATCATCTTAATCCTGTGAAATACTAAGGCCCGAATCAAATCCCTCCAGCATGGCCCTGACGTTTTTGCCCAGCACATGGTGGTTGTAGCCGCCTTCAAGAACGGCAAAGAACCTGCCTCCGCAGTATTTGCGGGCATGGTTGGAGATCATGCCGCCCATGGTGTGGAAGTCCTCTGTCGAGTAGATCAATCCCCAGTCGGACTTATGCTTGTCAAAGCCTGCTGAAACAGCGATTAAATCGCATTCACGGTTGATGCTCAAAAATTGTTTCAGACCTTCCACATTATAGACATGGTAATATTTAACGTCATAGTCATCTTCAAAAATATTGTCAGTGCCGTCACCAAAATGGAGGTCCGTGTCCACAATCAGGACCTTTTTTGCCGTTCCCTCAGCGCGGATTTTCTCCACCGCTATGGCAACGTTATTAAACCAGCAAAAGCCCCAGCACGAGTCCCTGCCGGCATGGTGGCCCGGCGGCCGGATCAGGGCGAAAGCGGGGTCACCCCGCATGGCCATTTGCGCCGCCATGGCTGCCCCACCTGCGGAAAACAGGGCGACTTCATAAAGTGTGTCCCGTTGTTTTACCCAATCCAGGTGAGCCTGGCTGTGTACGAGCAGGATATCTTTTTCAGCCGCCGGGTGCGGCGATGCAAACTCGTAGCGGCCTTTCAGCTCATCCACGATGCAGTCCATTCTGCCCGCGGCGGCGGCCGGGTCATAATCATATACACTGCGGAATAAATCATGAAAAACTACTTTCATTTTCCCACCTCCTGCCTGAAGTGATAGTAACATAGAAAAAAATGTATTTCAATTAGTATTCAGACTAATTAGAAAAAATCCGATACATTAAATAATTAATTAATGCAGGTTTACCTGCAAGGAATTTTAGTTTGCTTGACGAATCTGGAGGAAGTTGAACTTATTTCCACGATAGTATGAAGTTTGTAAATATTCCGGGAGGGGGCTAAAAAAACTGAGGGTAGAACAAAGAGTCTGGACCAGGGCCGGCGGTTGGACGCAAAAAACTACAGGAATTATCGGCCAGGGCGCCCAGCTGGTTTTGCTTTTCGGATGCAGGAAAGCTCTTGGACGCAGCGAATTCCTTCAGGAAATTAAAGAGTTGTATCCGGATGCATATGTAATGGGCTGTTCCACCGCCGGTGAAATTTCAGGCGCCAGGGTGCTGGACAACTCGCTGGTAAGCACGGCAGTAGAGTTTAAGCATACCAAACTATACGGTACGGAAATAAAACTGAGCAAAGTAAAAAACAGTTTCCAGGCGGGGGTATTGCTTGCCCAATCCATACCCAAAGAGGACCTGTCGCACCTCTTTGTGCTTTCCGACGGTTTAGCGGTAAACGGCAGCGAACTGGTTAAGGGTTTAATGCGCTGTCTGCCCGAAAAAGTGACTGTTACAGGCGGCCTGGCCGGGGACGGCAGTGATTTTAACGAGACGCTGACTTTTTTGAATACACCGCCGCAGAAGGATACGGTTGCTGTAATAGGTTTTTACGGAGACCGTTTAAAAATCGGGTACGGTTCCGTGGGAGGCTGGGATCCTTTTGGCCCTGAGCGCCTGATCACCAGGTCTGACGGGAATGTTTTATATGAAATGGACGGACGTTCGGCGCTGGAGCTGTACAAGGTGTACCTGGGCGAACACGCTGCAGGCCTGCCGGCGACAGGCCTGCTTTTCCCGTTGAGCATCCGCGTCAAAGATCATGAAAAAGGCCTGGTCCGTACCATATTATCAATAAACGAGGAAAAACAGAGCCTCACCTTTGCCGGTGATATGCCCGATGGCAAATATGCCCGTTTAATGAAAGCCAATTTTGACCGGCTCATCGACGGCGCCGTGGAGGCGGCCAAAAACAGTTTCAAATCAGCCGGTTCAGTATCCCCTGCACTGGCGATCCTGATCAGCTGTGTGGGACGGAAACTTCTTCTAAAACAGAGGACTGAGGAAGAAGTGGAGGGAGTCAGGGATATCCTGGGCGCAGATACTGTCCTGACCGGGTTTTACTCTTACGGGGAGATCTGTCCTTTTGCTTCTGGCGCCGGCCCTGAACTTCATAACCAGACCATGACTATCACCACATTCCGGGAGGATTAGGATGTGAACGGGATTCATAATTTATTAAGGCGCCAGCTCAAACAGCATTTCGGCGATAACTTTGCTGTGCCCGGGGAGTGGCAGGGTTTTATAAACGCGGTAAACGACGCCTACCGGGAATCAGATGCCGATCGCGGTATGCTTGAGCGCGCCCTCGATTTAAGCTCCCAGGAACTGCTCCAGGCCAATTCTGAAATGCGGGCTGTGATCACGGCTTTTCCGGACGTGTTTCTATGGATCGATTATCAAGGGACGGTACTGGATTACAAAGCTGGCAGCGACACCAACCTCTCCTTAAACGGAAACCTGGTGGGAAATAAAATTCAGGATATCAGCCAGGAATGTATCGGGGAGAAGTTTTATGAGGCTATTCAGCAGGTAAAACAAAATAAATCCGCAATAAGCATCGAATATTATTCTATGATGGAGGGCATTAAAAAATTTTTCGAAGCCAGGCTGCTGCCTTTGCTCAGTAATAAAATTTTTGTTGTAATCAGAGATATTACTGAACGTAAACTGGCTGAAGAAAAGCTGCAGGAAAGTGAAAAGCACCTGCGCACTATTTTAGACTCCATCCACAGCGGAGTGGTGTTAATAGACGAGGAATCTCATGTAATAAAAGACGTAAACAGAATGGCCATGGAAATAATCGGCCTGCCCAAAGAAAAAATTGTCGGCTCACACTGCCACAGTTATATCTGTCCGGCCGAGGAAAATAAATGCCCGATAACCGACCTGGGCCAAGAGGTAAACCATGCGGAGCGCACCATGATCAGGTTTGACGGCAAACCTTTATCTATTATCAAGACTGTGAGGCGATTAACCTTAAGCAACCGCAGTTACCTGCTGGAGAGCTTTATCGATATTACAGAAAGAAAGCATATGGAGGAACAGCTGCGTTACTTGAGCCTGCACGACGCCCTCACCGGGCTATACAACCGCGTATACTTTGAAGAGGAAATGCGCCGCCTGGAAAGCGGTCGCTATAACCCGGTAGGGATTGTCCTTTGTGATGTGGACGAACTGAAGCTGGTAAATGACACCCTGGGACATGAACTGGGAGACCATATGCTGATTGAAACTGCCAATGTGATAAAAAAAGCCATGCGGCAGGGTGGTATGGTAGCGCGGATCGGCGGGGATGAATTTGCTATTTTGCTATCCGGGAGCGACACAGCTGATATTGAAGGGATATGCGCCAGGATCCGGGATTCGATTCACGCCTTCAACGTGAATAGTTCAGGCTTTACTTTAAGCCTGTCCCTGGGATATTCTGTTGCCGATGCGGTCCCAAACGATATGGACGGGCTATTTAAAGAGGCCGACGACAACATGTACCGGGAGAAGATGTTGCACAGGCGGAGCGCCGGCAGCGTTATTGTGAGAATCCTGATGAAGGCCCTGAAGGCAAGGAATTTTGTCACTGAAGGCCATGCGGAAAGGCTGCAGAAGCTGGTTGAGTCTATGGCCTGGACAATGGGCCTGAATAATAAAAGAATTGCTGATCTGCGCCTGCTGGCCTGGCTCCACGATATCGGCAAAGTGGGCATACCCGACCGGATCCTTTTTAAGCCGGGGCCACTGACGCCTGAAGAAACCAGGATAATGAAACAGCACTGCGAGATTGGCTACCAAATTACCCAGTCGGCTCTGGCGCTGATGAATGTCGGCGAATGGATCCAAAAACACCACGAGTGGTGGAACGGGAAGGGCTATCCGCAGGGGCTGAAAGGAGAAGATATCCCGCTGGAATGCCGTATCCTGTCTATCGCGGACGCTTATGACGCCATGACCAGCGACCGCCCTTACCGGCAGGCTATGCCCCATGAAAAAGCTGTCGCGGAGTTAAAAGAATGTGCGGGCTCCCAGTTTGATCCCTATTTAGTCCCTTCCTTCGTGGAGATACTGGAGAAAGAAAGAATTTAATCCTGACATACACAAAAGGTCCCGGGTTTAGGGATTATGACTTATCAGTCTCAAATATATATGTTGTTTTTCCGCCCCTTTTTTTTATTCGGATCATATATTTCAAATTTTCCCGCAAAACTTTCAAGATTATATTCAATCAGCGGCGCGGATTTATTCAGACGCTCCATTTTGCCCAGGCGCATTTTTGTCATCGCGTTGCCGTATTCATTTCGTTTTCTATCCACATGCGATTTATGTTTGCTCATGTGATTAGTATATTTCAAGCTGCACAGGATCATTCATTAACCAAAACATAAAAAGGCGCCTGTATATTTAAACAAGGGCTTGGAAACCACCTGTTGCAAAGGGCTTTATATTTTACTGGCTTTAAACGCCAATTGCGGGTCTGCTTTGGGTTAACAGGCAATTTTTTCTACAGCAAGGTCAGTTCGCAGAGAACCAGGAGTCCATGGGATCGATTTAAGGCTTTCATTTTATTTTATTTTTTATTAAAATATTTAAACAGCTTATATTTTTAAGTTTAAAAAATTGCCATAATTTGCGGGGTGTTAACAATGTATAAATACAAGGTGGTGGCGAAGATCGTGGAGATTAGGGGCGAAGGGAAATGCTCCTATGGCCACAAAGTTGGCGACACTTTTGAATTTGCCGGGTACACACCGGGCGGACTCTGCCAGTTTGCCTATGATTCCCTGCGTTCGGCGGTGGCGGCGCTGCTGTACGGCGGCAGTTTTCCCTGGATGGAGGACAGCAATGTGACGACCTGGGCCTGCCCCGACCCGGACCGGCCCGTTATCTTTGAGCTAACAAGGATCCCAATTTAATCAATATTTTAGGAGGAGTCTGACAATGCCAATTTTTGAGTACAAATGCAACGATTGTGAAAAGGTTTTTGAAATTCTCCAACTGCCCGGCCGTAACCGTGAAAAAAGATGCGCCTGCGGGAGCGCTAATCTAACAAAGCTCATCTCCGCGCCCTTTTTGCCCAGCTCCGTGGGGAAACCCGCCAATGACACCAGCTGTGCGGGCTGTGACGGCGCGGCCGCCAACGCCTGCCCGGGGGCGAACGCCTGCGGCGCTCCAGGCGCTTGCTGCGGCAATCCGGTTCCTTAGAATGCGGCCGCCAGTTAAACAAAAGCCTGGCGGTGAGAGGTTGTCCAGGGGGACAGTGAACCTGGCTGGGAGGAAGGTAGCCTATTCATTGAAAATAAGTACTAGAGCTAAGAACTTCCGGCTTAAAGTAGACCTGGAAAACGGTTTGGTAATAACAGTGCCTGAATGCTTTGATTCAGGCATTTTAAACACATTTTTAAGGGAAAACCAGGGCTGGATTCTGGCCAGGCTTGATTATTTCGCCCGGCTGGAACAAAGCTCTTTGGCGGGCAAACAGTCTGGCTGGTATGTCCTTTACCGGGGCAGGGAATACCAGGTAGAAATCCGGACGGAGGGAACCACAGCCGGCGCCGTGCAGGTTGATGTTAATAAAATAGTGGTCCTGCTGAATGAAGGCAACGGAAAGGACGCCGCGGCTGTATTGGAATCCTGGATGAAAAGTATGGCGCGCCTGCTGATCAACCAGCGGATCAGGGTGTTAAACAGTGTATTAAAATTGCGCTTCAACAGGGTAGCCATCAGAGGGCAGAAGACACGCTGGGGCAGCTGTTCAAGCCTCGGTAATTTAAACTTCAACTGGCGGCTGGTTATGGCGCCGCTGCCAGTGATGGACTACATAGTGGCCCATGAGCTTTTACACCTGGTCGAACCAAACCACTCCAAAAAATTCTGGGCCCTGGTTGAGTCTGTCTGCCCCGATTACAAAAACTGCCGGGACTGGCTGAAGAAGAACGGCCACAGGCTGAAAATATAGTATTTGGAATAATTTGACCGGTTGTGATAGTATGAAAATAAGAAAAAAAATTCTTTCTGGCGCGCGCGGCATTTGGCTGCGTAAACCTGAGACAAAGGTCAAACAGAGCGCCAGGATATACAAACGCAAAGGACGCAGAAGCGAAGAGAAAAAGCCCGACCCCGAGCTCTAATCACGCTTTAGCTGAAATCTTGTAAATCTTGATAATCCTGTAAATCATGTGATAATTCATTTTATATTTAGGGAGGGGATGCTGGAATGAAAGAAGACATTATAAAGTATGCAGCTTCCCGTGGGGCGGACATAACCGGATTTGCCAGTGTGGACAGGTGGCCGCAATATAATGAAATCCCGCCGGAATTTTGGCCGGCATCACTATGGAGCATGGCCAAAACAGTAATAGTCATGGGAATGCAGATGCCGCTGCCCATAGTAGACACGACGCCTTCCATTTTACACCGGGAAACATACGAGACCAGTAACCGTGAGCTGGATTCCCTTGCTTACGGCCTTACCCGCTATTTAAATAGAGCAGGGCACGCGTCAATGTTTTTTACCAGGGACGGTTACGGCTCGATTAAGAACATTATCGAGAAACCTTACGCGGCTTTCTCACATACCTTTGCGGCAAAATACGCCGGGCTGGGTACGGTTTCGCGCAGCCATAATCTTTTAACCCCGGAATTTGGGTCCAGGGTCCGCCTGGTGTCCGTGTTTACTGCGGCAGAACTTGAACCTGATCAGGTCATGGAAAAAGATCTGTGCATTAACTGCATGATGTGTGTGAAATGCTGCCCGGCCGGGGTTTTAAAAAAAGAAGCAGACACGGACGGTTATTATTTTAAATTTGACGTGGCCGGCTGTGCCCGCTGGCACGAAGAACTGACCAGGAGGAGGGCATATCCGTGCGGGATCTGTACCAAAGTATGCCCGGTCGGGGAAGACAGGGGCCTTTACCAGGAAAGGGGCATGTCCAAAAAATATCAGTCCGAGATGAAAGCCATTGAAAATGACATCGACAGCCCGGAATATAGATCTTGGAACCATTTCAGGAAGTACGGCAGCTGGGCTATAAAAAACGGTAAAATTTTTGATTTTAATGCAGGAGGTGAGAAATAAGATGGATTTGATCAGTTCCTTATGCGATGAAGTAAGGGAAATGCTTAAAACAACTGACAACCAGGGAGATATCTTTTCCAGGGGCCGCATGCTTGTCAGCGGCCTGGCGCTGAAACCTGTTTTTTTAAAAGAGATTTTTCAAAAATTTGCTGTTGATGATGATTTTTTGATGAACCGGGCATTAACACCGGACCCCAATGAAGTTACCCTATACATTGATCCGGACAGGCTCTTTTCACTCCGCCTGTATATCTGGGATCCCGCCGTATCCTACCCGGCCCACGACCACGGTTCCTGGGGAATTGTTTCCTGTGTGGCAGGTGAAATACTGGAACGGAAATACGAGCGTGTAGATGACGGCAGCAAACCTGGTTACGCGAAGATCCGTGAAGTCAAAAGCGCCATATTAAAACCCGGGGAAACCACTGTTGTGCTCCCGCTAAATCAAGGTATCCATAAGATGGAAAGCATTTACAAGGATACCCCCTCTATCAGCCTGCATCTTTATGGAAAACCATTAATCCGGCGGGGTTACCTGGAGTGCTATAATATCCATAAGGATACTGTTTACAGACTGATGTCTCCTTATAGATATGGCAGAGCCTATGTTTTAAAAGCCCTGGGCAGTATTAGGGAGGACTGGCCGGTCGAAATCCTGGAACAAGCTCTTATGGATAAGCCTTACATGCAGTATGAGGCTTTACGGGCTCTGGCGCTGGCAGACAAGGCGGCGGCATTGAATTATATGGAGACGAAAAAGATAGGGGAGGTTCCTTTAAAAGAAAGGTTCGCAGACCTGTATGAAGCGATAAAGATAGGTTTACCGGGGTATTGAACCGAGGAATTATTCTGTGCTGGTTTACGTGAGAAGGGAGGCGGCTGCGACTGTAATGCGTACAATCCCAATAAAAGAGCGCATGTTAACCGGTGGGCGGTTTTTGCCTGCAGCAGGCGCCTGGTTTCTTTTTTTCATTTTTCTTGTATTTTTAGCAGGGCGATATTATACAGTTATCGGATCGGAAATCTACCCTGTACTCCACATGGTCATCGAGTTTGTCATTGTGGCTGTGGCTATATGCGCCGCTTTGATGAGCTGGTATGATTATAAATATAAACATGAGCTGAAAATGCTGTTATTTTCGCTGACCTTCTGCCTGGTAGCCCCTTTTGAATTTGCGCATGCCCTTTCTTATATGGGTATGCCTGACTTTATTACACCCAACACAGTCGATAAGGCCTCAACCCTGTTTATTATTACCAAGCTGCTCCTGGCCATTGGATTGCTGGCTGCCGTGGTTTACGGCGAAAGAATTGTGGTTATTCACAAATCAGCCTTGATTCCCACGTTATCGTTTCTATTAAGCGCCAGCGTGATTTATCTCATAGTCACGAACCTTGCTGTCCTGCCTGATATGTATGACGCGGCGGCTGGAAGCCAGACTATCCCCAAAGTCTTTTTAGGCTACCTGGTGATAGCAATCGAAGCTATTGCCGCGTTCTGGATCCTGACGAAGAAATGGGCGCAAAGCCAGGGTCTCTATCTGGGCATGGCGCTGATCATCATAATTATGAGCGATCTGGCCTTTACCTATTATTTAAACCCGTATGACACCTATAATTTACTGGGCCACATATTCCAGGTATTTTCCTTTGCCTTCATATTTAAGGCGATCATAGATGATGCCCTGGGCATGCTTTATGAGACAAACAGGACTCTGGCCAGGCAGCGGGAAATGCTGGCTGAAAAAAACCAGCAGATGCTGGAAGCGGACCGTCTAAAAGATGAGTTCCTTGCCAACACCAACCATGAATTGCGAACACCTCTTTCTGCTATTATCGCTTTTACTGAAATACTGTTAGATGAACGTACCGGGACACTGAACGAGATGCAGAAGGATTATCTGGAGGAGATTAGCGACAGCGGTAAAGAACTTCTTGGCCGGATTAATGGATTTCTGGATTTGTCGAAAATTGCCGCCGGTAAGACGGTATTATATAAAGAAGCTCTGAATGTTTATGAACTAATTAATGAGGTTTCCAGCAAGATGAGGCCTCTTTTCAATCAAAAGAGTATAATCCTCGCAGTACCCCGGGCCGGTAACCCTGTAAAAATGTGGGGGGACCGGGAAAAAACAGGGCAGATACTGACCAACCTGCTTTCTAACGCCTTAAAATTTACCGCCCCGGGCGGTCAGGTAACTGTGGGGATCAGGCAGGATGATTCCACCGGCGTTTACATATCTGTTGCAGATACTGGGATTGGTATAGAAGCAGTCGACCAGGAAAAAATTTTCCAACCTTTTCAGCAGGTTGACGGCACCACTTCCAGAAAATATAACGGTACCGGCATCGGTCTTGCGCTTGCCAAGAAACTTGTTGATTTGCAAGGCGGCAATATTAGGGTAGACAGTAAAATAAATAAGGGCAGCACATTTACTTTCATGTTGCCAACGGGAGAGACTGAAGGGAAAGGGAAGGTGAGCTAATTATGCCCAATAATATTTTAGTAGTAGATGATGACCCCAAAATTTTAAAAATACTACAACACACCTTGAGCAAGGAAGGATTCAAGGTTACTACTGCGGCGAGCGGTGAAGAGGCGCTGCAGACAGCCAGGAAGTCATTTCCCGACCTGGTTTTGCTGGACATTATGATGCCGGGCATGGATGGCTTTGAAACATACCAGAGGCTAAAAGCCATACGGGAAATCCCCGTCATAATACTTTCCGCCAGGAGCGACGAGATAGATAAGGTGGTGGGTTTCCGGATGGGGGTGGACGATTACCAGACCAAGCCGTTCAGCCCGACAGAGCTGGCTTTGCGGGTTAAAGCCGTCTTGCGCCGGATCAGTGAGCAAAAGGTTAAAAGTGAGAACTCGCTGAAATACGGCAGTCTTGTCCTGGATTACGACAGGCGCGTGGTGGAAAAAAACGGGCAAAAGGTCGAGCTGACCCCCAAGGAATTTGAACTTCTGTGGCTTATGGCTTCCAATCCCAACCGCGTATTTACCAAGTCACACTTGTTGGACAAGATTTGGGACAGTTCCTTTTATGGCGATGACAACACTGTTACCGTCCATATCAGGAAACTGCGGGAAAAGATAGAAACCAATCCTTCCAAGCCGGTATTTATAAAGACGGTCTGGGGGACGGGATACAAATTTGAACACATTGAGTAGAAAGACGTTTTGATAACGTCTTTTTTTAATAAAATTTTAAGGATTTTATAATTTGCCTGTAAGTAACTACGGCTATAATGGCTTTAATGACAAGGGGGCTGGGGCAAATGGATGAGGAAAATTTACGGGATGTCCGCGGCGGTTTTTCCAGGGAGCTTTTAGATGAGCATTATACGCGCTACCCCGCAGAACATGAAAACAAGATAAAGGAAATTGAAGCCAGGCTGCTCAAGGTGGATATATCCATGGCCAACCCGACGTATTGCACCCTCCGGTCCCTGAAAATTGAGCACACACATGCTCTAAATTCAGTAAAACTGCATAAATATTTTTTCGAAAATATTGCGAAAAAAATGCCAACTTTACCATCTACGGAAATGTTGGGCATGCTTGAGCGCAATTTCGGATCCCTGCAGGAATGGGAAAAGCAATTTTTTGCGCTGGCGATGTGCGCCAGGGGGTGGGTGATACTGGGTTTTGATCTGGAGAAAGGCGCGCTGGACAATTATTTTTCGGACAGCCACGCCGAAGGCGTATGGTCGGTGGCGCCGCTACTGGTTTTGGATTTATATGAACACGCTTACTGTACAACGTTTCCAACCCGTCGGGATTATATCAGGGAATTTTTGAGACGGGTGGACTGGGCGGTGGTAAGTAAAAGACTGCATGCCGTCCTGCAGATGTATAAAAGCAGAAACAGTCCCGGTTATACTAGGTAGAAAGTCAAATAACCAGCGTTCAAATTAATGACCAATTGGTAACAGTGGTTCTCCGTAAAAAAAGCCGTATTAGCTGGAATTAAAAAATTAACGAAAAGGAAGGTGAAAAGCCTGGTTTTATGGCAGGTTTACAGGAAAAACATGCCAGGTATAGGTTAACCTTTAAAGATATTGCGGGTGACACGGTACACGCAGCGAAAGGCCGTTGTCACAAGTAAATATCCAGGTGGAGGTAACACCTTCTTCCGGGCAGTACGCGTAGCATTAGGAAGCGCCAGGGAACTGCCGGAGGGAAGCAAAGCATCCGGAACACAGGCTAGAGCCTGTGGGCCCGGCAGTTGAATCCTGTGACACTGCCTCCCGTTAGTCGGCGGGAGAGAAACCTCAACAAATCCGGGTTATTCTTGATATCTCAGATATGTCTAGGTTTCAGAAACCAGGTCGATTAAATGCCAAAATATCAACTGCCCGAACTACCCTACGCTTATAACGCCCTGGAACCTTATTACGATGAGCAGACAGTGAAACTGCACCATGACGCCCACCACAAAGCTTATGTGGACGGACTCAACAATGCCGATGCAAAATTGGCTGAAGCCCGGGAAAAAGGAGATTTCAGCCTGGTTAAACACTGGGAGAGAGAGCTGGCTTTTCATGGGTCAGGGCACATTTTACATGCATTATTCTGGGAAAGCATGAAACCGGACGGAGGCGGCCCGGCCACAGGAAAAATAGCGGAGATGATCAACAGGGACTTTGGCGGCTTTGAAAATTTCAAGAAACAGTTTTCAGCTGCGGCAGTAGCGGTGGAAGGTTCCGGGTGGGCCCTATTATGCTGCAGCCCGGCTTTGGGTAAGCTGGAGATTTTGACGGCCGAAAAGCACCAGGACCTGACCATGTGGGGGGTGCAGCCCATACTTGCCCTGGATGTCTGGGAGCACGCATACTATCTGAAATATCAGAATAAGCGCGCCGCCTGGGTGGAAGCCTGGTGGAACCTGGTTGACTGGGACGGGGTAAACGACAGGTGTAAATGTACCTGTGGAGGTTAAAACAGCTCCCATAAATATTAATTGCCATCCCGGTAGCGAGCGTGATATATTAACTATGTATGACCGCTGCTTTTTTAGAAGTTTTGCTAAACAGCAGTATTAAGCGGTTATAGAATGCTCCCATGAAAAACTAAGAATTATATCTTAATAAAGGAGGTATAAAAATGCTCGGAAAAAGATACATGCTGCGGCCGGTAGCCCATTGCAAAGGTGGATGTAAACTGTGGTCCTGGGCATGACCTAAAACTGCCCATTGATTTTCGTTAAAACTGCTGTCAGAGAATGAGACCGGTAAAGGGGCATTTATTAATGCAATATAGAAGATTCGGCAGCCTTGATTGGCAGGCTTCGGCCCTGGGTTTCGGGTGTATGCGCCTGCCGACGGTTGACGGAAAAGCTTTAAGCGGCAACATAGATGAAGCCGAATCCATACAGATGATCCGTTTCGCTATAGACCGGGGCGTCAATTATGTCGACACAGCGTATCCATACCACGAAAAAAACAGTGAAATTGTCACGGGTAAGGCACTAAAAGACGGTTACAGAGGAAAAGTAAGACTTGCCACCAAGTCGCCGGTCTGGTCTATAAAAAAAACAGAGGATTTCGACCTCTTTTTAAATGAACAACTTAAAAAGCTTCAGACTGATTATATTGACTTTTACCTGTTTCATGGCCTGGACAAAAAAAGATGGGATAACGTAGTAATCAAAATGAATCTGCTGGAAAAAGCGGAATCAGCCCAGCGGGACGGAAAAATAGGGTATATAGGATTTTCATTTCACGACCGCTATGATGTTTTCCAGGAAATTATCGATGGGTATAATGGATGGACCTTTTGCCAGATCCAATATAATTACATGAACACCGAACACCAGGCGGGCGCCAGGGGGTTGCGGTACGCGGCCTCTAAAGGGCTGGCTGTGGTGATTATGGAGCCTTTGCTGGGCGGCAGGCTGGCTAATCCGCCCGCGCCGGTGTTGAATGTGTTTAAAAAAACAGGAAAAACCCCTGTTGATTCGGCCCTGCAGTGGGTATGGAACCAGCCGGAAGTGTCGCTGCTGCTGAGCGGCATGCACACCATGCGCCAGGTGGAGGAAAATATTGCCTCTGCGGACACGTCCGGTATAAATGCCATGGGGCCTGAAGAATTAGCGGTTATAGGGCGGGCCAGGGATAAATACAAAGATATGACCCTGATCCCGTGCACCAGGTGCGGTTACTGCCTGCCGTGTCCCAATGAGGTTAACATACCGAGAATTATTAAATTGTTTAACGACGGCTTTACCTATGGAGATGTGGAAACCAGCCGCGGCATCTACGCCAATTACATGGCAGAGGCCAGCCGGGCCGGCTCGTGTGTGCAGTGTAAAGCGTGCGAAGAAAAATGCCCGCAAAAAATAAGTATCAGCGAATGGATGCCCAAAGCCCACGCGGTGTTAGGGGAAGGCCAGTCCTACCCTGTTAATAAATAATATAATATAGCTTGAAAAAATATTGACCACAATATATAGTTATCTGGTATAATTATACCAATATATATTGTATCAATATTTTTTTCCTTATAAAACTGGGCAAAAAGTCAAAAAGGTGGTAATCGCATGCGGCAGCTAACTCCAGCCGGACAAAAAGTGTTTGACGCCCGCTACGCCGGGAAAGATGAAAACGGACAAGTCAGTGAAACCTTTGCGGAAGCTGTTACGCGCCTGGCCAGGACAGCAGCGGGCGCGGAAAAAATAGATCAAAAAGCATGGGAAGAAAAATTCAGCCACATTTTAGGTGAACTGTTGTTTATCCCTTCCACCCCCATCTGGGCCAACATGGGCAAGGCGGACCGCCCCTGGCAGCCAGGGGCTTGTTTTGTGCTCTCGGTGGGGGATACGCTCGAGTCTATGTATGATACCCTTAAAGACACGGCGCTTGTTTTTAAATCCGGCGGTGGTGTGGGTTACAATTTTTCGTCGATCAGGCCCAGAGGGGACCTGGTAACAACCACCAAGGGAAAGGCGTCCGGGGTGGTCGAATTGATCAGGCTGTACGACGCCTCCGCCGGCATGGTCAAACAGGGCGGCGTGAGGCGCGGCGCTATAATGGGCATATTGAACATCGACCATCCGGAGGTTATCGACTTTATTGAGGTCAAAAAAGAAGGCGGACTAACAAATTTCAACCTTTCGGTGGGAGTGACGGACAAGTTCATGGAGGCGCTGGATAAAGACCTGCCCTGGCAGCTGGTCTTCAACGGCGAGGCGCGCCGGGAATTGCCCGCGCGCCGGCTGTGGCAGATGATTACTGAAGCCGCCCACAGCTGCGGTGACCCGGGTGTAATCTTCCTGGACAGGCTGCAAGATGGCAACCCTGTCCCAGAGAACACGATCAACGCCACTAACCCATGTATTACCGGCAACACATGGATTATGACAGATAGAGGCCCACGGCAGGTTGAGGATCTCCTGGGTTTTCAGTTTAACGTAATTGCCGACGGCCTCCCTTACAAAACCAGCAGTAGCGGTTTTTTTAAGACCGGGGTAAAACAAGTGGTGAGGCTGGATACCTGTGAAGGGTACAGCATTAGACTCACCGCTGACCATAAGGTCCTCAAGGCGGTCAGTAAAACCCGCGATTTGATCAAAAAAGAATGGACACCTGTAGCTGATTTGACGCCTGGGGATAAAATAGTTCTGCATAATCACCGGGCCCTGGCCAGTTGGCCCGGCGTGCTTACAGAAGAAGAAGGCTACCAGTTGGGTCTTTTATTGGGAGATGGGACACTTAATCAAGAAGCGGCAATATTGAGCGTCGCTCATAAAATGGGAATGTTACCGGGTGGTAAAACCATTACCCGTGAAATAGAGATGGCTTCTTCCGACGGTTATCGCGGTTTTTTGCGTGGATTATTCGATTCGGACGGTACTGTGATCAGTGATCATAAAAAAGGTATTAGCATCCGTTTTTCACAAAGGGATCCAGGTATCCTGTACGCGGTACAACGGATGTTGCTGCGCCTGGGTGTCGCCAGCAAGGTTTACAAGAAATATAATACGAAAGCACAGCATGAGCTGGTAATTAGTAAAGATAATGTGCTGGTATTTGCTGAAGGCGTTAATTTCTTTGACAGCGAGAAGTCCCAAAAATTAAAAAATCTAATCAGTAACTATAAACGAAAAATGAACAAGGAGAGATTTTTGGCAACCGTACTATCAGTAGTGGACCAGGGAAACGAAGACGTGTACGATGTATGCGTACCCGGTTTAAACGCCTTTGACGCCAACGGCGTCTGTGCCCATAACTGCGGCGAGCAGCCGCTCAGCCCCGGCGAGTCCTGCCTTCTGGCCAGCGTCAACCTGGACAGGATGATTACCACAGGCGGTGAGTTTAACAAAGAGCTGCTTGCAGAAACTGTCACCCTGGCCGTGCGTTTCCTGGACAACCTCATCGATGTGGCAGAATATCCACTGCCTGCAATAGCCGCGGCGACCAGGGCGACCAGGAAGATCGGGCTGGGCTTTACCGGGCTGGCGGACGCGCTGATCAAAGCCGGGCTGGCTTATGACTCCGCTGAGGGCAGGGAACTGGCCGGTAACATCACCGGGCTGATGCGACAGGCGGCGCATACCGCTTCAGCGCAGCTGGCAGAAGAAAAAGGGTGCTTTCCGCTGTGGGATAAGAGCGTTTTTTACCCGGAAGCAAGGCGCCGGAACGCAGCCTGCATTACCATTGCCCCGACAGGTTCGGTGACTACCATGGCCGGCTGCGAGGGTTACGGGGTAGAGCCGATATTTGCCGTGGCTTATACCAAATCCACCAACGTGGCCGGTGACCTGAAGGTGTTCTCACCCCTGTTCCTGGAATCCATAAAGGGCTATGAAATCCCGGAGGAAACGCTGGCTGCCGTTGCAGAAAAAGGCTCCTGCCAGGGGATGTCAGGGATACCGGCGGAGGTTGCCGGGATTTTCAAAGGCGCGCAGGAAATCGCTCCGATCGACCACCTCCTGATGCAGGCGGCGGTACAAAAACATGTGGACAACGCGGTGTCAAAGACAATAAACCTGCCTGAGGAAGCCTCTGCGGAAGACATCGGGACATGCTATAAGACCGCCTATGATCTGGGCCTCAAGGGGGTCACAGTTTTCAGGGAAGGCAGCAAGAAAGGGACGGTAACGGTAGGCGGCGGGCAGGACGCCGGGCCGTCAGCGGAGCTGCGGCGCGGTGAAATCCTGCCCCGTCCGGTGTGCGCTCAGGGCATGACCCACCGGCTAGACACCGGTTGCGGCAAGATCTACCTGACCATAAACTACCAGCCGGAAAACGGGGAAATACTGGAAACCTTCATCACCACCGGCTCTGACGGCGGCTGCCTGGTATACACCGAGGCGGCCTCCCGGTTAATCAGCCTGGCTATCCGGGGCGGTATCTCTGTTGAAAATATCACCGAGCAGCTGGAAGGCACCCACTCTTGCCCGTCATACATGCTGGCCCGGGGCAAGGGCAAAAAGGTATCTCCAGGCAAATCATGCGCCTCAGCCATCGCCAAGCAGCTTAACCAGGTCAAGGCGGAGCTGGACCAGCGCTGCAACGGCGGTTGCCCTGCTAAAAAAGACATTGATACGGGGAAAATCTGCGAGGCGTGTGGCGAAGCGGCCCTGGAAAGGGCTGAAGGCTGCCTGGTGTGCAGGAATTGCGGAGCGTCCAGATGTTAGCCCACTGCTAAAATATCGGCGCTTGGTTATACCAAAGTCAAAAAACTCATTTATGAAGAATGTAAACCAAGAGGAGTCCCGGAACGTATAATCACGGCGGCGGGTGGTTAAAATATAATTGTGTAAGATATGACTTGTATCTTACACCATAAAGGTATATAGTTATACCTGTATGTGATTCGCCGAAAGGTAAATTTAGGAGGTTATGTTTGCTAATGCAAGGTAAGGTAAAATGGTTTAACGCGGGTAAAGGATTTGGGTTTATTGAAACTGAGGAAGGCAAAGATGTCTTTGTGCATTTTTCTTCAATCCAGTCAGAAGGCTTTAAAACGCTGGATGAGGGTGAAAGTGTGGAATTTGACGTTGTCCAGGGCGTGCGGGGTCCTCAGGCCGCAAACGTTGTTAAATTATAAAAAATAATTTCTTTAATATAATTTAACGATTTTCAGCAGACAGCCGGCGCCGCCGGTTTTTTGCTTTTTACGGGGAATTTTTTTAGCATATGGCGGGTAGTTTTTTTGCAGTAACCAAATAAATTGGTAACATTTTTATTAATATAAATCCCATTTTTGTTAAAACTAATAACGGCTTCCGGGTAATTATGGGGATATCAATAGGGATCGGTAATTATTCTACAGGCTCTTATTTCAATTAATCCTTCCCTGCCCTGCCAGTATGAGCAATGTATGAGCAAGCTCTGACAGATTGCGACACGTCCGGAGATGAATAATTTGAGGTCTTTAAGAAGTGACACCTTGCTGACAGGCGCCCGGCAATCTTACTAAAACTGCAATTTCTTTTTCTATGGTAAGGTCTCCAGGTTTTTAACGGTATACATACCCTGATCCTTCTGGATGAAGCATAAAAAGCCTCTTAAAGGACTCAATGGATCCGTATAAGTATATATGGGTAAGCATATTAATAAGAAGGGGTGAAGAAGATTGAAAGCTACAGGTATCGTGCGTCGTATCGATGACCTTGGCAGAGTGGTGATACCGAAGGAAATAAGGCGGACAATGCGGATCCGGGAAGGAGATCCCCTTGAAATCTTCACTGATAGGGAAGGAGAAGTCATATTAAAGAAATATTCTCCTATCGGGGAGCTGGGGGAATTTGCTACGGAATATGCGGATTCTTTAAACGAATCACTGGGTCACATCTCATGCATCGCGGACAAGGACACAATTATAGCATTAGCCGGCGCCCCTAAAAAGCTGCTTATGAATAAGCAGATTAGCCCGGACGTCGAAAAGGTTATGGCTGAAAGAAAGATGGCTGTTTTTAATGAACAATGTTACCTGACTATTGATGAAGATGTCAGTTTCAATTCCGCTGTTATAGCGCCGATTATAGCTGAAGGGGACACTTTGGGCGCTGTTATTATCGCCACCAAGGAGCCTGGTGTGCAGATGGGCAACCTGGAAACCAAACTGGCTGAAACTGCGGCGGGATTCCTGGCCAAACAAATGGAGTCCTAAAAGGGAAGCCCCCTCAAAGGGGCTTCGCTTTTTTACAGGCGCATCAGGTTTGCCAGGCTCTCTTGATCTCTCAAGTATTGCCTGCTGTAATTTTATTGCGGCAAGTATTTTGTTTAAAAACCAGGAAAACTATTTTATTGGCGATTATATTATTATAGAATCTTTTTTGGGATAATAACCTTAAACTAATTTGGGGGTTATTCTTTAATGGGAAACAGGCTGGCAAAGGAAAAAAGCCCATATCTCCTCCAGCATGCCAACAACCCCGTGAACTGGTATCCCTGGTCGGAGGAGGCGTTTGAAGAGGCAAAGGAGCGCAATTGCCCGATATTTCTCAGTGTGGGGTATTCGACCTGCCACTGGTGCCACGTCATGGAAAGGGAGTCGTTTGAAGATGAAGAGGTAGCTGCAATCCTCAATCATAATTTCGTGTCCATAAAGGTAGACCGGGAGGAAAGGCCGGACATAGACCATATCTATATGTCCGTGTGCCTGGCCATGACCGGCCAGGGGGGGTGGCCGCTGACCATATTAATGACCCCCGACAAAAAACCTTTTTACGCGGGGACCTATTTCCCCAAGCATGAAAAATGGGGCCAAGTTGGCCTGGTGGAAATTCTTATACAGGTAAGTGAAAAGTGGCGGCAGGACCCGGGTTTGCTGCTTGGAATGGCTGAAAAAGTAAGCAGTTCTGTCTTTGCGGAAAAACATTATAGTCAAGATGGGGAGCTAAATGAAGAAACCCTGCTAAAAGCTTTTTCTCTGGCAGGAGAACTATTTGACAAAGAATACGGCGGGTTTGGGACAGCGCCTAAATTCCCTACTCCTCATAACCTGGCCTTTCTGCTGCGCTACTGGCGGCGCGAGGGTGACCGGGAAGCCCTGGATATGGTAACGCACACGCTTGAACGCATGTACAGGGGCGGCATATATGACCATATCGGATATGGTTTTTCCCGCTATTCAACAGATAAAAAGTGGCTGGCGCCCCATTTTGAAAAAATGCTGTACGACAACGCCCTGCTGGCCCTGGCGTATATTGAAGGCTACCAGGCAACAGGGCGGAAACTGTACGCCCGGGTGGCAAAAGAAATCTTTACATATGTATTGAGAGACATGACTTCCCCGGAAGGGGGGTTTTATTCAGCGGAAGATGCTGATTCAGAAGGTGAAGAGGGGAAATTTTATGTCTGGACCCCTGCCGAAATTAAAGATGTATTGGGTGATCAGGATGGCGCCGCATACTGCCGGTTGTTTGACATAACCGCTAAAGGAAATTTTGCGGGCCGGAACATCCCTAACCTGATCAATGCCCCTTCGTTTAATGACGCCGGGGAATTAACACTTGCAGCAGAAGAAACTGCCGGTTATATTGAGTCGCTGCGAAATAAACTTTTCGATGCCCGTGAAAAGCGGGCGCATCCCCACAAGGACGATAAGACGCTTACCTCCTGGAACGGCTTGATGATCGCCGCCCTGGCCAGGGGGGCGGCGGTGTTTGGTGAAGATCTTTACCGGCGGGCGGCGGCAAAAGCCGTGGAATTTATTATGCAAAAACTAAGGCGGACGGACGGCAGGCTGCTGGCCCGTTACCGCGATGGGGAGGCAGCCTATCCGGCTTATCTGGACGACTATGCTTTTTTGGTCTGGGGGCTTTGGGAATTGTATGAGGCTGATTTTACCGCCTCCCACCTGGAACAGGCCCTGGCGCTTACCAGGCAAATGATCGATCTTTTCTGGGACGCAGAAAACGGAGGTTTTTATTTTTCCGGAAAAGATACCGAGCAGCTTATATCCCGCCCCAAAGAGGTTTATGATGGAGCGCTGCCGTCCGGAAATTCGGTGGCCCTATTGGACCTGCTGCGCCTTGCCCGGCTGACCGCCGATGGGGAATTGATGGAAATAGCCGAAAAGCAGATAAAAGCATTCTCTGGAAGTATTGGGCAATACCCGTGGGGTTATACGCACTTTCTAATGGGAGTAGACTTCATGCTTGGCCCCACCCGTGAGATAGTGATTGCCGGGAAGGCAGGGGCTGCTGACACCGGGGCCATGCTAAATGCGGCCAGGCAGGCTTTTTTGCCGAACGCGACGCTGCTTTTTCACCCGGCAGGCGAAACCGGCCGGCAGATTGAAAAGGTGATCCCTTTCCTGAAGGAACAGCGCCCGATCGATGGAAAAGCAACCGCCTATATTTGTGAAAATTACGCCTGCCGGGCGCCGGTCACCGATCTGCAACAGTTTGCTGATATGCTCCAGCAGGAGCCGGTATACTTAAGCCGGGATGACCATCTATAAAGGATTTATCTTCAATAAGGTTGAACATATAACTGTGACGCTTGACGTAAAGGAAGTGAAACACCTTATGAATGACGGCCTTTTAATCCAGGCAGCCCTGGCGCTTATAATTGTTGCGCTATTAATAGTTTTATTACTCCAGGGCAGGCGGGGCGGAGCTGCAGATTTTGCCGCCAATTTTACCGCCATAGAAAAAAGCCAGGAAAAAACTGAACGAACGGTTAAGGAGGAAATAGCCCGTAGCAGGGATGAGGATGGCAATAATGCCAGGCGGCTCCGGGACGAAGTCAATATTTCTTTAAAAATGCTGGGCGATTCATTGCTGGCGCGCCTCACTGAAAACGCTGTGTTGCAGAAGAACCAGATGGACACCTTTTCCAGCCAGATTAATGTCCTAACACGCAGCAATGAGCAAAAACTGGACAAGATGCGGGACACGTTCGAGGAAAGGTTAATCTTGCTGCAACAAGATAATAACCAAAAGCTGGAGCAGATGAGAGCTACGGTAGACGAAAAACTGCACAAAACCCTGGAAAAACGCCTGGACGAGTCATTCAAGCTGGTTAGCGAAAGACTGGAACTTGTCCACCAGGGGCTGGGCGAGATGCAGTCTCTAGCAGCCGGTGTGGGTGATTTAAAAAAGGTTTTAACCAATGTCAAAACCAGGGGTGTCTGGGGAGAGATTTCTCTTGCCGGCCTGCTCGAACAAATATTAACTAATGAACAATACGGCAGGAACGTGGCCACCAAAAAAGGCAGCGCTGAGCGGGTGGAGTTTGCCATCAGGCTGCCGGGCAGGGATGCCGGCAAGAAAGTGATCTGGCTGCCGATAGACGCGAAATTTCCGCAGGAAGATTACCAGCGGCTGATAGAAGCACAGGAACAGGCCAATCCCGTTCTTGCCGACCAGGCTTCAAAACAGCTGGAATTAAGGATTAAAGCTGAAGCAAAAAAAATCAAGGATAAATACATAGATCCGCCGCATACAACTGATTTCGGCGTCATGTTTCTTCCCACGGAGGGGCTGTTTGCTGAAATTATTCGCAGGCCGGGCCTCTGTGACGCGCTGTTGAGGGACTGCCGGGTGATTGTGACCGGGCCCACCACCCTCTCCGCCCTGCTGAACAGCCTGCAGGTCGGTTTCCAGACGCTGGCCATTGAAAAACGCTCCAGCGAGGTCTGGGCGCTGCTCGGCGCTGTAAAAAACGAATTCGGCAAATTCAGCGAAATACTTGAAAAAACCCATAAAAAGCTGCAGGAGGCCAGTAACACTATTGATAGCGCTGCTAAAAAATCCCGGACGATCGAAAGAAAATTAAAGGGCGTACAGGAACTGCCCGCTGCTGAAGCGGTTGATTTGCCGGGTGAAAACGGGCATACTAATATTGTGTGATTGGGTTTTGACGGCGCAGAATTCCTTGTTTTATAGTGTCTAGTACATAAACAAAAGGAGTGGATCATGATTAATAAAATTACTAAAGGCCCCTCAACAGCCCTTTTTCCTGTTCCGGCTGTACTTGTTACAGCCTGCCTGGAAGGAGGCGAACCTGACATAATAACCATAGCCTGGACAGGTATTATGAATTCGGAACCTCCGGTTGTTTATATAAGCGTGCGTCCCGTGGGCAGGCACTCTTACCGGTTGATCAAGGAATCCGGAGAATTTGTCATCAACATACCCGCAGCCGGCCAGGCCGGCGTCGTTGATTACTGCGGCACTGTGTCCGGCGGGGTGGTAAACAAGTTTAAAGAAACAGGACTGACTCCTGTACCCGCATCACATGTGCAGGCTCCTCTAATCGCAGAATGCCCGGTCAATGTCGAATGCCGGGTGAGGCAGGTAATTCCCCTGGGCAGCCACGATGTTTTTCTCGGGGACGTCCTGGCGGTCCATTATAATAAGGATATTCTTGACGAAAAGGGCCGGCCCGATTTTGAACTGATTGAGCCTTACGGTTACTGCTCCGGTGAGTACAGGCTGGTAACCAAAAAGATCGGACATTATGGTTATTCAAAAAAAGAAAAACAGCGTTAAAAAGAAAACATAAAGGGGGCTAAACTTTATGGAAGCTTTTGTAGGAAAAACGCTTATTAAGATAATCATGGGGGACATTACCCGGCAAGAAACCGAGGCGATTGTGAACGCAGCGAACTCGGGACTGCTGGGGGGCGGAGGGGTGGACGGCGCCATTCACCGCGCGGGCGGTCCGCAAATACTAGCTGAATGTAAGGAAATCCGTGCCAGACAGGGAACACTGCCCACCGGCAGGGCGGTTATAACGGGCGGCGGACGACTGAAAGCCCGCTACGTTATACATACGGTCGGCCCGGTATGGTCCGGCGGCAAAAAAGGCGAGGATGAACTGCTGCGCAGCGCTTACCGGAGCAGCCTCAGCCTGGCCAAAGAAAAGGGCATACGCTCTGTTTCCTTTCCCTCCGTCAGCACCGGCATTTACAGTTTTCCCGTGGACCGGGCGGCCAGGATAGCCCTCCGCGAGGTGAGGGACTTTGTCAGCAATAATCCGGGTTTTGAAGAGGTGCGTTTCGTCCTCTTCAGCGCCCCGGTGCTGAAAGAGTTTGAAACCGCCTGGGAGGAAATAAACAGCCGGGATCATTAAGCAAATTGGTTAAATAAGCATTGATCTTGTTCGCCCGGGCTTATTCCGTGTGATCTTCGCCGGATCCGGCGCCAGGCAGCGGCATGATCTCTATGGCGAAATCCGGGCAGTGTGCAGTGCAAAGTCCGCAGGCAGTGCATTTATTGGGATAGATCACATGAGGCAAGCCATTTTCGTCCGGTTCCAGCACTTTCTTGGGACAGATATTGATGCAAATTTTACATTTCTTGCAGAGCCTCAGGTTTACTGATGGGCAAGCAGCCTGTTTGGTCAAGGTAGATCTCCTTAAGAGTTTGTTTGTATATACGCCGTTCTTAGAATTTAATTAGTTATGCAATTTGATTTTAAAAAATTCTATATTAGAGATAATAATCCTCTTTTTACTTAAACACTTTTATATTGACAATCTTCAAATTTTTCAGATATCCTTGGTTTGAGGAAGGCAAAATATAATACCCTTGGAGTTATGAGTTATACTGGTTGATTGATTAGGGATCCAAGGCGCCAGCTGGCAAAACCTGTAAAGAAGGGATGTCGTTTGTCATGCCGGTAATCACCAATCTGGGGGGCAGCATTTACCAGATCGACGTCTGTGACCAGGAACCCGAACGCACTGCCTGCTACCTGATCCTGGCGGATAAGGTAGCGTTGATTGAGACCGGACCTGCCCCGGGTACTGTGCATATCAAAGACGCATTAAAAAAACTGGGTATTCCGCCGGAACAAGTCGACTACATCATAGTCACCCATATACACCTGGATCATGCGGGCGGAGCCGGTGTTATGGCCAGGGATTTGCCGCGGGCAAAGGTATGTGTACACCCCAGGGGCGCCAGGCACCTGATCGACCCGGCCAGGCTTGCGGCCGGCGCCAGGGCGATTTATGGGGAAAGCTTCGACAGGCTTTTTGGCGCCGTATTGCCCGTGCCCGGGGAAAGAGTCTGTACACCGGCAGACGGGGAAATCCTTGACCTGGGCGGGGGCAGGATCCTGACGTTCTATCACACGCCAGGCCACGCCCGCCATCATTTTATCATCCATGACCCGGCCAGCCGGGGCGTCTTCAGCGGCGACACTCTTGGTGTGCGTTTTCAGGCCTTGAGCCGCCTGGTGGGTTCTGATATTATCCTGCTTTCTACCCCGCCGCCGGAATTTGACCCCGCCGGGATGATTGAAACACTTGATCGCGTCGCCGGGCTGGACCTCGATTATATATATTTTGCGCATTACGGCCGGGCCGGGGGAGTAAGCGCTATACTTGCCTATCTCAAGGATCAGCTCCATGTTTTTGAAGCGTTAGGCAGGCGGGTACTCGTCTCCGGCGGCGGCGCCAGGGAAATTGAAAGGGCCATCCGGGATATGGTGATGGACCAGGTTGCAATATACGGGTTAAAAGACAGCGAACATCCCGCAATTAAGTTCATGGAACTTGATATCAGGCTTAATGCGGCTGGTATAAACCATTACCTGGGGAGGTAATTGCCAATAGTAGATAATTGTTATTTATAAATTTGAATAGTAGTATATAGATAGAGAAATTATTGTTGACTGATAAACAGGGAGCAGGAAAATGAGTAAAAATTTTACAAGCATTAATGGCGGTATCATACTGCGCTGGAGCCTGGTGCAATTGTTTTTAACCGGACTGGTTATGCTGGTTCAACCTGCCTTGTGGTTGGCTGTTTTCGTGATGCTGCTGGCGAGCGCCCTGGCCACGTACATAGTCGTGGAGTATATTCAGAAACACAGGGTGATAAAAATAAAATTTGATGAACACCCTATCGATCCCACCTTGCAGATTGCCAACGAAACACTTCCTTACCTCAGACGCGGCCTTAATGAAGAAACAGCCTATAAGACCGCCGAAATTATCTTGAAACTCAGCGATGTTTCGGCAGTGGCCATCACAGACCGCGAAAAAGTGCTGGCATATATTGGGGAATGTTCCGATCACCATAAAGCCGGGGGGCCGATTATAACTTATGCGACAAAACAGGCTGTGGAAACAGGGGAGCTAATTATCATAAAAGATAAAAAAGGCCTGCAATGCCCGGATAAGAATTGTACGCTGCAGTCGGCTGTTATAGCGCCGCTGATATGCCAGGGCGAGGTGGCCGGTACGGTCAAGCTTTATCAAACCAGCCAGGGGGAACTCCAGCCTGCCGTTGTTAAACTGGCGCTGGCCGTAGCCCAGCTGCTTGGCCTGCAAATGGAACTGGCGGAATTGGACCGGCACGCCCAGCTGGTGACAAAAGCAGAACTGGACGCCCTGCACGCCCAGATCAACCCTCACTTTTTATTCAATACTTTAAACACAATAATTACTTACACCCGGACAGACCCGGAAAATGCAAGGAAGCTTTTAATCCGCCTGGCCTCTTTTTTTCGCCAGACATTAAAAAGGCACGGGCATTTTAACACGTTACGGGAAGAAATAGAATATGTTAATACTTACCTTATCCTGGAGAAAGCCCGCTTCCGGGAAAAATTGAAGATACAGAGGAACATTGACCCGGACCTGCTTGATTATAATGTGCCTGTACTGACCCTGCAACCGCTGGTGGAAAATGCGGTGAAGCACGGTATACAGCCGAAAATGGGTCCCGGCGTCATCCGGATCTCAGCCAAACTTGTTGACGGAGAAATGCTTTTTGTAATCACGGATGATGGCGTGGGGATAGACAATGAAAGGCTGCCCATGGTATTCCTGCCCGGTTTCGGTTCGGACAGCGGGGTTGGTTTAAGCAATGTCAACGAACGCCTTAAAAGCCTTTACGGAGAAGAATACGGCCTGCGCATCGAGAGCGAGATAGACAAGGGCACGAAGGTTTACGTCAGAATCCCCCTGGGCGGGGAAAGCCATGAGAAAGGGGGAATCGCCAGTGAAATTGAAAGCATTAATTATAGATGATGAATACCCCGCCAGACAGGAACTCAGGTATGCTTTAAGTGAATTTGACAATGTGGAGATAGTTGGCGAGGCCGCCAATGCCCAGGAAGCGTTAACCCTGATCAAAGCCCTGGATTACCAGGTCCTTTTCCTGGATATATCCATGCCGGGCATGAGCGGACTGGAATTGGGCGCGGCTATACAAGATTTGCCGAACCGTCCTTATATCATTTTTGTAACAGCTTTTGATGAGTTCGCAGTATCTGCCTTTGATGTTAATGCAGTAGATTATATATTAAAACCAGTGGAGCCGAAACGTCTGAAAAAAGCCATCGAGAAGGTATTGAAACTGACCCGCGAGGTAATGGTAGACGCGGCGGCTGACGGAACAATGCGGGAAGAACGTGCGCCGGAGAAAAGCGAAACCAAAACCATCCAGCCGGAAAATTTGCTGTTTAAGATTGACCGCGTCCCTGCGGAAAAGCAGGGTAAAACAATCCTTGTCGGCAGTTCCGATATTTTCTACGCGTTTACTGAACAGGATAATGTATATATAAAAACAGCGGCTGACAAGCTTTATACGCGGTTCACCCTGAAAGAGCTGGAAGCAAGACTTAATCCGCAGATGTTTTTCCGCACGCATCGCTGCTACCTGGTTAACCTGCACAAGGTTAAGGAGATTGTGCCGTTTTTCAATGGTACTTATAATTTGATAGTTGAAGACCAAGAACGCAGCGAAGTCCCTGTGAGCCGGGCTCAGGCCAAAAAACTGAGGAAGATATTGGGTTTTTAAAAAATGCCGGAAGATTATTGAGACCTGCCTGAAGATTAATGCAATGCCAGCGGGGATACAAGTAGAACCCCTGGCGACTGCTGAAACATTTGCTATCGAAACAGGCAGGTTTTTTATATTAACTGGAGAAAATAATATTATTGCAACCCGAATGCGGATCACTTGATGAATTTCGAGGATCTTAAAGAATGGGGTGTTGGCGATTGCCCGAAACATACAGCCTGCTGGATTAATCGGCGCTGGAACTGATATTATTGAGATTGAAAGGATAAAACAGGCTGTTGAGCGCGGCGGTAACCGCTTTCTGGAGAGGGTTTTTACCCCCGGTGAAAGGGATTTTTGTGAAGCTAGAAAAGACCGGTTTTCCTGCTACGCGGCCCGTTTTGCGGCCAAAGAAGCGGTTTTAAAAGCATTGGGCACAGGTCTGGCCGGATGTGGCTTCCTGGACGTGGAGGTGCAAAGGCCGGGCGGCGGTCGCCCGGAGATTAAGCTGCGCGGCGCGGCAGCTGAGGTAGCAATGGAAAAGGGGATCGCCGTGATACTGATCAGCATTTCTCATAATCGTGAAAACGCAGTGGCTTTTGCCATTGCAGCAGGTGAGGGGGTATAGTATTTTGCGGATCGTTACCGCGGATGAAATGAAGGCGCTGGATCAGGCGGCTATAGAGAACTATGGCATACCTGGACTGGTTTTGATGGAAAACGCGGGCATCCGGGTTGTAGACCTGATCCGGCGCGTAATAGGCGGGCTTCGGGGCAGGTCGGTTACTGTTTTTATTGGCAAGGGCAATAACGGGGGGGACGGGCTGGTTATAGCCCGCCACCTTTTGAATATGGGCGCCGGGGTGAAGGTGCTATCAATAGTCAATGTGGGTGAAATTAGCGGGGATGCGGCTGTTAACCTTAATATATGGCGGAAAATGGGGCAAAAGATTTTTTCTGTGCACCAGGGCGATGGGATTAACATTGTCAAGCTGGCCTTGATGAAAACGGATCTTGTTGTTGACGCCATTTATGGGACCGGATTTCATGGCAAAATGTTGGAGGGCGCAGGCCGTGTGATCAAGGTGATTAACAAGAGCGGCAAGCCGGTTGTGGCTGTTGATATCCCCTCCGGGCTGGAGGCCGGTACCGGCAGGGTAAACGGGCCTTGTATCAGGGCGAGTCATACTGTAACCTTTGGTCTGCCCAAGTTGGGATTGTATCTTGAGCCGGGCGCCGGCTATGCCGGTGAGATTACCGTGGCGGACATATCCCTGCCTGCTGTCCTGGTAGAAAAGGAAGCGCCCCGGAGATATCTGCTAACAGACGAATGTGTTAAAAGGTGGCTGCCGCCCCGCCCGGCCTCGGCGCACAAAGGTAATTTTGGAAGAGTGCTCATAATAGCGGGATCCAGGGGGATGACCGGGGCCGCCTGTCTGACCGGCGCCGCCGCGTTAAGGTCCGGGGCGGGCCTGGTCACAGTGGCGGTACCGGAAACGCTTCACGATATTATGGAAGGAAAACTTACTGAGGCAATGACTGTCCCGCTGCCGGATACCGGCGACGGCAGCCTGAGCGCGGAGGCCCGCTCGCGGATTCTGTCACTTCTAGAGAACATGGATGCTCTGGCCATAGGGCCGGGACTTTCCCTGGCGCCAGAAACTATATCGCTGGTAAGGGAGTTGCTGCCTGCCATAAAAATCCCCTTTGTGCTGGACGCAGACGCGCTCAACGCCTTAGCCGGGCAAGTCAGTAGTATACTGGGCAGCCTGCAGGCGCCGGCGGTAATAACGCCGCACCCGGGTGAAATGGCCAGGATGATGGGGGTAGCGTCAAAGGATATACAGGCGGACAGGATTGGCAACGCTATCAAAGCGGCGGCTACCTGGAACGTGGCCACGCTGCTGAAGGGCGCCCGGACAGTAGTGGCGGCGCCGGAGGGCGTTGTATTCATTAACCCCACCGGAAATCCGGGAATGGCGACCGGGGGAAGTGGCGATGTCCTTACCGGGATTGTTGTTTCGCTGATCGCCCAGGGGCTTGAACCGGGCCGCGCAGCTGCAGCCGGGGCATACATCCATGGTCTGGCTGGTGACATGGCTGCGAAGGAAAAAGGGATGATGGGCTTAATCGCCGGTGACATTGTGTCCGTCCTGCCGGCTGCCGCGCAGGAACTGGCGACCCTGCCATAAAAGTATTATTTATCCTAAAATAAATTCCGATCAACAGGAGGAGTCAAACTTGATAGTTGGAGTACCTAGAGAAATAAAGTTGAATGAGGACCGGGTAGCTATCACGCCGGCAGGGGTCCAGGCCTTAATTGGCGCCGGTCATAAGGTGTTGATTGAAACCGGCGCCGGGCTGGGCAGCGGTATCAGCGACGAGGCCTTTGCGGTGGCGGGCGCTGAAATAATGACTGAACACTCACAGGTATATGATCAGTCAGAGTTGATATTAAAGGTAAAGGAGCCCCTTCCTGAGGAATATCACCTGCTGCGTGAGGGTCAGGTCCTGTTCACATATCTGCATCTGGCCAGTGAGCCGGGGCTTACCAGTGTGCTGATGGAAAAGAAAGTAATTGCCATTGCTTACGAGACTGTCCAGCTATCCAGCGGTACACTGCCACTATTGATGCCGATGAGCGAGATAGCCGGCAGGATGGCGGTGCAGATTGGAGCGCACTATCTTGAGAAACCGTGCGGCGGACGGGGTATTCTCCTTGGCGGTGTGCCGGGTGTGCCTGCGGCGGATGTGGTAATTATCGGCGCCGGAACAGTAGGGGCAAACGCGGCTAAAATCGCCGTGGGTATGGGCGCCCAGGTTACTATAATAGACCGGAATACAGAAAGGCTGGGCAATCTGGACGACATTTACGGGAACAAGATTAAGACCCTGATCTCAAACCATTGCAATATTGAACGTTCAGTGCGTTACGCGGACCTTTTAATCGGGGCGGTGCTAATCGCGGGAGCAAGAACACCCAATCTGGTAACTGAAGACTTTGTCAAACAAATGAAGCCCGGTTCTGTAATTATTGACGTAGCTATTGACCAGGGCGGCACAGTAGAGACTATGGACCGGACAACCACGCACAGCAACCCGGTTTATGAGAAATACGGGGTTATTCATTACGCGGTGACAAATATGCCCGGCGCGGTGGCCCGCACCTCCAGTTATAGCCTGACCAACGCCACTTTGCCGTACGTCCTGGAGCTGACCAATAAAGGTTTTTTGAACGCGGTGATGAATAACAGCGCGCTTGCCCGCGGCGTCAATGTTTATAAAGGCAGGATTACCTGCCGGGCGGTGGGGGAATCGCTGAATATGGAATACAGTGAACTGGGCAAGGTTTTGAGCTGAGGTTCTGCCGGTACCAGGCGCCATAACCGGTATAACATAATTAATAGAAAAAATGGAGACCTTTTTAAAAAGGTTTCCTTTTTTTATGGGGCCAATTTAAAAAAATTATACTGAATTCAGTATAAAGTATTGCGTATTATAAAATATTGTATACAATATTAATTAAAGGATAATTTAAAAATAACCAGGCTGGAAATCTCGGCTGGCACTAATATTTATCATATCAGCACAGATATTTTCGGACAGGACGAAAGGGGGGTCACCAGTGAAATACTTTATATTCTCTCTGGCAACAATGGCAGCCTATTTAATCGTATACTTCTTTTTACTTTGGGATAGCCGCCAAGACCCACAGCACAGGTAACAAGTAAAATACCAGATTTCCTTAACCCTGTTTTTTTTACAGGGTTTTGTTTTTTCTTGATGAAATACTATTATAAATGAAAATATATTATTATGAAGTTTTCTGTTATAAAGAGGTGTAGATTTTTGTCTGTTAGACCTGTTTGGGCGGAAATTGATTTAGATGCTTTAGCCGGCAACATCAGTGAAATTAGAAGGATAACCAGCCCTTCAGCAAAAGTGATGGCAGTGGTCAAGGCTGATGCCTATGGCCACGGCGCGGTAGAAGTCAGCCGGACAGTTTTGGCCGGCGGAGCTGACTGGCTTGGAGTGGCCAGAACAGATGAAGGTTTATTGCTAAGGGAGGCCGGCATTGAGGTTCCGATATTAGTGCTGGGCTACCTGACACCTGAACAGTCACATGATGTGGTCAGGGGCCGTTTATCCCAGGCTGTCTATACCCGCGCTATGGCCCTGGACCTGGCGGATGCGGCCGCCGCCGCGGGGACGCGGGCGAGGGTTCATTTTAAAATCGATACCGGGATGGGCCGGCTCGGCTGGCTCGCCGGACCGGACGCGGTAAGGGATATACTTGATCTGGCCGGCAACAGGCACCTGGCCGCGGAAGGAATATTTACCCATTTTGCCGCTGCCGATTCTGCCGATAAGGGCTACACCAGGGAACAATTTTTTAGGTTTACCGCCGTGGTTGAAGAACTGCGCCGGAACGGGCTGGAAATTCCCATAAAACACGCGGCTAACAGCGCCGCCGTGATGGAAATGCCCGAAACTCACCTGGACATGGTGAGGGCGGGAATTATTTTATACGGCCTGTACCCTTCTGACGAGGTGGATAAAAGCTTAATAGAACTGCGACCGGCAATGAGCCTTAAGGCCAGAGTGGCTAATGTCAAGAATGTCCCCGCCGGTTTTAAAGTAAGCTACGGGTGTACCCATACAACTGAAAGAAGCACCGTTATCGCCACGCTTCCGCTGGGTTACGCCGACGGCTATTCCCGCCTGCTATCCGCGAAGGGATGCGCTTTGCTGCACGGCCGGCGGGCGCCTGTGATCGGCCGGGTCTGTATGGACCAGATTATGGTTGATGTGGGCCACATACCCGGGGTTAAGGTGGGTGACGAGGCTGTCCTGATCGGCCGCCAGGGGGATCAGGAAATTACAGCCGGCGATGTTGCAGGGATGCTGGGTACCATTAATTATGAAGTTGTATGCATGGTCAGCCACCGCGTCCCCCGTAAATATCTCGGATCTCGTTAACCCACTTTACCCAGTTTCGTGGTGCGCTTGATTAAATATAGGGTCCTCCCGTCTTTTATGGTGCATAGTTTATCTACAAGTCCGTACTCCTTCATTTTTAACCAAAATGGCAGGGCTTCTTTACAAATTTCCGTCACAGTTATTTTTTTAAATTTGGGCCTTAAAAATTGCAAGGCCATTTTCCCCAGGCCTTTTCTGCGGGGATTATTGCCAATTGTTAAGACCCTTAGTTCAAAAGTATTTCCTTTGATAAAACCGATTATTTTTATGCTCCCGTTTAATTTAAAAACTGTCGCCATTCTGTGCCCGTACAAAAATTCATATTCATATATCGATAATGGATGCATATTTTTACCCCCTTTCGCGAGGTAAAAACTTTAATGTGTATATATATAATACCAGGCCTCACTATTATTTGGCAATCAGAATTATTTAAATTTTCTGATAATACTGTATACATAAAAAATATTTGAAACGGATCAAAACATATGCACATGGCAGGATATGATGGAATATCATGAGGTAACAGAATACTTATTAAAGGGGAGTAGCTTGCTTAAACCCTTAAGCAATAAGATCGACATGCTGGTGTTCATCACCCGGTCTTATAACGGGCGTAGCCTGGAAGCGAGACCTTTACTTCATAAGGTGGAGTAAAGGTTTTTTTGCTTAGCCCGGCAAAAAAGAAGGTATTTAAACCTTCTTTTCACAAGATTTTAATATAGATAAATCTTCCTGCCGTGTGCTGGTTTTCTCAATGCGCGCCTTGCGGTTGGCGCCCGCCTGTCCGGCCAGGGTAATCACCCCAATCAACAAGAAAATTACGCCTGTTCCCTGGTTGATCATACCCGGACTAATATACCTGGCAATTAATGCGCCTGCGGTAACCTCCAGCAGGACACATGCCGTTAGCGCTATAGCGCTGGCGGCCATGATCAACCAGCGCCTGGTGGGGTTGTTGCTGGCCAGCAGCAGCACCGCCAACTGGGTTTTGTCTCCCAGTTCACACAGAATGATCAGCGTGTAGGTGGTAATCCATGTTAGCAATTCCATACTAAGCATTAGGTAGATCTCCCTTGCGGAAATTAGAAATCGTTGCCGATTACACCAGTAATCAGTAGAAGACCCATGAGGGTAAAGGCTGCCCCTGAAATAATTTTGATTGTAACGGGTTTTATGTGTTTGGCAAGAAAGTGCGCCCCGATCATTACTTCAATAAAGGACGCAGTTATTAAAGCCATAGCTGAACCAAGCGCGACATAAAAAACATATAGCGGCTTTGTGCCGGCCAACAGCATAGTGGTGATCTGGGTTTTATCCCCCATCTCTGATAAGAAAACTATACCCAGAGCGGAAAAAAACAGCCGCCAGTGCAAAAAAAACCCCCCCTTTCGTTGTCATTGAACGGGGAAGTCCCATTCAAAAACCCCTGGAATTAACCCTATTCCCCCTTTCAAAACGCAGTAGTTATTTACAATTTTTATAATACAAAATATGGTCTTTTCAGCTGCTTTGACACAAAAGAGTTATTTTAAGGCATTGTTAATATCTTACATTGAAAACCCGTATTGCTTTCAACCGGGGACCCGCTGCGAATTATGTTTTTTTTTGCGGTACTATAAGATATAATGAAATGAATGTGTGGCGCGCAGCCCATGGCTGTTATCTGCCGGAAAATACGGAGAGCCCCAGCTAAAAGCCAGGGCTTCCTTTCTTTGGGGAGACACGGAGTCGAACCGTATAGCGGGTTCCGGACCGCGCTGTGTTCCCGACACTCTCCCCAGGTATTTATTTCCATCTTTATTATGTCATTTTGGGGATTGCCGTGTCAATAGCCAGGTTGATCCACATGTGAACCGCTACGGGACAGCTGCCGTCTAAGTTTATGAAGGCCTTTCCAGCGAGACTAAAACACCGGGTGAGTAATTTTGTCTGATGAAAATCTAATCTTGTTGTCCCAGTCGGGCGACAATGAAGCTTTTTCCCAACTGGTCCGAAAATATTCAGCGGACGCGTATCGTACCGCGTTCATGGTTCTGCGCGACCGCGATGAGGTGGAAGACGTGGTCCAAGAATCTTTTTTGACCTGTTACCGCAAAATTAAATCATTCAGGATGGAATCTTCCTTTAAGACCTGGCTTTACAGGATTGTTGTCAACAGGTGTTACGACAGGCTGCGAAAACTTAACCGGGAGAATGAAGCGATAAAAAAAATGTCATTGTACTTAAAAAATGGCAGTGAAGATTCCTATGGGATAGAAAGCAGGCTTGATTTAAGAGAAATCATTCTGGGTCTTAGACCAGAGCACCGCCTGGTCCTCACCCTGTATTACGGGATGGATTTTGGGGTGCAAAAAGTGGCGGATATACTGGGTGTTCCTGTCGGTACAGTAAAGTCAAGGTTGAATTCAGCAAGAAATATGATCAGAAGGAGCTTGACAGTAAAACCTCTTTAGAGGGAATACAGCTTCCGCAGATCAGATGAAAAGAGGACGGGAATATGAGTTGCGATAATATGATGCAAATGTTGAATGATTTTTTGAGTAAAACTTTATCTAAAAACAAAGAGGGAAAAGTAAAGCGTCACCTGGAAGTATGCGCATCCTGCCGGAGTGAATACCATAGTCTAGAAAATGCGGATAATGCTCTGAGGCAGGTTATTTGTGAAATGGTTGCCGATATAGATGTGCCCCGCCGCCTCAGTGAACGCATTGAGGAAATCTTACCTCAACGGAAAAGTAACACCTTGCGCTCACGCCTGTCAATATTGCTGAAAACACCGGCAGTAGCGGCGGCCTTGCTCTTTATGGTCCTGGCTGCGGGTTTTGGCGCCTACAATAATTATTTTAACCCGGCTAACCTGCAGAAAGTTGCTATATCTGAAAAGGATGGCGGAAAATACAGTGACAGCGCCGCGCCGCCGACGGTAGATAATACAGGCGCCTCTGTGCAGGAAAAAGAGGACCGTTTAAAAGAAACACAGGTCACGCAAACTGATACGGCCGGGAATCCTGATGAGCAAATGAGAAAGGAACAAGACAATACGGTAAGGGCGCCGGAAATCACATTAATGGGGCCGGCGCAAGGGCAACCCGGAGATACGTCTGGGATTTTGCGGGGCCAGCCATCGGCGCCTGCAGGTGAAACTGCCCCGGAGGGATTAAATGAATCACAGCCGGCGGAGGAACAAAAAACTGCTTTTACTACATTTGCCGACCCCGGGATGAGTGGGAGCATGGACGATGCCAATGATGGGACACTGGAAGCTGCTCCCCGTCATGTTGATTTTATACCGGCGAAACCGGATTACCTGCCCCCGGGATCCGTACTTGTAAATATAACCAGGCTTGCAGATGTAATTACTCAAGACTACCGGACCGGCGCCAATTATTTTACAGTAAGCCAGAGCCGGCCAATAGCAGATGATTCTGCATTTGTTAAAAAGCCGGCACAGGTTGCCAATATTAATATTAATGGTTGCCAGGGATTTATCGAGGAAAGCAGGCCGGAACCGGGTGATCATGTTTCAGCTGCCATCACAACGCTGAGATGGCGTCAGGGTGATTGGGCCTTCTCAGTATCCGGGGATCTGCCGGCAGAAGAAATAATAAAAATTTCGGAATCAGTTAAGTAATCAGCGCCAGGTCACGGACCTGGTTTTTTGTTGTCATTAGTGGAATATTAACAGTTTTGGCGGAGATACTTCCTAGACAAATAGACTTTTTAGGAGATGTGATATTGTTGACACAGGATATGGAGAAAAATACCGAAAATGGCAGCAGGGATATTATCGATAACCTGGCGGCAAAAGCCCAGGGGGCTTTGCATAAATTTATGGAAATGGGTCAGAAAGATGTGGACAGGATCGTCAAGGCCATGGCCCTGGCCGGACTTGACCGGCACATGGATCTGGCCGGGATGGCTATAGAAGAAACAGGCCGGGGAGTTTACGAAGATAAAATTGTGAAGAATATTTTTGCCACGGACTATGTTTACCACAGTATCAAGTACAACAAGACCGTAGGGACTATTAAGGTTGACGAGGAAGATGAATACGAAGAGGTGGCGGAACCAGTCGGAGTAATAGCAGGGATTACACCGGTGACCAACCCCACTTCAACCACTATGTTCAAGTCCCTGATTTCTATAAAAACAAGGAACCCGATTATCTTCAGCTTCCATCCGGGAGCGCAGCGGTGCAGCGCTGCGGCGGCCAAAATAATGCTGGACGCGGCGACAAAAGCCGGCGCGCCTGAAAACTGCATCAGCTGGATTGAACAAACTTCTATTGAAGCAACAAAACTATTGATGGCCCACCCGGGAGTATCTCTCATCCTGGCTACGGGGGGGGCGGGCATGGTCCGGTCCGCTTATAGCTGCGGCAAGCCCGCCCTTGGTGTGGGGCCGGGCAACGTACCATGTTATATTGAGAAGTCCGCCAACCTGGGCCGGGCGGTTACGGACCTGATCCTGAGCAAGACTTTTGATAACGGTATGATCTGCGCCTCGGAGCAGGGTTTAATTGTGGACAGGGATGTGGCCGGAGAAGTAGAGTCCCTATTGGTTGAGAACGGCTGCTATTTTCTGAATAAAAATGAAGCGGAATTGCTGGAACAGTTCGCCACTTGCGGAAAGACCTGTTCCTTGAACCCGGAAATAGTGGGCAAGACAGCAGGCGCGATTGCCCAAATGGCCGGTTTTGCGGCGCCGGCGGGGACCAAAATACTCATAGCCAGGCAGGACGGAGTAGGTCCGGATTACCCGCTGTCGAGGGAAAAGCTGAGCCCGGTTTTAGCCTATTATCTGGCGGACAATCCGGGTGAAGGCATCAAATTGTGCGAAAAAATGGTGGAGTACGGCGGGATGGGGCACTCGGCGGTGATCCATACGGCTGATGAAAGGCTGGTAGACGAGTTTGCCCGCAGGGTTATGGCCGGCCGGATTATCGTCAACGCGCCTTCCACCCACGGCGCCATCGGTGATATTTACAACACCAATATGCCTTCGCTCACCCTGGGCTGCGGCTCCTACGGCAGAAACGCCACCACGGCCAATGTCAGCGCCGTCAACCTGCTCAATATTAAAAGGGTGGCCAGGAGGCAGGTGAACATGCAGTGGTTCAGGGTGCCGGAAAGAATTTATTTTGAGAGAGGCTCCATCCGGTATCTGGCCAAGATGCCCGGGATCGAGAAGGCGCTGGTCGTGACAGACAAATCAATGGTTGAACTGGGGTACCTGGATAAGATCAAATACCATCTGGCCAGGAGGGAAAACAGGCCGGCAATAGAGGTGTTCAGTGAAGTTGTGCCAGACCCTTCCCTGGCCCTGGTGACAAAAGGACTCAAATTAATGAACACTTTTCAGCCGGACACCATTATCGCTCTGGGCGGCGGTTCCGCCATAGACACGGCCAAGGGGATGTGGCTTTTTTATGAACATCCTGAGGTAGAGTTTGAGTTTTTGCGGCTCAAGTTTCTGGATATTCGCAAGCGCACTTATAAATTCCCCAAATTGGGCCGCCGGGCCAAGCTGGTGGCCATACCCACTACCAGCGGGAGCGGCTCCGAGGTAACAGCCTTCGCGGTAATAACCGACAGGGGGAAAGATATCAAATACCCACTGGCGGACTATGAACTGACGCCGGACGTGGCCATCATCGACCCGGACTTTGTGGAGACACTCCCCCGCAGCCTGGCGGCCGACACCGGCATGGACGTGCTGGCGCACGGCATAGAGGCTTATGTTTCAGTGATGGCCTCTGATTACACAGACGCCCTTTGCTTAAAGGCTATTGAGCTGGTTTTTAGCCACCTGCCGCTTTCCTGGCGCGAAAAAGATCAGACAGCCCGCGAAAAGATGCATAATGCTTCCGCTATAGCCGGGATGGCCTTTACCAACGCTTTTCTGGGTATCAACCATGCCCTGGCCCACAAAGTGGGGGGAGAGTTCGCCGTCACCCACGGGCGGGCAAATGCCGTACTGCTGCCTTATGTTATAGAGTACAACGCCGGATTGCCCAGCAAGTTTGTTTCTTTTCCGAAATACGAGCAATACATCGCGCCGGAAAAATACCGGCAGATTGCCGCCCACCTGGGCCTGCCCGCCGCGACACAGGAAGAGGGTGTACACAGCCTGATCGAGGCGGTCTCCGGTTTAAGCCGGTCCCTGGGGATACCGGCCACCTTTGCCGAGCTGGGTATAGACCGGGAAGAATTTATGTCCAAGATCCCGGAACTAGCGGAAAAGGTCTTTGCAGATCAGACCACAACCACCAACCCGCGCCTGCCTTTGATCAGCGAGCTGGAGGAGATCCTGCGTAAATCGTATACCGGGGATAAAGTTGTAGTGGAAGATGAAACTGTGTATTCAACAATAGGAATTCAACCTGGTACAACTCCTATCGTCAGTACGCTGCAGTGAAAAATCGCTATCTGTCCGGCCCACTACCATTTGAATTATCTTTGGTGTATAATTTTAATGTTCAACAGAAGATTTATAGCAATTGGAGTGAGGCATTCTTGCTTAGAATAGCAATCGGTCAAATGGAGGTCATCGCCGGCAGGCCTGATTTGAACAGTAGGAAGATGTTGGACATGATCGCTGAAGCACGCTCGAAAAACGCGCAGATGGTGATATTTCCGGAAATGGCTGTGCCTGGGTATCTGATTGGTGACATATGGGAACAGCAAGCTTTTCTGAGGGATTGCGAGAACCTCGGCCGTAAAATTGTGAAAGCTTCTGATGGAATATGTGTACTTTTCGGCAATGTTGGGGTGGACTGGAATAAAACTGGTGATAACGGCAGGGTGCGCAAGTACAATGCTTTTTTTATAGCGAAAAACGGCAGGCTGTGTGGAGGAGATAATTTTCCGTATCCTTTCCGGATTAAGATGCTCAACTCTAGTTATCGTGCATTCGATGAAACACGGCATTTTTACAGCCTGCGCCGGCTGGCGGAGGAAATAGGGAGCGGGTTGGAGGAAATGCTGAGCCCGGTTGATCTAGTGATAGACGGAGATGAGATCAGATTAGGCTGCATCCTGGGCGAGGACGTCTGGAGCGAGGACCATGCCGTTAAGCCGGTATCATTGATAAACTGGAAAGACCAGGTCGATCTGTTTGTCAATATTTCCACCTCGCCTTATACAAGGGGGAAGAACAACAAGCGTCACAGGATATTTTCCCGGCAAGTTTCGCAAACAGGAGTTCCCTTAATCTATGTCGACAATGTCGGGATCCAAAATAACGGTAAAACTGTATACACCTTTGACGGTTGCAGTACTGTGTACAACAGGTCTGGTGAAGTTATAGACAGCTGCCCTGCCTTTGTTGAGGAATTAAAGATTGTAAAAATGGAACAAGACGGAATCTTTAGAAGCCAACCGGCGCTTGGAGAACTGGACGACGGCGGAATTGACAGCATATACAAATCTCTGCACTACGGTATCGGCAAGTTTTTGCAAGCGGCAGGCATAGAAAAAGTAGTAATAGGTGTATCAGGCGGGATCGATTCGGCTGTGAGCGCCTGCCTTTACAACAAAATACTTGAGCCAGAGCGTCTACTGCTGGTAAACATGCCCAGCATATATAGTTCTAAGACTACAAAAGACCTGTCGGCCAGGCTGGCGCACAACCTGGGATGCCTTTATACCATCATGCCCATCCAAGAAGTCTTTGAGTATACCGTCAGGCAGATCGGTGAGACTCCGATTCAGAACTCCAAGGACGGCAGCCAGTTCAACCTGTCTGTTTCTTCGTTTGTGCAGGAAAATATCCAGGCCCGGGACCGCTCGGCCAGAGTTCTCGCCGGTACGGCGGCAGCCTTTGGCGGCGGGTTTACCTGCAACGCCAACAAGAGTGAAATGACGGTCGGTTATGGCACGCTCTATGGTGATCTGGCCGGTTTTCTGGCGGCCCTGGCTGATTTATGGAAGCACCAGGTTTATGATTTGGCAGTATTCCTTAATGAATGTATATACTGCCGGGAGGTAATTCCCCGGGAGATCATAGACCTTGTCCCCAGCGCCGAACTATCCTTTGAGCAGGATGTTGATCAGGGGAAAGGGGATCCATTAGTATATCCTTACCATGATTATCTTTTCCGGGCGTTTATGGAGCAATGGGACAGGTCGACTCCTGAGGAAATCCTTACCTGGTACGCCGCGGGCTGTCTGGAAGAAAAGATTGGCTGCCGCCCAGGCCTGGTGAAAAAGCTTTTCCCCGAACCAGATGTATTTATTGAGGATTTGGAAAAGTGGTGGAAGCTTTACCTCGGCATGGGCGTTGCAAAAAGAATACAGACGCCGCCTGTTCTGACCGTAAGCAGAAGGGCCTATGGATTTGACCACCGGGAAGCGCAGAATCCAGTGTATTTTACTGAAAATTATCTTAAACTTAAGAAAAAAATAAATGGATTTGTTTAAAGGTTGTGATAATATCGATTAATCTAAATATAGAGAATATTTGGACCAATCGTAATCGTATAACTGTCCAATTGTAATATATTGGGATTTGCACCTATAGTTATTTGTAATAAGTCTTATCTGTTTTGATAAATTATTTTTTATTTTTGAAGGATATATTGCATTATTATCGAATATTAGAATTAAACAACATCCAAATGTATGTGGTTAATTTTTTGAATAGTTAATTATAAAATGTAAATATTGGGTTTGCAGACGTTTTTGGCAAAACTATGCGAAAGCCGGTCGCCCACTGAAATGGTTACCATGCAAGGCGTTTGACTTACTAAGAGGTGGAAATTGCGGCTTTGCCGTTTTCTTTTTGGTGTATTCAAAATAAAATACCAAAGTTCTCCGAGCCATGCAAGCCTAAATTTGAATGTAAGGTTGCCTGGACGTCAGGGTGCCGTGGGAAACTGCAGTGCCTCCCATTGCGGAAAGGGGGACAGAGCTAGCTTAAAGAGCTTGACTTTGTCCTTTTTTTGTTGGTGTTTAAAGGGGGTGGTCCAAGCCATTTTTTGAGATTCATGATCATGAGGGGGTGGACTGTCTAAGCAAACCTGGAAGTGAGGTAATCGGCAAATCAAGAGCAATATTAAATATCAACAATACAGAGGGGGTTAAAAGATATGGCCAATCCTCCAGTAATGACAGTATGTTTAGCTGGAAACGCCGGCAAATACAAAATGGGATTACCTATAGGACAGTTGCTGCTGCGCGGATT
>JAHDOA010000014.1 GCA_018435055.1 Pelotomaculum sp. | reverse complement strand
TCTAATGGTTGCAATTCGGCCTTGCCGAATTGCTCCTTAATCTCACTTCTAACCTCTCAACTCTCACCTCTCAACCGTTCGACTTGCATGTGTTAAGCACGCCGCCAGCGTTCGTCCTGAGCCAGGATCAAACTCTCCGTTTATATCTGAAAAGTTTAATTTCTCTAGCTCTTTTATAAATCGCTTGCTCGGAATTTACTGCTCGCTTCGGTCTTCTTAGACTTGACGAGTCATGTGTTCTTTAAACATCCATTCCACTGTTTAGTTTTCAAAGACCTGGATACATCAGGCTGACAGCTTATGTGGCAGCCCCGAGTACTTATGTTACCATAAAGGCATACTGTTGTCAAGCCAGTATCTTCCTTAAATATTTTTCAAATATTTTTCAGCAACATCATCCATTTAGGATGGAATTTTATTTTAGCACTTCGCTTCTTTCTTGTCAATAAGCTTTTTTGCTAAAAACTTTTTTCTCTGGCCCAGGTTATTTCTTCAGGGCCGTCTTGCACCCGGAACGCCATCTTAACATTTCGCATTCTACTTGTCAACAAGGTATTTACAGGTAAAAAAGAAAATCAGATTAACAGTCCCCTTCTTAAGAAAACCACCAGCAGGGCCGGCAGAACAAACCGGCTGCATGCAATATCCTGTTTAAACCACGCTAACTTGTGAGACCTAATCGCGGGGCCTCATCAGCGGGAACAAAATAACATCGCGAATAGAGTATGTATTGGTCAGCAGCATTACCAGGCGGTCGATCCCGATCCCGAGCCCACCGGCAGGAGGCATGCCGTACTCAAGCGCGTTTATATAGTCCTCGTCCATCATATGGGCTTCTTCGTCTCCTGCTTTTCTCTTTTCGACCTGCTTTAAAAAACGGGCCCTCTGGTCAATTGGATCATTTAATTCGGAAAACGCGTTTGCTATCTCACGCCCGTAGATAAACAGCTCAAAGCGGTACGTCAGACTGGAATTTTCAGTTTTACGCTTGGCCAGAGGCGATATTTCCACCGGATAGTCCATAATAAATGTTGGTTGAATTAACCTGGGCTCAACGCTTTCCTCGAAAACCTTGTTTAGAATATCTCCCCATGAATCCGCAGGATCCAGCTCAATGCCCAGTTTAGCCTGCTTTACCGCGTTGCGGGCCTCGTCTGACGTCTTGATCACATTAAAATCAAGTCCCGAGTGGATCTTTACCGCCTCAAGCATCGGCTGTCTCGTCCATCCCGGAGAAAGATTAATTTCCGTATCCTGATAATTAATCACGGCCGAACCAAGCACTTCTTGTGCTACTGTCGAAATCATTTCTTCAGTCAGATCCATCATATCATTATAATCGGCATAGGCCTGGTAAAGCTCCATCATAGTGAACTCGGGGTTGTGTTTGGTAGAAATACCTTCGTTGCGGAAGTTGCGGTTGATCTCATAGACCTTATCGAATCCGCCTACCAGGAGTCTCTTCAGATAAAGTTCCGGGGCTATTCTCATGAATAAATTGAGGCTTAAAGCATTGTGGTGTGTAACAAAAGGTTTGGCTGTGGCGCCTCCGGCAATAACCTGCATCATCGGAGTTTCAACTTCCAAAAAACCCTTGCGGTCAAGAAAACCACGTATCGCCCTGACAATTTTGCTTCTTGTAACAAATACCTCTTTAACCTCAGGATTTACAATTAAATCAACATACCTCTGCCGGTAGCGCAGCTCCACGTCCTTCAGGCCGTGCCATTTTTCGGGAAGCGGTCTTAGCGACTTGGCCAGCAAATTAAAATTTTCAACCGCAACAGTTATTTCACCCATGCGGGTCTTAAACACATGGCCCTGAACACCTATGATGTCGCCGATATCAAGCTTGCCGAAAAAATCGTACAGCCCGGCGCCGATATCGTTAGATCTTATATAAATCTGGATTTGGCCTGTCGGATCCTGGATATGAGCAAAAGATGCTTTACCCATGCCCCTCTTTGACATAATTCTGCCGGCCATAATCACAGGCTTGTTTTCCATTTCATCGTAATTATCTAAAACATAGCGCGCTAAATGAGTCCGTTCAAAACGCCCCCCATAAGGTTCAAATCCCCTACTCCTGATGTCAGCGAGTTTCTCCCGGCGAATCTGCATTAACTCATTCAGGTCTTCTTCCTTAGTACCGCTTGTGGCATCGCCGTGAAAATCAGCATCTTTATTTTTTTGCGCCAATATAAACCCTCCAAAAATTATCTTACCTCAGTATATCCACTATCTGGTATTTTAATTGTCCCGCCGGGACATTAACCTCAACAATGCTCCCCTTGGGCTGACCGATGATAGCCTTTCCCACAGGTGAAACGTTCGATATCTTATTAGCATCCGGATCGGCCTCCACCGACCCTACTATAGTATATTTAACCTCATCGCCGCACTCCAGATCCTTGAGTAAAACGGTCGAGCCGATGTACACAAGCTTTGTGTCCAGGTTCTCATCATCTATAATTTTGGCATTACGCAACATTTTTTCCAGTGTTAAAATGCGTCCTTCGATAAAAGCCTGCTCATTTTTAGCATCTTCATATTCTGAATTCTCACTGATATCTCCAAATTCTATGGCTTGTTTAATCCGCTCAGCAACCTCTCTTCTCTTTACAGACCTGAGATGCATCAGCTCATCTTCAAGCTTCTTAAGGCCGTTCAAAGTCAGCATTACATCATTTTCATTCATCTACATAATCTCCTTATCCCTGTAATAACGTTACAAACAATATATGTGTCAACCCTCTTATTATTCGGCAACAGTAAAAAAAGGCCCTAAACTACACTTAAAGCACTGCAAAAACCTTGCTTTGCAGTGCTTGTATGGCACATCGCCTGAATATGTTTCCCAGCCAATTCTCTTGGCTGACAATCCGCCAATGGCGGCTTCTTTCTTTTCCTAAACATTATAAAAAGATGGCCCCCCTTTGTCAAGGCCATCTTACAATCGGATTTACTTACGGTTATTTTGCAAGGGCCGGAATCAATTGCAAGTCCCTGGCGCACTGCTTAATCCCTTCAATTTCCTTCACTGTGACAGCTTTGCCAAAACTGCGAAAACCAGCCAATTTAAAACCATGCTTTTTGGCCAGACCGGAAATTTCTTCAACCTGATCTATAGTCAAATCCCGGCCGAGCGTAAAACTCTCATAACGTTTTTCCAGGGCCAGAATCATTGTTTCAGCCATACAGGCATAGGCGGTTCCCGGCGGGAAGCCGAAATTAAGGTTAAATTTAACGTCCCCGGGAACTTCGACCACACCGCCTTCAATAACCAGCACATCCTTCCGCACCTCGGCGACCCGTTTTGATACATCCCGCGGGCGGGCTACGTCACATATTACAGCGCCGGCTTTGATATCCCCGGGCTCAATCACTGTGTCAACAGCACTGGTTACGGTAACAACAATATCCCCGCCGCGCAGTGCTTTTTTACTGTCGGAGGTAATCTTAACGGCAAGCCCTGTGTCGTAAAGAATTTTGGCGGCGAGGTCCTCTAGCTTGCGCTTATTGCGCGCAACCAGCGTCATATTTTGCGTTTCTCCGGCCAGAATCATGGCGCACACACGACCGATGGCCCCTGTCGCGCCCATTATAACCACCGAGGACTTTTTCAGGTCATGCCCCATCACCCGTGCTGCCTCCCTGGTCGCCTCAACAGCAGTCGCTACCGTATAGCTGTTCCCGGTTGTCACCGGTATGTTCAGATTCTTAGCAACAGTAATGCCGGCATCGCCGATTACCTTGGTAAACGCGCCCAGTCCAAATATTTTGGCGCCAAGTTTTTCTGCGGCACGGCCTCCCTGGATAATTTTCTTGGTCACATAACCCGGGGACATACTCATTATCAGCCTGGTGGTAAGCGGACAGGCGATAAACCACCCTTCCGCCTCTTCATATGCTGAGCGAATGCCGGTGATATGGGCCACCTTCATGGATGGGAGCAAGGCAAAAGCCCTTTCAATCGCCTGCTGGGGCACATACCGGGCAAATTTAAATTTCCTGGCAACGTCCCCCGCGTCCATCGGGTGGATCATGAAAGCAAAGTTTTGCATGAAAGTTCCCCCTATTCCTTAACTGCCCTGACTAATTTAATCAGATCATCAATCTCGACTATTTTATCTTCCTGTATAGGTGATTCGCCAATTTCAAAACCGACTACCTCCTTGTCAAGGACAGCCTTAAATACCTTTATCCGCTGATTCGAACCGATTACTATCACCTGGTCATAGGAATGGACCTTCGCGATCTGTTCCATAATCGAGTCAAACAGGTCAACCCCGCTCTTTTGTTTTATAAATTGCCAGCGCTCTTTCTCAGACATGATAAAAACCAGGTCTACTCCTTCTCGCTCCAGCGCTTCCTCAACCTCTTTTTTATTCAGGACCGGGAAACCAACTACCGCAAGACTGCGCCCCTTCCTCAGCTCCCCCAGGTTTTCAAGACGGCAGACCAGAGTCCGATCAACTCCTAAACGCTGGGCGACCTCTTTCTGAGTCAGGCCTTTCATCCTTAGATTCAGGATTTTATTTATTGCCTGGTCAATTTTTCGCCGGCTGATAATCTTATCTCCCAAGCGGATTAATTCCATAAATATCTCCCCTAAAGGGAAGCAAAAGAACGTTCTGCCCGTTTCCTTCCCGTCTGCATCCCGTACAGTCTTAGTTTTTCCCTCATAGAATTATTTATGTGCACAGAATTGTGTACATAAATAATTCTATAAAAAATAACGGCCTTTTTCAAGTAGCCGCAGGGGTTTTATACTACTATTTATTATCTGCCGGGATTATCATTAATTCAGCCTGGCCCGCCAGCTGTTTCAGCAAAATTTTTATCTCCTCCTGGGATTTTGCCCTGTTTACCATTTCCCTCAGACGGGCCGCCCCGCGCAGGCCTTTCATATACCAGGCGGCGTGTTTGCGCATCTCCCGCACAGCCACGTTCTCGCCCTTATTTTTAAGCAATAAATCAAAATGCCTCAAAGCCGCGGCAGCTCTTTCCTCCGGGGCAGGTCCCGGCAGCATTTCACCTGTTTTCAGGAAATGTACTGTCTGCTTAAAAATCCAGGGGTTGCCGAGTGAGGCCCGGCCAATCATAATCCCGTCACAACCGGTCTGTTCCAGCATGAACAGGGCGTCCCGGGGTGTCCATATATCCCCGTTGCCAATGACTGGAATACCCACAGCCCGCTTAACCGAGGCTATTATTCCCCAATCAGCTTTTCCGGTATAAAACTGGGAACGGGTGCGGCCGTGTACTGTTACCGCCGCCGCCCCGGCGCTCTCCATCAGGCAGGACATTTCCACCGCGTTAACAGAAGATTCATCCCAGCCTTTCCTCAGCTTGACAGTAACCGGAACCTTTACCCGCTCTGCCATAGCCCTGATTATCCCCGCAGCTTTATCAGGTTCTTTCATCAGTGCCGCGCCCTCGCCATTTTTGACTATTTTCGGCGTCGGGCAGCCCATGTTGACATCAATCAGCCGGGCGCCGCGGCTTTCCACGATTTCGGCAGCCGCGGCCATATACCCGGCGTCAGAGCCAAACACCTGGATGCTTACCGGGCCGTCCTCCCCTGAAATATCAAGCAGGCTGCATGTTTTTGGATTTCCATACAAAAGAGCCTGGTCGCTGACCATTTCGGTGCAGACCAGGCTACAACCAGCCTCCCTCGCCAAAATCCTGAATGACTTATCCGTGATGCCGGCCATTGGCGCGGATATCACCGGGTTCTCCAGTATAACGTCACCGATTTTCACCGCTGCATATTCCTCTCGTAAATAAGCCTGAGTCCATTAAGGGTTAGATAAGGGTCTACCATTTCGATATAGGAGCTTTCCTGGGCAATCAGGTTCGCCAGACCGCCGGTCGCAACAACTTTAGTGTTTGCGCCCAGTTCTTTTTTCATTCTCCTGGCGATCTCATCGACCTGGCCGACAAACCCGTAAAAAATACCCGCATGCATGGCATTGATAGTATTTTTTCCTATTATGGAAGCCGGCTTGGTTAATTCCACCCGGGGCAGTTTAGCCGCCCGTTGAAAAAGGGCCTCTGTTGAGATGCTGATGCCCGGGGCTATAGCCCCGCCTATATATTCACCCCTGTCGTTGATGGCGCAAAACGTCGTCGCGGTGCCAAAGTCCACAATAATAAGAGGATAACCGTATCTGTCAATAGCAGCTATCGCATTGACGATACGGTCGGCGCCTACCTCCCTGGGATTTTCATACTTTATCGGCAGGCCTGTTTTAATGCCGGGGCCGACAATTAGCGGGGTCAGTTTGAAATATCTCTGACATACCCGCTCCAGGGTAAATGTCAGCGGCGGTACCACCGTAGAAATTACTATGGTCTTAATCCGGCTCATATCATTACCCGAAAAAGAAAAAAGCTCGCCAAGCATTACCCCGTATTCATCTGCAGTCCGGTTGAGCTTTGTGGAAATGCGCCAGTTTGCCACCAATTCGCTGCCATTAAAAACACCTAAAACAATATTTGTATTGCCCACATCGAAAACCAGAATCACAGCCACCACCGCTTTCCGTATCACTTTAGATCATTCTACCAAAGGTGGCCGGCCTGGCGCAACAGGGATCCAAAAGCCAAAAGCCTCCACATATAGAAAATGCTAAAAACATTTTTTACTCTACAAATAAGTGTGATGGGGGTGCTTGCTAACAACCGTGAGGGCCTCTGTCAGTGCGCAGATGATATCCACTTTAAACTGCTGTTTTAAAGCGTTTATCCTTTTAATGACTTCCCCTTCTGTTGTTACCACATAATTGGCGGGGAGGTTATTAAGGGCGACTGCAGCCAGGTCCAACCTGCACCTGGAACAGCTGCAGATATCCTTGTTAACCCGGAGTATTTCGTCGACAGTCTCATTTACCATTATTTCCATCACGTTAATTAGCCGGAACATTTTAGCGCCAGCCCCCTTTGCAAGGTTTGTTGCCACATTATTCTTCATAAAAAGGCTATTTCCCTTTCGGCAGGCAGGATCTATTTGCCGGGGGATGCAATTGGCTAAATTACACCGTTCAGCCTGCGGTAAAGCGCCCTGGCCATAACAGCGGCTGCCGCCGCCTTGACCAGATCCAGTACGATAAAGGGGACAAAACCAATATACAGGACTTTTACGACTGAAACAGCCTGCCCCAGGTAAAAGTTTAAAATGACGTATATATAAGGAAGACCAATCAGGTAATAAACAACTATCCCTGCCACCATAGATAGGAAATAACGGGTAAAGCCGCTTTCCTCTCTGTTTTTCAACAGCGCTCCGATAACGTAAGCGCTTACGACAAAGCCAAGCAGTAATCCGAAGGTGGGCTTCAGCACATAGGCCGGACCGCCAAAAGGAGGTGTTGCAAACACTGGAATTCCCACCAGACCAAGCAGGATGTAAACAATTATGCTCAGAGACCCAAGCCGGGCGCCCAGCAAACCTCCGGCCAGCATCACCACAAAAGGCAGCAAGCTGAACGGCACAATGCTTCCACCATAGCGCACCAGCATCGCCGCCACCACCGCCAGGGCTGCAAAAACAGCGGTCATGGTAATGTCACGGGCAGAATAATTGGACAATCTCCTCACTCCTAAAAAATTTACGTGATTAACAGGGCCGCATTACCTCAAGTTTCAAGTCTTTGAGCATTTGCATGTCGTCCTCCACCTCCCTTCCGGTAGTTGTAAGATAGTTACCTACCAGCATACCGTTAATTCCAGCTGTAAACGCAAGTGGCTGCAGGCTCCGCAGGGCTGATTCCCTGCCGCCGCAAAGACGGATAATGGCGCCGGGCAGAACCATTCTAAACATGGCTGCTGTCTTCAGAATTTCCATGGGTTCCGGGACAGGTTTTTCCCAGAGGGGGGTTCCGGGGATGGGGGTTATAATGTTTAGCGGTAACGATACAACTCCCAGTTCTTTTAACTGGAAGGCCATTTCAACCCGCTGCTCCCAATTTTCGCCCAGTCCGACAATACCGCCTGAACAGATACCAAGGCCTGCTTTGCTCGCCGAACGTATCGTTTCCAGCCTGTCTTCGAAACTATGGGTGGTACATATTTCAGGAAAAAAGCTTCTGGATGTTTCTATATTATGATGGTACATAGTGACCCCGGCTTCTTTTAGACGCAAGGCTTTAGTATAGTCTATGATTCCCAGCGAGGCGCACAGGCTTAATTGGGTCTTTTCCCTGAGGGTTTTATATATATCTATAACTTTTTCGAAATCATCGCCCTGGATCCCCTTGCCGCTGGTAACCAGGGAAAAACGGCGGGCGCCTTTAGATTCCATTTCAAACGCCTTTTCCAAAACTATTTCTTTTGAAAGAGCAGGGTATGTAGATATGCTTGTGTGATGGTGAACAGATTGAGCACAGAAGGCGCAGTTCTCGGAACAACGCCCCGATTTAGCATTAATGATGGAACACAAATCAACCCTGTTGCCGTAGAAATGACGGGTAACCCGTAAAGCCGCTAAAAATAGTTCATATAACTGGCTGTCGTCCAGCTTGCCCAGGGTTAACGCTTGATCAAAAGTTATATCGTCCCCTGATAGTATCTGTTTTAACAGACAACTAAACACCAGGACACCCCCTCGAACATGCATTTTGTTAACCGCAACATGTTTATAGGTTAACAATAATGTTATAATAATTATTTCAAATTTCTTTTGTAAAAAATTATAGTCTTTACGATAGGCGCAGGGATACTTCACCTGATATTACCCGCTTGAGCTCTCCGCCGGGCAGGCGCAGTAGAAGCGCCCCGTCGCCGTCTATATCTTCCGCCCATCCGTCCCAGGAATTATTCGGCGCGCTGATCCGTACCGGACAGTTCAGGGAAACGGACATCTCTTTCCACCTGGCCAGGACCGGCGCGAAACCCTGTTCCAGCCAGGTCCCGTACCAGCGTTCAAACTCCGCCAGCGTGGTCTGGATCAGCCTCACCCTGTCTATTTTCCTTTTAGACTCATTTTTAAGCGAAGCGGCGCTCTCCCGCAGTTCTTCAGGAAAGTCCGTCTCATCCTGGTTGACATTAATCCCAATGCCTGCCACCAGGTAATTAATCCTCTCCATCTCCGCGCTAAGCTCAGTCAAGATACCGCATATTTTCTTGCTTCCCACCAGCAGGTCGTTGGGCCATTTAATGCCCGCCTCAATCCCGGTTTCCTTCTTAATCGCTGACGCAACCGCTACAGCAGCCAGCATGGTTACCTGGTTGGCTTCAGGCGGCAGAACAGGTGGACACAAAATCAGGGAAAACCAGATCCCCTTGTATTTGGGGGCAAACCATTTCCTGCCCAGCCGGCCTTTGCCGCCGGTCTGCTCCTCGGCCACAATCAAAGTTCCCTCACCGTCGCCCTGGCGCGCCAGTTCCTTGGCCTTGTCGTTTGTGGTGGATACAGTGTCAAAGTAGTAAATTTTCCGGCCTAAAAACCGGTTTGACAGCCCGTCCCGGATCTCTTCCGGGTACAACCTGTCAGGGATACCGGTTAGAGTATAACCCGCGCGAGGCCGCGCTTCAATCTCATAACCGCTTTCACGCAGGGCCTGGATATGTTTCCAGACCGCTGTCCTGGTGACATTGAGCAGCCTGCAGATCTCTTCCCCGGAAACATACTCCGGACTTCTTTCTTTTAGCAGGCGCAATACGATCTCTTTCAATAGGTCCACCTCGGATCCATTTTAATATAGACAATCTCCATCGTCAACCATTTATAACAACAAAGTTAACAATGAAATAGTACGGCAACTGCGTATTTTATTTAGCGGTCATCATCTGAATAAAGACCGGGACCAGATCAGGATCAAATTGGCTCCCCGCATTGAGGCTGAGTTCACGCAGGGCTTCGTCCACAGCCCTGGCGGGCTTATAGGGCTGCTGGTGGGTCATGTCGTCAAAGGCGTCCAAAATGGATATGATCCGCGATAAAAGAGGGATCCCTTCTTCTTTAAGCCCCCGGGGGTAGCCCTGGCCGTTCCACCATTCATGGTGATATAAAATGATATCGGCCAGGTGGGCAAATTCTCCAGAGGCTTGAGCCATCCGGTAGCCGATTTCGACATGCTTTTTCATTACCGCCCATTCTGATTCATTAAGCGGGGTCTTTTTCAGAACGATATCCGCAGGGATGCCGATCTTACCAATGTCATGCAAATTTGCGGCCTGCACCAGATTATTAAGGTTTTCCCGGGAAAAATCAAGAGCCCGGGCGAAGTTTTCAGCCAGTGATTCCATCCTTGCCAGGCGTTCTTTGGTCTCATAACCTTTTTTCTGCAGAAGTTCGCCCAGAGTTTCAGCGATAGCCCCCCTGGCTTCCTTGCCCTCGATAAGCTTGTTTTCATACATTGATTCTTCAGCTTCTTTTAAGACACTGGTCAAATCTGCTTCACTGTCTGTTTTAGTTGCCACACCCAGGGATATGCTTAACAGGATTTCTATCTCCTGCATGCTTTGACAGGCTTCTTTAATCTTTTGTCCAACAGCGAGAGCTGTTTCTTTGTCCGTGCTGGGCAGGATAACGGCGAACTCATCGCCGCCCCACCGGGCGACAATATCCTTTTGACGGCATGATTGCTGAATAATGAAGGCCATCCTTTTCAGCCAGTTATCTCCCTCATGGTGGCCAAAAACATCATTGACGAATTTCAGCCCGTTCATGTCGCCCACCAGCAGGGAGACGGGCAGGCAGCCGTTGTCCGCCGCCAGTTCCTGTATTTTCCGATCAAAATAAGCCTTATTATACAGTCCGGTTAATTCGTCGTGGTAAGGGAGGTAAGTGATGTGAGCCAGCCCGCGATCGATCTCGTCCTTTTGCTCTTTCAAAAAAAGCAGGATGAGTCCGATGGCGTTGAGGATTAAGATCACCTGCGAAACAATATAGGGCGCCATCCGGGGCATCTCCAGAATATAAGAAAAAAGGACAGTATTGCCGACCCAGGCTATATTTAATAAACCTAATAAAAAGGCCAGAGTCCCATACTTTTTGGACGACTTGATCAGAGCCGCGCCTACCCAGGCGGACAGGGCGAATACCGCTAAAAAATTGTATTTGATCATCTGCAGATCCGTCCAGATCCGGTTTGAGAAAAAGATAAAAAATAAGAGCCAGGTTATCCCCGCGCTTATGAATAAGTTAATTCCGCCTTTGATTTTCAGGAATATTAAAGTACCCCAGGATATTAAAAGGTTGGCGCAAAAAAATGAACTCAGGCTGAAAAGTAAAACCAGGCGGTTTTGTCTCAGCAAGTCGGGGAAAAAAGCGTCCAGGCCGTAATTAAACCCGATGACGGCCCAGCCGGCGAACCACAGGAGCAGAAACAGCCTGCGTTCAGACATAAAGATATAGACATGCAACATCAATAAAACAGAAATAGCCCCAAGTGAGACAATTAATAATAGGGCTGAAGCAGAAGTTTGCATTGTCACTCCTATTAAAGCACTAACCTTTTAAACCCCATTTTACCAAATAATGAAGGATACAGCCAGACTATTTCATTCCAAAAATAAGATAACGGAATGACCGGCATTCTGCTTATAATTTCATAGAAGAAACCAGGTTATCTGCGCTTAATGTCTTTCATGTCCAGGCCTATGTCAAGCGATCTCACCGAGTGGGTCAGCGCTCCAACAGAGATAATGTCGACTCCGGTTTCAGCCACGGCCCGGATATTTTCCTCGGAAATTCCACCTGACGCCTCAACCAGGGCGCGTCCGGCGATGAGGTCCACTGCTTGCCGCATCCTTTCGGGGGTCATATTGTCGAGCATTATTATATCCGCCCCGGCAGCCAGGGCTTCGTTAACCCCGGCAACATCCTCCACCTCAACCTCGATCCTGGCAGTATGGGGACAAAGACGCCTGACCGCTTCCACTGCCGGTCTGATTCCCCCTGCTATTTTAATATGGTTGTCTTTAATCAGCACAGCGTCAAAAAGGCCGAAGCGGTGGTTGTAACCACCGCCAACCCGCACAGCGTATTTTTCCATCATCCGCAGTCCGGGGGTTGTCTTTCTGGTGTCAACGATGCGGGATTTATTCCCCGCCGCCAACTCTGTCAGCCGGGCCGTCCTGGTAGCGATACCGGAAAGGTGCTGGAGCAAGTTAAGGGCAAGCCTTTCCCCGGTCAGGATTGCTCTTACGTTACCGGAAATCCCTGCCAACACCATGCCGCGTTCAATTTTTTGGCCGTCCTGCGCCAGCGCCCGGAATTCAATGCAGGGATCAAGTATTTGAAAAACCATTTCCGCCAGCGGCAGTCCCGCTACAACGCCATTTTCCCTGGATATGATATATCCGTGTGAGACGGCGCCTGCCTGGACAATACTGTTGGTGGTTATATCTCCAGAACCGATATCTTCAAACAAAAATTTTTCTATTATTTTTCTCAGTTCGAGCTGGTTAAGATACATGATATCTACCTTTCCATGACATGTAGCGTAAACTTTCCCGCAGGGCCGATTTATCCAGCCAATGATACGTCTGATGTTTCAATGATATTATATCTCATATTTTTGTTTGAGAAACTGCACCGTGAAGTCTTCCAGGGAAATCCTTTGCGGATCGTAACCGTCCAGCAGGGCCTGGGCATATTCGCGATCAAAAATAAATACCCCTTCGCCCACATCCTCCGCAATACCCATACGCACAGTCAGATAACGGGCAAATCCCTCGGTCAGGTTCCCTTCAATCCAGCCCTCCCATGTGTAGGGCACATCCTCATTATATTTGTCCATTAACTGATCGTCTTTCTTTAATTTCCCCGCCAGCCGCTTGAATGACCAGCTGCCTGTAAAGGTGCGGAAGAAAGGGTGACTGAATTCGTTGAAGGCGATTGCCCAGATTTTATCCGGTTTGTCGTTCCAACGGATCCCATAAAGCGAGTCCTTGTCCCGGCTGAAGCCGGAAGCCCCGATCAGCCGCATGTTAAGCAGCAGTTCGAGCGCGTCTGGTTTTTGCTTGAGCTTTATCCCGGTCTCTTTCTCCATGAACCCGACTATATCAAAATAGCTTTCTACTTTGCCGTTCGCCAGATCAACTTTCTGCTGCAGCGCCGATACAATTTGCTCATAGTGCGGCAGGGCGTAATTTTTCCCATACCAGGAATAAAAATCGGTGAGGGTGCTTCTGTTTTTTGCGTAAAAACGGTCAACTTTCATAAATTCAATTATTTCATCCAGTCCGGCGTCCTGCTTGCCTGCCTGGATAAGCTTCTCCGCCATGGGCTGGGGGTGGTAGTCGAGCATTATTTCATGAAGCTGGGCTTTGCGGTTATTGTCCCAGCTTTTGTAAGTCTCGTACAGCCATTGATAATGCGCCGCATAGAGCGGATCCTTGTCAGCCTGTTCCTTCAACCCGGCCCACATCGCAGTACTTTTTACATTTGCCCGGTAAATTTCCTCTGAAGATTCAAAAAGAAACACACTGAAATCTTCAACCTTTATAGTCAGGGGGTTGCGTCTCTCTCCTGTCTTGTTAAAGTCCAACATATCGCAGCCGGTAAGCAGGAAAACACAAGCTCCCACAAGCAGGATCGACCAGATAATTTTTAGAAGAAATTTTTTCAACCCGCTCATACACCCCCTGAACGGAGTAAATCCAGAAATCATTAACTTATTTATATCCAAAATGGAAATATCTATAAAAAAACTGGCGCCCGCAGATAAACTAAATGATAACAATAAAAATTAAACCAAATTAATCAATTTCCTGCTTGAAATGCTAAAAAGATGTCCATGTGTCATATAATCATCTAAATTGTCGAAATGCTAACAGCTATTTCTTCTATCAGGTTATAATACCATATAGGCAGGGAGATTGAGTCCAAGGCATGCAAAACTTAATAGAAGTGAGCGGTTAAACCTGCTGTTTTGCCCGAAAAAAAACTGTAACATTGATGTTACAGTTTCCCTATCCATAATTTTTGCAAGTTGCCCTTTAATAGCCTCTATTTTTATTAAAACATTCAAAACAATATACCGGGCGATCTCCACTGGGCTTAAAAGGCACTTCCGTATCTACACCACAGCTGGCACAGACTGCCGGGTGCATTTCGCGCGGGGGACGGGTTCCCCGGCCGCCAAAGCCTCCTTCTCTGCTGTTTCTCTGCTTGCGTGCGGCCCTGCACTGGGGACAGCGACCCGGCTCGTTGGTAAAGCCCTTTTCAGCATAGAACTCCTGCTCGGATGCTGTGAAAACAAAATCCAAGCCACAGTCACGGCAGTTCAGGGTTTTGTCTTGATACACGAAGAAATCCTCCTCAAAATTATTTGCTCAATGGTGATTCACTTATCATTGATCTCCATCACCATTTTAGCGGCTGAGAAGGATAAATGAACAAAACCTGTTTATTGAGCTTATATTTTATTTTAACCTTAATGCGGTAAAAAGTAAAATAAATTATTCAAATGTTTCATAGTTTTAGTAAAATTGAACAGCATTAAAATTAAATTCGGGATTTCAACACATACCTGCCGAAAAACTTGAAAGGGGAAGGGAAAGTGGAAAAACTGGTGAAGGTCGCTGCTTTTCTTGATGTCAATGAGGCTTACCTGGCCAAAGGACTGTTGGAAAACGAGGGCATAGAGGTCCACCTGTTTGACGAACGTTCTGCGGTTGTGGTATATACGCCCTTTGCCCTGGGAGGATTAAGGCTGATGGTCAGACAGCCGGACCTGGCCAGGGCCGCGAGCATACTGTCCGGCAGGAAATAGCGCGTGAAAGGGCTCCCCCGGCGAGTGTTACAAAGTTGTTTTTTCAAACGGTTCCATCCTGCGAGGCGGGCGAGGACCATAGTATTGGTAGTAATTGCACTGCAGCCGCCCGTTGTACAGCTTTCTTTTCCGGTCCGGTTTTCTGCCGAAGAGACGCTCAAAATTAGGGTGGGCGGCAAGTATGTAATATGACCAGGTATCGAGAGATTTGAAAGCCTTCCCCATCTCCCTGTACAGTTCCTCTGCCTGTTTTATATCGCCAAGGCGTTCCCCGTAGGGAGGGTTGCAGATGATATAACCATACTTGCGCCTGGAGCGAATCCCGGCCGCAGGGAGCTTCTGAAAAAACACCTTTTCCGCTACCCCGGCCTGCCTGGCATGATAGCGGGCCAGACCCAACACGGCGCCGTCTATATCCGAACCCATAACATGGAGGGGCTGGGCGTAATCAGCAAAACTCTTGGCTTCCTCCCTGGCTTTATGCCAGAGGGATTTGGGAATAACCGGCCATTTTTCCGCGGCAAAAGACCGGTTCAAACCGGGAGCCATATTCGTGCCGATCAGCGCCGCCTCAATCGGGATCGTTCCCGACCCGCAAAAAGGGTCGATCAGAGCCTGTTCCGGACGCCAGCGGCTGAGCAGGACCATAGCGGCAGCAAGCGTTTCTTTTAGCGGCGCCTGGCTGCCCAACTTGCGGTAGCCCCGTTTATGCAGCCCCGCGCCGCTGGTATCGATGGTCAGGGTAGCCATATCCTTGAGCAGGGCTACTTCAATGGTGTACTGTGGTCCGTTTTCCTGAAACCAGTCCCTTTTATACTTCTGTTTCATTTTTTCCACAACGGCTTTTTTAACGATGGCCTGGCAGTCCGGCACACTGTGCAGCTGTGATTTGACTGATTTGCCGTTAACCGGAAAGGCGGCGTTTTCGGGCAACCAATCCGGCCAGGGCAGGGCTCTGGTTTTTTCAAAAAGCTCATCAAATGTCAGCGCCTTGAACTCACCCATTTTCAATAAAACGCGGTCTGCCGTGCGCAGCCACAGGTTCGCCCTGCATACTGCCGCCTCGTCCCCCGCAAAAGTAACTCTGGCGTCTTCCACCATTAGATCCTGGTAGCCAAGCCCTCTGACTTCTCTGGCCACGACAGCCTCAAGGCCAAAAGTCGCTGTGGCGATCAATGTGATTTTACTCATATCCGGCCCCAATCTCATTGTGCTAATAAAATAACGGGCCTGAAAACCCGTTTTGATATTACATGCCCTGAATGGCCAGTGTATATTCTTCCTTGTATCTAACGCCTGAATATAATATGCTTCTGCCAGCGCTGGTACGTATCCGGGCAGTCAACCCGGTAGTGCCCGCCACGGCTTTCCCTGCGGGCCAGGGCCGCTTCAGCCACCAACTCTCCTACCTGGAGCATGTTTTTTACTTCCATCTGCTCAGCGTTATCCGCCCTGTGCCGCTTGAGATAGCTCCATTTGTCGAAAAACTCCAGGGCTTCTCTCATCCCTTCACTGCTGCGCACCGGTCCCACTTTTTCGCCCATCAGCACTTCCAGCTTTTTGCGCAAGGCCGCGTAGTCTGTTTTTGCCGGTTCAAGCAGCCAGTCACAGGCAAATTCCAGGTTGCGGGGATGGTAATCCTTCAGAAAATGTCTGGTTTCTTCTACTATCCGCCCGCCAAAAACCAATCCGTCCAAAAGGGAGTTGCTGGCCAGCCGGTTGGCGCCGTGCACGCCGGGGCAGGAAACCTCGCCGCAGGCATAAAGCCCCCTGATGCTTGTTTCCCCCACCAGGTTAATTTTAACCCCGCCCATCATGTAGTGGGCGGCAGGCGCTATTGGAATACGATCAACAGTGATGTCCAGTTGGTATTCCGCACAGGTCTTCATGATATTGGGAAAGCGCAATTTTACCAGCTCCGGGTCGAGATGGGTCAAGTCCAAAAACACCATGTTGGAGTTAGTCGCCGCCATTTCTTTTAAAATAGCGCGCACTACTATGTCTCTGGGCGCAAGCTCCGCCAGGTCATGATAGCGCTGCATAAAACGCTGGCCCTGGATATTGCGCAGGTAAGCGCCTTCACCGCGCACAGCCTCGGAAATTAGAAAGCGAGGGGCGCCGGGCAGGTTCAATACTGTCGGGTGGAACTGGATGAATTCCATGTCCATGACCTCAGCGCCGGCCCTGAAGGCGATGGCTATGCCGTTACCGGTAGCTACCTCGGGGTTGGTGTTGTGTTCAAAAATGCGGCCTAACCCGCCTGTGGCCAGGACAGTCACTTTCCCTCGAAACACCTTGTATTCTTTGTTTTGCCTGTCATAGGCCAGTACGCCATAACAGATGTTTTCCCGCACCAGCAGGTCTACAACATAGTGGTTTTCCAGCACCTTAATCCGGTTGTCTTCCCGCACACGCTGGGTGAGAACCCGCTGGATCTCCGCCCCGGTAGCGTCACCGCTGGCATGTAGAATACGCCTCTGGCTGTGCGCTCCCTCCATAGTCAGGGCGAGACCCTGGCTGTCCCGGTCAAAGATAGCGCCCAGGCTAATCAACTCCCTGACCCTGTCAGGCCCTTCACTGACCAGCGCCGCCACAGCCTCCGAGTCGCACAACCCGGCCCCGGCCACAAGAGTATCCTGTCTGTGCAGCGCCGGTGAATCAGCGTCCCCGAGCGCGGCGGCGATCCCGCCCTGGGCTTTATCCGTGCCGGTATCCATCATGGTCTGTTTAGTTAGGACCGTTACCGAGCTGCCCGCCTGGGAAGCCGAGAGGGCTGTATATAAGCCCGCAATGCCGCTGCCCAGAATGATATATTCCTCTTCTACCTGGGGCAGCTCCCGTGTATCGAAATTTACCATATAATTGTCCGGCAAATAAACTCCTCCTTTATACCGGCGCTTAGCATTATTTTGGTAACATGTGGCTTCTTAGCCCATATCGCCGTGGACTTCCCCCTGCTTAATTACAGTTATTTTGTTCTGGTCGTCGACCATTACAATTGCCGGTCTGTACGATTTCGCCTCGCGGCAATCCATAATGGCGTAAGAAATTATAATTACCACGTCTCCGGGCTGCGCCAGGCGGGCAGCGGCCCCGTTCAGGCAGATTACACCCGAGTCGCGGGTCCCTTTAATCACATATGTTTCAAAACGGGCGCCGTTGTTATTGTTGACAACCTGCACCTTTTCATTGGGCATAATGCCGGCGGCCTCCATTAGAGCCTCATCTATAGTGATACTGCCCATATAGTTCAGGTTGGCCCCGGTCACCGTAGCCCGGTGAATTTTTGATTTAAACATTGTCAGAAACATAGCCCTCTCCCCCACACTGATTATCTCTGTCGGAGACGTTCCGCTTTCGTTTTGTCCCCATTTCTTAGAGTATTATGTTGTCAATTAACCGCGCCCTACCAAATTTCACTGCCAGGGCCAGCAGCGCCTGTCCTTTAATGAACTCCACCGGCTCAAGGTCCGGATAGCTGTAAATTTCCACGTAATCTATCCTGGCGAGTGGCTCGGCTTTAATTAAGTCAATAACCAATTGCCGTATTTTCGCGGCGTCCCGTTCTCCCGCCCTGACCTCCGCCGCCGCCCTGTTTAAACTGCTGGAGAGACTAAGGGCGGCCTGCCGCTGCTCAGGGTCCAGGTAAACGTTACGTGAACTCATGGCCAGGCCGTCATGCTCCCGCACGGTAGGCACAGTAACAACTCCCACCTCCATGTTCAAGTCAGCGATCATCCGTTTTATTACCAGAACCTGCTGGGCGTCCTTCTGCCCAAAATACGCGTAGTCCGGCTTTACTATATTAAACAGCTTGGCCACCACCGTCGCCACACCCCGGAAATGGCCCGGCCGGGACGCTCCGCACAGCTTTTCCGTGATGCGTTGTTCCACATCGATGTAAGTGCTGTATCCGGATGGGTATATCTCCTCAGCTGCCGGGTTGAATATAGCGTCCACCCCCACCCCTTCAGCCATTGCCGCGTCCCTGTCCAGGTCCCGCGGGTAGCTGGCCAGGTCTTCTCCCGGGCCGAACTGAGTGGGGTTTACAAAGATGCTGATAATAACAGTGTCGCATTGTTTTTTGGCCTGGCGCATCAATGTAAGATGCCCTTCGTGCAGGTAGCCCATGGTTGGCACAAGACCAATACTGTACCCTTTGACCCTGGCCTGCCGGACGAATTCCCGGATTTCCGCGATCGTGTGGAAAATTAACATAATACCTCCAAGGAATTTCAACATGATTAATAAGATTTTCAGGATTTATTAGAATGTCGATATTGCAATTGACAAAAATTAGTATAATAGGAACCACTATTTTAAATAGCGTTTGAACTAAGATTAAAGAGAATTGTCCCCGCTTATCTTGGTTTCCTCCCGCCAAACAACGCGATTTCGAATACCTTAAAATAACAGTCAACATCACAAAATCCTATTTCGCGTAACCATTCGCATTGTTTTTCAACTGGCGCCAGTTTATTTACTTCTATATCTTCTCTGTGATACCACTCCTCAGACACTCCTTGCCTTGTTATTCCGTCACCATTTAGAAGATGCATATTATACAAAGAATCAATAAAATACTCGTCAAATAAGGAACTTACCCATTTAGTGGAAGAAGATACATTCTCCAGATTTAAAAATAATCCTCCAGGTATTAATAAATTAAAGATTTCTGAATAAAGTTTCTGTTTTCTTTCATCAGTTTGATGATGGATTGAAAACCCTGAAATAATGACACTGAACGGGCCTTTGGCTTTTACCCTTTCAGCCCATCGACTTTCGCCGAAATCAAAAAGAACGAAGTCAAAGTGCTCCTTGTACTTTACAAGTTTATTTTTAGCAACCTGAATCATCGGTTCGGAAATATCCAGCAACACTCCTGAAGCGTCTGTATATTTCTGCAAAATAGAAGCTGCCAGAATTCCATCTCCACATCCAAGGTCTAGAATCCTTTCGACTTTGATATTACAAGCATCAATAATCCTAAGCATTAGCTCAATCTGTTCCTTAGCCAAAGGAATCGCTCCCCGAACACCGGAGAGATATTTCTCAGTAAGTTCCGTTGCTTTCCATATGTCATAATCCATATCAGACTTTGATGGTTCCCCCCTTACAATATACTACAATTAATTCAACCCATAGGGAGGTGTGTCCCCATTCCGCGATCGGGGACATACCTCGACCCCAAAGGAATACCCATAAGGGAGGTGTGTCCCCATTCCGCTGTCTAGTATCATACAACGATACAACGTCGCAGAAACAGAGAACCGCCTTTAATTAATACAGTTTCTTCAGCACTTCCTCAGACATCCCGAAGCTGTGCTCGGGTCCGGGGAAGGTCCCTGCCGTTACCTCCTCCCTGTACTGCTTCAGCGCGGCGTCCATATGCTCGTGCAGATTGACGTATTTTTTTACGAATTTCGGTGATGAACGGGGGTATAGTCCCAGCATATCGTGGATTACCAGCACCTGGCCGTCACAGTGCGGGCCCGCCCCGATGCCTATGGTCGGTATACCCAGGGACTCGGTTATCAGCTTGGCCAGCGGCGTGGGCACACATTCCAGGACCAGGCAAAATGCTCCGGCCTCTTCTATAGCCCTGGCGTCGGAAATAAGTTTTTTCGCCGCGGATTCATCTTTGCCCTGCACCTTGTAGCCACCCATCTGGTGGACTGACTGGGGAGTCAGCCCCAGGTGCCCGACCACCGGTATCCCCGCGTTCACTATGGCGCGGACACTATCGGCAATCTCCACTCCGCCTTCCAGCTTAACCGCCGATGCGGTAGTTTCCTTGAGTAACCGCCCCGAATTGCGCAGGGCTTCCTTTACAGAAACCTGGTAGGACATAAACGGCAGATCCGCCACCACCATGGCCCGGACTGCGCCCCGGCAGACCGCCTTGACGTGATGGACCATTTCGTCCATGGTCACCGGCAGGGTGGAATCATAGCCCAGCATTACGTTGGCCAGTGAATCGCCCACCAGGATCATATCGATGCCCGCGTCGTCCACGAGTTTGGCCATTGAGTAATCATAGGCCGTGAGCATGGTGATCGGTTTCCCTTCACTTTTCATCTGTCTTATGGTGGCTGTGGTAACCTTGCTCATAAAAAACCCTCCCTGAATATGTCGTCTAGTTTTTTCGCCTCTTCGGCGCTGATGCCGCCTTTTTCCAGGGCTACTCCGACAGTGTAGAGTCCCAGCCTGCTGTATAAATCAAGTTCCTGCCCGCCTACGTCTTTTAAAACCTGCAGGTGACTTTCCAGGGTCGGACCGTCAGCCCTGGCTACAGGGCCGGTCAGAGCATGCGCCGGTCCCACCTGGCTGATATTTTTTATTGTGCCCATGATCAGGGGTAATAACGCTTCAAAGGATTCTGCCCGGGTAAGGCCGAAACGGCTATAAAGCCCCGTCGCCAAATGCATCAAAGAAACCAGGTAGTTTGAAGCGACACAGGCAGCCGCATGATACAGAGGCTTGTCCGCAGCGGCTATAGAGAAACTTTTACCACCCAGATCTTTGACAATCTGTTCGGCCAGGGGAAGCGCCTCGGGATCCCCTTCCAGGGCAAAATATGAACCGGGCAGGTTTTCCATGGCCATCTTGATGTCGGCAAAAGACTGGAGGGGATGCAGTGAGGCGGCCAGCGCGCCAGCGCGGCGTACAAAGCCCACCTCATCGGCTGAATGGGCCCCGCTGGTATGAAAAACCACCTGACCGGGCTTGAAACCGCCCCGTGCGGTGATCCTTTCCGCAACATCCGCAATCACGCGGTCCGGGGTAGTAATAAAGACCACATCCGCGCCGGTGGTTACTTCCTCCGGTTTAACGGCAGCGGGCACTTTTAATTCTTCAGCCACGCGCCTGGCTGAATTAATGCTTCTGCTGGCCACCCCGGCTACCGGGTAACCCCGCCGGTTTAAAAGGAACGCCAGGGCGGAACCAACCTTTCCAGCCCCAACAACCGCGATTTTAGGTTTAGACATGGACATTATCTCCCTCGCCTGGTGTCAGGGGTAAAAAACAAATTCGCCCGCGGCGACCTGAAGCTTTACAACGTGGCTCCGTTCGCTCCCTAAAATTGTCCGGACTCAATATCGCCGCTAACGTAAACCCACAGGTCGCCTATCTACAATTTCGAAAAGCATAATTTCCCAAAACAAACAAAAAGCCTTCCGGGACAGCCCGAAAGGCGTAAGTATCTAACCTCCGTCTCGGTCCGGCCCGGCTCCAAGCGGTTAAAAAATCGCTAAAAACTTCAAAAAGCAACAAATTAGGTGCGGTTCCACACGGATACCACCCTTTTTCGGTTATATTTTAACATAGTCAATTTTACAGGGCAATTGTTTTTTCAAAAAAAAATACCCGGCGCTGGAGTACACAGCATCCGGGTTTGGAAAGGAGTATTTTGGGGGTTATAATTTAGTCGAAGTTTTACCAACAAGTGGGGATATTTTATTCTTAAATACCTCCCCGGCATTTTCGGGGCTAACTCCGGTAATAATCTCATCATTTATATTTACTGAAACACCATTATCGCATTTCTCCAGGCAAAATGTGCCGTTAAGTTCCAACTGGCCGGCAATCCCCTGGTTTTCCGCCAAATCATTGAATTCTTTAATTACGTCATACGCTCCCCTGAGGTAGCAGCCCGTACCAAGACATACCGACACCCGCAAGGGCTGTGACCGGGAATCGTTTACTATAAAGGGTTTCCCGTTTATGCGCCGGCGCGGCACATATGTTGTATGAATGGCGTGGTGCGTTTCCTGGTTGTTGACCCCGCCGAACCACTCTTCAAAGGCTTTGCCTACAAAATAGTTGTCCTGGGGTTTATGCAGCTGCTGCACCCTGTCCATTTCATATATTTCCCCCGCCCGCCTGGTACGGGCCACCGTGTCGTTGATATCAGGCTGTCCCCCGCCGCCAACGCATCCGCCGGGGCAGGACATTACCTCTACGGCGTCGAAGGTCGCTTCTCCGGATTTAATCATTGATATGAGTTTTTCAGTATTTCCCAGGCCGTTTACCACAGCTAGCTGCAAAGCCCTGCCATTGACTTCAACAGAGGCTGTTTTGATCCCCTCCATGCCCCGCACCGGCAGGAAATCAATGCGTCCTACTTCGTCGCCCCCGGTAAGCCCTGCCACATAGCGTACCACTGATTCCATTACACCGCCGGACGCCCCAAAGATGAGGGCGGCCCCGGAGCCTACACCCAGCGGATTATCGAAGGCCTTGTTTGCCAGCGCTGTGAAATCTATGGAGGCTTCCTTGAACATCCGGGCGATTTCCACCGTGGTCAGCACTGCGTCGACGTCAGGAGCTCCTTCTGTAGTAAATTCCGGCCTTTGGGCTTCGAATTTTTTAGCCACGCAGGGCATTATCGATACCACAAACATTTCTTCCGGCCGCTTATCCAGCTTTTTGGCATAGTATTTTTTAACTACCGACCCGAACATCTGCTGCGGCGAACGGCAGCTTGAAACATTGGGCAGAAGCTCGGCGTGAAACTGCTCGCAATACTTTATCCAGCCAGGGCAGCAGGAGGTAAAGATGGGCAGGTTTTCATTTTTCGCGAGGCGTTCCAGAAACTCGTTTGATTCTTCTATAGTGGTCATATCGGCGGCAAACAGAGTATCGAACACCCTGTCAACCCCAATCAGCTTCAGTCCGGCAACGATTTTACCCGTGACGTCTTCCGCGCCCAGCCCAAATTCTTCTCCCAGAGCGACCCGGACCGCAGGGGCTATCTGAACCACAACAGTCTGATCAGGGTTATGTATCGCATTCCAGACCTTGTCGATTTCACTTTTTACAGTAAGCGCTCCGGTCGGGCATACAGAAACACACTGTCCGCAGTTAACGCAGGCCACATCGGATAGTTCCTTGTTAAAAGCCGTGGTAACCACCGTCTTAGAACCGCGGTGGGCAAAGTCCCAGATCCCCAGTCCTTGTACTTCCTTGCACATGCGGACACAGTCACCGCAAAGTATGCATTTGTTGGGATCTTTTACTATCGCGGGGCTGGTCAAATCTAAAGGCAGCTTTTTATCCCGCTTGCCGAACCTTACTTCCTTTACCCCCAACTGTTGGGCCAGCAGCTGCAGTTTGCACCTGCCGCTCCTCGAGCAGGTGGTACACTCCCTCTCGTGGTTGGCCAGCAGGAGTTCGATGACCATTTTACGCAGCCGCCGGGTCCGCAGGGTATTAGTTTTGACAATCATCCCTTCCTGGGGAGGGGTTGAGCAGGCAGCCACCAGGCCCATTTTATCGGTCTCCACCAGACAGAGGCGGCACGCCCCGTAAACACTTAGCTCAGAGTGGTAGCAGAAGGTGGGTAGATTAATTCCTGCCCTGCGGATTAATTCCAGCAGGTTTTTCTCTCCCCGGATTTCTATTTCCAGCCCGTCTATGGTCAGTTTTCCGTTGCTACTCATAAATACAGCCCCCTCCCTAGTTAGTGACTATTGAGCCGAATTTGCACTTGCTGATACAGGTCCCGCATTTAATACATTTTTCCAGGTCTATCCAGTGGGGCTCTTTTCTCTCCCCGGATATGGCGTCGGCCGGACAGAGCTTCTTACACAACCCGCACCCCTTGCACAAGGAGGGATCGATCCGGTAGTCAAGCAGGTCCTTGCATACTCCGGCCGGGCACTTCTTGTCCCTCACATGGGCCTCGTATTCGGATCTAAAGTACCTGAGCGTGGTCAGTACAGGGTTGGGAGAAGTTTTGCCCAGCCCGCAAAGAGAACCGTCTTTAACTATCAGCGCCAGTTCTTCCAGCAACGACAGGTCTTCTTCCGTTCCGCTGCCGTTTGCTATCCGATTGAGCAGCTCCAGCATTCCCCTGGTACCTTCACGGCATGGTACACACTTGCCGCAGGATTCATTCTGGACAAAACCCATGAAAAATTTGGCTACTTCCACCATGCAGGTGTCTTCACCCATCACCACCAGACCGCCGGAACCTACCATCGCCCCTGCCTTCTGTAAAGAATCGTAATCAAGAGGCAGATCAAGGTGCTCCCTGGTGAGGCAGCCCCCGGAGGGACCTCCTATCTGCACAGCCTTAAAAACCTTATTGTCCCGGAGCCCGCCGCCGATGTCAAATACTATTTCCTTTAAAGTAAGGCCCATGGGGACTTCCACCAGACCGGTATGGGCCACCTGGCCGGCCAAAGCAAAAGTCTTGGTGCCGGTGCTGGTGGTAACGCCTATGTTGCTAAACCACCCCGCGCCCTTCAGTATTATGGACGGCAAGTTGGCCAGGGTTTCCACGTTGTTTATGACTGTGGGGCAACCCCAGAGGCCGCTGACAGCCGGGAAGGGGGGTCTGGGCCTGGGCATCCCGCGCTCTCCTTCTATGGAGGCGATCAGGGCAGTCTCTTCCCCGCAAACGAAAGCGCCGGCCCCTTCTTTTATGTTAACCTTAAAACTGAAGCCGCTGCCCAGTATATTCTCACCCAGCATACCGTATCTAACGGCTGTTTCCACCGCATTGTGCAGCCGCTTAACTGCCAGCGGGTATTCAGCCCTGACGTATATGTAACCCTCGTCGGCGCCCACCGCGTAGCCGGCCAGCATCATGCCCTCGATGATCCTGTGCGGGTCGCCTTCCATGACGCTGCGGTCCATGAAGGCGCCCGGGTCTCCCTCGTCACCGTTGCATACAATGTATTTCTTTTCCCCGCCGGCTTCACGGGCGAACAGCCATTTTCTTCCGGTAGGGAAACCGCCGCCGCCCCTGCCCCGCAGGCCTGAATCCAGTACTTCCTTGATTACCTCGTCCGGTGTCATTTCAAACAGCACCTTGGCGAGAGGCTGATACCCGTCGTGGGCAATGTAGTCCTTGATGTCGTCCGGGTCAATACGCCCGCAGTTCGCCAGGGCGACTCTGAACTGGTTTTTATAAAAAGGGATTTCGTCCTGAGTTTCTATAGGCAACTGGTTTTTGTCATCATGGTAAAGAAGTCTGGAAACCAACCTGTTGTTTATAATGTGTTCCTCGAAAATTTCAGCGACATCTCCGGGCTGGACCTTGCAATAAAGCGTTCCCCGGGGCTCGATCCTGACCAGGGGGCCCATCTGGCAGAAGCCGTGGCAGCCGCTGGTATGAGCGCTGACTCCCTGGTGAGAATGTTCTTTCTCCAACGCCAGGCTGACCGCCAGTTCAGGCTTTTCGCCCAGCAGTTGCTGGAAGAGCTCGAATACTTTCAAAGAACCGTTGGCGACACACCCGGTACCCGCGCAGACCAGGATTCTTTTTTCCTTACTGCCGATATCGGCTAGAGCTTTTTTCTTTAAGGTATCCAGTTCTAATCTGGAATTAAGCATTTTGACAACACCCCGTTTCGGAGGAGTTTTTGTTTTCTTTCAGCTGCTCCCGGGATACAATCTTTTTTACAGCCCCCAATATTGATTCCGGTGTTGTCTGGCCATGCACCTCGTCGCCGTTAATCACAACCACCGGCGCCAGTCCGCAGGCGCCAAGACAGGAGACTGTCTCCACAGTGAACTGCATGTCCGGAGTGGTCGAATCGCCTTTAGGCAGCGCCAGATCCTCCCGCAGAGCGAAATGAATGGGTTCTGCACCCCTTACGTGGCAGGCTGTACCGTCACAAACCCTGATAACATACTTTCCCTTGGGTATTAGCGAAAACTGTGTATAAAAAGTGGCGACCCCATATACTGTGGCCGGTGATATGTTCATAGCCGTAGCGATATAAGTTAGCACCTCTTCAGGCAAGTAACGGTATTCTTCCTGCACCTCCTGTAAAATGGCAATTAAATGGGAGACCCTGCCTCCATGGCTTTCAATGATTTCCTGCAGCCTTTCAAATTTTCTGTCCATAGGCGTCTCTCACCCCCGAGGTTTTTCACCCGTTTTCTCCGGGTTATTATCTGACTATTTAAATATATGACATGGGTTTACATATGTCAACTGGCATTGTAAAAATATAAGCAAAATTTTAAAAATTAATAGCAGCACTTAGCATATATGAAACCAGCGCCTACAAAAAAAGCCCTGCCGGGCAACCCTTGGGGGTTTCCGGCAGGGCTAAACAGGAAAATTTTATGTCGTCTAAAAATATTCTAAAGTAACTTTCTTCCCCTTTTCCTTCAGAAAATTAATCAGGTCGTTTATTACCTGTTTTTTTAATAAAACCCTTGAAGAGCTTTCGTTTATCTGCTGGGTACTGTTAACTGAAGTCCCCACGAGGAAATTCAAGCTGTCCGCTTCCAGCAATAAAATCGCCAGCCGGCTGGCCCCATCCCTATTGGAGCGCAGTTGGTTGACGGTTACGCCGGTCCTTAATAGCTCCAGGCTGTAGGCCATGGTTAGGACCCCTTCTGTAACCAGGTCGACACCTTCAATAATTCCTGTCGGGGGTACCCTGTCACAGGTGGATTTCAGGTCTACCCTCACCTGCCGTTCCAGGACACGGCCCACCATGTTGGCAGTTGAGCCGCCGCACACAACCTTGACGCCGTCCCTGTCCATCAACCGGTTTACCGCCCTGAAGTCGTCGTCCCTGGAGTGAGGCGGCCCAATTAATATGTTTAGAAAACGGGGCTCCCTGATTTTGACTACCGCAACACTGGCGTCGTCTGCCGGATATGACCCGTACAGGCTGTTGCAGTGGTCCGCAATTATCCGGGCGCAGTCAGGCGCGTCGTCAACAAACGGCACCTTGCTGCAGAAGAAGTCTGAAAAACCTTTCCAGTCCCAGTCCATATTCCACACACCGTTTGCCCCGGCATGAAGCACACCGTCGGAAACAAGTATGATCCAGTCACCGCTTTCCAGTGAAAACGTTGACTGATGTATAACCTTTCCAGCCATATCCTTTTTAATTCTTTTTATTTGCTTCAGTTTCCCCGCATTGCCCACAAAGGTCTCCGGGGTGTCGTATTCCACCAGGCGGGCAGTTCCCTCGCTGGTGAATATTTCAAGTATGCCGAAGGTACTGTAGGCGTGGCCCCTTACTTTGGGCAGTGTTTTGGCCAGGGTCTCTATGACTTCCTCGAGAGCGGCCCCCCGGGTAATCATTCTTACTGCTGTTTTAGTGGTGAGCCTGGAAAGAATATTGGCTTTGACACCGCTTCCCAGCCCATCCGACAACATTATGGTAGCGACGCCGTCGTTTATGGCCAGCTCAACACTGTCGCCGCAAAGTTCTTCTCCGTGTTTTTTTAGTTGAGATATGCCCACATCTACCGCTATTTTCATTAGTCATCCTCTGCCTGCCAGTTAATCAATAATCATTTATTTTTCACAAGTTTAATCAGCTTTGTCAGCTGCACTTTAGTATCTGCCGTAGTCTCACCGAGCAGGCCGGCTATTTCCTGGGCCACTTGCATCTGCTTGGAGATTACTTCCTCGGCCCTTTTGATTGTTTCATTGTTCAGGAGGTCTTGCTGTTCCTCCCGTTTACTATCCGCGGTGATGTCAATAAATATGCCGGCAATCTCTTCGGGTCCCAGGGGGAATATGATCTCCCTGGTGATCAGGTCCTTTTGTTCATAATTCATAGTAAGGTTTAACACTGAATCGTTAACCGACACCTGGTGAAAATTAGCGGGGTCCATGTACAGGGACAGATCCTCACCCTTGGGATCTTTGCCCGGTATACCCAGCATCTTCCTGGCCATATCATTTATTTCCAGGATTTTTAGCTCCCGGTTCACTATAATAATACCATTCGGCATAGAAGCAAAGACCCGGTTGGAAACCGATTCAGCCCTCTCCCTCATATAAGGGATGCACATCTTCAGCTCAGCAAAACCCTGGTAAACCGCGACAGCTTTGTCCCTGCAGGTAGGATACCCGCAGGAGCCGCAGTTCAGCCTGTCTTCCGGTTTGGTCTTCCCGGTGCGGGCAAATATCTCGTTTAATTCCGCCTCACTGGGTTCAGGAAGGGGGACCCGCCGGTTGGAATAAGTGCGGTAAAGATTGATATCCCTTAAATTCGGTGGCGCCTGGCTGTTTTCCCCAGGACGGTTCCTATTGAAGTAATCAATAATTCTTTGTTTTTTGATAAAAATGTCTTCCTCATTGACTGTCATCGGTCCACTGATACATCCGCCGGGGCAGGCCAGCAGTTCTATCAGACCTACCTTGCAGACCCGGCCCAACTGGAGATGTCTCAGCATCTCCATACAATTTTCAAAACCGGAAATAACCATCACTTTGTCGTCAAGCCTGTCCATGCTCATGCCCGCGGTACGCAGCATGCCCCCGTCGAGCGGAAATAATTTACCGGTATCTGCCCGCGGCCCGTCAAATTCCTCCTTGAATTCAGCCGGCAAATTTTTGAAATCGGATATTTCTTCTTGCATCCATTCCCAGATCTCCCCGAAATCAAGCACTGCGTCAACAACGCCCTGGTACTGTTTTTCTTCCGCCTCATCCTTCTTGGCTATGCAGGGGCCGATAAAAACCACCGCGGCTTCGGGCTCCATTGATTTTATTATCCTGGCATGGGCGATCATGGGAGATACGATCGGGGACAGGTTTGGAATCAAATCCGGGAAATGTTTTTCCACCAGGCTGACCACCGAAGAACAGGCGCTGGAGAGATAAGTCCGGCCGGCAGGCAGCTTTTTATGCTCCACCGCCACCAGTTCAGCGCCATAGGACGTCTCCTGCACGCCGGCGAACCCCAACTTTCTAAGGGCTGACACCACCCGGCCCGGCCTTAAAGGGAACCCCGCCGCAAATGAAGGCGCCAGGCTGGCAACAACCGCCCGCCCCGAAGAGATCAGTTCTTTAACCTTGTCTACGTCGTTTCGCACCTTTTTAGCCTGCTGGGGGCAGACAAGTACGCACCTGCCGTCGTGAACGCAACGCTCTTCCATTACTTCCGCCCTTTGGGCCTCGGATCCTGATACGTTTTTAATTCTAATAGCCTTGACCGGGCATTCGCGGACGCATTTGTAGCAATCCCTGCACCGGGCTTCATTTGTAGATATTAGTTCCATATCACACCTCCATGGCGAAAATAAAAATTCCGATTTATTACGTACCGGGGGGGCTATATACCCAGAGTCCCACAGCCTTGTCCTTACCTGCATTTCTTAATTCCCCGGGTGCATCGAAGATAAAGTAAGCGGCATCTCCCTTATTCAATAGATATTTCACATCCCCCAGAGTAACCCCTATCTCCCCCTCCAGGATGTATAAAAAATGCTCCTTGTCCCGGTATTCCGCTATATCTGCGCTGGCAGCGCCGGGAGCCAGCTCAAAGACCATGGGCTGCATCCTTTTTTCCCTGGATCCCAGAAAGGTGAGGAGGTTTAGCTCCATACCCGAATTGCCGGTGATAACCCGCTTATAGTTGTTCCCTCTGACTATTAGCCATTCCTCGGGTAGATTATCTTCAATGAGAAGAGTAATATTAGTGTTGAGGGCTGCCGCTATACTTTTCAGGGTGGAAAAAGACGGAGAGGTTTTTTCCTGCTCCAGCTGGTAAAGAAAGCTGGCTGACAGGCCTACTTTTTCGGCGAGCTGCCGGACAGTCATACCGTTATTAGTCCTTACCCTTTTAACCCGGGCGCCCAAACTCACTTATAACCCACCTCCTGTTAAAGGTACTGCGGCGCCTATCCATGCGCTATTCTAATTATAACACGTTTACACTATTGGTTTACACATGAAAAACACTACTATAATGATATATGATATCGTTTATGATACAATATATTAAAAAATATTAGTTTTGCGGGGGAGTATATTGGATGTGTAATGACAGCGACTGTGGCCGTGACAGCGAAAACACCAGGGTTAATGAACTCATCACAAAGCACAAAGATCAGCCGGGGGGGGTGCTGAATTTTTTTAGAGAATACATGGAGAAATACGGCGGCCTGTCCGGCGAAATTATTAAAAGGGCCGCGGAGGCTTTCGACAGGGAAGAAACAGAAATTGAGGACCTGCTTTACTCCTGCAATATACTCCGGCACGCAACCCCGGGGCTGCACAGGATTAGCGTATGTATGGGAACGACATGTTATCTGAAGGGAGCCATGCAAGTGCTTAAGGCGTTTTGCGGAGAACTGGGGGTGTCTCCCGGAGAGACGACCGCTGACGGCCTGTTTTACCTGGAAGTAGTCCGGTGCCTCGGCGCGTGCGATTTCGGTCCTTCCGTGATGGTGGACAATGAGATCCATCCCCATGTGGATCCCACCAGGGTGGCGTCCATAATTAAATCATACAGTTGAACCAGCTGAGTTTGTCTATATTAAACCAAGAACCTTCTGGCAATGTCAATTCTCCTTTGCGCCAGGGATTCCGGGATATGGGCCAGCCGGCTGATTTCAGCCGGGGTAATCCGTCTGCCATAATCAAGCATGGCCTGAGGCGGCACCAGAAAAATAGAAGCAAAATTTTCAGCATCATCATCAAAGCTATGTTTTGGGAAATCATGTATTACTTTTACATGGGCGTGTGTGACAGAGGAAGGACCTAGGACATGGCAGGCCAACCCGTAGGCGAGCATATGCTTTAGTTCAGGTTTACTTAATCCGTTTTTTATGGTGAAAAGCTTTATACCGTCAAACGTATTATAATAAACGCCCATTATACCGCCGCTGAAGGAGAAAAATTTAACCAATAGCCCTTCTTGCTGTGAAATATTTTGGAGATGGGGGAAATCAGGAGCAGTGCAGACACGATATTTTCCTACCAGCATTAGGGCCTTTTCTAGTTCTGGATTCATCCCTGTCCCCTCTATATGTTTCCTTTATTATTCTATTTCTTCTTAATTCGGTTAATTTTAGCAAATTCCTTTCTTCCTCAAATATTTTTATCGGTTATCACCATACTTTCCATAATTCGCATGGAAGCAGGGTTGATTATACCCAAAATAAATGTTTTGTGAAACTTTAGGGAGGCAGGATGCAAGCTGTTTATATGGAAACATAAAGTAGTTAAAGAAAAATTATAACAGGTCTAAAATTGTGGGAATTAGGCCGGGGTGGATAAATGCAAATTAAAAGACTATTCCGCCTGCGCGCGCTAAGTATTGTAACATTACTATTAATAGCCGCCCTTAATCAGCCGGCTTTCGCCTCCGGTGACAGCACTAAAATCCAACTAGAAAAAAAATTGGCGAGCGAAAAACAAACTGAAATAATTGTCCAATATAAAAAAACCCTGCTTTTTCAAGAAAAGAAATTCAGCAATAGCATTGACAGCAGGATCAAAGAGCGCGAGGGTATGGGCAATGGACTGGAAATCATTCGGGCAAAAGACACCGGCCAGGTAAGCGGGTTGCTTGAAGAGCTCAGAAAAAACAATGACATATTGTATGCGGAAAAGAATAAGCTGCTCAGCATAAACGAGCGCCCCAATGATCCCTTTTATGAAAACCAGTGGGGACTTGGCGCCATAATGGCTGAAAGCGCCTGGGATATGCTGCTGCCATACCAGGCAAGGGTAGTAACAGTGGGGATAATTGACACCGGTATCGAGAAAACACATCCGGACCTGGCCAGCCGAATTGCCCCCGGCGGATATAATTTTATATTAAATAGCAGTGATGTATACGATATAAACGGCCATGGCACTGGGGTGGCCGGTGTCATTGCGGCGGAAACAGGAAACGGCGCCGGTATAGCAGGCGTAACAGGCAGACTGAACGTAAAAATACTGCCGCTGCAAGCGGCGAGTTACAAGGGCTATGCTTATGTTTCAGACGTTATTAAGGCTATTGATTATGCGATAGAAAAAGGGGTCGACGTATTAAACCTGAGCATGGGCAGCAGTTCATTTTCTGATATCGAAAACGAAGCCATACAAAGGGCCGTGCAAAGCGGTATTGTAGTGGTAGCGTCGGCGGGTAACGAAGGTACGCAGGAGTTTTCCTACCCGGCCTCATTTGACAATGTGATCTCCGTGGGCTCCGTAGCCAAAGATATCACCATATCCAGTTTTTCCAACCACAATGACCGGGTTGATCTTGTTGCTCCCGGGGAAGACATATATACCACCGGTCTGGACAATTCGTACAGTTCTTACTATGGGACATCTTTTGCCGCCCCTATGGTAGCGGGTATTGCGTCTGCTATTAAAGCAACCGACCCCACCCTGACCCCTGCCGAAATCGCGTCAATTATAAAAGATACCACCGCCGACAAGGGAGCGCCCGGATGAGATATCTATTACGGCTGTGGATTAGCCAACTTATACAATGCAGTTAACCAAGTAGTCTGTGCGAAAGGCGGTCTGCCGCCCGCGGATTTGGAGTGGCAGGAAAAAGACAAAGTATCACCGGCGAAAACATGGAGGATAACTTTTAGCTCCCCCGTAAACAATGCTACACTGAACGGCAATATCTACGTTATTGACGCGCTGGGGGATATTATTCCAGTTAAATTGTCTCTGAGCGATGGCCGGAAATCAGTCCTGGCAGAACCCGAAAAAGCATATACTGCGGGGCAATACTACTATCTTTATATTAACAAAGATATAAGTTCAAGCAACGGCAGGCAGTTAGGAAAGACAATACGCATGAAATTCCATATAGAATAGACTGGATAAAGAAGAAAAGCAAGCCGGGCGATACCGGCTTGCTGGGTGTCAAATTGTCAGAATTGTGTGGGGGCCTGCCCCCTACACAATTGAAAAATGCATCTTGTATGATTTGTCTAGCAGGACACCTGTTGCTGATTCTATTCCGTTTCTTATATACAGGGTGTATGCCTGTCCAGGGTGGTAACCACCTTCCGGCGGGCAGATTATAACCGATCTTCCATCATTACTAGACATCTTTATTGTTACATTCACCGGGTTATCGCTGCTATCGGCAACAGATATGTTTTGGCTGGTTATGGTATCAAAATTAACAATTTTATTAAAAGTTATGGTCCATTCCTTATTTATATCCACATCATTTTTTGGCGCCCAATCCTGCCACTGTGCATCAGCATCTTTTACATAAACTGCAGTCGAGGCCGTTAAATTCCCGTATGTTGCTGTTATTGTTACCGTCCCCGGATTCCTGGCCTGCAAAAATCCCTCATCGACTGAGACTATTGAAGGGTTGTCAGATTCCCATAACACGTTTTTGCCTGGTGACCCCTCAGTGCCATCAGCATATTCAGCTATTAACTCCAGATATCCCAGATCCCCTTTATTCATCGTTATATTTTCCGGGGACAGGCGCAACCCGACAGGGTCTGCAAGCTCTTTGCCCTCTACATAAACTGCAGCGGAAGCTGATAAATTCCCGTATGTTGCTGTTATTGTTGCCGTCCCTGAATCCTTGGCCTCCAAAAATCCCTCATCGACTGAGACTATTGAAGGGTTGTCAGATTCCCATAACACGTTTTTGCCTGGTGACCCCTCAGTGCCATCAGCATATTTAGCTATTAACTCCAGACATCCCAGATCCCCTTTATTCATCGTTATATTTTCCGGGGACAGGCGCAACCCAACAGGATCGGCAAGCTCTTTGCCCTCTACATAAACTATGGCGGAAACTGATAAATTCCCGTATGTTGCTGTTATTGTTGCCGTCCCCGGATCCTTGGCTTCCAAAAATCCCTCATCGACTGAGACTATTGAAGAGTTGTCGGATTCCCATAACACGCCTTCATACAACGACTCCTCCGTACCATCGCCATATACAACTATTAATTCCAGATATCCCAAGCCCTCTTTATTCATTGTTATACTTTCTGGGGATAGGCGCAGCCCAACAGGATCAGCAACAGCTGCGCCGCCCCCTGTGCTATTTATAGATATAAATTTGTTTTTTGTGTCGGCTAATGCCGTTTGCGATTGCAAAATAATCAAATTCATACATTTATTATATGTGGTATTGCGTCTGTTGCTGAATCCCGCACCGGCGCCTATATATGGATCCCGCAGAGCCGCCTGGTGAATCATATCCAGGGTTAAACCACTTCCGCCACCCGCTGACTTAACAATGCTTACAGCGCTTGCCGGTCTCTGATTATACAAATCAGCGTAATAGGCAAGGGTTTTATTGTTGGTTATTGCATGTTTTCTGCCGTTTTGGAGGTAAATAGAAACATCCTCCAGCATAGCCTGATCTTGAACAGCTTTCCCCTCTGTGGTTGTAAGAAGCTTTGATACCGCTTTTGTTTCCGTAGAATTGAGTATCCTTGCTTTAAAAATACTCCTATCCCTTCCCAGTTCACTATACAGGGTTGTTCCTTGTAAAATTATTTTTACTTGTTCAGGATTGCTGCTTTCTATCTTTACCTTAATCCTATTAAGCAAGTCATGGGCTCTTTCGGAATGCCACTGAAATTTACCCACACTTAGTGAAGCTGAAGCGCCCTTACCGTCCTTTGGATTTACCCCGCCATAGCCGCCCTCGTTCTCACTAATTATTTTTTTAGTAATTGAATTTAAATTGTCACTTGTATTACCACTATCCTTTTCAAAAGTGAAGTGGATCGGGTAAAGGTACCTCTTAACAACCTTACCTTCTTTGTCATTGTATTGGTTATAAATGCCCCCTCCATCTTTGGATATACTAACCTTGGTATCATAATGGGGCTCAGTATGAGATGCGGTTTTAATTACTCCGTCTTTAACTGATGTTACAATTTCCGCATGGGTTTTAACCGTGCTTTTGGGGTTTGCATTGCCAAAAAACATTAGATCTCCGGATTCTAGTACTTTTTCATCATTTATTACAATATAACCCTTTAGATCATCTTTAACATTATTATAAAGATTAGTAGCCTTTGCATTTTCTCTTGTTGCAAACTGCTCTAAACCACCTGCATTAAGGCATCTTGAAACAAAATGCGCACAGTCTGCTCCAACATAAAAAATATTGTCATCATTATTTTCTTTACCGTACCATTTTTTCGCATATGCAATGGCATCTTCCCGATTATAGTAACTTGAGCCTGAGCCTGCTTTGGTTGTAAAGCTGAAGGTGTGCTGAGGCAAAATATTGCCAGCCGCATCTTTAAGGAAATTAGCCGGGATGGTCACCGTATAGCGGGTATTACCAGCCAAATTACCCCGGGGTGCAATTGTCAAAATGGTACCGTCACCAAGTCCTTTGTCAAATGCTATTGAACTGCCATTTTCGTCAGCTACCTTGATGTTGTTGCTTGAATCGATATTGACATAGCTTAAACGGTTATTAAACGAAACGGTTAGAGTACTATCAACTGGAACATTACTAGCCCCATTGGCCGGGTAGGTGTTAATGACCGCAGGTTCCGAATCTTCAAGGGTGATGATGACTTCATCTTCTGTAAGTGGCGTCTCGTTGGGGACGTTGACCCCCTGCACTTTGATGCGGTACTGACCCGGGGCTTTGCCTGCTGTTGACCAGTTGGTTGTACAATTGTTCTGGTCTATAAAGGTCGGACCGATCTGGCCCCAATCCTGGGCGTTGTTTACGTTCTTGTAGTAAATCTGGACATATTTAACACTGCCGGCGGTCGCTTTCATGGGGATAGTATCACCGACTTTGTAGATCGCGCCATTTGTTGGGCTGGTTAAGTTGACCTTCGATTCAGCAGCCAGGGTGATGATGACTTCATCTTCTGTAAGCGGCGTCTCGTTGGGGACGTTGACCCCCTGCACTTTGATGCGGTACTGACCCGGGGCTTTGCCTGCTGTTGACCAGCTGGTTGTACAATTGTTCTGGTCTATAAAGGTCGAACCGATCTGGCCCCAATCCTGGGCGTTGTTTACGTTCTTGTAGTAAATCTGGACATATTTAACACTGCCGGCGGTCGCTTTCACGGGGATAGTATCACCGACTTTGTAGGTCGCGCCATTTGTTGGGCTGGTTAAACTTACTTGGGGTTTTTCCAATATACTGAATCTTGGATTTGACGACCAGCTTGTTCGTCCGTCATTCGCAAACGCTCCCACGGATAACTGGTATTCATGACCTTCCTGTAATTTACTTGCCGTTATTTTATAGGACGTACCATTAACTGTTTCATTATCGATTAGTTTTTTATCTGTGGTTAGATCCCTTAAGGAGAATTTATAGTAACTCGCGCCGCTGACGCTGGTCCACTTTACGGTTACATCCCCTTTTACTAATGCCGCCCCGTTACTTGGGGATGTAATTCCCGGTTGTCCTAATGGAGAACTCGCATATAAGTTAGTTATTATAAAAAATAAATTGGCGACAACAAAAAGGGTAATTATTGCAAAAATAATTTTAAATCTTCTCATATATATGATGCACCCCCCTCAATAATAAGATCCCTTGTCTAACCCAGCAGGTAAAACACCTCCCCTTCTTTTAAAAAATAATATTTTTAATCATGTCCTGCAACACCTCCAACTTATAGTCAAACACTTATGTTACGCTAACCGCCGGCTCAAACTACCTGCGTATGTATGGCAAGGATTTTTGTAACCGCCCATTTATGGACCTCCCCAAAAATTCGAATTTTTTATTCTTTTTAGCCGTTAGATACTCAACATTTTTAATTTTATAATGGGGCCTTTGACCTGTAAAGGCAAAGTTATCCACAAATTTAAACAAAAGAAATACCGTGCTTTTTGGGGCACGGTACAGCATAATGTCTTATTGATGGGTGTTCTCATAGGTGAAGGATTAATTTGTTTGCTATGTTTTGGATACAATAAATGGCATAACTATTGCGTTACGTAGATTAATACCGTTTTTAGAACAAATGTTATTGGTTATATAGAGACGGTATTCGTTATTCAAAGCATAGGGATTAGCGGGAGCGATAGCAACAGTTTTTCCGTCATCTAAGGCAGATATAATACAGGTTACTTTTTGATTATAATTATCGGTTATGAAAATGTTATTATTTAGGCTGTATTCATTGATATATGTGCTGAATTTAACATTCCATATTTTATTTACATCATTGGTATTTTTAGTTGTCCACATATCAAAATTGGGCAGAAAAGGCGCCGGCTGTGATGAGTATTTTGAATTCACGGTTAATGTATATGGATGATTAATGGCTTGGGTAGAGCTGCTGTAATATTTGTACAAGCTAATCTCCAGGTAATATTCACCGGCATTTAACTTAATGTTATCATAGCTTTCATTAAGAACTGAACCCTTTGAAACAACATTAAGAAGTTCATTTTCTATCGGGTCTAAAATACCCTCATTTTCTGCTATTGAAAAAAGTCTAATTCTCCAGCCAGAATCGTTAGTGCCAAGATCGTTATGCCGAAAATTCAAGGAAATAACATCCTCTCCTGGCAGGGTAAATTTGTAAATGTCTTTGTCGCTTGCACTCCCCAATAAAGTGGTTTGTAAATAACCCGTATATGGGAGATTTAACATTATAGTGTCAGTTTCTTTTGTACTATCATTTGGTTCTTTTTCAAATGTATTGTCCTGAGTAAATTTAACATTGAATAGGTATGGTTGATTAATAGCTTGAGTTGAACTGCTATAATATTTATAAAGGCTAATTTCTAGGTAGTAACTGCCAGCCGGCAAACAAACACTGTCTGTGTGATCTTTGTCTTTGCCATAGGATATATAATTTAACAGATCTGTTTCCGTTCCAAAACTATCACTGTCACGTGTGTATTTTAGAATACGTGCATGCCAACCGGAGTCATTAGCACCGAGATCGTTATGTTTAAAATTCAAGTCAATTTTGCCGTCTGCGGGTAATGTGAATTTATAATAATCAACATCGTCAGTGGGCATATATTGCAAATATCCCGCATATACAGTATTTATTTGGATGTTGTTGGCTAAATC
>JAHDOA010000042.1 GCA_018435055.1 Pelotomaculum sp. | reverse complement strand
GCTTTTGAAGGACACCGTACCCCAACGTCTGGTAACTGTGTCAGGAAAGAGCAAACAGAAATTGTGTTATGACCAAGCAACTTGGATAATCCCTCGATAGTCATGTGTCCCTGCTTGTAGACTTCAAGGGCTCTCCTTACCCCTTCTGCTCTTTTGGAGGCTATCGTCGTTAAATTAGTAAGATCATCGGGGTTTACACCCCCACTTTCCATGGTTCTCAAGTGAAATCTTTGAAATCCATTTCTTTCATGAGGAAACCTCAGATCGAACGATGAGGCACTTTCCTGGAATGCATAAACATACTTGCTGACGATATCGGTTATGGTGAGAGACTCTTCGGTGCCTATTCCAAACTCATCCTTGCGGAGGGCTATCTTTGAGCCTTTCGGCTTCCCGATAAGTAACTGGGCAAGCGGGTATTGAGGAAGGAGAACGTATTCCGCCCTTTCGTCGATATTCAGATCTTCAATCGTGTAGACCCGTTTCCGTCCAAAGCTATCTTCAACATGGACAGCGGTATCAAGGCTCACCGCATCTTGTTCTGAGAGTTTTGATGCCCTGTCATCGATATCGAGTACGAGGTTTATGTAACTGAGATGAGCATCTGGAAGGTTATGGAACTTCTTCCGTAGCCTGTATGCCAGTTCAAGGGCATCATCAAACCGGTTCCGTAAATAGAAGAGTCGAACCAGCCTTGATCCCTGATCGTAAGAAGATATATCGCATTCGTTGGGTTGTGGAAGGAACGCGTCCACAGAGGATAATGCCCCCGTCCGGAGATCGACAATGGCCTGGTTTAACTTCATGTCATAATCTTCGTGAAACACATTGAGATACGCCTTACAGAGTCTCTTTGCCTCTGGCATATCCCCGATCTCATGGTATATCGCAAGTTCGATATCGGCGCTATGAGGAAGGGGGCCGCATGCGGCATGGAGGTTCCGGCACAGTTCAAGTGCCTTCCCATGTTTACCGTCTCGATAGCACGAATCGATAAGCTTTTGCGTGAATTCGGTATTCTGGCGGAGATCAATACAACGCTGATAAATTTCTGCAGCATCGCCATACTGCTCGAAGTTATAGAGAATATCAGCAATCTCAAGTTGTTTTAGAGGGGGAAGAGAACTTGCTACATTTTTGGCTTTATCAAGGTGCTCCTGGACATCCCTTGTTCTCCCGGTATATCTGACTATTTTTAGATACTCTATACGTTTGTCAATATTCTCGCTGTCTTCCAGAACTCTCGCATACGCGAGATCCAGAGCTTCCTCAAAGTGTTTATCCCCTCTAGAGATCAGGCATCGAATATACTCCTGAGAAAGAACTTCTTTTTGTTCATCTGTCAGATTGCGTGTTCTGAACTCCTGTATTCTCTCAATTCCCTCTCGCGCGCGGCCGGTCCTCCGGAGTACCTCTAGATACAATGCAAGTGGGGTGGGGAGAAACTGATCCATCCAGAGAACCTGCTCAAAAAAGCGTTCAGCCTCTGCATAGTTCTTAACCTGAAACGCATACCACCCTTTTAGGTAGAGAACCGTATGGTCGGATCCTTCGAGTTTGTATGCCCGATCAATGATTGCTTCAGCATCTGCGTGAAGTCCAATCAACCATTTTGCATCCGCCAATTCGATAAGGAGATGTAAATACGCTTTTTGGAGCTCAATATCTTCGGTTGCGGTACCCAATACTTCTTCGAATAGTTGAACTGCATCATTCAGCAGTCTCTTGTGCTGTTCAGATATCTGGAGACCACTAAGCGATGTAGAATCGGTTCTTACCCGATAATATTCTGCCGATGCCAGAAGTGCTTTGACGGTGATATCATTCTTTACATCGTCCAGTGCGATGCGCAGCCAAGTTACTGCCTTGTCAAAGGCCCCGTGATTGTAGAAGTGTTGCCCTACTACGCTGGCGATATCATGAGTATGCTGAAGAAATCCTGGGATCTCTGAAAGGATCGTTTCAATGGGCTCGCTCTGTCCTCTTGCCTGTATGAGAAGAGAATATCCACGTGTGCTGACGGGGTTTTGCTCAATTATTTTTAATGCAAGGGATTTTGCCTTGTCATACTCTCCGAGAAGGTAATGCCCTGCTGTTGCATTCCCAAGCGCATTTTCGTCTTCGGGATTGTATTGCAGAGCTTCAAGCATTAATCTTCCACCACGACAGTGGTCGTGCAATCGGATCCATGCCTCAGCCTCGTATGTTACGATCCGATGTTTAATAGTATTCGATGCTGTAGACCAGACCCGTTCCTTGAACTGCTCCAATAATCGCAACGCTGTACTTGGACGATGCTCTTTCAACTCCCTTTTGACGGTCTCCAATTCCTCCCTATATTCGTTTGAGAGTTCATGCTCGACAAGGCCGGATGTGGTAGCATCTCTAATCTGACGTATCTCATCAGCGAGAATCTCACATGTTTTTCTCTGGCCATTCTCAAATTTTTCTCCAATTATCTGGACAATATCTGCATCCCTTGCGAATGACCAATGACGTCTTAAGATATCCGGGTTTTTTCTCAGCAGATCCGCGATATCGTCCCAGAAGTAGATCTCCACTGAAAATTGCTCCAATTCCTGGTTTCGAGTGGAAATCTCCGCCACAAATCTCTGGATTTTTGCATCGCGTGGTGCTGTTGTCAAGATAATATAGTGGACAATTGGAGGAGTAAATATTCTGGCTTTCTCTATTTCTTGAAGGATCTCATCTTCGGTGAGTTGCGTTTGAGGATATACCTCTTTCTTTTTACACTGTAATCCTACCCAGCCGCGATATTTCTTTGACTTCCCAAAAATGTCAACACCATTCTGAGCTTGGCCTGGTCGACCGTATCTCTTGGTCTCAAACAGGTCTAATGTCTCACCGAAGATATCCCAGCACAACAGCTCGAAATCCTGCCAATTCGCTGGTGGGGGTATCGATGTATTCCATCCGCTAAGCAACTCTCTCCTGACCTCCTCAATTGTCTGTTCGGATATTTTTGGGCGACCTCAGGGATTTGGCTGCAACGGAGCTGTTGGATGGAAGGCTGAGGTATGAATTTTCATTATGATTCCTAAATGCCCCTTTGGATATATATCTTTATGCAGTCTCCTCTACCGACGGAAATGCGGATAATCACTTACAGAGGGCGTCAGAGGCACCTACCCGGCCAGAGATGGCTGTCCGATCTGCACAACTATTATCATCTGCACAACCGAGATTCATCTCATGGGAGTAACGATAAAAGAGATATTCGGCCTTGTGTTATTCATCGTGATCTGTGCCTTTTGGTCTTATATGCTACATCCTACCTATCATCGGGATTTTCGCTGCATCTGAGGGATGCCGTGAATGCGCTTGTCACCGCTATGATCGGGGGCGCTGCCGCCGCTGTATTTCTGGATATTATAGGGTTCCATAATACGAGGAATGAGTGAGACGTCCCGGATCTGAATCTTTCCGTATCTGATGGCTCCTTCCAACCTGTTTACTGTGTGATCCGATGAAATCCCATTTAAGAAGAATGTGGCTAAAAGCGTGGCCGAAATTGGCGGTCGCTGTTTTTGGAGCAATATTGTATATCTTCGCTGTTAATCTCTCCGGCGACATCAAGGGACTGCTGGTGGACATCGCTGCCGCCTTGATTGCAATTCCTGTTATTGTCGTCACCTATGAGTTGTGGAACGATAAAAGCCACAAAGCGTTGAACGAGAACGTGTACCGTTATGCCGAAAACGAGATGGGGCGGGCAATGCTCGAGATAAAGGCCCAGATGGAGATGTTGCTTGAGGGCTACTGTGTGTATTTCGATGCCGGCGACGTTGTGCTGGAAGATTCTGGCCAGGGGAATTACATTCTGCGGATGAAGGATGAAGCGAAAATCCTCTACGACGAAGACGGCACACCCTATCAGCGAAAGTATCAGGTTGAGTATGATGGCGGGTTCGAGGCTGATGAACCCGATATTGAGGAGTTTGACATTGGTACAGTCTTTTCAATCATAACAGACGTGCAATATCTTGGGTATCAGATTTGTGATGTTCAGTTTGAAGGTGCAATCCATAGACTGGATGAACTCATTAAAAACTCATTCATAATGGAGAGAATGGACGATGAAGAGAACTCAGTAATCATTCATCTACTTGAAGCGCTGAGTATGCTTCACTCATTTGTTGAACAGCATAGGCAGGATCTCTTTTTACGTACCGATATAGAGGTTCAGGGTTTTGCGTGGGATCTATTGAAACACCGAAATGTCATCTCAGGTGTTGTTGGTCTGTATCGGCTGTATTATAGAGAGAAAGATGAAGGATCAGAAAAACTGGTGTACGAGCAAGCGCTTGACGAAAAAGTGATGATGGATGCAGAGGAGAATAACCTAGTATCGGTGTACATCGTTAATCCTGACTACTACACCATTTTTGGCGATCTGATAAACGAGGTGTTATCCAGCATACGTGATTGGAGGAGGACAAATGCAGGTTCTGTAGTCATAGATTTTGATTCTGCTCAAATAAGACGGTTATAGATCCTAGATTTTGCAACTATACAATTGACCCAGTTATTATATGCCCCATCTGCTCAGAGGAAAACTATGAAAGTGTCCGGCTGGTCCAATGGTACCCCGAACAACCATATCGGCGCAGGGTACGGCATCCGGATCTCATACACTGATCGCGACCGCTACTTCCCCGAGGGACTGGGGCTCGGTGGAGGTCGTGCTCGATAACGGGAAGGTTGTCGACGTCCCACTATCTGAAAAATTCTGGACGACCTGCGCTGAACTCAGAAGTTCAACGATCGGGAGACGGATGCAGAAAAAGGGAGTTGCCCCTTGGGCAAGCGATAAGCCACCGCAATTTGATCTGGAACTCATCGGGACAGGGGGTTTAACTTGGCGCCGGATCGGAAGTGAACCCTCCCGAAACATTCAGTACCTATAGTGTCGTCCATCAAGATAGTGGGAACTGTCAATCGATGCGTTCGTCTCGGCACTCAATCCCACTTCACGTTTCGTTTAAGTTATCAGGCGTTAACCCATATAGCAGGGCATCTACATGGCTCGGTTGGGCAGTATCTACCTGGGTGGATCTGAAGGACTTCCTGATTCCGGTACGATCTGTAACAGCGGTGTCGGTTTTGGCTTAACATCCCCAAGCCCGTTCACCAGCGTCTACTTGTTTGAAGATGGAGTGTGGGAGATCGAAATCCAGAAGGGGCAGCCCACGATTGTCGCGAGAACCTTTGAGGTTCTTCCACCGGACGAGATCCTGGATCGGGGACTTGAAGCCTGCCAGAAGTATTTAGATCTCGTTTCGGTGGCGAAACAGAGGCATAGGGGGGTAAAGAGTCCTGAAGAGGCCCATATTCTTCTCTTCAAGAGTGGGGAAGAGTGGGTGCTCCGCGTAATCTCGATAGCTGAACTTTCCGCTGGAATAAGTGCATCTGCAACCTTGTTTCGAGATGAGATAGTTGTCTCTCCTCCGCCGAAGCCCAGACTTAAATGGATCCCGGCTTTTCGCTATTATCGACTGTCACGGATGAGTAACGACCTCTTTGAGGCTTATCGTAATCTATTTCTGAGTTTTGAGTCTCTTGTGTATGACATTGTCCCTATTTCGCCTCATGAACGGGAAACCGTCTGGTTGCGAAGGGCGTTAAACGAGATCGACAAAGAGATTCCCCTTGCCGATTATGTCCCGACTGGCACCCCTGTTCCCGTGGAGTATTTCATGAAGATGCAGTATGATACTCGTTGCAGCCTCTTTCACGCGAAAGGGAACCAGTGTATCTTACCCCATGCCTGCCTGGATCTCCGGGTTCTCTCAAATGCTTATGAACAGTTGTTCCAATTATGGCAACGAATTGCTACGCGATACTACAATACATCACGAGAGCCGGGCACTTTTACCTATGCAGGATTTAGGATACTCATGGACGATGCGTTTGGTGATGGTTTTGAGATTCTGGCCACCGACGATCCAACTCCGGTTACGGGCAGCGAAACCGAGGTGAGCCCTTTAAACCACCCTGTAGTTCAGTTTCCTCACTTGAGATATGAGAGCAAGTCCATTCCCGGACGCGTCTTCCTGATCGGGTGCCTCAATGACGAGACTTTGCAGGATGTAGGGGTGCTTCATCGATTCTGCACGAAGGCGAGAAGTGTCATATTTACGGTTAATTACGTTGAAGAGGGGTTGTTCCCTATCGGTGTTGATCGACTGGAGTGTTATCAGGGCATTCGATTGAAGAACAATAACCTGCCATGATGCAACAGAAGATATGAAATCGTAAAGACGTTGTGAATTCGAAGCAGGGGCCCTTCCTATCCACATGGTCGCTATTGAGATTGAGGTCATCCCAATATTCTCCCGATCATGACACTACATGCCAAGTGAATCAATCCCATGAATGAGTGCTCATATCGCTCGTATCGGGGAGTGATCTTCTTGAACGCCTCAATCCAACTGAAGAACCGTTCTACGGCACTGCGCTTTTTATAGAGTTCTGGATCAAACCAGAATGGCCTCCCTCGTTTCGGCTGTTTCCGGGATCTCCGGTTGACCGGTATATTACTCTTTATTCTTCGTTTCCGGTTGTACTGACGGATCTCCCGGGCATCGTAGGCTGCATCTGCGGAGATGATTGCAGGACGCTCCTGCACTTCGGGAATCTCAAACGCTTCGAGGGTTGGCTCGTAGAGCCGTGAATCATGGACATTTGCCGGTGCAACCGTGCAGGCAAGCGGGAGGCCGTTCCGATCGACCAGAGCACTCAGCTTATTCCCGTTTACCTTTTTATAGCCATCATAGCCGGTCGATCCCCTTTTTTAGCCTGGATATCCTTGGTATCCGTCGCACAATGCGAGAGATCGATCTTCTTGATCTCGTACCCCGACTGGAGCAGGTCGAGGAAGATCGCCTGATACACTCCCTTCTCACAGAGTTCGAGGTGGTAACGGTGAACCGTTGATTTGGTGCCGTAGTTCGCCGGGACATCGAGCCAGGAGCATCCGGTGGTCAGAACGTACAGGATGCCGTTGATCAGCCTGCGGGGATCACATCGGGGTCGACCGATATGCGGCTTTGTTGGGGGGAGGTATTTCTGAACAATCTCCCAGAGATCATCGTCAATTTCCCGGAATGCCATGATCCCCGGTTTTATCTAAGGGGTCTTATAATTTTAGGATCACCTCATTGATAATTATTCCTTTTAGCGATTGGAGAGCCTCGCACCGGTAGAAAATCAGAAGATATTTATTTGAGCATCTCTTTTCATTGATATAGCACGATCTTATCGTATTTGTTTGGGTCACGCATATGGACGAAGAATATATTAGGACAAAAATTGAGAGAGTTCGCTATCTATTCAGTTTTGAAACGCTTTCGTCATATTCGGCAATAAGTGAGATCACATTCGCAAATGAAGGGAATGAATATATCAATATTATAAAGTATGATCTTGGAGAATACAAGCCATTTTTAAAAATTTCCGATTCAAACGATGAATTTCTGGAGTTTGCAAAAGCACGAGAAGCCGAACTGGAGAACTGCTCTGACTATCTCATCAACATTTATCTCCCGCAAGGAAGGGAACTAAAACCACAATGTCGACGAACCATCACGTTTCAGAATTTTTCTCCCTCTTCTAACAATAGGGAAAAATCAGAGTATGAAAATCCAACATACGTCATGTTTCTTTTCGAAATGGTGGACCAGGTCAATTCGTACATAATAATTGAAGCTGCGGAAAATTTTGATTTTCATGATTATGTAGACGTGGTCGACCAAAACGGAGTGGTGATCAATGAACGTGAGTTGGGCGATTTTTTCAAAGAAAGAACTGTTATCGCCAATAAAATTGGAAGGCGTATCTACCTCTCATTTAAGGGCGATGCGTCAAAGCGAACTTTAAGGATTACTCATCAACATGATGCCCCCAAGAGGCTGTTGAATTGGATCAGGGTTGGTTTAGGTTTAGGTGGATTATCAGCGTTTTTCCTTCCCATAGGTCTTTTTTACTCGCTCAATAGCGGTTTCTTAGATAGTCCCAGTCTTTTAATCACATATCCGGTATTTGTAATTACGACATTGATTGTTATCAAAGGGTGGCTATTTCTCAAAGATCTGGACAGTGAACTCGAGCGTTACAATAACGCCTATATCTTCCTTGTTATTATCCTGATCCTTGAGCTGATCGCAATATTCATTGTGTCTGTCCTAGGAAATGATGCCTGCTTATGGTTCAAGGATTGCAGTAATGCGGTGAACTCATTGGTGATGGCTATGCAACAGATTTAAGTCGCGTGTGTCATCCAGCTCAGTGAGTGTTTGCAATACATCCGTCACGCTCACTTTTGCATCAGTCTTTGAGGCAAATCGGTATAATTAAATATCATAAAATGATATGATGATACTTATGACACAGAATAACAGAGCAACTCTCCTTCCAATAAAAGCTTCCTATGCAAGGATCTTCCGGGGAAAGGAAGAATCTAAGAATTTAGAAAAGGAAATAGAGGAAGGTCTTGCTAAAAAAAATAAAATAAAGATACCTGGTTGATTTATTATGCAAAAGATGGCCCAGCATGCCGAAAATAGAATAAATGCAGGAGAACAAATAAATTTTCCTGTTAAGCATGCATGGCTTGAAGTTGTGTTGGAATATGAGTTTAATTCTTTAGATAGAAGAGCTCTGGATAAGGATAAACTGTTTAATGAATTGAATCAGGAGTGCTGGGAGTTGTTCGACAACATGATGGAATGGCAGAATAACGCAATTCGCTATTCCCTTCCGACTGATTGACCGTATATGGGTCGATACCATGAGTCGTTTATCTCTCAGGCTGAGTCTCTCCTGAACCAGATCTCCAAAACTTCATACAATGGGCAATTAAGAAAAAGTTTAGTTATTCATTCTGTCAATTGCAAAGAATGGGAAGCAGAGAAGAAATTCTTTGCACGAAAATTAGCGAATCTCGATTTCGAATCTTCTACTAAAGCCAACTTAGCAGCTACAAGATGGTACGTGGAAATTCTAGATTCAGATCGAAACCCAGATACTCCTCATAAGCACATGGGACACATCGATTTTCGGCCAATTTCACCAACCGTCAGTGATGCTTTCCTTCCAATCCCTAGAAAGGCAAATTTTTTTGTAACCTGCCAGAAGATGTATAAATCCGATGACTTTAACGAACCGGTGATCAGAACTGTCCCTTACATTGTTCCCGATCACCGGTTATCCTGGTGTGCTCCTGCAAGCCTGTGGATAATTCTCTCCTCTCTCTCTAACGAACTGGGCAGACAGTATCTCTCTCTTTATGAAATAATAAGTAATCTGCCGAAAAAGAATGGCAGCAAGGCAATAGAGGCTCGTGATTTTGACCGACTAATTGAAAAGCTAG
>JAHDOA010000015.1 GCA_018435055.1 Pelotomaculum sp. | reverse complement strand
TTGTTGGTGAAACATCAATGCCATAGATGTCCCGCATGTGGTCTTCGATATCCCTTGTAGACATGCCTTTGGCGTACATGGCAATGATCTGCTCTTCAAGCTGGTTGGAGGTTTTTTCATATTTGCCGATAATTCTGGGTTCAAATTCACCGTTTCGGTCCCGTGGTATTTCAATTTCTGTTTTTCCGAATTTGGTTTGTCAAGGTCATTAAAAACCGCTGGGATGAAATACAGCATTCGCCATTGAGCCTGGAGGATACAGGGGAACTATTTTCGTCATACCCTTTGACAGTTAAGGATATTCATTCACAATACAATCCTAGCCTACGGCTGGATTATAAATTTCATAATCCAGATATATTAAATAGTATTCAAGAATTAAAGGATACTGATGGAGCTAGACCATTATTTGGATTTTGCGTACCTACAAATCCTGACGAATACAAAAAAGCAAAGGAAAAAGATGATATACCGGTATTCTTTAAACGTGGCAAAACCCCAAATAAAGCACATTATAATGTAGTTGGCGCAACAGTCAGGATGATTAAAGCGGGGAATATCGGGAAGACAGGTTCACAAGAGGGCGCAGGTATAGACTACGTTAAGCGCTGAAACAATAGAAGAATATATAGAACAACTTGAACACTGAAAGCCGGGCATAAGCCCGGTTTTAATATTATAGGGGAATTAAAACTAAACAAGAACACTTGTTCTATCCCGTTCCCTATGGTAAAATATAGTTAAGAAAGGTGGTGAAACCCATAAAAAAACCAATCATAATCACAGCTATTATATCCCTAATTATTGGGGTCATTTTAGGCGCCGCCGGGCTGTATTATATTAAGTTCACAGTACCCATGCAAAAAGCAAAAGCACTCGCCAAACAGCAGCAGGCGGAATTGGAAAGCATGGTTAGAGAAGGGGACATTGCGGAAATAACCGCCGAAACAATCCAAATTAATACAGATGATGGTATAATGAAATTCAAAACAAACGAGTACACCACAGTCCAGGTAGGCATGTCGATGAAAAACGCGGAAGGCCGGAAAACAGACTTGACCCAGTTTTACAAGCAGGGGGATAGCGTTAGTTTGTTAGTCAAAGAGGATCAGGTGTTGGCGATATACCGGGAACAGAGGCCGGACGAAGGCGCTACTTCCTAGTTTCAACAAAACCACAAAAGCAGGTAATTTTTGTTAGAAAGGACTGATAATAGTGAGCGAACAAATTCTCACAGAAATTTTGGGAGAAGTCAGAGCCCTAAACAAACGTGTGGGCAATCTGGAAGACGGTCAAGGTAGGCTCGAAACCACCCAGCAGAAAATTGAGACCCGCATAAAGTCACTGGAAGCAGGCCAGCAGAAAATTGAAACCCGCATGGAATCACTGGAAGCAGGCCAGCAGAAAATTGAAACCCGCATGGAATCACTGGAAACAAGCCAGCGGAAAATTGAGACCCGCATGGAAAGCGAAGTCATTGAAAAGATTGGCGCATTATTTAACGGTTATAGCCTGCGGGGCGAACAAATCGAAAACCTGCAAAAACACCTGGATCAGCGATTGGACAGTATTGAAACCGACACCGGCTATCTTGTATCAAGGGTTGCGAGGCTGGAAAAGGTAGTTAAATAACTACATGACTAAAAATAAATAATAAAAAAGGGGTGGTTAAAATTAAAAAACTCATACTGTTGACACTTTTACTGGCGCTAATTTTTATTCCCGTATCTGCCAATGCGGCAGATAACAGAAACTACGACGTGGTTGTATTTGTTGAGGGCGAGCAAATAGACTTTCCCGATCAGGGGCCGTTTATTGACCCCGCCGCGGACAGGACCTACGTCCCGATCAGGTTTGTGTCGGAAGCGCTGGGAGCCGAGGTTGACTGGGACAAGAATTCCCGGACAGTTTATATAAAAGACAAGCAGATCGATATCAGCTTGACCATAGGCGCTTACAGCTATTTTGTTAATTCAGACCCAAAAACCCTGGATGCTCCGGCAATACTGGAAGGCGACCGGACATTGGTACCCCTCAGATTCGTTTCCGAAGCCCTGGGCAGGGAGGTAGGCTATGTTCAGTGGGGCGCTTTTGGCAGGGTGGACATTTACATGCCGGGGAAAAAACCGGTGATACCGGAACCGAAACCGAACGTGGTGCAGTTTATGGACCGGGCCTTGGGCGGGGATTATATGCACCTTTTCGACCGCAAAAAAGATTATTTTGGAATGACTGGTGGTTGGGTCTACCAAAGCGATAGCATACTTTATATGTATGAACCGCCGAGACCTGATTATCACGGGGAAATGGGTACAGGATCTATTTCAGCCAAATGCGAGGCAAAAAAGATTAACGACAATGATAGAATATATCTTAGGGGAATAGCCCAAGCATTTCTGCCAGATAAAGTGGATGAAGTAATGGACGCTATCGACGCAGGAATCAACGCCTTTAGAGCAAACACAGATCCCTATGAACATCAGGTATTCTCGAAAATGGTAGCTAATTGCATAGTAAGAGCTAGAGGTGATACAAGCGGTGATTTTGTGAGCGTATATATTAGACTATTTGAATAAAACAGGAGGCAACTAATATGAATAGAAAGGCAGTGCTGATAGCGCTGTCAATTTTTTTATTGGCAGCGCTAGGAGGCGGGTATCTGTGGTCAAAGAAGTCGAGGATCCCTCCGATACCCCGGCAGGTAGAAATATTCAACATGGCCTTAGACAACAAAATGACCGCAAGCGGAGACGACTGGCGTAGCAAAGTAGAAGGCATTGACTATGCCATTTACAATACAACCGGAGAGGGCACAGGCTATGTCCGCATGGTGATTAATGTAGAGTGCAAGAACGCAACAGACTTATCAAAAGTCTCCAAGATTATAGCGAGTTATTTCCCGGATAACGCAGAAGAAATAATGTCTGAAATATCAAGAAGGCAGGAAAAGCTAAACAACAACTGGCTCATCGGTGAAGCATATAAACACGCATACCAAAACAATGAAATAACTGTAAAAGCAGTAGACGGCTATATCCCAACTATAGAGGTAGAGATAATCCAACAAGTAAAAGGAGTGGGTTGCAGTTGAAAAAACTAACCTACCTGCTGTTTGCAGTAACGCTGTTGGTGCTGACTGTATGCGTTGCACCTGCGGAAGTCTTAACCGATCCCAACGGGGATCGGTATATTATTGTCACTTACCCCAATGGAACACAATCCGAAAAACTCTATCTGCGAAAAGACCTCATCGGGACTTACGAAGTGTACGGGCAACCCGAACAGGTTGTCGGGGCAACGCCGCCCCAGCTCTACGACCAGGGACAGTGGCGGTATTTTGGGTACAGTGTGGACAAGAACACATTTCCTAACCCTGCCTTCAGAAAAGACCCCGGCAGTTTTCCGGTAACAGAACGAGAATATATTCAAAACCCGCATGATGTAGCTAAGAGTGGTTGCAGTAAGATATATGATTATATAACTGATGAAGATTGGCCCTCCATCTACCAGCAAATCCAGCAATATGCCATATCGCAGGGATACCCGGCAAATGCGTTTTGGAATGATATGAGTTATTACGGCGCAGTAGCAAGCTCAATGAACGGAAACCGCGGCGAACTTAAAGTATTGTTTTACAGGCGGGGTGATTCCCCGTCGAACTGGCGTTACGAAACAATCCCCAATCTAATTGTAAAACTTCCAGACTACTACGTCCAATTCACAGGGGCCATACCGCAAAAGTTTACCCCCGGCGAAACCTTAAATTTTAACCTTAACGCCGGCCAATTAGTCAACTTCGATTTTTCATTTTTACTGGCAAACATATCCGTATACATGGTCGCAGACAGCGTGAAAACCGTATTTGCAAAAGACCAGGCTTTCAGCTCAGGCACGGATACAATGAGCTTTTCAGTTACCATGCCAAATGCGGAAACAGTAAGACTAATAGCAGTAGCAAACAAAACAGATCTGAACGGTAATTACTTTATACCTGAGACTAACTACGGCAACAATGTAAGTCAAATCGTATTGGAAAATTCCCAAAAGACACAGGCGCCGCCAACCTCGTGGGTTTGGTACCTGTAAAACCGTTCTTATTGTAAGCTTATTTGGCTCTTTTTCAGGAAAAAGAAGCTTTGCATATAGCGTAAGGCAATTAAATAATGGGGCTTATATCCGGTTTTGACTGCATCAGAGTCAAGCCTTGCCTGTGGCTTCAAATTTTACATTTAATCTCTATTATATGGCATTTGCCCGCTACTTTAATCAGTTTTTAACTCGCCGCATTATATTGCGTTGAAGTCTACCCTCCCGCATGAGCCAGGATATTCCCACATCCACATGCATTTACCCAAGCCAGGATTTATGAGCCGTTTGGTATGAAAATGACCCAAAAATGTTGGGTTATGGCGCTATCTTACCGGGCGGCTTGCTTTTTAAACCTGGAATCCTTGTTTAAATGCGATTCACATCAGCTTTAAAAGTTGCCTCAAAGTGCACGACAATTATATAGCATGGTTTAAAATGGATTAACCGTATGAAAAGAATGTCAATCAAAAATTGTTCTTATCCGGCGAAAATTAATGTTGATATTTTTTTTGTCTTTCCATATAATAATGGTAGGAATAAGAATGAGAATGGTTGTCTTTATCATTATGCCATATATTATGGAGGGCAAAAAGGTGCATTTGGATCAAGTCAGAAAAGGACAGGTAATTAGAATTACCGGGATCCCCAATGAACTAACCCGGGTTCAGGCGTTGCGCCTTGGTATTGCTGAGGGAACTGTAATCACCTGCCGCGAAGTTGTGCCGGCGGGACCGGTTGTGGTGGCCAGAAACAAGCAGGAAATTGCCATCGGCAGGAACCTGGCCAGAACCATTACAGTTGAACCATTCTAGGACAAGCTTCAGGAATCGGGACACACCTCTGTTTGGAGATTGGCTTTGGGGCTGGGTAGCGTGAAATGACTGATGCCAGTAAGGATGTGGTAATGTCCCCCAGATTTAGGGCTGAGGAATGTCCCACAGATCTACCAGTTAGTTTAGAATTAAGCACGCGTTGTGGAGATAGATTCGGAGGCGACACTGGGTTTGGAGCAATTAAGCAATAACGAAATTATCCCGGCCGGTGGAGATAAAATAGTACTGACCGGCAATCCTAATGTCGGCAAGTCTGTTATATTCAACGCCCTGACGGGGCTTTATACGGATGTTTCCAACTACCCCGGAACCACTTTGAACATGGCCTGCGGCCGGTACGGCAGGGATGTTTTAATTGATACCCCCGGGGTTTTTAGCGTCTCGTCCTTCAGCGAGGAGGAAACGATCGCGCGGGATATAATTTTATCCGCGGATATTATTATTAATGTGGTAAATGCCGTCCACCTGGAACAGGATTTGTTCTTAACCCTGCAGATCATCGACATGGGTATGCCGGTAATTGTAGTGCTGAACATGATCGATGACGCCGGGCGGGAAGGCATTGAGATTAATATACCGCTTCTGGAGAAAATACTGGGAGTAACCGTTATTCCTATGGTGGCGGAACGCGGCATTGGCCTGGATGATTTGAAAAAAAAGTTAAAGTCAGCCCGGGCCGGTAATATTGATCCTTCTTTGCAGGAGAAAATCAATAAAATTTACCCGCCTGCCGGCAGGGGAGAAGCCCTGCTGATTCTAGAAGGGGACCCTTTTATCAGCGCGAAATACGGCATGGATCCGGGCGCCGGCAGGGAAGATTTGTACCTTGCCCGCCGGGAAAGGGTGAACCGGATAGTCGCTCAGGTTGTCAGGGAAACCGGCGGGGGGACAAGTTTTGCCGCCAGGGTGGGGCGGTGGATGCTCAAGCCGGCTACCGGTATTCCGCTGCTGGCCTTAACCCTGTGGGTTGTTTATGAACTGGTTGGAGTTTTTCTGGCCGGATTTATTGTTGACAGCACCGGGGAGTTCATGACTAATTATTATGAACCCGCCATCCGCTACCTTTTGGCTGTTTTTATGCGGCCCGACTCGGTTGCCGGCACGCTTCTGGCCGGTCAATACGGCGTTCTGACCCTGACCGTAACTTATTTAATCGGGCTTTTACTGCCCCTGGTGCTGGGTATTTTTTTGGTGCTTGCTGTTCTGGAAGACACGGGTTACCTGCCGCGCATCGCCACTTTAGTGGACCGGACCCTGGCGGGCATGGGCCTGAACGGGCAGGCCATTATCCCTCTGATCCTTGGTTTTGGTTGTGTTACTATGGCCTTCATCAGTACCCGCATGCTTGCCACCGACCGGGAACGCCGCATAGCCATATTCCTCCTGGCCCTTTGTGTGCCCTGCTCCGCCCAGCTGGCGGTCATCATAGCCATAATGGCGGGTCAGGGCGCGGCTTATATGACTTTATACATTGTATTAATATTCTGCCTGCTGGTTTTTACCGGCGCCCTGCTCAACTCTTTTTTACCCGGCGGCGTGTCTCCCCTGCTGATTGAGCTGCCGCCGCTGCGCCTGCCTAAAATCAGAAATATTATGGTCAAGGCCGGGCGCAGGTCCTACGACTTTATCAGGGAGGCTTTCCCGATTTTTGCCGCGGGGACGCTCCTCCTGGGGATCCTGGATGTCACGGGCTTGTTGAACGGCTTAAGAAAGATTCTGGAGCCGGTGACAATAAACTGGCTGCACCTGCCGGCGGAAGTGGCCGATATATTAGTCATGGGCCTGATCAGGAAGGAGTTCGGCGCTGCCGCAATTCTCAACCTGCATATGCTGCCGCTGCAAAATTTTGTGATCCTGCTGACCTTATCGCTCACTGTTCCCTGCATTGCCTCAACCATGGTAATATTCAAGGAACGCGGCTGGCGCGAGGGGATAATGATCTGGCTTACTGTTTTTTTCCTGGCTTTTCTTATCGGCGGCGGGGCAACCCGCTTGCTGGAGTCCTCCAGCGGATTCGGCTACTTGCAGATACCGCTGCTGTCTGCTCTGATTATCGCAGCCACAGCCGGATTGCTGGTTTTATTGCGCCTGACTGTTAGCAAGAAATCCGGTGACAGCATTTAGCTTTAGCTGCAGTCGCCGTCTGTCTGCCGCCGTCTTGCCGGCGTCGCCAACAGGGCTAGGCGAAAAACAATGCTTTATGGTATAATTTTTCTGGCGGGAATAGTTTTCTTTTAATCTTTTAGTGTTCAAGGTGAGATATGCGGTTTAAAATCAGACTTACGGCGACCCTGCTAATGTTATCATTTTTTATGGTTATCGCTGCCGCCCCCATGCCGGCCGCCGCCGGCGTTCCGGCGATTACAGGAGAGGCTGCGGTACTTATGGATTTCTCGAACGGGCAGCTGCTTTATGCAAAGAACCCGGACCAGAGGATGTATCCGGCCAGCACCACCAAAATTATCACGGCCATTATCGCTCTGGAGAGCGGCAGGATTAATGACATGGTTACTGTTCCTCTGGAAGCCAGCATTGTTGAAGGCTCGGCTATCGGCCTGCAGGACGGGGAGCGGATTTCCCTGGGCGACCTGATTTACGGGTTGATGCTGAATTCAGGCAATGATTGCGCCATTGCCATAGCCTGCCACCTGGGGGGTTCTGTCGATGAATTTGTGCGGCTGATGAACAAAAAGGCCGGCGAGATCGGCGCCGTAAATACTCATTTTAACAACCCCAACGGGCTGCCGGAGCCCAGCCATTACAGCACTGCCCGCGATATGGCGCTGATTGCCGGCTATGCCATGAGAAATCCGGATTTCCGGGAAATCGTAGCTACAAAGATAGAGACCATTGAAAGAAACGACCCGGAAGCCCAGGTTTTTCTTAGCAACTCGAACAGAATGCTCTGGAATTATGACGGGGCTGTCGGCGTCAAGACGGGTTATACCGAAGAAGCGGGGCAGTGCCTGGTTACAGAGGCTGTAAGGGATAGCCGGGAATTAATATCCGTAGTGATGAAAAGCGAAGGATTAAATATCTGGTCGGACTCTGCGGCGCTTTTGGATTACGGTTTTATGAATTTTAAAACTGTTACTTTATCTGAAGCGGGTGAACATGCCGCCGACGTTCCGGTAATATATGGCAAATTGGATAAAGCTCCGGTAATCACAGCAGGGACCTTGAAATATAATTTTCCCCATGACAGCCAGGCCGCTGTCACCAGTAAGGCTGAGCTGCATATGCTTAAAGCCCCGGCCGGGGCCGGCAGTAAAGCGGGCGAACTGGTATTTTTCGCCGCCGGCCAGGAACTGGGCCGGGTTGACCTGCTCCTGAAAGATGATGTAATCAGGAAGATCACCACGCAGTGGTGGTTCTGGCTGTTGATATTAATAGTGGCTGTTTTCGTGGTATTTCTGTATCTTTGTTATATGGACATCAGGCGCAGGCGGTTGATCATGCGCAGCCGGAGGAAATATTATTACTATTAACGCCGAATGGTGGTGGTAATATGAAGAGAATTATTTCTGAGGCAGGTGAAAAACTTAAAGCCATAGAATCCAAGCTTACTGCGCGCCGTGAGCTGACCTTGCGGGTGCTCCTGGAAAACAGGGGCAAACATTTAAGCGCTGAAGAAGTGTATAACCTGGTCAAGCGCGAAGCGGCCGATGTGGGTCTGGCGACCGTTTACAGGGCCCTGGAGCTCTTTCAGGAGGTTGGTCTCATCCACGCCATTGATTTTGGTGACGGTCGCAAGCGTTACGATTTCGGCATGGAAGACGGCAAAGACCAGCACCACCACCACCACCTGATCTGTACCAAATGCGGCAGAATCATAGAATTTAATGAAGACCTGCTGGATGAAATCGAAAGCCGGGTAAACAAAAAGTACAATTTCACCATTATAAACCACCAGCTTAAGATCTTCGGGGTTTGCAGCCAGTGTGCGGTAATAAAATAATGTATTATTTATCCATGCTATAATGATAGCGTGGATTTGTTTTTAAGGAGGGATAAGACTGTGGCACAAGGGTACTTCGCGCTTGTCCTGCACGCTCACCTGCCGTATATACGCCACCCGCAAGACCCGGGGATAATGGAGGAACGATGGCTTTTTGAGGCTGTCACCGAATGCTATTTACCATTGCTCAGGTCCTTTGAACGAATGGTTAAAGATGGTGTGAAATTCAAGATCACCCTTTCGCTGTCGCCGCCGCTGATAGGCATGCTGAATGACCGGTTATTGCAGGAAAGGTACGTGCGGCATATCAGCAGGCTGATCAAGCTGGCGGAGAAAGAGGTGGAAAGAAATAAATACAACCAGAATTTCAGGGATGTCGCCCTGATGTATTATAACCGTCTTAACGAGTTGCGCCGCTCATTTGAAAACGACTACGGCGGCAACCTGATCCTGCCGCTCCAGAGCCTCCAGGCGCTTGGTGCGCTGGAGGTCATCACTACCTGCGCCACGCACGGCTACCTGCCGTTGATCATGAGCAGGGAAGCCAGGCGGGCGCAGGTGCAGATTGCCATAGAAGAGTATATAAATAATTTCGACAGGCCGCCGGCGGGGATCTGGTTGCCGGAGTGCGCCTATGTTCCCGGTGTGGACGAGATATTAAAAGAATTCGGACTCCGTTATTTTTTTGTGGAAACACATGGTATCAACCTTTCTTTTCCAGTTCCCCGCTACGGTGTTTACGCGCCGGTATACTGCCGCTCCGGTGTGGCCGCTTTCGGCCGTGACCCGGAGAGTTCACGTCAAGTCTGGGACAGCCATGCCGGCTACCCCGGAAATCCATATTACCGGGAGTTTTACCGGGATATCGGCTTTGACCTGCCTTTGGATTACCTGGCCCCCTGCCTGCCGGGCGGCAATATCCGCTGTGACACCGGTCTGAAATACTATCGCATTACCGGGCCGGGCGAGCATAAGGAGCCTTACCAGCCTGATATTGCCGCGCAAAAAGTTGCCGCGGACGCGCACGATTTTGCCCGGAAGCGAGACGCCCAGATCAAGTATTTGTCAGAGCAGATGGACCGCAGGCCGATCATTGTCGCCCCTTATGACGCGGAGCTTTTCGGCCACTGGTGGTATGAAGGGCCGCAGTGGCTGGAACACTTTTGCCGGGCTATAGACTCCGGAAATTACGCAATCCGGATGTCTACCCCTACAGCTTACCTGGGCCGCTATGCCGACAACCAGGTTGTCGACCTGGCAGTCTCCAGTTGGGGAGAAGGCGGATATAACGAGGTATGGCTGAATCCCAGCAATGATTGGATATACAGGCACCTGCACCGGGCGGAAACAACAATGGTGGACCTGGCTGATTTATATCCCCATGCCGGGGGAATTCTACGCCGCTCGCTGAACCAGGCGGCCAGAGAACTGCTGCTGGCCCAGAGCAGTGACTGGGCCTTCATCATCAAGACCGGGACCGCGGTCCAGTATGCCGTCCATCGCACGAGCGTACATATCAACCGCTTTAACAGCCTGACTTCCCGTTTGACCGAGGGGCAAACGGATGAAGCCGAACTGGCTGAAATCGAAAGGGAAGACAATATTTTTCCGGATATTGACTACTCTGTTTACAGCCGGCACTACCGTTTCAGCCATGACGACCGGCCGGGGGCCAGGGTGGGCGGCGACAAATTAAAAGTATTAATGCTGTCCTGGGAATATCCCCCCAAAACCGTGGGGGGGCTGGCCCGCCATGTAAACGACCTTTCCAAGGCGCTGGCGCGTTTGGGTGAAAATATCCACGTGATCACCTGTCCGGTGGAGGGAGCGGCAGAGTATGAACTCGTCGACGGTGTGCATGTACACCGGGTCAGTCCCCTGGCCGTTACTGCGACGGAATTTATGGGCTGGGTTGAGCAATTGAATAATGCCATGACAGACGTGGCGGAAAATCTTTTAAGCGGGGAAAAGTTTGATGTTATCCACGGTCATGACTGGCTGGTGCAGGACGCCGCTATCAAACTCAGCGTCAACCACAAGCTGCCGCTGGTGGCTACCATACACGCTACGGAATACGGCCGCAACCGTGGTATCCACAATAATTTCCAGCGCCGCATCCACAATCTGGAGGAAAGGCTGGCCAGGTCGGCGGACACGGTTATTTGCTGCAGTGACTATATGGTGGAAGAGGTAGTCAGATTGTTTGGCCTGGCCGGGAAAAAGGTTTTTTCCATTCCCAACGGCGTGGATCCGGCCAATCTGGGTATACCCAGAAAACTTGTCCCCGGAGAAAAAGATACTTATTCAGCGGAGAAGTCCATAATATTTCTCGGCAGGCTGGTGCCGGAAAAAGGGGTGCAGGTACTGCTGGAAGCCCTGTCTATCCTGCTGCGGCAGCTGCCGGACCTAAAGCTGCTGGTGGCCGGCGCGGGGCCGTATGCCGATTACTTAAAAACCATGGCGGGCGACATGGGACTGCAAGGGAATACGGAATTTCTCGGTTTTCTGCAGGAAGAACAGAGGAATTATTATTTAAGACAGGCGGACGTAGCGGTGTTTCCCAGTCTTTATGAGCCGTTTGGCATTGTCGCCCTGGAGGCCATGGCCGCCCAGATCCCTGTTATTGTCTCGGACACGGGCGGTTTAAGCGAAGTCGTGGCGCACGGCATCGATGGTTACAAAGCCCCGTCCGGCAGACCGGACGTACTGGCTTATTATATCAGGGAGGTCCTGGTCAATCCGGGGTTGGCCAGGGACCTGACCAGGCGCGCCTGGAAAAAAGTGCTGACAAAATACGACTGGCAGCATATTGCTGTGGAAACACTGGATGCATACCGTTACAGACCCCGGGGCTAAGGCCGGGGGCTTGTTAGACCGGCAATAGACCCGGCTAGCCCTGACCGGCCCGCGTTTGCGGAGATTAAGGTAACAAAACTGAATAAGAGGAGTGTTGACAAGACCTTGCTACCTGTTGACAATCATTTGCACACCAGGCTTTGCGGGCATGCTTCCGGAGAAATCTATGAATACCTTGACGCAGCAGCCAGGCGGGGGATCAGGGAGGTAGGCTTTTGCGATCATTTGCCCCTTTATTTTCTCCCGCCGGAAAAAACGATACCAGGTTACGCCATGAGTGAAAGCGATTTGCCGGGTTACGTAAGTATGGTCAAAAGCCGGGCCCGGCAGGCGCCGGTCCGGGTGAAACTGGGGATAGAAGCTGATTTTGTGCCCGGGCATGAAGATCATCTGGCAAATATCCTTGCCTCGTACAGGTTTGATTTCGTCACGGGTTCCGTCCATTTTATTGACGGCTGGGGATTTGACAACCCGGCAGAGTTGGCGGAGTATGCCAGGAGGGATATCGACGCAGTTTACAGGCGGTATTTTGCGCTTTTACAGCAGGCTGCGCTGACCGGGCTCTTTGACATTATGGCCCACCCCGACCTGGTAAAAAAGTTTAATTTACGTCCAACCCGGGACCCCAGACCGCTATATGAAGAAACAGCGCGGGTTTTTAAGAGCGCGGGTGTATGCGTGGAAGTGAATACGGCCGGATTAAGATACCCGGTCAAAGAAATATACCCGGGGCCCGAATTACTGGAGATATTTTTTAAATACGGCCTCCCTGTCACCCTGGGGTCCGACGCTCACCTGCCGGAGGACGTTGGCGCGGGTTTGCCCGCAGCCGTCGAGCTGATTAAAAATACCGGCTACAGGGAGGTTGCCACCTTCAGTGGCAGGCAAATAAAATTTGTTAAAATTTAACAGCCACGGGCAGGAAATTATTTACTATCAGTAGAAATAACTTGTATATGGATTTTGTGCGGAGGCTGCCTGGTGGAAATGATGGCTATAGGTCTAATTGTATTTGCCATAGTTCTGTTTATTTTGTGCCTGTATCTGGCGGTCTGGGCAACTCCGGCGACGCCTGGCAAGAATGTTTTTAATGCCGGCGGCGCCGGCCCCGGCATGGAAGAACAAAGGTTTATTGTTGTAAGATTACCGCAGCCGTGTTTACCGCCCGAAAATTACACCCTGAATATAAAGGTTACATTGCACAGGGGCAAAGATGAAACAGGTGACGGGAAACCGGATTTACGCGGTCGCTGGTATAAACATCAGCTTGATGAATATTTGTAAAAGACGCCGCGGGTGGCGCAAAGACGGGCCGGTTTACGGCAGGCAGGATGATTATAAAAAATTAAAAGATTAGTTGAATTTGTAGGCAAGGGAATAATTTCCCTTGTTTTTCTTTGACGAAAATTGTAAATTAATAATTAATAATTTTAATTTATTTTTGTTTTCACATAGGAATTTTTATTGTAATATAGAATAGGTGGTGTAAAGTGGTACTAAGTGGAGGATAAACCAGACGGAGCTGCCGGCAAATGTTTATGGGCGAATACCAGCACACTATAGACGCCAAAGGGAGACTTTTTATACCTGCCCGCTTCCGAGAAGGCCTGGGGGACTCTTTTATTATCACAAAGGGTCTGGACGGCTGTCTTTTTGTATACACGCGCGACGAATGGGATGCGCTGGAGCAAAAGCTGAAGTCATTGCCCTTTACCAGGGGCGATGCCCGGGCCTTCGTTCGGTTTTTTTTCTCAGGCGCGGCGATTTGTGAGGTTGATAAACAGGGAAGAGTACTAATTCCGGGCAACCTGCGCGAATACGCCCGGTTGGAGAAGGATGCCGTCATTATCGGTGTCTCCACCAGGGTGGAAATCTGGTCGAAGGTCCGCTGGGATCAGTATAGCGCCGCAGCAGCGTCATCATATGAGGAAATAGCAGAAAAATTAATTGACGGCCATATTGGTTTATAAATCACGGCAAACGACAAGAATAGTAAAAACTATATGAAATATGAAACATAAAATAAAACCTTATGAATTAAAAAAGTGCGGCGAGGTCGGTTCCGATTAAATATTTTCACCAGCCGGTAATGCCGGCAGAAGTATTGGCAGGACTCAAGGTAAGGCCGGGAGGCGTCTATGTGGACTGCACCCTGGGCGGCGCCGGCCACAGCGAAGCAATACTGAAGGATCTAAAAGAAATGGGTCCCGGTGGCCTCCTGGTGGCGTTGGACCAGGATCCGGCAGCGATAGAAGAAGCAGAAAGAAGACTGGCCTCTGATCGTGAACGGCTGATCCTGGTCAGGGCTAATTTCGCCGGGCTGGCGGATGTTTTAAATGAACTGGGGATAACTGAGGTTGACGGGGTCCTTTTTGACCTGGGGACCTCCTCCCACCAGCTGGATAACCCCGCCCGGGGATTCAGCTACCAGCATGACGCCACCCTGGACATGAGGATGGATCCGGGGCAGCCGTTAACAGCCGGAGATCTTGTCAACAACCTGACGGATGCGGAACTGGCCAAAATAATAAAAGATTTCGGGGAAGAACGGTGGGCTGCCAGAATAGCGTCCTTTATCTGCGAGGGGAGAAAAACACGGCCTATCGAAACCACCGCGCAATTGGTGGAAATAATTAAAAAGGCCATTCCCGCCGGCGCCAGGCGCCAGGGACCTCACCCGGCCAAAAGGACTTTTCAGGCGCTTAGAATAGCGGTAAACAAGGAATTGGCAATCCTGGAGCCCGCGGTTCTCGCCGCTGTCCAATCCCTTCGACCGGGCGGCCGGATTTGCGTGATCACTTTTCATTCTTTAGAAGACAGGATCATAAAAAACTTATACCGGCGCCTGGCGTTACCGTGCACATGCCCCCGGGAATTGCCCGTATGTGTTTGCGGCGGCCGGAAGACTTTAAAAATCATTTCATCCAGACCTGTTGTCCCTTCAAAAGAGGAATTAGAAAGCAATCCCAGAGCCAGAAGCGCCAAACTGAGAATAGCCGAAAAGGTATAGAGCATAAATGGCATATCCTTCCTGGAGAAAGGTTCTATTCTATTTAGGAGTTGAATAATATTGATAGTAGCTCAGGAAAAGACAGGCTACTATGGGCTGCCGGGAGAAGCGCCGCCGCTAAAAAAGATATCGCGGAAAAAAATATTGCGCGGGAACCACAGGCTGGTGTTGATCGGGCTTGTTTTTGCGGGTTTTTTGGTGGGCGTGGCGATTACTGTTTACAGTTCCCAGATCAATACCCTGGGATACCAGATTGCCCAGCTGGAAAGAGAGCTTGCCCAGCTGCGTAAAGAAAACAACAGCCTGAATGAAGAAATACAACAGATGACTTCTCTCGGCAGGATAGAATACCTGGCTGTAAACAAACTGGGAATGATTAAGCCGGATGTCAATAATACCCTTGTCGTTACTTTAGATGAAGAAAATCAGTCCACCGGAACACCTGGCCTCGCCGCGGATGAAGGACAAGTTGCCGGCTATACTCCCGCCGAAAAAGAAAAGAGCCCCCTTCTTAAGGTTTTTGACGAACTGCTTAACCGCTTGGAAAATACCATACGGCCCGGGCAAAGACTGGGATTTGCACCTGCGGAGGAAAAAGATGCGGACAACACCTATCACGGTGCGCAAGAGAATAACTTATGTGTTTATGACAGCTGTGCTGGTTTTTTCCCTGCTGATCCTGCGGCTGGGTTGGTTGCAGCTGGTTGAAGGAGACAGGTTAAGGAACGAAGCAATGGACGTGCGGATGAAGGACGTGCCGGTTGAGGCCAGGCGGGGAACTATTTATGACCGCAACGGCAATGAGCTGGTCACCAGTGTAAGTGTCGATTCAGCCTACGCTTTTCCGCCCCAGATTGAAGATAAGCCGGGGGCGGCGGACAAAATAGCCGGGGCGCTGCAAATGGATAAAGAAGAAGTGTACCAGAAGCTGACCGAAAACGTCGGCTTTGTCTGGCTTAAAAGGCGAATAGATTATGATGCGGCCCAAAGATTGAAGTCCCTGGACATCAGCGGTGTGGAACTGGTAGAAGAAAGCAAGCGGTTTTATCACCAGGAAAGCCTGGCGGCGCATGTGCTTGGTTTTTCCGGCGATGACAACCAGGGCCTGACCGGTCTCGAAAGCGTATATGACAAGGAATTGAGGGGCACACCCGGGCGTATTGTCATTGAAAAAGACGCTGTGGGCAGGAATATACCCGAAGCGCTCCATAAATTAATCCCCCCGGCGCCGGGCCAAAATCTCGTCCTCACTATCGACCAGACAGTGCAGTTTTTTGTGGAAAGAGAACTGGATAAGATTGTGGACACCCACAAACCCAAGCTCGCGGTAATTGTCGTGATGAATCCGCAGACCGGCGAGATCCTGGCGATGGGCAACCGCCCCACGTACAATCCTGCTGCCTGGCGGGATTCACCCCAGTCGGTTTGGGACCATAACCCGGGCATCTGGTACAACTATGAGCCGGGATCCACCTTTAAAATTATAACGGCGGCGGCGGCCCTGGAAGAGGGGGCGGTAAAGCCGTCTGATACTTTCTACGACCCCGGTTATATTAAGGTGGCTGACCGGACCATTAGTTGCTGGCAAGACGGCGGACATGGCAGCCAAACATTTGAGGAGGTGGCCCAGAACTCCTGCAACCCGGGTTTTATAGAGGTGGGACTGCGGTTGGGCAGGGATAAATTCTATAAATACATCAACGCTTTCGGTTTGGGGCAGAAGACCGGGATAAATTTGCCGGGTGAAGAGGTCGGCATTCAGATAGCTGAAAATGAAGCAACTGAACTTAATATCGCCACCATGTCCATCGGCCAGTCTATCGCGGTTACCCCGCTGCAGCTGCTTACCGCAGCCTCGGCGGTGGCTAACGGCGGGGTCTTATTAAAACCCACATTGGTAAAAGCGATAACCGGCGCGGACGGGCAGGTAGTCAAAGAATTTAAACCAGAGCCTGTACGTCAGGTAATATCCAAGAACACAGCAGAAACCTTAATGAGACTATTGACCAATGTTGTATCCAAGGGTACCGGGAGAAACGCCTTTGTGGATGGCTACGGGGCGGCCGGCAAGACCGGCACCGCCCAGGTAGTTGAAGCAGGCGGTTATTCGCCCGACAAATATGTCGCCTCTTTTGCCGGCTTTGCCCCGGCGGTCGACCCGCAAATTGCGGTGCTGGTAATGGTCGCCGAACCAAAAGGCGCGATGTATTTCGGCAGCCAGGTGGCGGCGCCCGTTTTCAAATCTATCGCCCAGGATACACTGCGTTATATGCGGGTACCGGAAATAGCGGGCTTGAAAAAACCCCAGCTGCCTTATGTTTTTGAAGAACCCAGGGAAAAGCTGAATATGCCGAATGTTGTTAATTACCCTGCGGAAGAGGCTAAAAACTACCTGAGCAATGCCGGTTTTGTAGTACAGACCAGGGGAGAAGGGGAAATTATATATAAACAGACCCCGCAAGGCGGTGCGGAAGTCTATAGCGGCGCCACAGTTATTTTGGAACTGCAGCCGCACGATACCGGCGCCGTAGAAGAAATCACCGTCCCAGACCTGACCGGCTTGTCAATTAAAGAGGCCGGCAGTATCCTGGAAAAACTCGGTCTTTATCTCAATGCCAGCGGGACCGGTTTTGCCGCCGTACAGCAAGAGAAACCAGGCGCCAGGGTAAGGAAGGGAACTTCAATTAATGTAGAATTCCAGCCCCCTTCAATAAAAGCGCTGCATGACTAAAGCGTTATAAATAGCTATTACTGGAAATACTATAATCAGGGGGAAGAAGTATTGTTTTTACGGGATGTGCTTGAAGCGGTTAATGTCCGTGCCGCCACCGGCGATCCTGCTCTGCCGGTTAAAGGTATAGCATATGATTCGCGCCGGGTGGAGCCGGGTTTTTTGTTTGTAGCCATAGAGGGTTTTAATACAGACGGCCACGCGTACATTGACGAGGCAGTGAGGCGCGGCGCGGCGGCAGTGATCATGCAGCGCGCGGTGGCTGTCCCCGCTGGCGCGGCGTGGGTGCTGACTGATAATACCAGACAAGCGCTGGCGCTCATTTCCGCCAGGTTTTACGGTAACCCGTCAGAAAAAATGAAAATGATCGGCATTACAGGCACAAACGGTAAAACAACCACGTCCAACCTGGTGGCGTACGTTTTGCAGGCCGCGGGGCTGAAATGCGGCTTGATCGGCACTATCCATAACCGGATTGGCGACAGGATTTTGCCGGTAAAACACACCACGCCGGAATCCCTGGACCTGCAGCGCCTGCTGGCCGGGATGCTATCTGCAGGTGTGCAGGTATGTGTTATGGAAGTATCTTCGCATGCCCTGGCCCTGCACCGGGTAGACGGATGTCAGTTTGACGGGGCGGTATTTACCAACCTCACCCAGGATCACCTTGATTTTCATGAAAATATGGAGGACTACCTGGCCGCTAAATTGAAGCTTTTCACTCAATTAAAGTACAGTATAATAAACGCTGATGACAGTAGGGCAGCGGATTTTGTAAAGGCTGCCGGCAGTCCGGTATATACATACGGCATTAACTCCCCTGCGGACGTGCGCGCGGAGGACATTGAAATCAAAGCGGGCGGTGTTTATTTCACCATCCGGGGGAAATGGGGCAGATGCCCTTTGCATCTTAAAATCACAGGTCTTTTTAATGTGTATAACGCCCTGGCCGCCTTTACCACTACTGCCGCTATGGGGGCGCCGGCGGTAGTCATAAAAGACGCTTTGGAAAATATCAAAGGGGTGCCGGGGCGCTTTGAGCAGGTTGACGCCGGCCAGGATTTTACGGTAATAGTGGATTACGCGCATACCCCCGACGGGCTGGAAAATGTTTTAAAAACTGCCCGCCAGTTAACCAGGGCGCGTTTGATTACAGTATTCGGCTGCGGCGGGGATCGCGACCGTAAAAAAAGGCCGCTGATGGGCCGGATCGCGGCCGGTTACAGCGATTATACGGTGATTACATCAGACAACCCCCGTACTGAAAACCCGGCAAAAATAATTGCAGAGATTGAAGAAGGGGTAAAACCGGCGGTGGAGAAAGACAGGTATATGGTCGAGCCGGACAGGCGGCAGGCCATCCGCGCAGTGGTGGCTATGGCCAAACGGGATGATGTGGTTGTGATAGCGGGCAAGGGGCATGAAGACTACCAGATTATCGGCACGGAAAAATTCCCTTTTGACGACCGCCTGGAGGCTAAGGCGGCGCTGGAGGAGTTGCAGGGGAAGTAAACTTCACTTCCGGGATCTTTTTCTGCATCATTGTATCGTTGCATGATGCCAGACAGCGGAATGGGGACACATCTCTCTAATGGGCATTTCTCTGGGGTCGGAGAAATGTCCCCAATCGGGATGGCTGGAACTTTTCTGCGGCATTGTATCGTTGCGTGGCGCCAGACAGCGGAATGGGGACACATCTCTCTAATGAGCATTCCTTTGGGGCCGAGATATGTCCCCGATAAATTGGGAGGATTTATGATACCTATTACTTTTAGTGATATCGCGCGGGTGACCGGTGGTCAAATCGTGCAGGGTAATCCCCGGTCCGTGTTCAGCGCAGTTTCAACCGACAGCCGCACGGCTGCGGCGGGGGAGCTTTTTTTTGCCTTGAGCGGCGAGCTTTATGACGCCCATAGTTTTTTGGACCGGGCTGTCAGCGCCGGCGCCGGCGGTTTAGTAGTAAGCCGCAGGGTGGATCTGCCGCCGGACATACCTGTTTTACTGGTAGATGACACACTGGCGGCGCTCCAGTCGCTGGCGGCTTTAAACAGGGCGCGCACCGGGGCGTTTCTGGTGGGGGTAACCGGCAGTACCGGGAAAACCACCACGAAGGATATTATCGCCTCGGTGCTTGGTACGCGCTTTGCAACACACAAGACCACCGGAAATTTTAATAACGAGATCGGCCTGCCGCTGACATTGCTGCAAATAGGTCAGGACTGCGGGGCCGCAGTGGTGGAGATGGCCATGCGGGGGAGCGGGGAAATAGACGCCCTCTGCCGTATCGCCGCTCCGGACGGCGCTGTAATTACTACGATCAATGAAACCCATCTGGAGCTGCTGGGGGATGTGAGCAGCATAGCCGCCGCCAAAGGTGAAATACTGGAACATATCCCTGCGGCAGGGTTTGCCCTGCTGCATGCGGATAGCCCCTTTATCAGGCGGGAGGCGGGTCGCTGCAAAGGCCGGGTGATTTTTTTCGGCGAGGATCCCGCAGCGGATATCAGGGCTGAAAACATCAAGCCGGCGGGCGGGGGCAGCGTTTTTGATGTAGTTATCGGAAAAGAGCGCGATCAATATATCCTGCCGGCGCCAGGCCGGCACAATGTAATCAATGCGCTGGCGGCTGTCGGCGTCGGGAAGGAAATGGGGCTGACTAAAGAGGAAATAGCCCGGGGGCTGGCCTCGGCTTCCTTGACCGGCATGCGCCTCGAAGTGATCCGCGCCGGCGGGATAAAAATAATAAATGACTCTTACAATGCCAGCCCGGCGTCAACCGGGGCAGCGCTGCAAACCCTTGCGGACCTGGCCGGCGGCAGGCGAAAAATAGCGGTGCTGGGGAATATGCTGGAGCTGGGGCCGCAGGCCCTGGCGGGCCACCGGGGGGTAGGGGAAACCGCAGCGCGCCTGCAGGTCGACTACCTCGTCACTGTGGGCGATCTGGCCGAAGCAATACATACCGGCGCGGTCTCCGCCGGCCTGCGCCCGGAAAAAGCGGTCCACTGCGGCGATAACGGCCAGGCGATAAAGGTCCTGGAAAAACTGCTCGACGCCGGTGACACCGTCCTGGTCAAAGGGTCCAGGGGCATGAAAATGGAGCAAATCGTCCGGCGCCTGGTTCAATCCAGGCGTGATTCTGAAGGATAGCAAAATTGTTTACCCTTGTTTACCATGATACACTCAAAATTTATGGAAAGCGCGGCAGGAACAATCAATGAATAATCTCTGGCAGGCTTTTTTTATCTCTCTTATAATCACGACACTGCTCGGGCCGCTGCTGATACCGCAGCTCAAAAGACTCAAGTTCGGGCAAAATGTGCGCTCCGACGGGCCGTCCAGGCACCTGCAAAAGGCCGGCACGCCTACAATGGGCGGGTTAATGTTTTTAGCCGGCACGGCAGCGGCGGTCTTAATGCTGTCCCGCGGGCTGACAGACGGCCTGATCGTGCTGATAGTGATTGTTGGTTTTGGTTTAATCGGCTTTATCGATGACTACCTCAAGGTAGTATTAAAAAGGTCTCTGGGGCTGAGGGCGCGCGAAAAATTATTATGGCAGATCCTGCTGGCCGCGGGACTGGCTTACTGGGTAGTATACGGCATGGGGCGCGGCGCCGAAATTGTCCTGCCCTATTCCGGCTATTTCACCACCGGCGGCATACAGCTGGATTTGGGCTGGTGGCCGTTTATGGTTTTCACGGTAATCGTCGTGGTTGGCGCGGCTAACGCCGTTAACCTTACTGACGGCCTGGACGGCCTGGCTGCAGGCGTCAGCATGATCGCCGCCCTGGCGCTGATGATCATCAGTTTGCTTGTCCTGAAAGAAGGGGTGGCTATAAGTATGGCGGCCCTTTCCGGCGGCTGTCTCGGTTTTGTGTTCTTTAACCGCCACCCGGCCAAAGTTTTCATGGGCGACACCGGTTCCCTGGCCATAGGCGGGGGACTGGGCGCGGCTGCGGTAATCACGCGAAGCGAGCTGTTTTTCCTGATCATCGGCGGCATCTTTGTCCTGGAAACGCTTTCGGTCATTATTCAGGTGATTTCTTTTCAAACCACCGGCCGCAGGCTTTTCCGGATGAGTCCCCTGCATCACCATTTTGAGCTGGGCGGCTGGAGTGAAAACAGGGTTGTGCTCACTTTCTGGGCGCTTACCCTGGTTTTTGCCGCGATCGGTCTGGCCGGCTATTACAACATTTATTAAGGTCTTATGATCATATTGAAAGGCAGAGGTCAATGGAGCTGAAGGGTAAAAGAATCCTGGTGGTCGGGGCCGGCAAAAGCGGTCTGGCCGTCGCCCGCTTTTTGGCCGGAAAAGGGGCCGGCGCGGTCCTGACAGACGCGCGGGCGCCGGTCTATCAGGACGGTGAGCTGGCCGCGCTGGAGGAAGAAGGCGTTGTTCTGGCTCTGGGCGGCTACCCGGAGGTGGAGCGGGAGGCATTTGACATGGTCGTTATGAGCCCCGGAGTGCCCCTCACAGAAAAACCGGCCAGGGACGCCCGGGCCAACGGGATCACGCTGATCGGCGAGCTGGAGCTGGCTTATTCTTTCGCCAGAGCGCCGCTGGTGGCGATCACCGGCACCAATGGGAAAACGACCACCACAACGCTGATCGGCGAGATATTTAAGAAATCCGGCCGGAATACACTGGTGGGAGGCAATATCGGACTTCCCCTGGTGACTGAGGTGGAAAAATATGGCCCCAACGGTGTTATTGTCGCGGAGGTATCCAGCTTTCAGCTGGAAACAACCATTTCCTTTAAACCTGAGGTGGCGGTCATACTGAATATCACACCGGATCACCTGGACCGGTACGGCGACATGGCCGGCTATATGGGCGCCAAGGCCAGGATATTTGCCAACCAGGGTCCCGGTGACCATGCGGTCCTGAACTATGATGACCCCCTGACCGCCGGGCTGAGGGAAAAGACCGGCGGCCGCACAGTCTTTTTCAGCCGCCGCAGCGAGTTGGAGTGCGGCGTCTTCGTTAAATCTGAAAAAATAGTAACAAAAATTGACGGGCCTGAGGAAGTAATATGCGGCATTAAAGAAATAGGCATACCCGGGGCGCATAACCTGGAAAACGCCCTTGCCGCCGTGGCTGCGGCGCAAGCTGCGGGGATCGGCGGCGATACCATAGCGACTGTGCTCAAAGAATTCAAAGGCGTTCCCCACCGGCTGGAATTCGTGACTGAAATCAACGGGGTGAAGTACATAAACGACTCCAAGGGCACCAACCCCGATGCTTCCATCAAAGCATTGGAAGCCTGCAGTGAACCGGTGGTTTTAATCGCCGGCGGCAAAAACAAGGGCAGTGATTTTGACGCCCTTGCCGGCGTAATTAAAGAAAGGGCCAGGGCGCTGGTGGTCCTCGGCCAGAGCGCCGGCCTTATCGCGGCAGCCGCCAGGGCCAGGGGTTTTGCCGGCATCCAGAAAGCAGCGGATTTTACCGAGGCGGTTATGCTCGCCCACCGTATAGCCCGGCCGGGCGAAATTGTGCTCCTGTCCCCGGCCTGCGCGAGCTGGGATATGTTCAAGAGCTTCGAGGAGCGGGGGGATTTGTTCAAGGAGATCGTTTTAAATATTAAAAGATCTTCTTGCCAATAAACGACATCATGGTACTAGACCAAAAAATCAAGATGTTAATTTTGGGAGGGTATAGAGATGTCTTTAAAAAGAAAATCTCCTGACTTTGTCCTTTTCATCACCGTTATGTGCCTTTTGGTCATAGGCATGGTTATGATCCTTAGCGCCAGCGAATATAAAACTCTGATCTACTACAACGACAGCTTCTACTATTTTAAAAGACAGCTGTTGTGGTCGCTGCTGGGCCTTGTAGCGATGTTTATTATGATTAATTATGACTACAGGCGGCTGCAGCGGTATATAATTCCTTTTCTGGCTATATCCTTTGTTTTGCTCGTGCTGGTTTTAATTCCGGGAATCGGGCGGGAAGTTAACGAATCCAGGAGATGGATAGGTCCTTTCGCTCCGGCGGAATTTGTTAAACTATGTATTATAATATTTACCGCGTACGGGCTGTCCAGGGGGAGAGAAAGGGTTAAGGATTTTGCTGGCGGCGTGCTGCCGTACCTGGTTGTCATGGGCCTGGCCGCCGCCCTAATCCTGAAGCAGCCGGACCTGGGCACGGCATTATCTCTGTCCGGGATTATAATCGTAATGATCTTTGCCGCCGGCGCCCGTCTATCACACCTGGGAGGCATTGCTTTAGCCGGTCTTGCAGCCGTGTTTTCCGCCATCGCTTTAAAGCCGTATCGTATGTCGAGGTTTATGGCTTTTCTGAACCCCTGGGCTGACCCGCAGGATGCGGGCTTTCAAATTATCCAGGGTTTATACGCCATTGGTTCGGGCGGCCTGTTCGGGTTGGGCCTGGGCCAGAGCAAACAGAAATTCCTGTACCTGCCGGAAAACCATACTGACTTTATTTTTGCCATCATTGCCGAAGAACTTGGCTTTATTGGCGCTACCCTGGTAATTTTGCTCTTTGTGCTGTTTATCTGGCGGGGACTGAAAATTGCTATCGCCTCACAAGACCCTTTTGCCAGCCTGCTGGCTACTGGGATTACCGCCTGGGTCGGGGTGCAGGCCTTTATAAACATCGGTGTTGTTACCGGATCCCTGCCGATTACGGGCATTCCCCTGCCGTTTATCAGCTTTGGCGGAACGTCCCTTTTATTTACCATGGCCGCGGTGGGGATACTACTAAATATCTCAAGATTTACCTCGACCCGGTAGGAAGGTAATTGTGTCCGCCGGGTGGAATAGTTGGTTTATTGCCTGCGCCTGTAAAATAGAACGGAATATTTTAACCGGAAGAGGAGTTGGATTCTTTTGCGATTCATAGTAGCTGGCGGTGGGACAGGCGGTCATATTTATCCCGCCCTGGCTATAGCCAGGGGGCTGAAAGAAAAATACCCGGGGTCTAAAATCCTCTATCTGGGCACATCCGGCGGCATGGAAACAGATATCGTGCCCAAAGAGGGGTTTCCCTTCAAGGGTATTGACGCCGCCGGTCTGGAAAGAAAACTTTCGCCGCGCAACCTGCTGGTAATATGGAAAGCCTGGCGGGGATTGCGCCAGGCGGCCAAGATTATCCGTTCCTGGAGTCCTGATGTAGTGATCGGCACGGGCGGTTATGTCTGCGGACCGGTAATACTGGCGGCTGCCTGGAGGCGAATTCCCACCCTGATCCATGAGCAAAATGCCCTGCCGGGCATAACCAACCGGATCCTGGCCCGTTTCGCCGGCCGGATCGCCGTTACCTTTGCCGCTTCGGCCAGGTATTTCCCCCACCGGGAAAAAGTAAGGCTGACAGGATTGCCGGTCCGGCCGGAAATCCTGAACGCCGGCCGGTCTGCGGGCTTAAAAAGCCTGGGTTTTGATGAAAGCCGTTTTTTCTTGCTTTCCTTTGGCGGCAGCCGCGGCGCCCGCACGATCAACAAAGCTATGGCTGAGGTATTAAAGAAATTTGCGGATGACCCCCGCTTGAATATATTGCATGCCGCCGGTACAACCGGCTACCAGGAATTTATTGCCGGTTGCGCCGCCATAGGAATAGATCCGGCGCGAGCCCGGAATATCAGGGTGACGCCTTATATCTATAACATGCAGGACGCGCTGGCTGCGGACCTGGTGATCAGCAGGGCTGGCGCCGCTACCCTGGCTGAGCTGACCGCTTGCGGGATTCCATCGATATTAATCCCCTATCCTTATGCCGCTGAAAACCACCAGGAATATAACGCCCGCGCCCTGGAAAAAGAGGGCGCCGCGCTGGTGGTGTTAGACAAGCAGTTAAACGGATCGCTTTTGTGCGATAAAATAGAAGAACTGCTTGCTGACCGGGGCAGGTTAGCAGCTATGTCTGCCGCCAGTAAAAAAATTGGCCGGAGAGGCGCTCTGGCGGATATTATGGATTGTGTGGACGAACTGTTAAAAGGGCCTTAAAAACCGGCGGGATGGGTCTAAATCAGGTGAATGTAACATCATTTATAAGGTATGCATAGTATATTCTATGAATTTAAACGATAAAGCTTCCTGATTATTCCTAATGCCGTTACAACAGTTATTTATTGAAGTTCAAATTTAGTGCCTTTATATACTCAGAGGGGGAGATGTGATCTGTGCAGAAAACACGGCATGTTCATTTTATAGGTATCGGCGGCTCCGGGATGAACGGCATAGCAATTATTTTGCTGGGTTTGGGTTACCGGGTTAGCGGTTCAGACCTGAAACCTTCGGCTGTAACCGGCAGGCTGGCGGCGCTGGGGGCAACATGCTATACAGGGCATTCCAGGGATAACCTGGGTGACGCCGAGCTGGTTGTGGCCTCGACGGCAATTCCCCCTGACAATGTAGAACTCATGGAGGCAAATTCAAGAGGACTGCCGGTGGTCCACAGAAGTGAGATGCTCGCCTGGCTGATGAGCAGGCAAAAAGGGATTGCGGTTGCCGGCGCGCACGGCAAGACCACTACCTCTTCCATGCTCGCCCTGGTGCTGGAAAAGAATGAAATCCAGCCTACCATAGTAATCGGAGGTGAATTGACAGATATTGGCGGTAACGCCAAATTGGGCCGGGGAGAGTATCTAGTAGCGGAAGCGGACGAGAGTGACGGTTCATTTCTCAAGCTTGCTCCTTTCATAGAAATAATAACCAATATTGAAGATGATCACCTGGACTATTATAAAAACATGGAAAACATTTTAGCCGCTTTTCGTAAATTCCTGGCCAGGGTGCCTGAAAACGGACTGGCGGTAATCTGCCTCGATGACCCCAGACTGAGGGAGTTAATGACTGATTATCACCGGCCATACCAAACTTATGCGCTGGAACACCCCGGGGCGGATTATCTGTTGAAAAACATGCAGTTAAACTGTGATGTCAGCGCCGGGGATGTTTATTACCGGGGCTTATACATAGGGACCTTGCGGCTAAAAGTCCACGGCCGGCATAACCTGTCAAACGCGCTGGCGGTTGTCGCCGCAGCCAGATATTTAGGAATTGACTTTGACGCGATAGCTGCCGCGCTCGAAAATTTTACAGGGGCCGGAAGGAGATTTCAGCTGACAGGTGAAGTGAACGGCATCAGGGTTATCGATGACTATGCCCACCACCCTACGGAAATAAAAGCGACACTTAGGGCCACAGTCCAGTTGAAAACCGGCCGGGTAGCAGCGGTTTTTCAACCGCACCGCTATACCAGGACTGCTATTCTGGGGGAGCGTTTCGGCGAAGCGTTTAAGGATGCCGACATTATTATTGTCAGTGATTTATATAGCGCCGGTGAAAGTCCTATAGAAGGGATCTCCGCGCAAACGATTATATCTGCCATTAAAAGGCACGATGGTCGTGAGGTTATTTACCTGCCGACAAAAACAGATATTGTAAATTTTCTGGTCCGGACAGTCTGTCCCGGCGATATGGTTTTAACTATGGGGGCCGGTGACATCTGGAACGTAGGCGTGGAACTTGTTGACCGGCTGAAGGAGCGTCAAGATATTGGCTGACTCAACCATTTACCTTGATATGCTGAAAATCCTGCCAGAGCGGGTGCGAGCCAGGGAGTCCATGAAAAAGCATACCAGTTGGCGCATCGGGGGTCTGGCGGACGTTTTTGTGGAACCCACCAACCGTGAAGAACTGCGGTTGGCGGTTGCGTACGCTAATGGGCGGGAGATCCCGCTTACTGTTATTGGCGCCGGCACAAATATCCTGGTCTCCGATGAAGGAATCAGGGGTGTTGTAGTCAAGGTCGGCCGCGGGGTGGACCGGATTTCCCTGGATGGCGACATGATCATTGCGGAATCCGGGGCGAAACTGTCTCAGGTAGCCGCTGTGGCCAGGGACGCGGGGTTGGGCGGGTTCGAATTCTCCGCCGGCATACCCGGGAACATTGGCGGCGCGGTGGTAATGAACGCAGGCGCCAATGGAGTCTCCATCGGCGCGCGCGTAAAAGAGGTTCTGTTATTAAACCTGGCAGGATGCTTTTTTAAAAAAACAAAAGACGAAATAAATTTCGGCTACCGTTCCAGCGCCCTGCAGAACGATTCTGCAATAGTTGTCGAGGCTTTTTTTTCCTGTTTTCAACGGGATAAAGAAGCAATTAAACAAGAAATGGAGGTTTTTATTAAGAGGAGAAAAGAAACCCAGCCCCTGCATTATCCCAGCGCAGGGAGCATTTTCAAAAACCCTCCCGGAGACACCGCCGGACGATTAATTGAAGCAGCCGGTTTAAAAGGTGCGCGAGTCGGTGATGCCCAGATTTCCACACTGCACGCGAATTTTATTATCAATCTTGGTGAGGCCAGGGCCCGTGACATTATGATGCTGGTCGAGAAGGCCAGAAAATCAGTGCTGGAACTTTTCGGGATTGAGCTGAAGCCCGAGGTGAAGGTGGTGGGTTATTAATAGGCGGAGGTGACAGAGTGCAAAAGTTTTTGATTGTGGGTGGCAACCGCCTAAAAGGAACAATACGCGCCAGCGGCTCGAAAAACGCCACCCTGCCTGTTTTGGCGGCTTGTATTTTGAATGCTTCGCAAAGCACGATCCATGAAGTGCCGAGGCTGAAAGACGTTGCGGTGATGAAAGATGTCCTGACTTATCTGGGGGCCAGTGTAGTGTGCCGGGGCAGCACATTTATTGTGGACAGCTCCAATATCCAGTCAGTGGAAATATCCGAGGACTTGATGCGGCGGATGCGGGCGTCAAACCTGGTCTTGGGCGCCATGCTCGGCAGGTTTGGCCGGGTAAAAATATCTTACCCGGGCGGCTGCCAGATCGGCAGCAGGCCGATGAACCTTCATTTTAAAGGGATGCAGGCTATGGGCGCCGTCATCAAGGAAAGATACGGTTATATATCCGCCCGGGCCGAAAAGTTGACCGGGGCCGATATCCATCTGGATCTACCCAGTGTGGGAGCTACAGAAAACCTGATGATGGCAGCCGTTTTGGCCAGCGGCCATACAATTATCAGAAACGCGGCCAAAGAACCGGAGATGGTGGACCTGCAAAATTTTCTCAATAAAATGGGGGCCAGGGTAAAAGGAGCCGGGACAGACACCATCAAGATAGAAGGCGTGCGGCACAGTGATTTAAAGGAAGCTGAACACACCGTTATCCCCGACAGGATTGAGGCGGGCACGCATCTGGTGGCAGCGGCCATAACCGGCGGTGAGGTAACGCTGACAAACGTTGTTCCGGAACATATGGAACCCCTCCTGGCTAAAATGCGCGAGGCGGGAATCGGTATTATTACGGGAGATGACTATGTCAGGGTGCGGGGTGGAGACAGAATCAGGGCGGTAGATATTAAAACAATGCCCTACCCAGGTTTCCCAACCGATATGCAGCCCCAGATGATGGCTCTTTTAACCCTGGCTGAAGGCGCCAGCATAATCACTGAAACCGTTTTTGAAAACCGTTTTAAGCATGTCGGAGAACTGAGGCGGATGGGCGCCGATATAAAAGTGGAAGGCCAGTCGGCCATCGTCAAAGGCGTGAAAAAGTTGAGCGGGGCTCACCTGGAAGCCAGCGACCTGCGCGCCGGAGCAGCTTTAGTGCTGGCGTCCCTGGCGGCGGAAAACGGGACCATCCTGGAGAATGTGACGCACATAGACCGCGGCTATGAGCGATTGGAGACTAAATACAACGCCCTGGGGGCGAGAATAGTAAGAGTTCACGATTAGTGGCTCTTTTTTTAGCGCCGCCGGGGACAAGTTTGCAGTTGCCGGCCGTGCCTGTAAATAAACAGGAAACCGCCTGACGCGGTCTCCTGTTGCATTAATTAAAAAAGTTACTATACGTTAAGTTTAAATAAAGCAAAACCCAATACCGAGAATCAACAGGATCAGGATCAGGAAGAGGATGAAAGCCCAGTTCCCAAATCCAGCGCCACAACCTCCTGTACCGACTCCACCGCTCACACCAGTTCCTCCAGCAGCGCCGAATGCCATTTTTTTGCCCTCCTTATAACAAATTCTATTAACTTTGTTATAATATGCTTACGGAAAGTAAGTGGTTACACCAGGTTAAGCTTATTGGCAGCCCTTCCTTTTCTTTTTGGTTTTCATATGGACAACTTAGTAGTGGTTGGTATAATTATTTATGGATAAACTATTTGAAGCTCGTGGGGTGAAGGTATTGGCCGGCCCCTTTAAAGGCAGGATGCGGCAAAAGAAATGGAATGTCATGGAAAGCGTTCTTTTTGTGATAATTGTTCTCGTGACAGGATTTATTCTGCTGAACTCACCTGTTTTTGAGGTGCGCAAGGTTCTGGTGCGGGGCAATAATTTTTTAGACGAAGAGAAAATACTTGCCGTGGCGGACATCGGTTTAGGTGTTAATATATTTAAACTGAAGATAGCTGATATTACGTCTAATCTAAAACAGCTGCCGATGATTAAAGAAACGCAGGTGGCCAGATCGCTGCCCTCGTCTGTTGTCATAACGGTCGTTGAGCGTGTGCCCCTGGGCCTTTTACCGGCTAAAGAGGGATTTATTAAAGTGGATGAAGATGGTGTATATCTGGCCGGGGCAGGCGCCGGGACTCCCGGCCTGCCGGTCATCACCGGTGTGGAGGTTGATTTGGCCGGTCCCGGACAAGTTTTGGGATCAGAGAGGCTGAGCTCTGCCCTGGATGTGATCAGTGAACTGCCGGCCGGGTTTACCACCAATCTAACAGAGGTCCATGTGGACGGGGACGGCCAGATTAATATTTACACAACCGAGGGATATCAATGCCGGTTTGGCCTGCCCCAGCAAATCCGGGAAAAAGGGCAGATCTTGCAACAGGTCCTGTCGGAACTGCGCCAACAGGGGGCAAAAATTAATTATATCGATCTGTCATATGCGGGACAACCGGTGGTATGTTATAAAAATTCTGCTAAGGCTGGTGATTAATTGAAAGGTTTGCAGTGGACACTTGCCGTTGGCGGCCTTATTCTGGGCATTATGCTCGCCTATCAGTTCAGGGTTACCAGTGAAATAAATAAGACAGAACCGGTGCAGCGGACTCAGCTGTTAGCCTTACAGCTAAACCAGCTAAAAGAAGATCGTGATTCCCTCCAGGAACAGGTTAATTCACTGCGTACGGAATTTGACCGGGTTTCAGCCGGACCCCAGGATATTGAGTTGAAGGAGGGACTGGACCAGGCCAGGATCCTGGCAGGAGTTACCGAGCTCAGCGGGCCGGGTGTGGAAGTCACGCTCAACGACAGTAATATCACTCTGAAACCAGGTGAAAACCCCAACCTTTATGTTCTCCACGATGAAGATGTCCTGCATGTTTTAAATGAATTGAGGGCAGCCGGGGCGGAAGCTATATCAATAAACGGGCAGAGGCTTCTCGCCGGTACAGAAGTACGCTGTACGGGTCCGACAATTGTTTTGAACAGGGATAAACGTCTGGCCCCGCCTTATGTTATATCGGCTATAGGAGATCCCAATACGCTTGAGAGCGCCATCAAACTGAAGGGTGGGGTAGCGGAAACCCTGCAGTTTTGGGGTATTCAGGTGGGGGTCAAAAAGATGTCACAGGTTACGGTGCCGGCATACAGCGGCGGGATCAAATTTGAATACGCGCAAGCTGCCGGCTAGGAGAGAATGGTATGAACAAGCCTATATATTTTTCGATAATTGCTGTGTCACTGATAATTGGCTTGCTGCTCTCATTTCAGTTTCGTTCAAGCGGCGGTAACGCCGGCGGTATAGCCACCGAAAGGTACCAGGAGCTGACCATAGAGAAATTAAAGGTGGAAACAGATATAACCCAACTGGAAGAAGAAATCAGTGACCTGACAGTAAAGATTGAGGCAGCGCGCCGGGGCCGCACCGAAGCTGCCGGGGCAATTGAAAGAGAGCTCGACAAAATTAAGCTCTATGCCGGGCTGATTCCGGTGACGGGGCCGGGTGTGGATATTGTCATGAAAAATATTGAGGCCTCTCAGTTCGGCGCGGGGTTTTATAGCGTCAGGGACGAGGATCTTCTAAAGGTAATTAACGACCTGCGCGGGGCCGGGGCTGAAGCCATTTCCATCAACGACCAGCGTATCCTGGCCACGAGCGAAGTGCGCCAGGCCGGAAACCATATCAACGTTAACCTGGTCAGGCTTTCGCCCCCTTACAATATTAAGGCCATTGGTAATCCGGGCAGGCTGAAAAGCAGCCTGGAAATAAAAGGCGGGCTGGTTGAGTTTCTGGCTGCCAACGGCGTCACGGTTGAGGTCCAGCAGTCTGAGCAGGTACCGGTGCCGGCGTACAGCGGTATCCCGCGTTTTGATTATGCCAAACATGTGCAAAGAGGGTGAGCCTAGATGTGGTTGGGTTTGTGGTTGGGTGTATTCGGGCTGGCGGTAGGGGTTGTTGTTGGATTGAATATACCTGTGATGCTGCCGCAGGCATATGCCAAATTTCTGTCAATCGCAGCGCTGGCGGCATTGGATTCAGTGTTCGGCGGTATCCGCGCCGCTATGGAGGACAATTTTGACAATGCCATTTTTATATCGGGTTTATTTAGTAATGCCCTTTTGGCGGCAGGTCTGGCCTATGCCGGTGACAGGCTGGGCATTGATCTTTATCTGGCTGCAGTCGTTGCCTTTGGCGTCAGGTTGTTCCAGAACCTGGCAATAATTCGCCGTTATCTTTTAAAGAAATCAAAAAAGGGAAATAGCCATTAATGTTGAATCATAGGAAAATAAGAAATTTTAACTAAATCGCAAATTACTGATTGACCAGGTAACCAGCAATTGTTCCATGATGGACCCGAAAATAATCATAGCTCTTTTTTTAGAAATGACGGAGGGGGACAAGGACATGCTTGATTTTGATCTCGATCTTGATCAGTTTGCCAATATCAAGGTCATCGGGGTTGGGGGCGGCGGCAACAACGCGGTAAACAGGATGATCAACTCCGGACTCAAAGGGGTTGAGTTTATCGCGGTCAACACCGATGCCCAGGCGCTGTATCTGGCGCAGGCCAACAATAAAATTCAAATCGGCGCCAAACTGACGAAAGGACTTGGTTCGGGCGGCAATCCCGAAATTGGCCAGAAGGCTGCGGAAGAAAACCGTGATGAGATACTACAGGCTTTAAAGGGTTCCGATATGGTCTTTGTCACCGCCGGCATGGGAGGAGGCACAGGCACCGGCGCGGCGCCCATTGTGGCGGAAGTGGCCAAAGAACTTGGCGCGCTTACGGTGGGAGTGGTCACCAAGCCTTTCACCTTTGAAGGCCGCAAGCGGGCCACTCAGGCTGAGACCGGGATTGAAGACCTCAAGGCCAGGGTGGACACACTGATCACTATTCCCAATGACCGCCTGCTGCAGGTCATTGAAAAGCAGACATCGATTGTGGAAGCCTTTCGTATTGCTGATGACGTCCTGCGCCAGGGCGTCCAGGGCATCTCAGATCTAATCGCTGTGCCCGGCTTAATCAACCTGGACTTTGCTGATGTTAAAACGATCATGAGAGATACCGGTTCAGCTTTAATGGGCATCGGCATCGCCAAAGGAGATAACAGGGCTGCCGAGGCGGCCAGGGGCGCTATATCCAGCCCGTTATTAGAGACATCCATCGAAGGCGCCAGAGGTGTTCTTTTAAATATAACCGGTGGGACATCCCTGGGGTTATTTGAGGTTAATGAAGCGGCCGACATCATCTTCCAGGCCGCCGATCCGGAAGCGAATATCATTTTTGGGGCGGTCATTGACGAACAAATGGAAGATGAGGTCAGGGTGACAGTAATCGCCACCGGATTTGAAAGCAAAGTACATAAAAAAGAACGGCCAAAGACAGAGTTGGAAATGAAGCCGTTTGCCGATATTGATAAGCTGGACATTCCGGTATTTTTGCGAAGGAAATAAAAACCGCCCCCTTTTTTTTAAGGGGGTTATTTCTGGCTATGTATAAAATGTGTATGTTCCGGGCGGTGTTTGTATAAAACGGTCACTTCCCAGCAAAGATAAAAAATGCTGGAAGGGACCGAAATAACTATAACTAAAAATGTTTTTAGAAGCTCGAAATAACTAACTGTTGATTTGTGGAAGGAGGTAAAAATGCAGCATGGAAAAAACTGCCGGCTCATCGATGCTGCCGGCTGCAGGCTTACCGAAATGTCCAGCTCGGCAGGCTGAGCGGCAAAAATAGGTCCCAAAGACCTGGCACAGGTGCTGTGCCACTTGAGTTCTATGGCGGACCCCAACCTGCTGGTCGGCGCCTCCACCTCCGATGACGCGGCTGTCTACCGCTTAAATGATCAAATCGCCATAGTGCAGACGGTAGACTATTTTACGCCGGTGGTAGATGATCCCTACACATTCGGCCAGATTACCGCTGCCAATGCCTTGAGTGATATTTATGCTATGGGCGCCAGGCCGCTTTTAGCCTTGAATATTATCGGCTTCCCGGTCAAACTGCTGTCATTGGATGTGTTAGCGGAGATCCTCAAAGGCGGAGCGGACAAAGTTAAAGAAGCGGGCGCCATCGTCGCCGGCGGCCACAGCATCGAGGATCAAGAGCCTAAATACGGCCTGGCGGTTACCGGCGTTGTCCATCCAGATCGCGTTATTACCAACGCGGGGGCGCGGCCCGGTGACGCCCTGATTTTAACCAAACCGCTGGGCACAGGCATCATCAACACGGCGGTCAAAGGCAAGCTGGCGGATGGCGCGGCATGCCGGGCGGCTATAAATGTGATGACTGCCCTGAATGACCGGGCGGCGCGGGTTATGTCCGGATTGGGGGCGGGCGCCTGTACGGATATCACCGGGTTTGGCCTGCTCGGTCATCTTTATGAGACTCTGGCGGCCAGCGGGGTTGGCGGCCGGGTTTTTTTAAAGGAAGTACCTGTGCTGGATCAGGTTCGACCCCTGGCTTCGATGGGCATTGTACCGGGAGGGGCGTACCGCAACCTGGAATATCTTAAAGAATGGCTGCGCTGGGACAAAGGCATAGATGATGTCGACAGGCTGATCCTGGCGGATCCGCAGACCTCCGGCGGGCTGCTCATCGCTGTTTCCGGCGGCAAGGCTGATGAAACAGTGAGGGCCCTGCGGGAAGAAGGAGTGGCCGGCGCGCGGATCGGGGAAATCATCGAGTCCGATCTGCCGCTGATACACGTGGAAGAATAAAAAATTCGCGAGAGAATTGCAAGTTATATCTGATTAAAACACAGGGACCGGCTTTGCCGGTCCCTGAATTGTTGGTGTGCCCCCATGGGTATTATCTAGAGGGTGAAAGTCTCGAACGGTGAATGTGGCAGTAACCGTTAGCCTAAAGGCAAGGACATCCGTTGCAAGGCGGAATCTGAAGGAAGCCGGGCAACCAGAAAATATATGGCGCTTAAAACCAAAAGCCTATTTACAAACGCAATAGGAGGTTATATAATATTTCTGTATTAACCGTACTATATAGGTTAGTACGGTTAATACAGGAAGGAGGGGTTTTATGTTTGAACTGGACCTGCGCAGCCGGGCGCCTGTGTATGAACAGCTGGTGGAAAAAATTAAAGAGCTGATCATTTACAATGTGCTCAAACCTGATCAGCAATTACCGGCCGTACGGGTGTTGGCCGGTGAACTGACAATTAACCCCAACACTATCCAGAAGGCCTACCGGGAACTGGAACACCGGGGCTACATTTATTCTGTTCCCGGCAAGGGCAGTTTTGTCAAGCCCGCTGTTCCCGGTAACAATACCGCCCGGTTGCGTGCTCTGGAAGACGAGCTGGCGAAAATTGTGTCGGAAATGCTCTATCTGGGCGTAACCCCGCAAGAAATCATCACCCGGATCAAAATGCAATTACCTGAAGATGAAGGAGGCAAGCGGGATGATTGAAATAGAAAGTGTCAGCAAACGATTTCAAGAAACGGAGGCCTTGAAAGAGGTCAGCCTGTCGGTGCGCCGGGGTTCCATTTACGGGCTGGTCGGTTCCAACGGCGCCGGAAAAACGACTCTTTTGAAGATCCTGGCCGGTATTTATAGAGCGGATTCAGGCCGCCTCACGATAGATTCACAGCCGGTATTTGAAAACCACTCCATCAAGGCGCGTACTATTTTTATTCCAGACGCGCCATATCATTTCCCCAATTTTACCATTCGGGATATGGCTCTTTTTTACTCCCGGATCTATCCCCGTTGGAACCAGGCCCGCTTCGAAAAACTCGGGGACGTTTTTAATATCGAAACCAGGTTGCGCGTCAGGACGCTGTCTAAAGGGATGCAGCGCCAGGTCTCATTCTGGCTCGGTTTACCCTTGATGCCGGATGTGATGGTCCTGGACGAACCCCTGGACGGATTGGATCCGGTGATGCGGAGAAAAGTTAAGAACCTTATTATTCAGGACGTTGCTGAAAGAAAAATGAGCGTGGTCATATCTTCCCATAACCTGCGTGAACTGGAAGACATCTGCGATTATATCGGCATTTTGCATCAGGGAGAAATGCTGCTGCAAAGGGATTTAGACGATTTGAAGGCGGATGTGCACAAGATCCAGATCGCCTTCAGCGGCGATATTCCCCCGGCCTTGCTGCAGGACCTGCCGGCGCTGTATCAGGAAAAAAGGGGCAGTGTGCTGATTTTAATCGTCCGCGGCGCATCTGCGGAAATAATCAGCCGCATGCGGTCTTATCATCCGGCGGTCCTGGACATCCTGCCGCTCACCCTGGAGGAAATATTTATCTACGAAATGGGGGACAGAGGCTATGAAATTAAAAACGTCCTTTATTAATACGGGCATTCTGCTCAATGATTTAAAAAGATTCACCTGGATCGGCGCCGGATACCTCCTGCTTTTGCTTTCAATTGTGCCACTTAAAGTTTTCATGCTGTACAGCAGGGCGCAAGAGCGCCAAATTGACACAACGGCGTATTTACGCATATTTCAGTTTGATCCTTATAACCCAATACAGGTAATGATTTTAATCATCGTTCCCGTGATGACCGGCCTGCTGCTGTTCCGCTACCTGATGGACGGCCGGGCGGCGGACGCCGCGCACGCTTTGCCCGTCAGGCGGGAAACTCTATACAATACCCATGTCGCTACAGGAATCATCTTTCTGTTTGTACCGCCGGTCCTGACCGCCCTGGTTTCCTGGGCCCTGGTGGCCGGGTTGGGGATTGAGGGCGTAAACGGCGCAAATATTCTCACCTGGTTATCTAATAGTCTGCTAATTAACTTGCTGTTCTTTATCTGCAGTGTGGCCGTCGGTATGGTTACCGGCATGACTACCATGCAGGGTGTTTTAAGCTATATTCTGCTGCTCCTGCCCAGCGGGCTGTCCGTACTTTTGCTGCATAACCTTAACCAGTATATCTATGGTTTCGCTTATGATTACTATTTTTCATCCAAAATAGAATACCTTTCTCCTTTGACCAGGCTTACTGATATCTCCAGAAACCCTTTTCAGTCCGGAGAAATCGCCATTTACCTGGGCGTCAGTATCGTGTTGTATTTTGCAGGCAGAAGTCTTTACTTGCGGCGTAATACTGAAACGGCCGGCAGCGCGATTACTTTCGGGGCGCTGCGCCCTGTTTTCAAGTACTCGGTCACCTTTTGCTTTATGTTGCTGCTCGGCAGTTATTTTAACGCAGCTCAAAAAAGTATGGCCTGGACGTATTTTGGCTACTTTATTGGTTCTCTACTGGCCTATTTCCTGATTGAAATACTCTTGAACAAATCCCTGCAGGTATTTCAGAAGCGCCAGATCAGGGGTTACGGCATCTACGCCCTGGCTATGGTCTTACTGCTGGGTCTGTTTCATTTCGACTGGACCGGTTATGAAAGCAGGCTGCCGGAGATTAGTGAAATAAAAAGCATTTACATGGATAGCTCATTCTTCCCTTTGAACTATCAGCCCGATGTGCCGGCTGCACAGGATGTTGACTATGTGTACACACCGGTTAAGGCCATATTTACCGATCAAGACAACATCGCCCGTATTCATGCGTTGCACAGGCAAATAATCGCCAACGGTCCGGATCATAAAGAATCCTCCCTGTCTAAAAGCATGAAGAACGCAGAGCGCATCTGCCTGTCCTATGAATTGGAAAACGGCAAGCGCATCTACAGGCAATATGAGATTCCCATTCCGGATTATGCCGGCAGTTTGAAACCGATTTATGAATCACGGGAATACAAGGAGCTGCATAATCATATATTCAGCGTCAGTCCGGCCGAAGTTGACTTTATCGATATTACCGGCTACGAGGCAAACAAAAGCTTGCGTCTAATTGACCGTGAATCGATTGCGCAGGCCTTCACCGCCCTGCAGGGCGATATATACAATGAGACCTACGAGGAAATAGTTAATACTAACAGCAGGCCGCCCTGGGCTCACGTCAGTATCCATATAAAAAATGTAAATAATCGCTCTTTCAGCCAGGACTGGAAAAAATCATATGCAAATTTCGCACAGTGGCTCAAAGATACCGGGAACTATGAAAAGGCCCGGCTGGTCCCGGGCGTGGACATCACCTGCGCGTTTATAGACAGGGTTCCAACCAAAAACGAAGAGGACTCCGCAATGCCGCAAAGTAAAACCAGACGACTGGATATTGCATCCTTGGAAGAAAAACCGGGCATCCTGAAAATTACCGGCCTGGAACAACTGGAGTGGTGTTTAAGTCAATATCATAGAAACAGCGAGGCAGACTATGAAGTATTCTTTGTGTTAAACAGCGGTGAAGTTATCTCCGGCTTCCTTGATGAGGCGAGCGCCCCCGCTTTTATTCGCGAGCGCTTTACCCCGTAAGGACTACGGTCACACACAACGACACCAACCCTGCAGAAAAGATCCAACCATCATCATCCCATCGGGGACATACCTCCTACCACAAAGGAATACCCCAAAGAGGAGGTGTGTCCCCATTCCTCTGTCTAGTGTCATGTAACGATACGATCTTGCAGAAAGAGGAGGTGTGTCCCCATTCCGCTGTCCTGGCTCTAGATCCTCCCCATTACAGCCCTGAGCACGTCGTCAAACGGCATGGCGCCGATTTCGTCCAGACAGTTGTCCAGCTTTGTTTTTCTTTTCAATGAACCTTCCAATAATATGTCAACTATTTGATCACGGTCTATTAAAATCGATTTGACCTCCAGTACGCCGGCAAGCAGCCCCAGGATTACGAGCGCCTTTTGCGGAGAAAGGCGCGGTATTATATTCCGGTTGCTCCGGGGGCCGCTTTTTTCAGTATTGGCGTGCGCGGAAAGGATTTTATGGATGTCCACAGGTTCCGTGCCCAGCTGCGAAATAATCCGTGCCATCAAGGTATCCAGTTCGTTCGGCGAAAACACAGGATTCCCCCTTGTGCCAAAGGTGAGAATAAAATAGTGCAGATTCTAGGGTAATACAACGGGCTCTCCCGGTGTTGTTGACGGCCCGGAAATACCGGTGGCGAAGAGTATCGCCAGAGCGACGGTAATGGTAAGCAACAGATCGTGTTTTATTTCATCCTTGGTCGGCAATATACTCACATCCTTACCAGTATATATATTAATTCAACCGCCGGTTGGTGCTTTAAAGAACGCAGCACAGATCATGTCAGGCAATATTTAACAACAGGGGTGTGCCGCGCAGCGTCCCTGCTGTTAATCGCAATTTACAGTTTTTTGTTGCAAGCTGTAAAATAAAAAAATCTTTCATAAACAGGACATGACAAATTTTCGCGGCTACGCAATGTATAATAAGACCAGTGGTGTAATCATTTGACCATAATGTAATAATGGACTAATTAAGGAAATATAATGGCAGTAAGGTCTATTTACCCTTTGCGGCAGTATTTCCTCGGGGGAGCCTGTGGTTATGGCGGGATACACTGTCTACCTGGACCAGGTTTTTATCGGAAACCTGGTGATGAATTACGCCATATTGTGGGCATCCGCAAAACTCGCGCGCACACCGGCCATTAAATGGCGCATTGCCGCCGGGGCGGCGCTTGGGTCGTTTTACTCCCTGGCTTTATTTATACCGGGGAACAACTTTTTATTGTCTGTCTGGTTTAAATCGGCGGCTTCAGTAATTATTGCGGCGGCTGCCTTCGCGCCGCTTACGCCCAAAAGATTTCTGATCTGTCTGGGTTGTTTCTATCTGACGTCATTCGCTCTGGGCGGCTTTACCCTTGGTTTAATATTCTTTACGCACTCCGGGCGGGTGGTGAGTTATAACGGTATCGGCGCCGCTGCCGCCGAACGTTTTTGGCCGGGCATATTCCTAGGACTGGCTGCTCTGTGGGGAGCCGGAAAAGGCATTGCCTGCCTGATTAAAAAGGGATATCTTGAGAGCCTCTACAAGATGAATATTATCATCAAATCCGGCGGCGCGGAGGTTAACGTCAGGGCGCTTCTTGACACGGGCAGCAGTCTGAAAGACCCTCTGACCAGGAGGCCGGTGATTGTGGTGGAGTACGCTGTTTTGAAACCACTGCTGCCCGGGGAGGTACAGTTATGCTTTGAAAAGGACGGGGAGCCTGACGTGTGGGGGTTTTTGGGTTCCCTAAGCGGCAACCGCAGCGCGTCGCGCTACAGTGCGGTGCCCTTTCAGTCCCTGGGCAACGTTAACGGGCTGATGATTGGCTTCAGGCCGGATGAAGTTTTTATTGAACGGCATGGCTGCCCGATCCGGGCGGGGAAGGTTGTCATAGCTATATACAACAAAAAGCTGGACCCTGATGGCGGCTACAATGCCCTGTTGAGTACCGGGCTGCTGGCGCCGGTGTCTTAGTTCTGCTGACTGATATTCCTCTTGCTATAGTCCAGTTGCATTTTTATTTTGTGTCGACCGGGTTTTTTCTACAGGCAAAAAGGTAACGCGATCTGGTTCAAGGGGGGCAGGTTAATGAAAGGGCAGCAGTTTATGAAAATAAAATGGACCATCCGCCTGGCGCTGCTGCGCATTCTTATATGGCTTGGCTACCGCCCGGGGGTTTATTATGTCGGCAGCAGCGAAGCCCTGCCGCCGCCATTGACCACGGACGAGGAGTCCTTCCTGATCGGCAGGCTGGAATCAGGCGACAGCGCGGTCAGGAGTGTCCTGATTGAAAGGAACCTGCGTCTGGTGGTATATATTGCCCGGAAATTTGAAAACACGGGAGTTGGTATTGAGGACCTTGTTTCAATTGGCACTATAGGTTTAATCAAAGCGGTTAATACTTTTGACCCGGCGAAAAAAATCAAGTTGGCTACCTACGCGTCACGCTGTATTGAAAACGAGATCCTGATGTATCTTAGAAGGAACAACAAAACGCGGGTAGAGGTATCTTTTGATGAGCCGCTTAATATTGACTGGGACGGGAACGAACTGCTTTTGTCTGACGTCCTGGGTACGGATAATGATATTATTTATAAATTTATTGAAGAAGAGGTTGACAAAAAGCTCCTTTACCTGGCTCTCCAGAAGCTGTCCGGCAGAGAGCGCAAAATCATGGAGCTGCGCTTCGGGCTGGTAGGCGGACTGGAGAAAACCCAGAAGGAAGTGGCCGATATGCTGGGCATTTCCCAGTCATATATTTCCAGGCTGGAAAAGAGAATAATAAAAAGGCTAAAAAAAGAAATCCACCGGATGGAATAACCGGTGGACTTTTTTTGCCTGCCGGCAGTTATGTATAATAAATTTTTGCCGGGGTAATAATGTCATTGTAATGGCGAAGTAAATATTCGGGGAGAGGTGGTAGTCGATACATGCTGGTGAACAAGGTTGAGATCTGCGGTGTCAACACGTCAAAACTCCCGGTATTGACAGGAAGCCAGATGCGAGCTTTGTTCGAGTCCATGCAGAAGGGGGACGCCACGGCCCGTTCCAAATTAATAAACGGCAACTTAAGGCTGGTACTCAGTGTCATCCAGCGGTTTACCAACAGGGGCGAATATGTGGACGACCTTTTCCAGGTGGGCTGCATCGGCCTGATGAAATCTATAGACAATTTTGATTTATCACAAAACGTCAAGTTCTCCACTTACGCGGTGCCAATGATCATTGGAGAAATCCGCCGCTACCTGCGGGACAACAATCCCATCCGGGTCAGCCGTTCCCTGCGCGACGTCGCCTATAAAGCCTTGCAGGTCAGGGATGCGCTGGTGAATAAATATTCACGCGAGCCGTCCGTCAATGAAATTGCCGGTGAATTGAAAATGCCCAGGGAAGAAGTAGTCTTCGCCCTGGACGCTATTCAGGAACCGATATCGCTGTTTGAGCCCATCTACCATGACGGGGGCGATCCGATATTTGTCATGGACCAGATCAGTGACGAAAAAAACCAGGATCTGAACTGGCTTGAAGGGATAGCGATCAAGGACGCTTTAAAAAAGCTCAGCGATCGTGAAAGATTAATTTTAACACTTCGTTTTTATGAGGGGAAGACGCAGATGGAGGTAGCCGAGGAAATCGGCATCTCCCAGGCGCAGGTCTCGCGATTGGAAAAAGCGGCGCTGGGCCACATGAGAAAACACATCTGAAAAACGACAGGCATTATTGGCGGCTTAAAAAGCCGCCAAAATCTTTTTGTTCAGAATTAAGAAACACCTGCATATAAGTATAAGGGGTTTCATGATTCGAGCAACAATTTGTATGAGCGGATTGGCTGCTGAAAAGAAAACGCCTGGCGAAAGAGAGCGGCATTATAACCCGGCAAGACTGTAAAGGAGTGTTGGGGATGGTAAAAATATCTGACCTGCGGGCGCGGGAAATCATCAATGTGGTTGACGGGCGGCGCCTCGGCCTGATCAAGGACATTGACATCGACCTGGAACAAGGGCGGATTACATCTATTATCCTGCCGGGAGTCAGCGGAAAATTCCTTGGCTTCCTCGGCCGGGAAGAGGAAATTATTGTCCCCTGGGAAAAGATTGTTAAAATCGGCGCGGACGTTATTTTAGTCGAGATCAGCAGCTTTACCGACCCCAAGCATGAGTTTAAAATCAACTACTAGCAGAAAGCAAACACAGACCTTGAGCGCCGCACAAACCTGCCTCAGCTGCGTGAACAGGCGCGACCCTTTGGAAAATCAGCTGTTTTTCAACAGGTCCCATTTAAAGGCACGGGAGAGTTATTTGCTCTCCTATTGTTTTTTTTGTAAAATTTTAAATTTTCAGCAGCCCCAATATGTAGTATAATTTATTTATATAAATACTACATATATCGTTAGCCGTTCTTAAAAAATATAACCCGGGGGAGAGTGATATAATTATGAGATGCCCCTTTTGCAAGTTTTCCGACAGCCGGGTGCTGGATTCACGCCCCACCGTAGAAGGGGACGCGATCCGGCGACGCAGGGAATGCGGGGGGTGCGGCAAGCGGTTTACCACATATGAAAAAGCAGATGGACTGCTGCTTGTAGTGGTAAAGAAGGACGGCCGCAGGGAAGCTTTTGACCGGCAAAAACTAATGCGCGGTTTAATTATAGCCTGCCGGAAAAGACCGGTTCCTATCGAACGGCTGGAAGCCATAGTCGACAGTATCGAGCGTGAGCTGCGTAATTTAATGGAACTGGAGGTAAAGAGTGAGCACATCGGCGAGCTTGTCATGGATCATTTGCGCAATCTTGATGAGGTGGCCTATGTCCGTTTTGCCTCGGTATACCGTGAATTCAGGGATGCGGAAAGTTTTATGCAGGAAATAAAAGACCTAAGAAACAAGTAGAGATTCTGGTCCACGAGTCTGGTATTTTGCAGGTCAAAGCCGCTTTTCTATGAAAACCGGCTTCTTCTTTTTCCCAAGGAACAATTTAAATTAAAAAGACATAAAATGAAAAAAACATTTGTAATTTTCATAGGAAAGGGAGGGAAAAAGATGGCAACCTATACGGTACAGACCGGGGACACCTTATTCGCGATTGCCCAGCGTTACGGCGTTACTGTAGAGGCTTTAGTCCAGGCTAATAATATTACTAACCCTAATGTTATATTTGTCGGCCAGGTGCTTACCATTCCCGGGACTGGAACGGGAGAGACAGACGGAGAAACCGGCCCGGGGGAAGGGGAAACGGGCGGCAGGGAAAATGAAGTAAGCCAACGTATCGGCAACCTTCTGTACACTATTTCAACCGATAAAAGGACTTACAACAGGGGAGAAAACGTGGTCATCGCCCTGACCAAAACAAACACGGGCAACAGGGACGTTATTCTCCGTTACCGGACTGCTCAGCGCTTCGATTTTGTGGCCAGGCGCGGTCCAAACCAGACGATTGTCTGGCGCTGGTCGCGAGGGCGGGTTTTTACCCAGCAAGCGGCCACGGTAATCCTGAGGCCGCGGGAACGCCAGGTTTTTAGAATTGTATGGAACCAGAGAAACAATCTGGGCGAGCAGGTCGTAGCCGGGCAAATCACCATTGAAGGTTTTAATGTCGCCGAAGGACTGGCAAATCAGGGGGTTTCCACTACTATCAGGATCACCGCAGTCAGCCCCACACCGACACCGAGACCGACACCAACACCGAGACCGACACCAAGACCAACGCCGACACCAAGACCGACGCCGACACCGGCAGCCTGCCCCGATATCAATATTCTGGCCAACCCTGGTTTTGAGAGATGGCCGGTTGCAACATCAGCCCCGGCCAGTTGGAGCGCCGGCAACGTATCCCGCACAACAATATCCCACACCGGTAATTATGCCGTTGAACTGGGAACGAACCGCAGATCAAGAGCCGTATTGTCACAGAGGACTAACATCGAAGCGGGGAGGATTTATGACCTGATCTGGTGGGCCAGGGAAAATGTCCCGGCCGGCGCCGCCGGAAGATTTATTCTATTTGCCGAAATATTCTATTACGACAGGAGCGGTACTTTTGTTGGCAGGACTGAACCCAGGTTCTCCCAGGAAAATATACCGGATAACAGGTACCAGAGATACACCCTGTCAACCGGTCGTGTGCCCGCCGGGGCGCGGACGGCTGAAGTGAGGTTTACCTTTGAACCAGGCGCCGGCAATGCCAGCAGGGTCAAAATTGATGATGTGGAGCTGCGCTGCCGGTTTTAATGAGATGTGGGATGTGAGAAGTGGGATGTGAGATTCACGGGCATATCTTAAGGGTCCAAGACCGAGAGGGGAATACAGGGATTTTACAAACCAGTCTAAAGGCGCTTTGCCGACAGGGCCGGATTTACCCGGGCCTGTTTTTCTCTTCCCGGGGCGCCGGTTGCATTCATTTCAAAATACTGGTTTTCCAACAATCTGCACAGCTTATACAGTCAAACCAGAGGACAAAAAAAAGGATTTGCGTCAGTTTGGCGGAATTGTTTTACTAAAAAGTGCTGTAGGGGGTTTTTCAATGCGTTTGCAATTTTTGGGGGCGGCCGGAATTGTCACCGGCTCCTGTTTTCTTTTGGAGACCGCAAATACGCGGATTATGGTCGAATGCGGCATGTATCAGGGCAGGAAAGAAATAAGGGAGCGTAACTACCAGAGTTTTAAGGTTCCGCCGCGCAGCGTGGATTATGTCCTGTTGACGCACGCTCACATAGATCACAGCGGTTTGATTCCCAAATTGATTAAGAACGGGTTTAAAGGTATAATTTATGCTACTGCGCCCACAGTAGAACTGTGTGAGGTGCTGCTGCCCGACAGCGCTTACATCCAGGAAATGGAGGTCGAGCGGAAAAACCGCAAGAACCGCCGTGCCGGCAGGAACCCGATAGAACCTATTTATACAATTAACGACGCCTATAAATCCCTGCCCTATTTCCAGGCTGTCAACTATGACGAAATAATCCGGCTGACACCAGACATAAGAATGCGTTTCGTAGACGCCGGACATATCCTCGGCTCGGCTATGATTGAAATATGCGTCCGCGAGGGCGGCGCAGAAAAAAAACTGGTATTTTCCGGTGATATCGGCAATAAGGACCGGCCAATTGTCAAAGATCCATCATATATTGATGACGCGGATTACGTGATCATGGAGTCGACATATGGCGCCCGCCTGCACGGACAGGAAGAAAAAGAAATAGAGTTACTGCACGGTCTAATCTGGGCAACATATAATAAGGGGGGCAACCTGGTTATCCCCGCCTTTGCGGTGGAGCGTACACAGGACCTTCTTTATCACTTGTATTTATTGATGAAGGAAAAAAGGATGCCGGCTATGCCGGTATACATCGACAGCCCGCTGGCCACGGCCGCCACAGAAATATTCTGGAAACACCATGATTTCTTTGACGAAGAAGCCGCCGGCCTGATTCAAGAAGGCGAGGACCCGCATCAGATACCGGGCATTAGATTCACCAAAACTGTTGAGGAATCAATGGCTCTGAACAAGGCGGACAGGACGATCATCATATCCGCCAGCGGCATGTGCGAAGCCGGCCGGATCAGGCACCATCTTAAATACAACCTGTGGCGGCCGGAGAGCACGGTGCTGTTTGTCGGTTACCAGGCGGACGGGAGTTTGGGCAGGCAGATACTTGACGGTCAGAAAACGGTCCGTATTTTTGGTGACGAAATTGCTGTAAAAGCGGATATAAAATTTATTGAAAGCTATTCTTCCCATGCCGATCAGGCGGGACTGGCGGAGTGGGTTAACAGTTTCCGGAAGCCGCCGCAGGAAATCTTTCTTGTCCACGGCGAACCGGAGGCGTCGGCCGCCCTGGCGGATCTGCTCAGGACACAGCATGGTTTGCAAGTTACCGTACCGGTACTGCAGCAGGTTGTCGAGTTGCCGCCGCCGGAAACCGCAGCCGTGCAGGAAGACAACATAAAAACATTACACGACTCTATCGCCGCCAGGCTGCAGGGACTTCTGGCATCAGGTATTGACAATGAAACCCGGGGGGAAATCCTCAGGGGGCTTACCGATCTTGAACACATTATAAACAAAGCCGGTAAATAGAATTTGAGAAGGGGTATCAAGGAATTGTATTCAATTGTCCCAAAGGGTGGTTTGACCTTTTATTCATTTGCTCACCTGGAATCATCCAACCTCGTCACTCATGGTTTTACCACCCGCGCGGGAGGTGTCAGCACAGGGTTTTACCGCAGCCTCAATACCTCCTTTCATGTCGGGGATGATCATAGCCATGTACGGGCAAATAGAGACCTGGCCTGCCGGTCACTCGGCATAAATCCCCGCCATTTGGTAGCCGGCAGACAGTCGCATGGCGACGGGATCAAGTTGGTGGAAGAATGCGACCTGGGGAGAGGCGCCCTTACTTATGATGATGCGCTGCCGGATACCGACGCCCTGATCACCGGGTTGCGCGGTGTGCCCCTTTCCAGCTATTATGCAGACTGCGTGCCGGTTTTTTTACTTGACCCGGCGCGGCAGGTCGTGGCGCTGGCCCATGCCGGCTGGCAAGGCACGGTACTTAAAATCGGACTGAAGGTAGTAAGAAAAATGACTGAGTTTTTCGGTACCGAGCCGCGCGACTGTCTGGCCGGTATAGGCCCTTCCATCGGCCCCTGTTGTTATGAAGTAGATGAACCTGTGGTGAGCCGGTTCCAGGATGTTTTTCATGGCGGCGGGAATCTGGCCGAAGCTGTAGCGCCAGGCAAGTGGAAGCTCAATTTGTGGGAAGCCAACAGGCGGGCCCTGCTTGAGGCGGGACTCAAACCTGTAAATATATTAACCGCGCGTTTATGCACCTCATGCCATAGTGATTTGTTTTTCTCGTACCGCGCTGAGAAAGGCAGGACCGGGCGGATGGCGTCTCTTTTGATGTTGAAATAGTGCTCATGGGAAAGGAAGATGGGGATGTCCAAAATACTCTTGGTAGAAGATGAGAAGAATATACTGGAACTGGTCCGCTTCAACCTGGAAAGAGAGGGCTTTGAGGTAATATCCACCCCTGATGGCGCCTGCGGTCTGGAGGTGGCCCGTGAAGAGCTGCCGGATCTAATCATCCTGGACGTGATGCTGCCGGGAATGAACGGTCTCGAGGTATGCCGGGAACTGCAGCAGGATTCATCCACCAGGTTTATTCCAGTGATTATCTTAAGCGCCCGGGCTGAAGAGCTCGACCGGGTGCTGGGGCTGGAAATGGGCGCCGACGATTACATAGTAAAACCTTTCAGCCCCCGGGAGCTTGTGGCCAGAGTCAGGGCGCGGCTGCGCAGGTCTGTCCGGGTGGAAAACCAGGGCGGGGAAAAGCTCACTGATAAAATTCTGGAAATTGGCCGGCTGGTTATAGACGAGGAAAAGCATGCTGTATATATAAATGGTGTTAAAAAGGACCTGACCCAGAAGGAATTTGAGCTTTTGTGCTACCTGGCGCGGCGCCGGGGTAAGGTGTTTACACGGGAACAGCTGCTGGAAGAGGTATGGGGTTATGATAATCCAGTCGATTCCCGTACTATTGATGTGCACATACGGCACATCAGGCAGAAACTTGAACCGGAAACAGGCGCCGGCGAGCTGATCGAGACTGTGCGCGGGGTCGGTTACCGCTTTAAGGAGGACTCCTAATGTCTTTTTTCTTCAGAATTCTCAGGAATATCGGCTGGCGGCCGGTTGCCAGTTATTTTTTCTTGTTTGGCGTATTTATCGGCCTGGCCAAGCTTTATAATTTGAACCTGATCAGCCTCTGGTTTTTTGTCATCGTGTCATTCTTGATTAGCCTGATCCTGGCCTGGATTTCATACAGCAGTTTAATAAATCCCTTAACAGAAGTTACATCCATAGCGAAAAGTGTGGCCGGCGAGAACTTTGAACAATATATGCCCGCCTTTCCGCAGAATGAAATAGGCGATCTGGGACGGGCCATCAGCTGTATGGCCAGGCGTTTAAAAAGAATAACCGATCACCTGGGCGCGGAGAGGGGCAGGCTGCAGGCTATTGTCAGCGGAATGTCCGACGGCGTCATTATCATGGACAGCTGGGGCCGGGTTATTTTACTCAACCCTGTAGTGGAGAAACTTTTCAGGATCACAAACGAGGCCAGTAAAGGGAAAAATATTATCAGGGTCTTCCGCGATGACAACCTGGAAAAAATGCTGCACGAGTCACTGGAGACTGGAAAATCGATCAAGAAAAGGATCCAACTGTCGGCGCCCGATCGCCGGGCATTTCTAGTCCACGTGATTCCTACCGGCGCAGATGGGGATACAAGTGAAGTAGTAGCAATATTGAAAAACGTCACCGAAAAGCAAAAATATGAGGAAATGCGCAGTGGGTTTGTGGCCAATGTTTCTCATGAACTGCGCACCCCGCTGACATCAATCAGGGGTTTTGCGGAAACCCTTTTAGACGGCGGATGTGACGACCCGGCTAATGCCAGGAAATTTCTTTTGATTATTAACAAGGAAGCGGAAAGGCTTTCACGGCTAATTGACGATTTGCTGCACCTTTCCAAGATAGAGCAGGAAGGGTTCGTGCCGAACCTGGAGGCCTTTGCCATTAAGGACCTGATCAAACTCACTTCTGAGATCATGCGCGCCAAAGCGGCGGAAAAGAACCTGACCATAGAAATTGACACACCGGAAATGCTGCCGCTTGTACACGCTGACCCCGACATGATCAGACAGGTGCTCCTCAACCTGATCGACAATGCGATCAATTACACCCCGGCGGGAGGGACAATCCGCATTAGCGCCGGCATCGAACATGGCTGTATGAAGGTTGACGTGCGGGATAACGGTATTGGTATTCCGCCGGAAAACGTGGCCCGTTTATTTGAGCGTTTTTACCGGGTTGATAAAGCCCGTTCCAGGGACCTGGGCGGTACCGGCCTGGGCCTTTCCATTGTAAAACATATTATGGAAGCCCATAAAGGCGGACTCCAGGTGGAAAGCAAGGTGGGCAAGGGAAGCACGTTTTCGTTCCTGCTGCCGGTGGCTGAAAAGGAACAGGGAAAACCATAATCCAGGATGCAAACATACTATATTTATAAAAAAAGAGCCGGAGGAGGCAGTCCCACGCAGGATTTAGATCTCACACTGTCGAATTAAATTCCATTTGAGGGATAGCCCTGGGTTTATATAATGAGAAATAATTATTTATTGGCCGCGTTAATACTCATAATTATTACTATTTTGGGCAGGCATTTTCTCGTTTCTACTATGGCAAAGGTGCGTATGCTCTCAATTGAAACAATCAACCTGACAACAACGCTGGAAGGCATTCTTATTAAAGAGGAGAAAGTAATTAAATCACCGTGCAGCGGCAGGCTCCACCTGGTCCGGCCGGACGGCGAACGCCTGGAAATGGGAGGCAGGGGGGCTGAAATAATTTCTGCGGAACAGGGCGCCGGTGAAGTAATATATGACATATATACCGACACCACAGGTATTTTATGCAGCCACCTGGACGGTTACGAGAGCATCCTATCCCCCGCAAACATCGGGGAATTGGCCATGCCGGCAATAGAAAAAATAGATGATCAGCCGCTCCCCGATGGCGCCATTGTTGACAAGGGACAACCTGTATTTAAAATTATTGATAACCTTTCTCCTGTATACATATACGGCGCCATGCCAAAATCAGATTTTGCCGGCGGTTATTGGGATGAACCCGGATCTCTGACGGCTTCCTGGAAAAATTTCAGTTTCAGCATCACACCCGGCGAACTAAATGATGTCGCCGGCGACGTAAAGGGTTTATTCCTGTTGTCGGGCTTTCCCGAGCAAATAATTCATCACCGCAAGGTTAGTATTAGTGTAACCACCAGGGCGCTTAGAGGTCTATTGACGCCGGAGCGGGCGATTGTCTACAAAGACGGTAAACCCGGCATTTACCTGGCCATAAAGAGAAAAGCGGTATGGACGCCTGTGGAGATAGAAGGGGCGCTGTCCGGGAAAGTTGCCGTGTCGGGAGACGGGATTGAAGAGGGCGTTAGTTTTGTCAGCAATCCTGTTTTTGTTAGAGAAGGATGGCTGGTAGAATAAAGGTGTGTCAATAATAGTGAATATAAAGGAAAATCTGGCCCGGGTACAAGAACGGATTAACGCCGCCGCCCGGCGCGCCGGCCGCGACCCGGCGGATGTTAAACTGGTGGCGGTAACCAAAACAATCCCTGTGGAAATAATAAATGAGGCCCTGGACCTGGGCGTTTTTTGCCTGGGGGAAAACAAGGCGCAGGAGTTTTTGTGCAAACAGCCGCTGCTGCGCCAGGATATAGAATGGCATTTTATCGGACATCTTCAGACTAATAAAGTTAAAAAGATTATTGACAAAGTCAGTTTAATCCATTCCCTGGACCGCTGGTCCCTGGCGGAGGCAATCAGCCGGGCCGCCTGTGAGGCCGGTATAACCGCCCGGGCGCTTATCCAGGTTAATGTTGCCGGGGAAGCTACAAAATACGGTCTTTCCCCGGCGGAGGCCGGGGGTTTTGCGCGTGCCGCCGCCGCCCTGCCCGGATTGGAACTGTGCGGCTTAATGACTATTGCCCCGGTATGCGACGATCCGGGCGAGGTCCGTTATGTTTTCCGGCAGGCGGCAGAGTTGGCCCGGCGGATGAAAGATAATATTCGGGGAATAAAGATGGATATCCTTTCCATGGGCATGACGGGAGACTTTGAAATAGCCCTGGAGGAAGGCGCAAATCTAATCAGACTCGGCGCCGCGTTATTCGGCGCCCGTAATTAAAATGGCCGGGATACGATAGATTATTTAATAATTTCAATCAAGGAGGCTCATGTCATGAAGATTGTCGATAAGGTGCTTAATTTCATGGGTTTTGAAGAGGAAGTCATAGAAGAGGAAGAAAAAAACGTCCGTGTGGAACCACGTGAAGAACAGCCCTGGAAGAAGAAAAAAGACAAAGAAAAAGAAAAGGGCACGGTTATAAGTATGCACGCCCAGCGCCAGATAAGGGTTGTTGTTGTAGAGCCGGGATCCTTTGAGGAAGTAAAAGGTATCACCGACAACATCAAGAACAGGCGTCCGGTCATTATTAACCTGGAACAGGCTGATGCCGCGCTGGCCCAACGGGTCGTTGACTTTCTAACCGGCGCCACGTATGCTTTAAATGGCAGTATGCAAAAGGTCGGCAGCGGTATTTTCCTTTTTGTCCCTAATAACATGGATATCTCCGGCGACTATAAAGATCTGGGAAAAGGGAAGGGTTTGTTTGCCAATGCGCGTTTTTAACAAGCAAAAGATAGGATTTATCGGCGGGGGGGCCATGTGTGAGGCGCTTGTTACCGGCCTTTTCCGCACCGGCCTGGTAGCGCCGTCCCAGATTTACATCAGCGATGTCAGTGAACAGCGCCGTGAACAGCTCGAACAAAAGCTGGGCGTCAACACGACCGCTGACAACTGCGCCGTCACCGGGGCAGCGGATATTGTCATTATTTCTGTGAAGCCCCATGTCGCAACTGTAGTTTTAAAGGAAATAGCGGCAGTGGCCAGACCGGAGCAAATCTTCATTTCTATAGCCGCCGGTGTGACCATCAGCCAGATCGAATCCTGTCTGGCCGGGCCCATACCGGTAATTCGCGTCATGCCGAACACACCCTGCCTGGTAGGTGAGGGCGCCAGCGCGGTAAGCGCCGGCAGGTACGCCGGAGAGGACAGCGTCAAAGCGGCGATGGCGATTTTCAACGCGGCGGGGAAAGCGGTAGAAGTCCCCGAATCGCTGCTTGACTGCGTGACAGGTTTGAGCGGCAGCGGTCCGGCCTATATGTACCTGATCCTGGAAAGCCTTGCTGACGGCGCCGTTCGTCTCGGACTGCCGGCTAATATTGCCGGGGAACTGGCTGCCCAGACCATGCTGGGCGCGGCAAAAATGGTCCTGGAAACAAAAGAGCATCCCGCTAAATTAAAAAATATGGTAACCACTCCCGGCGGGACTACGGCGGCGGGACTATTCGCCCTGGAAGAAGGCGCCCTGCGGTCGGTTTTGATGAAGGCTGTCGCCGGGGCAACCAGGCGCTCGCGTGAGATGTCCGGATAAAAAGTTATTAGTGTGGGGGTATTATGAGCTATACAATAATAAGGGCGGTTAATGTGGCGTTTGAGGTGTATGCTGTTCTATTATTGATCCGGATTTTGCTTTCATGGATCAGACACAACCCTTACCAGCCTATTATCCGTTTTATCTATGAGACTACTGAACCGTATTTGCGTATCTTCAGGCGAATAATCCCGCCTTTCAGCCAGATTGATTTTTCCCCGATTATCGCATTTTTTGTTTTACGTATTATTCAACAGATCGTTGTAAAACTTTTAATTCAAATTCTTTAGATATTGAATTAAATAGCAATCTCTTCAGCCGGAGGTGAAAAACAATGCTGATGCCGCTGGACATTCAGAAAAAAGAATTCCGGCACGTATTACGTGGTTACAGCGAAGACGAGGTCGATGCTTTTTTAGACAAGGTTGCTCAGGAATTTGAGAATCTGATCCGTGAAAACCAGGAACTGAAAGAGAAGGTTACCCAGACTGAACAAAGCGTCGCCCGTTACCGGGAAATCGAGGAAGCAATCAAAAACGCTATGGTGATGGCGCAAAAAAACACGGATGAACTGAGGCAGAACGCAGAAAAAGAAGCGCGTCTCCTTCTCGACCGGAGCCGGATCGAAGCCGATCAGTTAACGCGTGAAGCTGAACGGGAAGCGGCGGGGTTGCTCTACGAAGCTGAAAAGCAGGTTTCCGCAATGAAAACCGAATATGAAAAGATTAAACAGGAAGCCCACATTTTTAAAGCCCGCTTCAGGTCTTTCCTGGAATTACAGATCAGAATCCTGGACCATGCGGAGGAGCTGCCGGATGAAGAAGATTTGACGGATACAGCATCCTGATCGATTTATATAGAAAGCCAAAGAAGGTAGTTCCTTGACCCCAGGCGGGATCGGGAATTTTTTTTAGGTTTAGCCGGGAGGTATTTCAGGTGGAGTGTGTTTTTCAAAACAGCTGGTTTTGTTCTGTAAACAATACAGATGGGGGAGATCTGCTGGCTGAGACTACCCTGGTCGGCACAAAACTTGAAGCTGCAGGCCGGCTTGTAACCGACAGGTCAACTTTTATTATAAAAGACGCGGGCTGGGAGATTAACCGTTCACCCGGGGGGAGCTTAAACGGGAGTGGAATACTGCCCGGGCTGAAAGGAGAAGTCGCGTATTTCGACTCCGGCGCTGCTCTACGGCGGGAGGCGGCAGGCATCGCCGGTGGATTAGCCAGAGAATTGCTGGCTGAGTGTGTCAGGGGCATAATCCAGGCGGAAACATTTTTATACCATGACAGGGGTTACCCGACAGCCGGGGCTTACGGTGAATACTGGGAGAAATTTTACCTGGACTCATGCCGTTATTACAGCAACCTGCAGCGTATCACCCGCAGATGGCCGGAGTATGTCGGCGGTTATTACACCGGCAATAAGCTATTTGCCCGGGGCAAAAACTGTTCCATCTTCAGGGTTGCCGGGGGGTACACGGCGGCCGGGGTGTTTAGTGATTCATTTCATGAAATAGCGTTAAACATGAGTTTAAATGATGAGGGCATGGTCACTGCATGCCGGGGAAATTTCCTGCGGGCGCCGGACCCGGTTTGTTTTGAAAACACTGCGTCGCTCCCAGTGTTAGAGGGAACTTTCCTGGGAAACACAAGTAAAAAACTAATTGCAGAGGGAATTGGCGGCCCCACCGGCTGTGACCAACTGGTCGACATGGTATACGCCCTGGCCAAAGCATTCAGGGAGGCGCTGAATCCAGCTTAGAAAAATTGATGTTGGAGGATAAAGGTTGCTTCAGATCAGAGAAGTAAATGGAGACGTGCTGTTCAAGGTGAGGGTCATGCCCCGCTCGTCAAAGGAATGTATTGTGGGAATTTACGAGGACGCCCTCAAGATCAGGCTGACCGCCGCTCCTTTAGAGGGCAAGGCCAACGAAGCCTGCAGGGTATTTTTAGCAAAGACTTTAGGCGTGCCTCGTTCCCGGGTGGAAATCATCAGCGGCCATACCGGCCGCAATAAAGTAATTAAGGTGTCCGGCTTGAGTGCTGATAAAACCTTAAAGGCTTTGCTGCCATAAGGTAGCAGGGTTTAGGGCTATAAATAAACGACAAAAGGGTAAATATCCCTAGCCAGACTTGGGCTCAGTTGACTACCATATGGCTTTTTTATATAATATTGCTTGTTAGCGTATAATGTAAAGTCCTATGAGCGGGAAGAGTAAACGGATTTTGTCCGAATAGAGAGCCCGGGCATGCTGGAAACCGGGCACGGGCATACCATTGAAAATCACCCGTGAGGCGCCTGCTGAAATTCACTCGAAAATTAAGCAAGGCCGGTTTGCCGCCGATATATGGCAGCTTGAGTGGTTAAGCTTCGGACCGTGCTTGTGGCGGCGCCGGGCTGCAGTTAGGGTGGTACCGCGGGTAATAGTCCCGTCCCTTGGGGGACGGGCTTTTTGCGTTATGAGAAGCTTCGTCTGGCTGCGTCAATCGGGTTCATCCGGGTGCTCACGTACGATGATGAGTACGCTCCGCCCCGTCTGATCCCGCTTTCCTTGCCATACTCGCTTTTGCTAACGCAGGCGCCGTTCTTCCTTGCTATGCTTGCTTTTGACAGTGTTTGAGGCAGTTAGATTAGTTTTGATATAACGATTCAAAAAGAGGTGTTTTAAAATGGATTACGGTAAGACCCTGAATTTACCTAAAACCGACTTCCCGATGCGGGCCAACCTGCCTGAAAGAGAAGTGGAATTCCTGAAATTCTGGGATGAAATTGACATTTACAGCAAGGTCCAGGAAAAGAACCGCGGCCGGCAAAAGTTCATTCTGCACGATGGGCCGCCTTACGCCAACGGGCATATCCACCTGGGCCACGTTTTAAATAAAGTCTTAAAAGATATAGTTGTCAAGTACCACTCCATGTCAGGTTGCGACGCGCCTTATGTGCCGGGCTGGGATACGCACGGCCTGCCGATTGAACAGCAGGCGATCAGGGCTTTTGGCATCGACCGCCACGAAATCGACCCGGTGGAGTTCAGAAACAAATGTAAAGACTTTGCCCTGAAGTTTGTTGATATCCAGCGGGAAGAATTCAAAAGGCTGGGTGTAAGAGGCGAGTGGAATAAACCCTATCTGACCCTGATGCCGCATTTCGAAGCGCGCCAGATTGGCGTTTTCGGAGAAATGGCCAAAAAGGGATATATTTATAAAGGCCTGAAACCTGTTTACTGGTGCGCCGCCTGCGAAACGGCGCTGGCAGAGGCGGAAGTCGAGTACGGAGACAAAAAGTCGGCATCCATATATGTGCGGTTTCCAATCAGAAACGGCAGGGGCGTTCTGCCTGAGGAAGACGCTTACCTGGTGATCTGGACCACCACGCCCTGGACCCTGCCGGCCAACATGGCCATTTGCCTGCACCCCGGGTACAAATATGTTTTAGTCAAAACCGGGAAAGAAAAGTACCTGGTAGCTGAAGAGTTAAAGGATAGTTTCCTGGAAAACACCGGTATAGAAAGTTCAGAAGTGATTGGAGATTTTGAAGGCGCCGAACTGGAACTGATCGAGTGCGGCCACCCCTTTGTGGACAGGGTTTCACTGGTAGTCCTGGGCGAGCACGTTACCCTGGACCAGGGCACCGGCTGTGTGCACACTGCCCCGGGCCACGGCATGGAAGACTTTGATGTTTGCAAACAGTACGGTCTGCCTGTACTGTCTCCGGTTAACGCCAGGGGGATTTTTACCGAAGAAGGCGGCATTTTCGCCGGTCAATTTTACCTGGACGCCAACGCCGGCGTACTCGAAGAGCTGACCCGCCGGGGACACTTAATGAATCAATCTACGATCATGCACCAGTATCCCCACTGCTGGCGCTGCAAAAAGCCTGTTTTTTTCCGGGCCACCGAGCAGTGGTTTGCCTCAATTGACGGATTCCGCCAGGCTACCCTTGACGCGATCCGCACGGTGCGCTGGATTCCCGGCTGGGGTGAAGAGCGCATCTACAACATGGTGGCGGGCCGCGGTGACTGGTGTATTTCCCGCCAGCGCAGCTGGGGGGTGCCTATACCCATATTCTATTGCAATGACTGCGGGAAAGAATTAATAAATGACGAGACCATCCGGCGCCTGCAGGGCTTGTTCAGGCAGAATGGATCTGACGTCTGGTTTGCCAGGGCCGCCCGGGACCTGCTGCCGCAGGGTATAAAATGCGGGTGCGGCTGCGGCGAGTTTACCAAAGAGACGGATATTATGGATGTCTGGTTTGATTCCGGCACCAGTCACTTCGGGGTGCTGGACGAACCGTCTGTCTGGCCGGACCTGCGCCGGCCGGCGGATCTTTACCTGGAAGGAAGCGACCAGCACCGGGGCTGGTTCAACTCTTCCCTTTCCACCTCGGTGGCGGTAACCGGCAGGGCCCCTTACCGGGCAGTGCTGACACACGGTTTTGTTGTTGACGAACAGGGCCGCAAGCAGTCAAAATCACTGGGCAACGTGGTGGATCCGGCCAAAGTGATCAAGCAGATGGGCGCCGACATCCTGCGCCTCTGGGTCAGTTCCGCCGACTACCGCAGCGACCTGGCCGCCTCGCCCGGTATCTTAAAACAGCTCACCGAGGCCTACCGTAAAATTAGAAACACCTGCCGCTTCCTGCTCGGTAACCTTTATGATTTTGACCCGGCCGGTGATAGAATTGGTTATAACCAGCTGCTGGAGATAGACCGCTGGGCCTTGCTCAGGCTGCAGAAACTGATCCAAAAGGTGACCGCGGGATACCGGGATTATGAATACCATGTGGTTTACCACGCCATCCACAGCTTTTGCACCGTAGATATGAGTTCTCTTTACCTGGATATCATCAAAGACCGGCTCTATACAATGCCCGCCGCTTCCAAAGAGCGCCGCGCCGCGCAGACTGTGATGTATGAAATCCTGTCAGCTCTGGTGCGCCTGCTGGCGCCGGTCCTCACATTTACAACTGAGGAAATCTGGCGACATATGCCCGGCGGCCGGGCCGGGTTGGTCAGCGTGCAGCTGGCCGAGATGCCGGAGGTTATGGAAGAGTATATAGATGTCGAGCTGGAGGAAAAATGGGAACGGCTGCTGGCTGTACGGGGCGAGGTGACCAGGGCGCTGGAATCGGCCCGCCGGGACAAGGTAATCGGCAACTCTCTGGAAGCTGCGGTTGATCTGTACCCGGGCAAAGAACTGCGCAGCTTCCTTGAACCTTTAGCCGGCGACCTGCCTGTCCTCTTCATTGTCTCGGAGGTAAAGCTGACCCCTCTAGCGGACGCTCCGCCGGGAGCGCAGGCCGGCGACGCCATCCCCGGACTGTTTATTTCGGTCCGGCCCGCCGCCGGTGAAAAGTGCGAACGCTGTTGGATGTACCACAAGGAAGTCGGCGCGAACCATGAGCATAAGACTTTGTGCCCGCGCTGCGCGGAAGTGATGAAACAAATTTGAAACAAGCTTCATGGTGGTTTTAAAAAAAAAACAATAATTTATGGTAGTCATGAAATGATTGTTGTAAATCATGCGCGTATGTTTTTATGTAAATATGTGGTAATATAATTATGGTGATGGTATGTTCCTTGCAATAATAATGGCGGTACTGTTAGTAGACCAGGGGACCAAAGCGGCGGTCCGGATGTTAATGTACCAGGGTGAATCAATTCCCGTGCTGCCTTCTGTTTTCCACCTGACCTATATAATGAACCCGGGCGCCGCCTTTGGCATCCTGCCCAACCAGAATGTCCTTTTTATAACCACGGGCCTGCTGCTCATAGCCGGGGCGCTGGTCGTATACAGGAAACTGCCTGCAGAAAAGACAATATTAAAAATTGCTCTGGCTATGGTCCTGGGGGGTTCCCTGGGCAACATGGCGGACAGGCTGCGCTTAGGCAAAGTAGTTGATTTTCTGGATTTTCGCGTATGGCCGGTATTCAACCTGGCCGACACGGCCATCCTCATCGGGGTCTTCCTGCTGGCCTGGGAACTGCTGAAAGACGGCGGCAAATCAGACAAGGGCAGTGAACACTAGTGGCGCCGGTACATTATTATGAGGCCGGGGATGGTGACACAGGGAAAAGGCTGGATGTTTTCCTTGCCGGCGAGGCGGAGGACTATACCCGCTCGCATATCCAGAGGCTGATCGGGGAAGGACTGGCCTCAATAAACGGTATTGTTGTCAAGGCCGGTTACAAGGTAAAGCGGGGGGACATAGCCAGGCTGGAAATCCCTGAACCGGTAGGAGTGGAAGCCAGAGCGGAAAAAATCCCCCTCGATATATACTATGAGGACCATGATGTTATCGTTTTAAACAAGCCCAGGGGCATGGTTGTCCATCCCGCCGCCGGCAATTATTCCGGTACTGTGGTGAACGCCCTGCTATACCACTGCAGCGATCTTTCCGGAATTAACGGGGTACTGCGCCCGGGTATAGTACACCGTCTGGATAAGGACACATCCGGCCTCTTGATGGTGGCAAAAAACGACGCCGCCCATATCAGTTTGGCCAGGCAGCTCAAAGACCGCCGTATCACCCGCATCTATCTGGCGCTTGTACATGGGAAGGTCAGGGAAGAGGCCGGTGTGATAGACGCCCCCATCGGGCGCGACCCGAAAAACAGGCAGAAAATGGCCGTGACCCACAAAAACTCCCGGCATGCGGTGACAAATTACCATGTGCAAAGCCGTTATGCCGGCTACACATACCTGCGGCTACAGCTGGAAACCGGGCGTACCCACCAAATCAGGGTACACCTGGCTTTTATCGGCCACCCGGTGGTGGGCGACCTCAAGTATGGCCCGGCAAAGCCGCATTTTAACCTGGCCGGGCAGTTTCTCCACGCTGCCGTTATCGGCTTCAAACATCCCCGTACAGGTGTTTACATGGAATTTGCAGCGCCCCTGCCGGATGAACTGGCAGCAGTCCTGTCCGGTTTAGCGCCTGAATAAACGCAATACCGGCATAAATAAAGCCGTTATGCCCGCCGCCATCAACGGCCCGACAGGAACGCCATGCAAAAAGACAATGCCGAGAATGGACCCCAGCACCATGCCGAATATTATTTCCGGGTCAATTTTTAACAGGGTCAGGCCGCGGGCGTTTAAATAAGTCGCGCCGGCCCCGCCCGCGACTGCCAGGATACCAGGCAATGAAACCAGGTTGCGCGTGATATCTCCGGGTAATACGGTACCGTTGGCCAGCGGTACCATAATCGTAAGCATCAAAAAAAGCAGGCCGAGTTCCAGGCCCCGCCTGTCCAGCAGGGTATAGATAAAATTGAGGTTGGTGAATTCTACAATTAACAGGAGGCTGGCTGCCGTCGCTATCAAGTTGGATTGGGCGATGATGCCGATCAGCAGCAGCGCCACCAGTAAGTTTACCCCTGGCAAAATGCTTACCTGCTTTGCAAATTATTGGTTTTATAATATATGCCCCGCCAATCGGGGACATTCCTCATCTACAAAGCCAATCCCCAAACAGAGGTGTGTCCCCGTTCCACTGTCAGAGCATCACAAAACAATACAAGCTCGCAGAAAAGATCCAACCAATCCCGATCGGGGACATACCTCGGCGTCAAAGCCAATCCCAAAACAGAGGTGTGTCCCCATTCCTCAGTCAGAGTATCACAGATCGATGCAACGCCGCAGAAACAGAGGTGCTTCCCCCGCCAAAAGATGTGCGGTTAAAACCGCACCTACAATTTTCAGGCCACCCACCCGGTTTTCAGGCAATCCGGGACATATTTTTCAGAAAGTTACTTGTAGCTGCTTTCTCTGAGATAAACCGGGCGCAAGGTGTCGCCGCGCAGGCCGACCCGCAGCGCCTCCAGGGCCAGCGCTTCACTTGCCGCAATATTGCCCAGGTTGACATTGGGTCCAAAACGGGAAATCAAATCCTGCTGCTGCTGCTTTAAGGGCGCCTCCCAGATCAGCAGGCGCTGATCGCCGGCAGCGACAAGGAGCTGTTCCCACTCATCCTCGATAAACCGTCCCAGCTCATCATAAAAGCCGGCGTTTTTGCCTGATTCCCTCCCTTCAATGATCACCCGGTAAGCCCCGCAATCCAGATCGCGCTTAACCTGCCTTAAGTAATGGCCTATTATTTCTTTATCCTGCATGTTTTTCTTGCCTACTTCAGTAAGGACTTTAAAGCCTGCGTCGAGAGCCATTGATATGGCCCGCTCTCGCACCTCCTGGGATAAATTAATTGTACCGTCGGAAACCTCGAGGGTAGAGTAGCCGATGGTCCCGGCCATCTTTATGAATTCCTTCAGTTTGTTCTGCATAATGGCGATTTCGAGAAAAGTCCCGCCAGGGTAAATATCGATGCCGAAACATTTGGCCAGCTTTATTTTTTCTTCCAGCACACCCCGGTTGTATAATGCCGAAGTGCCGAAACCAAGTTTCAGAAAATCGATATAATCTCCCGCCACGGTAAACAAATCTTTTGTTTCATTTAGTCCCAGGCCTTTGTCAATAACCATAGTCAAACCGTGGTTCCTCGGTTTTTTTGACCTTTCGCCCAGGGGCATGGTAATTACCTCCAACCACAGGTTGCGCGATGTGTTTTCACTCATATAAGGTCTCCTTCCGGCGTTTGCCTTTCCACGGCCGCCGCCTTATAAATTCTATTCTTAAAATATTCATAGAAAAATAAAAGCGTTACCTTCAGGGTTTTCCAGGTATTACCCCGGCTAACGTGATTAGAAGCAGGGATAATCTGTCAGTCATTTATCAACTGGTCCCCGCATATTAGTCTTTAGATATTGGCAGTGTACAAGGGGTGTTACCGTGTTTTTAATACAGGATAAAATTGTTCTTGGCATGGCCGGTCTCAGGTTTTTATCCGCTTCCATTGAATTTACAGCGGCGCTGCTGATGCTGATGTACGGCCGGGTGGAAACCGCCTTTAAAATAAACGCGCTGCTGGCTATGGTGGGGCCGATGGTGCTGCTTACCGTCACCACCCTGGGACTGATCGGGCTGGCCGGCAAGATCGCGCCTTCCGGCATGATGATAGTTATTCTGGGTGTAATATTAATATTTATTGGCATCAATAAAATTTAGCAGCTGACAAAAAAGGCCCCTGCACACCGGCAGGAGTTTTTATTTTTATGTGAAAATATTGAAAAACGATAAACAATTTAGAGGAAAATCCAATAATGACTATAATAAATCATATTAAAATGAAAATTTTAGCAACGGAGGGATCCCCATGACAGATAACGCTAGCATGGCGGATAACGGCCTGAAATCGGTCCCGGGCGGGGTATGGGTCAAAGACGGCAAGCTGTATGTAAAAGACCCGGATGATGACAACATAATACTCTCCGTAGTTCCCTGCGAGGGAGTTGAGGTAGTTATAAACGGCGTCGTCGCCACAGGCGGTACTATCATCAGGGAGAAGGATGAGATTGTCTTGAAGCCTCTCACGGTGGAAGAGCCGGGTTCATACAACATTAAAGTCGCTCCGGATTACCTGTCGGTAAAACTTGAAATTGTACCGGGGACAACAACCAGCTACAAAATAGTGGACACAGGGCCGCAAACCAACCTGCGCTTGAGAACGGTGTCCAAAGCTGAAAAAAAATGCCCCTGCGCGCTGGTTGATATTTTACAGGCGTTATCTGAAAAAAACATTACCTTTGGCATCAAGCATGGTGAAATCGCAGCTATCCTGGACAGGGTTGAAGAAGGTTCCTACCTTATAGCGGAAGGCGAGGCGCCTGGTGAAACTGTTGACGACCGGGTTGAACTAAAATTTAACGCCGGGCAGGGAGAACAAAAAATTGATGATACCAGTGACAGGGTAGATTTTAGAGATCTTTGGGAAATACCGTCTGTTGACGCGGGAACATTGCTGGCGGAAAAATTCGCGGGGCGCCGGGGGAAACCCGGCAGGAAGGTTAACGGGGAAATGATTGTCCCGCCAAAACCTGTCCCCTGTGACATTATTCCCGGCAAAGGAGCGGAAGTTACCGGCGACGGGCTGCGCGTTATTTCTAAATTCAGCGGCCGGCCGACGGCTAAAAGGCTGGGGAAAGGGCTGGTTATTGACGTGGAGCCTGTTTTTCAAAAAAATGGTGATGTTGACATCCGCTCCGGCAACATCCGGTTTAAAGGCGACGTGGTCGTCCGTGGGAACGTTTGTGAAGGAATGATCGTCCAGGCGGCCGGCAAAGTTAATATATCCGGTATGATTTTCGGGGCGCAAGTCGCGGCGCAGGGAAACATTACTGTAGGTAAGAATATTACGGGCAGCAATCTGGTCGCCGGCGGCAATAACAGCTTTTTAAGCGCTATTTACAAACACCTGAACGCCCTGCAGTCCGACCTGTCCGGGGTCGGCGGCATTATATCGGAAATAGCCGGACAGGCCAAACAGAAAAATATTAAAACGGGGCAGCTGATCCGGCATTTAATAGATAAAAAATATGCCAGGGTGCCAAATCTAATATCTGAAATAACTAAAATGTCAGAGCAGAATAGTTTTATAATTTCCGGGGATATGATTGACCTGCTGGGTACTATTGAAAAAAAATTGAGCGGGTTAAATGTATTGAAAATTAGTTCACGCGGGGAATTTAACAGGATTATTGACGATATTAAAGACGTGCGGAATAATATTGAAAACATGGCTCAGGACAAGGCCAATATTACCTTTGCTTATTCTGTGAACAGCCGGATAGAGGCCACCGGCGACGTCAAGGTAGAGGGCGGCGGCTGTATAAACACAAACATCAAAGCCGGGGGAGACGTTAGTATTAAAGGGGTTTTCAGGGGAGGAGAAATCCATGCCGGCGGCAATATTATCATAAACGTGGCCGGGTCGGAAATGGGCGCCAGGACGTTGCTGAAGACCGATAGCAAAAAAAAGATTATGATCAGGAAAGCCCACGAGGGCGTCCATGTGCAAATTGGCGGGCGCTCGGCCAGCATTAAAGAGCTGCAAAATAACATTAAAGCGGAGCTGGACGACGAGGGCGCACTGGTTTTTTCATAATAGACCCGCATTGCTGATTGACATGAATTAATAATCAATGTAAAATATGTAGAACAAAATGACCTTGAAATCGATCCGGTGAGATCGGTAAGGATTTCATATGTACGGTTTTTATTGGAGTGCTATGCCTGCTTACTGATCCAAGGAGGCATTTTTGCTTGTTAAGTAAATTATGCTGGGGGGGATAACGATTAAGGAAAAAGCGCAGATCCTGGATCGGGAAGGAATTCGCCGGTCCCTGACCAGGATTGCCCACGAAATAATTGAACGCAACAAAGGCGCCGAAGGCCTCGCGCTTGTCGGCATACGGAAGCGGGGAGCGCCCCTGGCCGGACGCCTGGCTGAGCGGATTATGGATATTGAGGGGCGCCGGGTAGATGTAGGCGTTTTAGATATCACCCTTTACCGGGATGACCTGTCGACCCTTGCCTACCAGCCCCTGGTGCGCTCGACGGAAGTCCCTTTCCCGGTTGACGGCAAGATTGTGGTACTGGTTGATGACGTGATCTATACCGGGCGTACTATCAGGGCTGCCATGGGGGCTCTGATCGACCTGGGACGCCCGAGGGCGATCCAGCTGGCGGCTCTGATTGACAGGGGCCACCGGGAGCTGCCGATCAGGGCTGATTATGTCGGCAAAAACGTGCCTACAGCAAAAAAAGAAGAAGTCGCAGTGCTTCTGCAGGAGATAGACGGCGAAGAAAGGGTGATAATCCTGGAAACGCCGGATTAAACAGACGATCCACCTTTAAAAACGGTCCCGTGAGGCCGGCAAGGGGAACCGGTAAAATTCCCTTTTGAGCTGGCCTCAGTCCGGCGCCGTCCGGGCGGAGGTTTTTATTTTTTATTATTGTTAAATGGCGAATTTAAAATCACGGGGGGGAAGTTAATGCGACTGCGCGGTAAGGACATGGTTGGACTGCGCAACTCCACTGCCCAGGAAATCGAGCTAATCCTGAATACAGCTGAAGCAATGAAAGGAATAGTGAACAGGCAGATAAAAAAAGTACCCACTTTAAGAGGGAGGACCGTCATAACAGTATTCTACGAGGCCAGCACCCGTACCAGGACCTCTTTTGAACTGGCGGCGAAGTATTTGAGCGCGGACACTGTGGGAGTAGCCGCGGCGACGAGCAGTGTCAGCAAAGGGGAAAGCCTCAAGGACACAGCCCGCAACATAGCCGCGATGGGCGCGGACGTGGTGGTGCTGAGGCATCCGATGGCCGGCGCCGCAGAATTGCTGGCAGGTACCCTCAAAGCCTCGGTGATAAACGCCGGTGACGGCGCCCACGAGCATCCTTCCCAGGGGCTGCTGGATTTGTTTACAGCCAGGGAAAAGAAGGGCCGTCTGGAGGGACTCAAGGTGGCCATTATTGGAGACATCATGCACAGCAGGGTGGCCCGCTCGGATATATGGGGTTATACCAGGATGGGCGCAGAGGTAAGGCTGGCCGGACCGTCGACGTTAATGCCTAAAGACATTGAAAAAATGGGAGCGAAGGTTTGCGGCAATATTGAAGAGGCGCTGGCGGACGCCGACGTGATCAATGTCCTGCGGATCCAAACGGAAAGACAGCAGCAGGGACTGTTTCCCGGCTTGCGGGAGTACAGCAGGATGTTTTGCGTTAACCGGGAAAGACTGAGGCTGGCCGCGCCGGATGCCCTGCTGATGCATCCGGGTCCCATGAACCGCGGTATAGAAATATCGCCGGACGTGGCGGACGGCCTGCAGTCGGTGATCACCGAACAGGTCACAAACGGGGTGGCGGTCCGGATGGCCCTGCTTTATCTCTTGATCGGGGGTGGCGCTAGATGAAACTGATAATTAAAGGTGGTTTGGTGGTTGACCCGGTTGCCGGGAGCGTATTGAAAAAAGATATCCTGGTGGTTGACGGCAAAGTAGCCCGCATTGGATCAAATTTAAGCGTGGACGGCGCCGCTGTGATTGACGCCGCCGGCCGGCTGGTGGCGCCGGGTTTGATCGATATGCATGTCCACCTGAGAGAACCCGGATTTGAAGCCAAAGAAACAATTTATACCGGTACCCGCGCGGCGGCCAGGGGCGGTTTTACCGCGGTGGCCTGCATGCCGAACACCAACCCGGTGATTGACAACGCGGCTCTGGTTGGCTCGGTGATTAACAGCGCCCGCAGCGGCGGGCTGGTCCATGTCTACCCGGTGGGGGCGATTACCCGCGGCAGCAGGGGAGAAGAGCTGGCTGAGATGGGCGATATGGCCGAAGCCGGCGCGGTAGCCTTCTCTGACGACGGTACGCCGGTGGCGAACGCCGGCCTGATGCGCCGGGCCATGCAGTACGCCGCGATGCTGGACAAGCCCTTAATATCCCACAGCGAGGAAAAAAGCCTTTCCGCCGGCGGCAGTATGCACGAGGGCCGCGTATCCACAATACTTGGTTTAAAGGGTATTCCCGCCTGTGCCGAGGAGGTCATGGTCGCGCGGGATATCCTTTTAGCCGAAGAAACAGGCTGCCGGGTGCACATTGCCCATGTCAGCACAGCCGGTTCGGTACGCCTGCTGCGGGAGGCCAGGGCGAGAGGCGTCAGGGTGAGCGCGGAGGCCACGCCGCACCATTTTACCCTCACCGACGAGGCTGTAATGGGCTTCGACACTTTTACCAAAGTCAACCCGCCCCTGCGTACAGAGGATGATCTGGCAGCCGTAAAACAGGGACTGGCGGACGGCGTTATCGACGTGATCGCCACCGACCACGCCCCGCATACGGCGGAGGAGAAGGATGTTGAATATGAACGGGCCCCCTTTGGCCTGGCCGGTCTGGAAACAGCGGTAGGCCTGGTCTGGACAGAACTGGTAGCCACAGGCGTGCTGACGCCGCTGCGGGCGATCACATGTATGACCCTGAACCCGGCCCGGATCCTGGGCATCCCCAAAGGCGCCCTGGCGCCGGGATCGGACGCCGATATTACCATTATTGACCCCGCGCTGGCCGGGGTGGTAGATCCGGCCAAATTTGCCGGTAAAGGCCGCAATACACCTTTTGCCGGACGCGTGCTGAAAGGCCTTCCCTGGCTAACCATGATCAGCGGCAAAATCGTCATGCGCGGGGGAGTACTGTTGGAAGAAAACCAGCAGCAGTAACAATTCCCCCCGTTTTTATGGAATGCTAAGAATTAAAGGCGTAGAGTGAGTATTTCTCCGACGCAGAGGATTGAGCAATTGCAGGGGCGGCTTCAGCCGCACTCCTTTGGCGGGTTGCAACCTGCTCAAAAGCGGAATGGGACACAACTCTATTTCTGCAACTTTATATGTCCCCCGGTTGTACGACCGGTGCGGCTTTAAGCCGCACATTTTGGGCGACCTGAACTGTTGGCAAAAGGAGAGACGCTTGGATTGCTGATTACCGACGCTCTGATCATAAAACAAGAGGAAATTATACCGGGGTTCCACCGGATCACTCTTTCCGCCGGAGAAGCGGCAAAAAACGCCCGGCCCGGCCAGTTTTTGCATGTGCGCTGCGCTGACACACTCGACCCGCTCCTGCGCAGGCCCATCAGCATTCACGCCGTGGACCGGGAGAAGGGAGAGGTATCCCTTTTTTACCGGGTTGTCGGCAGGGGTACGGCTTTACTGGCCGACAGGGAAAAAGGAGACCGGGTAAACGTTTTAGGGCCGCTCGGCAAAGGCTTCACCATGCCCGAAGGTAACGGCGGGGTTGCCGTCGTAGCCGGCGGTATCGGCATCGCTCCCCTTTATTTTTTCCTGCAGGAACTGAGTGTTATAAAAATTTGCGCGAATGTATTTTTAGGGGCGGCAACAAAGAAACAATTGTTTTTCAGCGGCGGGATCGAAGCCCTCGGGCACAATGTTTTCCCGGCCACCGATGACGGCACGGCAGGCTACTACGGCAATGTGGTTGAGCTTTTTGCGCAAAACCTGTCGGATAGTGTCTACGGCTGCGGGCCCGCCGGGATGTTGAGGAGCCTCTGCCAGACTATTAAAAAATATAATATCCGGGGTGAGGTATCCCTGGAAGAAAGGATGGGCTGCGGCGTGGGCGCCTGCCTGTCCTGCGCCTGTAAAACTGTGGATGAAGAGGGGAACTACCGTTACAGCCGGGTTTGCGCGGAGGGACCGGTTTTCACCGCCGGGGAGGTGGTGTGGGAATGATACCGCAAAACGTCGGCGTCATTAACGAAACGAAAAGCAAACTGGCGGTGAAAATCGGCGGCATAGCCATGAAAAATCCCGTGGCCACCGCTTCCGGAACATTCGGTTTCGGTTCCGAATATGCCCCCTATATCGATTTAAACCAGCTCGGCGCATTGGTAGTCAAAGGGATAACTTTGCAGCCCCGGGCGGGCAACCCCACCCCGCGGCTGGTGGAAACGGCTGCCGGCGTCCTGAATTCAATAGGCCTGCAGAACCCCGGTGTGGAAAGATTCATTGGGGAACTGCTGCCCGGCCTGGCCTGTTTCGACCTGCCCGTGATTGTCAATATCGCGGGAGATACCGTGCAGGATTACGGCAGGCTGGCCGCCAGGCTGGACCGGGTTAGCGGCGTGGCCGGCCTCGAGGTAAACATTTCCTGCCCCAATGTGAAAAAAGGGGGCATGCAGTTCGGCAGCGACCCGGACATGGCGGCGGAGGTGACCAGAGCGGTAAAAGCCGGCACGGACAAGACGGTAATCGTAAAGCTTTCGCCAAACGTCACCAGTATTGAGGCTGTGGCCGAAAAGGTCGCAAGCGCCGGGGCGGACGCGCTGTCCATGATCAACACCCTGCTTGGTATGGCTATCGATGTGAAGTCAAGGCGTCCGGTACTCGGCAATGTGCTGGGCGGTCTTTCCGGCCCGGCGGTCAAGCCGGTGGCGGTGCGGGCGGTCTGGCAGGTATACCGGGAAACAGGGCTGCCGATCATCGGCATGGGCGGTATTATCACAGCGGAGGACGCCATCGAATTCATCCTGGCCGGGGCCACGGCTATCGCCGTCGGCACAGCCAATTTTGTCAATCCGCAGGCGACTATGGACGTGCTGTCAGGTATTAAACAATACATAATCGAAAATGACGTGCAGGACATTAATGAACTGGTAGGCGCCGCCCACCGCTGAGAAACAAGGAGACATATCCTTGTACGGCTAATTTTAACGGTTTAGGAATCATGTCCGCTGTAGGCGGAATTTATCCTTCGCCAAAGATGTGCGGCTGAAGCCGCGCCTACAGGTGGTATGACCAATTACGACGATCAAGGACATACCTCGAACCTAAAATGGGGACATTTACTGAACCTTAAACCGGGGACATTCCTCAGCCCCAAAGCCAGGCCTTAAACAGAGGTGTGTCTCCGTTCCGCTGTCTGGTATCATGCAACGGTATAATGTTGCAGAAACGAAGATTTGTCCCCATTCTTATGGCTGATAACAAGTTGCCGGAAATATGGATGTGTCCCTATTCCTAATAAACTCAGGGGGGGTTAATATGCTCTCTTTTAAAAATCCGCTTATTATCGCCCTGGACGTAGATACCATAGCACAGGCGGAGTACTTCGTGGATATCCTTGGCCCATACGCCGGTGGCTTTAAGGTGGGCATGCAGCTCTACAACAGTGTCGGCCCCGGGGCTGTGCACAGGCTGAGAGAAAAAAGGGCGCCGGTTTTTGTCGACCTCAAGCTGCACGACATTCCCAATACCGTGGCGGGGGCCGCCCGGGTGCTGACCAGGCACGGCGCCTCTATTTTGAACGTACACGCCGCCGGCGGCGCGGCCATGATGGCGGCCGCGGTGAACGCTTCACGTGATGAGGCGGCCCGGGCCGGCAGCAAACCACCGCTTGTGATCGCTGTGACAGTCCTCACAAGCGTCAGCCAGGACGTGTTTAACAAAGAGATCGGTATCACGGGCCCGATCAAGGAGCAGGTTGTGAAATGGGCCCTGCTGGCCAAAGAGGCCGGGTTGGACGGGGTGGTAGCGTCTCCTTTGGAAATCACGCCTATCAGGGAGGCCTGCGGCAAAGACTTTGTGATTATCACACCCGGCGTGCGCCCGGCAGGCTCTGCGGCAAACGACCAGAAAAGGACCATGACCCCCGGGGAGGCCGTAAAGCTTGGCGCCACTTACCTGGTGGTGGGCCGGCCAGTCACCGCGGCGCCGGATCCGGTCATGGCTCTGCGCACGATACTTGACGAAATTAGACTTTCTTCAGCGTCAGACAACTGACGGTTGGACGTGGGCGGCGCCAGAAATATTCTTGCCAGAAGTTCTGACAATGAAATTAGCTACTACCAGCAGGGCTAAACTTAACGAGGAAACATATTCTACCACCAAAGAATTGTTGTTGACCCTGGGATTGGTGAACATGCGGTACTGTCCAACAATACTTTTTTTGACAGGAGCGTTAAACATCGCCACAAAAGCGGTCTATGCCGGCGGGGTATAACCCTGCCGGATAAGGGAGTGTGGCGCCCCTTACGGCCAAGGTGATGATCCGGGACAACCCGGGGAATGCTGGCTAACCTCTTGTATCCTGCGTTTTAAGGATGCCCCTCATTTCAATGAGGGGAGGGTGTCACCAGCGTTCGTACCTGACTATCTCAGACAGAGGCTTGCGGCTTTTAATTCCCGGTGTTTCAGCGGGATAGCCCAGCGGGGTAAAAGCGACAGGCTCCACACCCTGCGGCAGCTTTAGAATTTCCCGCGCGGCAGCCGGATCAAAAGCTGCTATCCAGCAGGTGCCCAGCCCCAGCTCTGTCGCGGCCAGGATCAGGTGATCCATCGCGATCGTCGCATCCACAAAGCTATAGTTTACCCCATCCATGCGCGACCATGCCCGGCCGGGCACCGCGCAGGCGCAGATGACCAGGGGCGCTTCAGTAAAAAAGCTTCTGTTGTAAATACGTTTCAATTCCCCTTCTCTGCCGGCTGTCTTAATCACAATAAACTGAAAGGGCTGGCGATTGCACGCGGTAGGCGCAAGGCACGCCGCTTCGAGCACCTGCCCAAGCTTATCCTCCTCCACCATATCCGGCTTATATGACCTGACGCTGTACCTTTTCTGTATTAACTCGGCAAACTTCATAAGCTGACCCTCCCTTGAAATTATTATTATGATATTAATAAATTTGCCCTTGTGGTAGATATTTTACATATATAAATGTCTCTTCTGTATTATAGCAAAATATTATGCGCTGAATTATAATAACCTTTAGTATTTATTTTAACCGTTATTGAGGCAGTGATGAAAATCTGGTACTTGATCTTTTTCGGGGTATATTTCACGGTTTACGGTTTGATTAATTTTTATATCGGAATGCGCGGCTGGCAGGCTTTCGGCAGGTTTTTGCCGCAAGGCTGCGGGATAATCTACTGGGCGATATTGATTGCGCTGGCTTTATCTTTTATCGCCGGCAGGTTCGCGGAAAATTACCTGCCCGGCTCGCTGGCCGGCCTATTTACCATCATCGGTTCATACTGGCTGGCGGCCATAAACTATTTATTTTTAACCCTGGTCCTGGTCGATATAATCAGGCTTTTAAACCGGGTGCTAAATTTTATCCCCGCTCCAGTTATGCAGCGCCCGGAACTGACCGGCCTGGCTGTTGTACTGCTCGTCACAGGCGTTATTATTTATGGCGCCTGGAACGCCAGGCATCCCCGGCTTGTCCACTATGACATCACCATACCAAAATCCGCCGGCAGCTTAAATGAACTGCATGTCGTGGCAGTATCGGATATCCACCTGGGAAAAATAATACACAACGGCAGGCTGCTGCCTTTAGTGCAACAGGTCAACAATCTTAACCCTGATCTGATCCTGCTCCCCGGTGACACGGTTGAAGAGAGCGTCACCACGTTTGTAAGGCATAATATGTCCGGCAGCCTGCGCATGCTGAAAGCAAAATACGGCACATTTGCCATATTCGGCAACCATGAATATATCGGGGGACAGGCGGAGGATATCTACCGTTATCTGCAGGAAGCGGGTATTATAGTTTTGCGCGACGAGTACCAGGAAATAGCCGGGAGTTTTTACCTGGTGGGACGTGATTACCAGTACGGGGAAAGATTTGGCGGGGCGGGCCGCCGGAAGCTGACACAGGTCATGGCAGGAGTAGACCGTTCACTGCCGGTGATCATGCTGGATCACCAGCCTTCGAATCTTAATGAAGCCCAGGAACAGGGGGTCGACCTGCAGATCTCGGGGCATACCCACCTCGGGCAGCTGTTTCCCCTTAACATTTTTACCGGTCTGTTGTTTGAAACTGACTGGGGCTACCTGCGCAAGAGTGACTTCCAGCTCATCGTCTCCTGCGGCTTTGGCACCTGGGGCCCGCCGATCAGGGTGGGCAATATGCCGGAAATAGTGGATATCAATATACAGTTTATCGATACCGCAGGACAAAACGCGAATGATGTTGGACCGGTAATGCGGACAATGGGCAGGCTATGGTAAATGAGACAAGGGGACGTTCTTTTTGTCTCATTGTCTTTTCATAGGGTGACAGTCCCTTCTTCAATGTGCGGTTGAAGCCGCACCTGCAATTCACCGCACTCGGTGTCATGCAGCTGTAGGGCAGGATTTATCCCGCCATTCCAGTTGGGGGCCATACCTCGTCAATAAAGGAATACCCATAATAGAGGTGTGTCCCCGTTCCGCTAAACGACTAAAGCCGCATCTACAGGGCATTTGTCCCCGTTTCGTTTGAGCATATGTAGGGCGGGTTTTAACCCGCCGAAAGAGTGCGACTAAAGTCGCACCTACAATTTATTGCGTCTCAAGGTTTGGATGGTTGGCGCAGCCTTTCCGGCAGTTCTTCATCTGGCGCCGCCATGATGGTTTTTTGATGTTCGTAGATCACCATGCCGGGCCTGGCCCCCTTTGGCTTGTGCACATGTTTTTTCAGGGTGTAGTCTATCGGCGCGCTTTTCGACCTTCCCGCCTTGCTGAACAATGCAGCCAGCCCGGCCGCCTCCATCAGCGTTGCCGGGGGCGCCTCTTTCCCCTCCGTGCGGATGATTACATGGGCGCCGGGAATATCTTTGGCGTGCAGCCAGATATCTTCCGCCCGGGCCATTTTTGTGGTGAGAAAGTCGTTCTGCTTGTTGTTTTTGCCGACAAACAGCTGGAAGCCGTCAGTGGATACAAAAGACAATGGCCTGGCCACGCGCTTTTCCTTTTTATGTTTAATTTTTGTCCTGCCGGGCGGGGGCTGCTTAAGATAACCCTGCTCAACCAACTCCTGCCTTATTTCGTTCAATTCGTTCAGGTCAGAGGCGTAATCAACCGCCGCTTTGATCCCTTCCAGGTAAGCCAGCTCCTCGCGGGCCTGCTTGATCAGCAATGTCAGGGCCTGCCGGGTCCTTTTGGCCTTGTTGTACTTTTTGAAATAAGCCTGGGCGTTTTCTACCGGAGTGCGCTGCGTGTCTAACGGGATAGTTACGGGCGGGGCGTCTTCTTCCTGGTAATTTTCCAGGGTGATTTCCAGAAAACCTTTCTCCAGGCGGTAGAGGTTGGCTGTCAGCAATTCGCCGAAAAGCTTATGTTTTTCCGCCCCGGCAGTATTGTCATAGTCCTCGCTGTAGAGACCCAGCTTCTTTTCCAGCTTAGCCATTTCTTTATTCAAAAGGGAAATGACCGAGTTCTTTTCCTTCGAAAGCTTGTCCAGAGTATTCCTGGCCGTGAAAAAACAATCGAGCAGCTCGTTCATTTCGCCGTGCCTGTTGATTTGTCCCAGGTGGCTGAGGTCTAAGGCCGCAAAATCCAGCAGCTCACCTTTTTTACCGGCAGCCAGACAGGGCTCAAACACGCCGCGGCCGGCCTGTTCCATGACCTTGTGTAAAGCCTCCCAAATAATCCTGAATTCGTAATCACCGCAGTGGTCCAGGAGCGTATCCGGGGACAAACCGGCACGGTAGACTATTTCCCTGCAGGTAATAGTGCTCAAGCCCTCAAAGCGTTTCTGCAGCACATGCGGCAGCGGGTCGCTTAAGTGCGCTTCCAGACAGGCCCGGCGAAACTGTCCTTCTCCCAGTGTCAGGGGGTCTAATTTGCCCTGGGCCGGCGGGGACAGGTAGGGACGGCCCGGCAGGACCTCCCTGAACCTGCTTACAGCATGTGAATAACGTTTAATGCCGTCAATAACTGTTTCAGTTGCCGGATCATACAGGATTATATTGCTGTGCTTCCCCATGATCTCACAAATAAGGTGTTTTTCCGCAGGGAAGCCCAGTTCGTCCCGTGCCTCTATTTTGATTACCAGCACCCTTTCCAGACGCGGCTGGGAAAAACCGGCGATCCGCCCGCCTTCAAGGTGTTTGCGCAGGACCATGCAGAAAAGAGGGGGGGTGGCGGGGTTTTCCCCGGCGGCGTAAGTGAGGTGCGCGCGCGCGTTTTGGGGGTCCGCTGAAAGCAGCAGTCTGGACCGCGATCCCGGCTTGTAAACCAGGATGACCAGTTCCATTTTGCCGGGCTGGTAGATCCTTTCGATGCGCCCGCCGGCAAGCTTATCTTCAAGCTCGCCGCGTACCGAGGCCAGCACGAGACCGTCAAAAGGCATTGTGTTTCCTCCAGTTGAGTCGTTGGTATTGATTCTGTTTCATTATATACAAATGACCCAACCAATGAAAGCAGCAAACTGCTAACGAAAGGTTATTGTTAAAAGTTGAAACAGGCTCTTTGTGCTTGGCCGGCGCGGTAAAAAGCACCTGCGTGCCGCATGTAGAATTGGATTTCAATTTCTACAAGGGGGACATGCCTTTTGCGGGAAGGCAAAATACCGGGGAATTGTGCGGCGCGTCCAGCTTGTCAACATGATTAAAGTAAATCATTTAGTCCGCTCAGCGAAAATGGTTATATATCAGACTGCCGGCGAATATGCTTGGAATAATCAGGAAATCTTTTACACGAGGTGAATGGTTATGTCCAGCCGCTGGTATACTCTAAACACACAGGAGGTTTTAGCGAAACTCAAAACAGACCCGCAAAAAGGTCTGTCAGATAAGGAAGCCAAAGAAAGGGAACAGGGATATGGCCCCAATGAGTTGGCCAGAGCGCCCGGAGACCCGGCCTGGAAGCTTTTTCTAGCCCAGTTCAAGGATTTTATGGTGTTAGTGCTTTTGGCCGCCACCGCTATCTCAGGCCTTTTGGGAGAGTACGCCGACGCCATAACTATTGCCATCATTGTTCTAGTCAACGCCATACTGGGTTTTGTCCAGGAGTACCGGGCCGAGCGCTCCCTGGAGGCGCTGAAGAAACTGACGTCGCCGGAAGCCAGGGTAATCAGAAACGGCCAGGAGCGCAGGCTGCAGGCGGCGGCCCTGGTCCCCGGCGATATCGTCCTCCTGGAGGGAGGTGACCGGGTACCGGCCGACCTGCGGCTGCTGCAAACAGCCAGTCTTGAAATAGAGGAATCAGCCCTTACCGGCGAATCCCTGCCGGTACTAAAGCTGCCGGAAGCCCTGCCTGCGTACGGACTGGCGCCGGGTGACGCCACGAATATGGCCTATTTGGGCACGGTCGTCACCAGGGGACGGGGTCGTGGTGTCGTTGTGAGCACCGGTATGGCCACCGAAATGGGCCAGATTGCCGGCATGATCCAGGAAACGGCCCGGGTAGAGACCCCCCTGCAGCATCGCCTGGCCCAGTTGGGCCGGTGGCTGGTAGCATTTTGTCTTTTTATCTGCGCCGTGGTAGTCTTATTGGGGATAGCGAGAGGCGAGGCAGCCTACCAAATGTTTCTGGCCGGGGTCAGCCTGGCTGTCGCCGCCATACCGGAAGGCCTGCCCGCCATAGTGACCGTGGCGCTGGCCCTGGGCGTGCAGCGGATGATCAAGCGCCAGGCCGTGATCCGCAAGCTGCCCGCAGTTGAAACTCTGGGCTGTTCGACGGTAATCTGTTCGGATAAAACCGGGACGCTTACACAGAACGAGATGACCGTACGCAAAATAATTGTTAATGAGCGGACCATCGGTGTGAAAGGTGAAGGATACGACCCCAAGGGTGAATTTACAGGCGGGGTGGACAAGCAGGATCGGCATTTTAATCTGATGATGAAAGCCGCCGCCCTCTGCAACAACTCTGTCCTGGAGCGCGGCCGCGTCAGCGTCAAAGGGCTTTTCCGTGGCGTGACCAGGGGCCAGCCGGCCAGGGAGTGGTCTATCCTGGGAGACCCCACTGAGGGAGCGCTGCTGGTTATGGCCGCCAAAGCCGGTTTGTGGCGGGAAAGGCTGGAAATGAGAGAAGCAAGGGAGACTGAAATTCCCTTTGATTCCGACCGCAAGCGCATGAGCGTGTTATACCGCCAACCTGGCGGAGAACTGGCGGTTTATGTGAAGGGCGCGCCGGATGTAATCCTGGATCTGTGTACGCACAGCCTGAAGGGAGGCCTGGCTGTACCGCTGGCAAAATGGGAAAGGGAGGAAATACTGAACCGGAATTCCGATCTGGCTGATCAAGCGCTGCGGGTGATAGCCTTTGCTTATCGTGAACTGCCGGCGGATACGGCAGATTTTTCAGAGGAAAATGTTGAACAAAGACTAATCTTTCTTGGCATGGCCGGCATGATCGACCCCCCCAGGCCGGCGGCCGTCAAGGCGGCGCTGACCTGCCGCAGGGCCGGCATAAAGGTGGTGATGATTACCGGTGACCACAAACTTACCGCGCGCGCCATTGCCAGGGAACTGAGTATCCTTCCCAGGGGCGGTGAAATCCTGACCGGCCGTGACCTGGATACAATGTCCGACGATGAGTTTGCCGCGCATGTGGAAAAGGTATCGGTTTACGCCAGGGTTTCGCCAAGGCACAAGCTGAAGATAGTAAAAGCGCTGAAACAGGCGGGCCACGTGGTAGCCATGACCGGAGACGGGGTAAACGACGCGCCGGCGATCAAGGAAGCGGATATCGGCATTGCCATGGGCATTACGGGGACCGACGTCACCAAGGAGGCCTCGGCGATGGTCCTCACCGACGATAACTTCAGCAGTATCGTGGCTGCGGTAGAGGAAGGACGCGGTATCTACGATAATATACGCAAGTTTATCCGTTATCTGCTTTCCTGTAACGTGGGTGAAGTGCTGACCATGTTTCTAGCCTTGCTGGCCGGATTGCCGCTGCCGCTGGTACCGATCCAGATCCTGTGGATGAACCTGGTTACCGACGGGCTGCCTGCTATGGCTCTGGGGGTGGATCCCCACGACAGTGACATCATGACCCGCCGCCCGCGCCATCCCAGAGAAAGCGTTTTTTCCCACGGTATGACCTGGCGGATTATCACCAGCGGGACCATCATCGGCCTCGGCGCCCTGGCCGCGTTCCGGTGCGGGCTGTTCATGGGCGATGTGGAACTGGCCCGCACGATGGCTTTTAACACTCTGGTCCTTTTACAGATGTTCTATGTATTTGCCTGCCGTTCAGAGTCGCACACCATCCTGGAAATAGGCCTGTTTACCAACACCTACCTGGTGGGAGCGGTGTCAATTTCGGCAACGCTGCAGCTGTTGATCAACTACGTGCCGTTTCTGCAGGCCGTCTTCCACGTGGTACCTTTGAGCGGCCTGCAGTGGGCAATTATACTGCTCATTTCCGCAGCCCCCACTGTCCTCGGTATTATTTACCATCACCTTATCGGGGGAGCCAGGAAAAAAGTTATGTACCTCAAGGTTTAACTGCTGTAAAATAATGTTGCGATTCGCAATGCAAATCGCCGGGTAGCCGGCAGTGAATGGGGAGGAGCTTCGTCTTGCGTTTTACCAAGATGCACGGTTTGGGCAACGATTTCATCCTGGTCAATTGTTACGAAGAAAAAATAGATCCGGAAAAAGCGCCTGCGCTGGCAGTAGCCATGTGCCGCCGCTGCTGCGGGGTCGGGGCGGACGGGCTGGTCCTGCTGCTGCCCCCGGAGCGGGGTGATGTCCGCATGCGCATCTTTAACTCCGACGGCAGCGAGGCGGAGATGTGCGGCAACGCCATCCGCTGTGTGGCCAAATACATGTATGAACATAATATGACAAAAAAAGACAGGATCCGGGTGGAGACACTGGCCGGGATGATGGCGCCGGAGCTGATACTGGAAAACGGCCTGGTTAAATCTGTACGGGTTGATATGGGCGAGCCCCGCCTGGGACGTTCGGAGATCCCGATGGCCGGTCCCCCTGGCCGGGTTGTCGGCGAGCCCCTGGTAGTAGGCGGCGCCAGCTATGATGTGACGGGGGTTTCCATGGGCAATCCCCATTGCGTGATTTTCGTGCCGGATGCGGACAGTGTACCTCTGCGGGAGATCGGCCCCCGCATAGAAAGGCATGATGTTTTTCCCCGCAAAACTAACGTGGAATTTATCCAGGTCCTGAACCGTGACGAAGTAAAAATGAGAGTCTGGGAAAGGGGCGCCGGGGAAACAATGGCCTGCGGCACAGGCGCCTGCGCCGCCGCCGTGGCCTGCGCTCTAAACCGCCTCACCGAACGCAAAGTAACCGTGCGCCTGAAAGGCGGAGACCTCCTCATCGAATGGGCCGCAGATAACCACGTCTACATGACCGGCCCCGCCACGGAAGTCTTCACCGGCTCCTACTGAGTGAGACAAGGGGAGTGAGAGACAAGACAAGGGGACGTTCCTTTTGTTTCACCGATGACGCTGTTGTGTGATGAGATAAGGGGATGAGATAAGGAGACGTTCCTTCTGTCTCATGGAAGGAGATCATTATGAGTAACGCAATTCACGTTGTCACCGGGGCGTTTGGTTATTCGGGGAAATATATAGCCAGAAGATTATTGGACGAAGGCAGGGAAGTGATAACGCTAACGAATTCCTGGCAGCGTGCAAATCCCTTTAAAGATCGGGTGAAGGCTTTCCCATTTAATTTTGATAACCCCGGCAAACTTGTTAAATTGCTCAGAGGAGCAGATGTTTTATACAACACGTACTGGGTCCGTTTTAATTATTCCGGCAGAAAAGTAAAATTCAAACATAATATAGCAGTTGAAAACACCCTGAAATTGTTCAATGCCGCCAGGGCGGCGGGAGTCAGGCGTATCGTCCATATCAGCATCACCAATCCCTCAGAAGACTCACACCTTGAATATTTCAGCGGCAAAGCAAAATTAGAAAGGGCTTTGATCAATTCTGGCCTTTCTTATGCCATACTCCGTCCTACTGTTTTATTTGGCAGAGAAGATATTCTGATCAATAATATAGCCTGGATGCTTAGAAAATTCCCCGTTTTTGGTGTGTTCGGGGATGGCAGTTACAGGCTGCAGCCAATTTATGTTGATGATTTAGCCAAATTAGCGGTTGAACAGGGCGGGGGCAGTGAAAATGTGATTATTGATGCTATCGGCCCGGAAACCTTCAGTTATCGTGGGCTGGTGAAAAAAATAGGTGAAATAATTGGAAAAGAGAGGCCAATTATCTCTATGCCTGATTTTTTCGGTTACTGTACTGGCCGGTTAATCGGGTGGCTGGCCGGAGACATTACCATTACTGAAGAAGAGATAAAAGGGCTGAAAGCAGATCTGCTTTACACAGATTCATCACCCGCAGGCTCAACCAGATTAACAGAATGGGCAAAGCAAAACGCAGATACACTGGGTGTAAAATATGCCAGTGAACTGGCAAGGAGAAAAGACAGAAAAAAATCTTATTAATGGTGAGACAGGGGTAGCTAGCGAGACAAGGGGACGTTCCTTTTGTCTCACCGTGACGCTGTTGTGTGAGACAAGAAAACCTAAGCCGTGAAAGAAATCATAAGCCGTTCCATAATATGGGTGAAATAGTTCTGCAATATGGGTGAAACAGTTCTGCGGCCGAGGTGTATCAACATGCCCCAGTCGCTAAGAGGAAGAATTGGCTTGAAATAGTGGCTTATTTCGGGTTCCATAACGAGATTAATCCGGGATTCACTTAACCTATGTCATTCAAGGTTGTTATAAGCTGCTAAGGAAAGTTACCAAGACCAAAATGGCCATATCCAACAGATATTGCTCTGGCCAAATTAATTTATCTGGCCACTTTCAAGACCTTGTTCTGATTGGATGGGGGTGTCAACAACCCCGTCCCCTTGACAGACACACCCTTGACACACCCTTGACACAAAAGGTGTCAACAACCCCGTCCCCCTGACACCCCTGACACCCCGGCACTCTTAATTATTTGCTTCTTTGTAATGACCCCAGCGCCTTATTAAGAATTTCATCACGATAATTTTCTTTCATGACGATGTAAGCGCTTCTGGCGTATAACACCGCTTCGGTGGGCAGGTTGTTCGCCCGCAGTTCTGCTTCCATAGCGGACAGGGAGGCATTGAAGCGCTGGTCGCATTCCGCTTCTAGCGCCTCTCCGGACGCCTTGTATCTTTCAAACAGTTCCCTGGCCGCCCCGGGGTTTTTGCTCACCGCCTGCCGGTACTCCTGCTTTGCCGAGCCGACAAGGGCGTTTAGCTCTTGCACATACCCCTCTTGTAAGCTGCCGAACTCAGCCTGGTACTTTTCCATAATGCTGCTGTACGCTTCATATTGCACATTTTCAGCGCCATCTTTTTCCTCCAGCCGCGTTTTAGAAATGACATTTTCCAGCGCTCCCAAAAAATCTCCGGGTTTGGCTGCGACGCCAGAACTCGCGTTTTGAATTTCTTTCAGTAGTTCTTCAGCTTTTTCCCGGCCTACTTCCTGCACTAGCTGCTGTTTAACGCTGTCATCCGGCTTGAGCATGAAGCGCAGAGCTACACCGGCCAGATAATCCGGGTAACGTGTCAGCGCCAGCGCCGCCACCCCGGCGATTACGATGAGGACGACAGCCACCGCCGTGATTCTTTTAATGCTTTTTTTACTACGCACTATAAACCTTCCCACCATTCCTTTTTATTGGAATTATTGTATCAAAATTTATAAATTGTAGCCAGCAGTTTACGCGGCGAAAAAAATTCCGCCAACGGCAGGCAAATTGTTTTGCACCCATCCCCAGTGTTCACCAATATATTACAGGTAAATAATGCTTCCCCTGAAAAATGGGATTAACCCCGGCCTGCCTTTTCCCGGAAAATTTCATGGCGCCATAATAGCAGAACAAACACATCAGGAAAGTTAAATTTCTTGAAAAGGGCGCCCGCTTATATTAAAATTTGGTGTAAATCAGTGTTTTTCACTTTGGACTCGAACGGGAGGCAGACATGACCAAAGCGCTACCATTTACAAAGGACGATATCGAGCGAATTATAGAGAAATATCCCACACCCTTTCACATTTATGACGAAAGAGCCATACGCGAGAATGCCCGCAGGCTCCTGACCGCTTTCGCCTGGGCGCCCGGATTCAAAGAATTCTTCGCGGTGAAAGCCGCGCCAAATCCCTATTTAGTAAAAATTCTCAAGGAGGAGGGGTTTGGAGCGGACTGCAGCTCACTGGCGGAGCTGGTCCTGGCTGAGAAAGTAGGCCTGACGGGAGAAGACATCATCTTCTCTTCCAACGACACGCCGGCCCATGAATTTATCAAAGCCAGAGGGCTGGGAGCCATTATCAATCTTGATGATGTCAGCCATATCGAATACCTGGAAAAACACGCGGGCCTGCCGGAATTTATCTCCTTCCGTTACAACCCGGGCCCGCTGCGCGGCGGCAACGCGATCATCGGCCTGCCCGAGGAAGCCAAATACGGTTTTACCCGCAAGCAGCTGTTTGAGGGTTACAGCATGGCCAGGGACAAGGGGGTCAAGCGGTTCGGCCTCCATACTATGGTAGTTTCCAATGAGCTGGACCCCTACAGTTATATTGCCACAGCAGAAATGCTCTTTGATCTGGCGGTGGAAATTTATCAAAACACCGGGATCAGGATAGAGGTGGTCAATCTCGGCGGCGGCATTGGCATTCCCTACCGGCCGGAGGAGAAGAGGGTGGACATAAACCTCGTCTCCAGGGAAATTAAAAAGGCCTATGAAGAAAAAATAGTAAAACAGGGCCTGGCGCCCGTGCGTATCAACATGGAACTGGGCCGCATGATCACCGGGCCTTTTGGCTTTTTAGTCAGCACAGTCCTGCACAAAAAGGAAACCTACAAAAGCTACATCGGCCTCGACGCCTGTATGGTCAATCTGATGCGCCCCGCCCTGTACGGCGCCTACCATCATATCACCGTGCTGGGAAAAGAGAACCGGCCGCTGGATTATGTATATGACGTAACCGGTTCGTTGTGCGAAAACAACGACAAGTTTGCCATTGACCGCAACCTGCCGGAGATTGAGCCGGGGGATATCCTGGTTATCCATGACACCGGCGCTCATGGACACGCGATGGGGTTCAATTATAACGGCAAGCTGCGGTCCGCCGAGCTGCTGCTGAGGCCGGACGGAGAAGTGAAACTGATCCGCCGGGCGGAAACACTGGATGACTACTTTGCCACCGTTGATTTTAGTATGCTGAACGAGTGTACTGGTCAGGGCTGAAGCGTCAGCTAAAGTCCAGTTTTGGACAGAAAAGTGGGGGACAAGCGGGGGGACAGTCCCCCATACAGGAACCGGCATTAATCCCCGGGGGGCATTCTCCCATACAGGTATCGACATTTATCCCCGGGGGACAGTCCCGTACACGGATACCGACCTGGTTTTAACTTAGTGCATCGCAAGGGGGACTGTCCCTCTGACACGGAGAACCGTCCCCTCGCGGGGGGACAGTCCGGTCCGGTAACGGCGGCGCCGACGGACACAATCTTAGAACCGTCCCCTCGCGGGGTGACAGTCCCCCTGACACGATATGACAATAACCGGGAATAAATTTAATTCACCGTGGACGCGTTCTCCGGATTGCCGCGGTACAATGCCATAACTATTATGATTGGGATGCTGGTGACAGTCCCCGGCGGTGGTATTCATCCAATTTCCTTTTCGAGGCGTACCGACCAGGAATAAATTTTTCCCGCCACGCCGTATAAAACGCCTTTACCGGTATACTCAAATTCGCTTACCTGCGTTAAAGACTCGCTGCCGAAAAACTCACCGCTGCCGGCGCTGTATAAGGATAGTATCGAGTCTTCTATCACCGCAAACCTGCCGATCAATGTTCCCAACCGCGGATTTACCGATTGCCAGCCGGCCACATTATTGACAAAAGGCGCGATTTCATAGTCGTTCCTTATTTCTACAGGCTCATCTCCCGACAGGGTCATGATGCTCTTGTTCAGCCACAGCTTTTTCTTGTGTGTAATTTCAGACCGCCCCTCCACACTCAACCGGTTGTTGTTTTCATCATAGTAAACGCCGCTCGCGATCCAGACGCCTTCAGTAAATAAAAAAGTATGCTTCACAATAATCCTCCGCCCTCTAGTTTTTGCAGATATAATTGCATATAATGAACAATTTTATCACGAAAAGGGAGTAAAGTATTATTTTATTTGCCGGGTTGTCACAAAATGGCTTTCAAATCTGTTAATATTAAAGGGGCCAGAGAGAATTTTGGTGTTAAGGGGGCGTCTATGTTTTGGGGATAAATTTGCAGATGCTGCGGAGGATTTCCAGGAAAAAGATCGTTGCCGGGGGGCTAATCCTCGGTCTTATTGTGTTTGCCGTCGCTTTGAGCACAGCAAAGAATAAAAACCAGGGCATTCCGGTAAAAACCGCCATAGCCGAGTTCAAGCCCATACAGGACAACGTCTTCGCCTCCGGCAGGGTAAGGCTGCGCGCAAAGCAGGAATTTTACACCTTTACCGGCACTACGGTGATGGAACTGAATGTTGAGCCCGGCGACCGGGTGAGCAAGGGACAGGTCCTCGGCAGGCTTAACGCTGATGAAATCGAGGACGATTACAATGAAGCAAAGGCCAGCTTTATCGCCACAGAGGCAAACTTGAACAAGGCCATCTACCCGCGGGCGGAGGAGATAGCCCAGGAAAGAGCAAATTGCCGGAGAGCCGAAGCGGAATACATAAACGCCCAAAAGAACTACGAGCGTAAAAAGCTCTTATTTGAGCAGGGCGCCATCAGTGATAAAGAATTTGATGAGGCGGAGCTGGACATGTCCGCCAGGGAAGCGGAATACAACATCGCCCTGGAAAAGCTGAAAATAAAAGAGTCCGGTCCTGTCGGCCATGAACTGACGGCCCTCAATGCCCAGATCGAACAGGCCCGTTACCGGTTGGAGCAGGAGGAGAACAAACTGAAAAAAACCGTGCTGCGCGCGGAAATGGACGGCGTGGTGACTGCGGTGGAGGTGGCGCTGGGTGATTACGTCCAGCCCGGCACACGGCTGATTACCATTGGTGACACCACGCAGCTGGAGGTCACTGCCGGGGTGAACGAAGCCGACAGCGGCAGGCTGAGTCCGGGGCAAAAAGTGAAAGTTACTACCGCGGCGCAGCCTGACCGGGAGTACAGCGGCATACTGCAGAGCGTTTCCCCGGGCGCTGTGGCGGCGACAATGACTACGGACCGGGGCGGCCAGATCGAAGTGCCGGTTATTGTAAGAATAGAAGGCGACACAGAAGGGCTGCGCCCCGGTTACACCGTCGATCTAAGCATCACAACGGTAGAGAGTGACAACTCTCTGGTGGCGCCGTACGAATCTATTGTGGAAATGGACGGCCGGACCAAAGTTTTTGTGATTGAGGACAGGGTGGCAAAGTTAAAGGAAGTAACTATCGGGGTAGAAACGGCGCTGTTTACAGAAATACTGTCAGGGCTAACAGAGGGTGAAAAGGTGGTTGTCAGCCCGCCGCAGGGATTGATGGACGGCGGCAGGGTGGCAGAGTTGCCCGGTGCGCCACTGGCGGCGGGGAGGGCCGGCGCTCAATGATCAGGGTCACAAACCTGTGCAAGGTATACCGGACGGGCGCGCACCAGGTAACCGCCCTGGCAGATGTAAATATAAACGTTGGGCCGGGGGAGTTCGTAGCGATAATGGGCCCTTCCGGGTCGGGCAAATCCACCCTCTTAAACTTGCTGGGCTGCCTGGACATTCCCACCGCCGGTTCCTACCACCTGGACGGCATGGAAATCAGCGGCGCAGGCAATGCCGCGCTGGCAAAAATCCGTAACCAAAAAATCGGTTTTGTATTCCAGACTTTTAACCTGCTGCCCCGCATCAGCGCCGTGCGCAATGTCGAACTGCCCATGATCTATGCCGGGGTGGCTCCCCGTGAACGGGCCAGGCGGGCGGAGGAAGCGCTGGCGAGGGTGGGGCTGGCGGAGCGGATGCATCACAAGCCGAGCGAATTGTCGGGCGGCCAGGTGCAAAGGGTGGCCATAGCACGGGCGCTGGTGAACAACCCCGCCATTATCCTGGCGGATGAGCCCACAGGAAACCTGGACACCCGCTCGGGGGAGGAAATCATGGCTATTTTCCAGGAGCTAAACCGCAGCGGCGCTACCATTGTGATTGTCACACACGAGCGGGATATCGCCCTGCACACCTCACGGATCCTTCAATTCCGGGACGGGCGGCTGCTGGATGACGAACCTGTGGCCGACCCGTTGCGCGCCCTGGTAAATGAGGCGCCGGGCCTGGCCGAGCAGGCGGGACCGGCAAGCAACAGCGCTGCAGAGGCGGGACCGGCGGGCAGCAGTGTCGAACAGTCCAGGCTGGCCGGCAGCATTACTGCAGAGGCAGGACCGGCGGGCAGTCGCGCCGAACAGGCAGGATCGTCCGGCAACAGCGCTGCAGAGGCAGAACCGGCCGGCGACAACGCCGCAGGCAGGGGGGTGGCGCGTTGAACCTGCTGGAGAGCATCAGAGTAGCCCTGGAAGGGATCATGGTGAGCAAGCTGCGCTCGTTCCTGACCACGCTGGGTATTGTTATCGGCATCGCCGCCGTGATCGCGGTGGTAGCCATCGGTCAGGGCGGCAGGGCGGTTTTAATGTCCGAGCTGGAGAAAATCGGTACCAATATATTTGCCATTTATATAAACTGGCGCAGCGACAAGCCGGTCACCGGCCGGGAGTTTAACCTCAATGATGTAGCGGTGATCAAGGATAGCATCCCGGATATTACCCACCTCTCCCCCAGCAGCCAGACTATGGGGGACGTAAGGGGGACAAAAGACAAGAAGTATTCTCAGATAACAGGAGTCTCGTCTGATTATTCATATATTAGAAAAATAAACATGAAAGAGGGCCGTTTCTTTACAGATGAAGACGACGCGGGCAAGCGCCGGGTGGCGGTGCTTGACGAGGATCTGGCCGTCCAGATGTTCGGCAGATCACAGGCGTTGGGAAATAAAATCACCCTGGAAAATACCCCTTTTCTGGTGGTGGGTATAATTGCCAAAGGCGATTCAGCCCTGGGTTTCAGTGAAAACCCCAGTGTATATATCCCTATCCAGGCCTGGCAGGTAATGTTCGGTGAACATATTGGGATGATTGAAGGCAGCGCCTCCGCCAGGGAAAAAGTCGATGAAGCTATGGGCCAGGCTGTGAAATTGCTGGAACGCCGCCACCATGACCCGGGCAAATACGCCGGTCAGAGCATGGAACAGGAGATGCAGACAGCCAATAGGATAACCGGCGTCATGACCATAGTGATCGGCACGATTGCCGGGATTTCGCTCTTTGTAGGCGGTATCGGCGTAATGAACATCATGCTGGTTTCAGTGACGGAGCGCACCAGGGAAATTGGCATCCGCATGGCCCTGGGCGCCAGGCGCAGGGATATCCTGGTCCAGTTCCTGATCGAGGCGGTGGTCTTATGCCTGCTGGGCGGGCTAATCGGCACGGCCCTGGGCATCGGCGGGGCTTACCTGATCGCCAGGATCGCCAAGTGGCCGCCCCTGGTTTCCTGGTGGACGGCGCTGCTGGCCTTCGTGTTTTCCGCGGCCATTGGCGTGGTTTTCGGCATCCTGCCCGCCAATAAGGCGGCCCGGTTGAACCCCATCGAAGCGCTGCGCAGGGAGTAGTAATGAAAAGTGTAAAAGTATAAGGGCCGGACTGGGAGTAGTAAAGAAAAGTGCAATAGTATAAGGTGGCCAGAGACGGGACAGAACACGGCATATTGAACGATACTATGATAACCTGTATAATTATGGTGTATTGTGCCTGCACAGACACCATTTTTTTTGGCCGGGAGTGATTTACATGAAAATTGTTGTCGACCTGGATGAAATTATTCAGGGAATGGAATCGCAAGATAATATACATAAATATAATATAGCCGGGCACTGGTACAAATATCGGGACGAAGCGTTAAAACAAATCGCCGTCGAATGGCGCGAGGATAATGAAATAAGCTACAAGTAAGGCGGTGAAATTTAAGGCGGCGAAATTAAAAATAATAAAAGTGAGGATCATCAGATGAACCAGGAAAAAAACAAAATTGAGAAGCTGTGCATTAATAACTTACGCATGCTGGCCGCAGATATGGTGGAAAAAGCCAGGTCAGGCCACCCGGGCATGCCTATGGGCGCCGCCGCGATGGCCTTTGTCCTGTGGACCAGGTTCCTAAAGCACAGCCCCGCTAACCCGGCCTGGCCGAACCGGGACCGCTTTGTCCTTTCGGCCGGGCACGGCTCGTCTTTGCTGTACGCTCTGCTCCACCTGACCGGCTACGACCTGCCGCTGGAGGAGCTGGAGAACTTTCGCCAGCGGGGCAGCAGGACCCCGGGCCACCCCGAATTTGGGCACACTCCGGGGGTGGAGGTTACCACCGGACCGCTGGGGCAGGGTATCGCCAACGCCGTCGGCATGGCTATAGCCGAACGGTACCAGGCTTCATTTTTCAACCGCCCCCTTTACGATATCGTGGATCATTACACCTACGTGATCGCCGGAGACGGCGACCTGATGGAAGGGGTTTCCCACGAGGCCGCCTCCCTGGCCGGCCACCTGAAGCTGGGCCGGCTAATCTGCCTGTATGACGACAACCGCATTTCCATCGAAGGTTCTACCGGCATGGCCTTTACCGAGGACCGGGCCGGCCGGTTTGCCGCTTACAAGTGGCACGTGCAGCGGGTCGACGACGGTAACGACACGGAGTCCCTGGCGGCGGCCATCCGGGCGGCGCAGGCGGAAAAGGAGAAACCCTCATTAATCCTGGTGCGCACGCACATCGGTTACGGCAGTCCGAACAAGCAGGACACCCCTTCGGCCCACGGCGAACCGCTGGGCGCTGAAGAAATGAAACTTACCAGGGAAGCCCTGGGCTGGCCCCAGGAGCCTTTCTATGTCGATCGGCAGGTCAGGGACTATTTTAGCCGGGCTGTGGAAAAGGGAAAATCCCTGGAAGAGAAATGGCAGAACCTCTTCAATTCATATGCGGCATCCTTCCCCGAGCTGGCCGGCCTTTACCGGCAGTGGATGAAGGGTCAGCCTGCGGCGGGGTGGGACAAGGATATTCCATCGTTCCCCGCCGATGAAAAAGGCATGGCCACCAGGGCGGCTTCGGGCACGGCGCTGAACGCCATTGCCGCCGGCCTGCCCAATTTAATCGGCGGATCCGCCGACCTGGCCCCGTCGACAAAAACGATAATCAAAGGCGGCGGCGACTTTGGACCTGACAGTTACAGCGGCAGAAACCTGCGTTTTGGCGTCAGAGAGCACGGGATGGGATCGATCCTCAACGGCATGGCGCTGGCCGGCGGCCTGATCCCATACGGGGCGACCTTCCTGGTTTTTTCGGACTACATGCGCCCGTCGCTGCGCATGGCCGCCATGATGGGCCTTAAGGTTATCTATGTGTTCACCCATGACAGTATCGGTGTCGGCGAAGACGGGCCAACTCACCAGCCCATCGAACAACTCGCCGCGCTCCGGGCGATTCCCGGCCTGACAGTAATCCGCCCGGCGGACGCCAACGAAACCGCTGAAGCCTGGCGCTGCGCCATAGGCCAGGTTAAAGGGCCGGCGGCCTTAATCCTCACCAGGCAAAACCTGCCCACCCTGGACAGGCAAAAGCTGGCCCCGGCTGAAGGCCTTTCCCGCGGCGCATATATTCTATATGAAACCGAAGGAAGAGGGCCTGACGTGATTTTGCTGGCCACCGGTTCGGAAGTCCATCTGGCTATGGGAGCGGCAAACAAGCTGCAGAAAAGCGGCATCGCCGCCCGCGTGGTGAGCATGCCCAGCTGGGAACTGTTTGAGGCGCAACCGATCGAGTACCGGAACGCTGTGCTGCCGCCGCATATAACGGCACGGGTCGCCGTGGAAGCCGGAATAACCCTGGGCTGGCGCCATTATGCCGGGGAGCGGGGCAGAATTATCGGCATCGATCGGTTTGGCGCATCGGCGCCCGCCGGAGCGCTGTTTAAAGAATTCGGCTTTACGGTGGAAAACATCGTTGCAAACGCAATGCAAACACTGGACATAACGCCGTGCGGTTAATAATGTTCAGCCGGCGGTTGGATGACAGCAGATGATGTCCCCAACCCTCCTCAAAGGTAAAAATTAATCAGTACTTAAGATTTTTGTTATTATTTTTTAATAACTTTTCTATAAAATTGGGGTATGCTACCAAATAAGATAGTCTAATTTTTAGGAGGGTTGGGGCAATGGGAAAAACTGTAGGAATTGACCTTGGCACTACAAACTCAGTAATAGCGGTAATGGAAGGAGGAAAACCAACAGTTATAGTAAACAGCGAAGGCGACCGGACCACGCCTTCCGTTGTTGCCTTTAAAGAAGACGGAGAAAGGCTGGCCGGCAAGGTAGCCCGCCGCCAATCCGTGTTAAACCCGGAGAATACTCTCTATTCTATAAAACGTTTTATCGGTCGCCGCTTTTCCGAAGTGGCAGACGAGCGAAAACTGGTTCCATATAAAATCAAATCCGGGTCAAACGACGCCGTCCGTTTTGATATTCGCGGCAGAGATATGGCCCCGGAGGAAATCTCCGCCCTGGTGATGCGCAAGCTGGTGGACGACGCTTCCAAATACCTGGGTGAAAAAATCACCGACGCTGTGATTACGGTGCCGGCTTACTTCAATGACTCCCAGCGCAGCGCCACCAAAGACGCCGGGAAGATAGCCGGGCTGAACGTCCTGCGCATCATCAATGAGCCGACGGCGGCGGCGCTGGCCTATGGCCTGGATAAACAGGCGAACGAGACGATCATGGTTTTTGACCTCGGCGGCGGGACATTCGACGTGTCCATCCTGGAGGTGGGGGACGGAGTTTTTGAGGTGAAATCGACAAACGGCGACACCCACCTGGGCGGCGACAATTTTGACAAGGCGGTGGTCGACTGGCTGGCCGACGGGTTTAAGAGGGATTACGGCATTGACCTGCGCAATGACAAGCAGGCTCTGCAGCGTCTGATCGAGGCAGCGGAAAAAGCTAAAATGGAGCTTTCCGCAACTATGGAAACCGCGATCAACCTGCCCTTCATCACGGCCGACGCCAACGGCCCCAAACACCTTGATATGAAATTAACCCGCGCCAAATTCGACGACCTTACCGCCCATCTGGTGGAACGCTGCCGCGGGCCGGTAACAGCCGCCCTGGCTGACGCCAAACTGACTGAAAAGGATATCGACGAAGTTATATTAGTGGGTGGTTCCACCCGTATACCGGCGGTGCAAAAGCTGGTGCGCTCGCTGACCGGCGGCAAGGACCCGCACATGGGTGTGAACCCCGACGAGGTCGTGGCCATCGGCGCCTCCATCCAGGGCGGCGTGCTGGCGGGAGAAGTAAAAGACGTGCTGCTGCTTGACGTTACACCCCTGTCGCTGGGCGTGGAAACACTGGGCGGGATTATGTCCAAAATAATTGAACGCAATACCACTATTCCCGTGCGGCGCAGCCAGGTTTTCAGCACAGCTGACGACAACCAGCCTGCAGTTGATATCAACGTCCTGCAGGGCGAGCGTGAAATGGCGCGGGATAACCGGTCTCTGGGCCAGTTTAAACTGGACGGCATCCCGATGGCGCCCAGGGGCGTACCGCAAATTGAAGTGACCTTTGATATCGACGCCAACGGCATTTTAAAAGTCGGCGCCAGGGACAAAGGTACCGGCAAGGAGCAGAACATTACCATCAGCGGTTCGACCAGCCTGGACAAATCGGAAATCGACCGGATGATCAACGATGCCGCTGTAAACGCGGCCGAAGACAAAAAAAGAAAAGAAGAAATAGAAGCCCGCAACGAGGCAGACTCACTGGCCTACCAGGTAGACCGCCAGCTGAAGGATCTGGGGGACAAAATACCGGTGCACGAGAAAGCCCGCGCGGAGCAGCTGCTGGGCGACCTGCGGGCCGCTTTGAAAGAAAACGCGCCCGTCGACCGCATCCGCTCCCTGCAGAGCGACCTGCAGCAGGCGGCCTATTCACTATCGCAAGCGGCTTACGGGCAGGCCGGCGGTACACCGGGCGGCGCGCCCGGCGGAGGCGGCGCCGCGCCACAGGGCGGTGAAGATGTCGTCGACGCCGAATTTGAGGAAAAATAGCAAATGAGCGTATCATTTCGCGATTATTACGAGATCCTGGGCGTAAGCCGCAGCGCAACAGAAAAAGAGATCAAAACGGCCTACCGGAAATTAGCCCGCAAGTGGCATCCCGATCTGCACACCGGCAAGGACAAGGAAACAGCCGAGGAAAAGATCAAGCAGATTAACGAAGCATACGAAGTTTTGAGTGACAAGGAGAAGCGGGCCAAATACGATCAGTTAGGCCAAAACTGGCGGGACGGCCAGGATTTCCGGCCGCCGCCGGATATGGAGGGATTCCATTTCTATACCAGTACCGGCGACGGGGCAGGCGCCAGCGGCTTCAGCGACTTTTTTGAAACACTGTTTGGCGGGGGATCACCATTCGGCCGCGCGACCAGGACTGCCCGCAGGGCCGGTCCGGCGCGCGGGCAGGATATTGAAAGCGAACTTGAACTATCACTGGAGGAAGCATACCGCGGCGGGGAAAAATCGCTGCAGCTGTCCACCCGGGAAATATGCCGGGAATGCGGCGGTACCGGCATAGAGAACAACGCCTTCTGCCGGCGTTGCGGCGGCGCCGGTGAAACCGCCGGCGCCAGGACGCTGGCGGTAAAAATCCCCCCGGGTGTACGCGACGGCAGCAGGATCCGGCTCAAAGGCCAGGGCGGAGAAGGAATAAGCGGCGGAACCAGAGGCGACCTTTACCTCAAGGTAAAACTGCTGCCCCACCAGGTATTCAAGGTCCGCGGCGAGGATCTGGAAACAGAAGTCGTCCTGCGCCCGGAGCAGGCCGTGCTGGGAGATCGGGTTTCCGTGCCCACCCTCGACGGGCCTGTGTTGATGAAAGTACCACCGGGGGCACGGGCCGGCAAACGGCTGCGCCTGAGGGGCAAAGGCCTGCCCTATCAAAAAGGGCGGGGCGATGAGTATGTGGTGGTTAAAATAGATATCCCCGAACGCCTATCGGCTGAAGAAGAGAAGCTCTACCGGGAACTGGCTTCGCTCAGGAAAGGGGTGTGATCGGGTGGAAAAATATTATCTGCAAATATACCGCCATGTCCTATCCACCGGTGATGACGATGCCTGGATTGACCTGGGCAGCCTGGAAATCCACCCGGAAATGGCGCAGCTGCTGGCCGAGTACGGCATCCTGGATATAAAAGAGGGCCATATCAGGCTCAGGCACGCGGCGCGCCTGGCCAAACTGCAGCGCCTGCGCCGCAGCCTGGGCGTTAACCTCAGCGGCGCAGCCATAATCCTGGACCTGCTGGAAAGAATCGAAGCCCTCCAGGAAGAAATCGACCGCCTGAGAAGAATTTAGATGAAAAAAATAGATCTTAAATCCCCTGTCCAAATTGCGGCTATATCCAAAAAGACTGATCGGATTTGCCATCAGATCAGTCTTTTTGCCCGCCTTACCATTTTTGCCGGCTAGTTGCGCCTACCGGTTAAATAAAAAAGCCCATGCTCATTACCAGTAAAATGAGAATCAAGAAAATGATAAATACTGAGCTGCCGCCGCCACAGCCTGCGCCAGTCCCCACACCGGTTCCAAAAGCCATTATAGCAACCTCCTTCTACCAGTATTACACGAAATAATGTGTGTATATGTTATGGTATGATAATGGAAATATTTTGGTTACTACTTTGGTATTTTTTATTGGCTGCAAGGAAATTTACCCCAAAATATTTGACACCGTAAACCCATTCTTCTCCAGAACCTCAACCAGGGGGGCCGGATCAGTAATACTGAGCCTGAGCACAACGTCTGTTTTGAAATCTTCTTTCGGAATCGTGACGATGCTCCTGATGACAATGTCAAAATCCTTAATAATCTTTGTGATGTCGGCGATTAGTCCCAGACTGTCCTTGGCCTCGACAACCATCCTGATACCCGGCTTGCCGTAGCCGAATAACTTGGCCAACGCTTCAAAGATGTCACTTTCGGTGATCAGCCCGACCAGGGTATCCCCTTCGACCACCGGGATGCCGTTAGTCCTCTGTTCCCTCATCAGCAGCGCGGCTTCCTCCAGGGTGGTGTCGGGCGATACCGGCGGTATTTCCTTCATTGCTTCGGCCACCTTGATTTCGGCCATCAGGGAATTTATCTCAAAAATACTGAGGGATGTTGCCGGCGACGGCGCCAGATAGAACAGGTTTTTTTCTGTAACCATTCCCAGGAGTTTGCCTTTGTCCGAAACAACCGGCAAATGTCTGATTTTATTGTTTTTCATTATTGCCAGAGCTTTGAAAACCGGGGTATCCACAGGGATAGAGATCGGCGCCCTCGCCATATAATCGCGTACAAACATTTACTTCACTCCTTTTATAGAATTGTAACTATATTTGCTAATATATACAAGCTATTAATCCCATGTATACTGCATTATTAAAATTATACTTTTCCAAAGAGGGACAAGACCGGCAAAAATTCCCTTTTTATCATTTTCGAGGTATGTTAAAATATTAATAACACAGCAATTTTTACCGCGCTGCCGCAATTTTTTATAAGGAGCATTCTGAAATGATTGATATACACAGCCATATCCTGCCGGAGCTCGACGACGGCGCCGGCAGCCTGCAGGAGTCCCTGGCCATGGGGCGGCTTGCCGCCGCTGACGGCATCCGCGCGATAGTAGCCACGCCCCATGTGATCACAGGACTGTATCCCCACAGCAGGGAAACAATCCTGGAGGCGACGGCGCAACTCCGCAGGGCTTTTGCAGACAACAGCATACCCCTGGATATCCTACCCGGCGCGGAATACCGCCTGGAGTCCGATCTGCCCCAGCGGATGAGCCGGGGCGAACTCCTGACCATCAACGATACCGGTCGCTACCTGCTGGTAGAACTCCCCGCCGATTTAGTGCCCGATCATACGGACCTGGTGTTCTACGAACTGCAGTTGCAGGGCGTGACGCCGGTCATCGCCCATCCGGAGCGCAACGCCGCTTTTGCCCGGAGCCCGCGCCACCTCCACGAGCTGGTTAGACGCGGCGCCCTGGCGCAAGTTACCAGCGGCAGCCTGACCGGGCTGATGGGAACTGCCGCCGCAACTACCGCCAGGACCTTTCTCAAGCAGGGCTGCGTCCACTTTATCGCCTCCGACGCGCACAGCAGCGGCGGAAGGGCGCCTGTCCTAACGGACGCGTTAAAAGAAGCCTCGCGGCTGGTAGGTACGGATGAAACCCAAAACCTGGTAGCCGGAAACCCGCACCGGGCAATACAGGGCCTGGGCATTAAAACCGGCGAGATTAAGAATATAAAACCCGCCGGTCGTGGTATTTCGCAATTTTTAAAACAAATATTTACAAGATAAGTAATATTTGTGCGCCAAGATTTTTCATAATCCTTCACTAAAAAGAAGGAATTAGCAAAACCACTGTCGAATAATGGGATAAAACCTATTTAGTGCTACCAGGAGGATTAGTTTCTTTTGCTCAAAACAACCCGATCACAATTTAATAAGCTGATAGAGACTGTATGTGGCTTGGGAGCTTACAACAGTCTTAAATCCAGGACGTCATGATGATGACGTTCCTTGTTTTGCATGAGGTTAAAATTGGAGAAAAGCAGAATAGCCCATGACCAGGGTTTTACTTTAGTTGAACTTACAGTTGTTATGGTTATTGGTGTAATTATATTTTCAGGAACAATTTTTTTATATAAAGGTTATATAGAAAAAGCCATTAGGCAAACATGTAATGCTAATTGTGTTCAGTTTGAAGGGATGTATCATAGCCATTTACTTATGGAGAATAAGGAGCACACAGCTTATGAATTTAAGGATTATCTACAAAAATGTGGGGGTAGCATATGTCCCACTAATGGGGAAATAAAATATGCGAACGGGATGGTTCGTTGTAATTTGCATTTTAAAGATAAAACTAATGGAACTGATGACGGTGGAGACAATGGAAGTGTTCCTTATCTATAAAGCTAAATAACCCACAGTTAGCCAAACAGATCTTGATGTTTCTTGAAAAACAAATAAGAATTGCAATTTTGCAAACCAACATATTGTAGGGAGCATATGCCCATATACAACATATGGCATAAACGGGGGTGGTTAGCACCCGAAATTTAAGCCGTGAGTATGGGAAATGGATAAATAGGACTCTAAGCCAGTAATGACAAGGGTTGCAGAAAAATCCTTTGCTTCTTGATATGTCATGCTGGTTAAGAGCGATATAAAGAGGTTTATAAATATGAAGATCAGGGACTTGATTTAAGAATTGAACCTTGAAATAGATAACTCCGAAGCCGATTTAAAAATGAAGATTGAAAGTCTAACAATACATACCAAAGATGAAAACAATCGCATTAAAGCCTACATTATAGATGAAGCAATACATAAAAGAAAAGTTAATTTAGAAACCCAGGGATATAGTTTTGAAGTAGGAATATAATAGTTTGCATCAATGAGGTGGTCAAAATGAATTATTTAATTGTTGTAGCTCATCCAGATGATGAAGTTTTGGGGGCTGGCGCTACTATGTATAAACTTGCAAAGGAAGGTCACTCAGTAAACGTTTGTATCCTTTCTGGTGAAGTGAACGCAAGAAATCACCGTCCATCAACTAAAGAGCTTTATGAAGACGTAAATAATTCATTAAATATATTAGGCGTTAAAAGAGTTATTAAAGGTGAATATCCCAATATTCAGTTTAATACAGCGCCGCACTTAAATCTTGTGCAGTTCATTGAAGAATCAATAATTGAGACTGAAACTGAAGTAATTTTTACACATCACCCGGCAGACCTAAATAATGATCACTTACATACCTCTCTTGCTTGTCAAGCAGCAGCAAGATTATTTCAAAGAAGGCCAGAAACTAAGCCATTAAAGGAACTGCTCTATATGGAAGTACCATCAGCGACAGAATGGTCATTGAATAAAGCTATAAATCAGTTCAATCCAAACACATTTATTGAAGTTGGAGAAGAAGCTATCAATAAAAAGATAGAAGCCCTGGAACAGTACAGGGGCGTTATGAGAAATTATCCTCATCCAAGAAGTAGAGAAGCACTAAAAGGATTGGCTGCTTACCGAGGGGGTCAAGCTGGAATGATTTATGCTGAGAGTTTTGAAAGTGTATTTAGGAGAGGGTTTTAGGCCAGGGGGGAGCATTGTGAAGATGAAAATAGCATTTGCAACTTGCGTTCAATTGGGCTTAAGTTGCATTGAGGAAATATATAACATTAATGGAAAATTAGACTTACTCATAACCCTTAAAGATGAAAAAGCTAAGAGCAAATCTGGCAGAATCTATCTTGATGAGATTGCAGAAAAACATTATGTTCCACTATTAAAAATTCATAACATTAATGATTTAGAAGTAATCGAAGCTCTCAAAAAGCATGAGATTGATTGGCTTTTCATTATTGGGTGGTCACAGATTGCTAAAAAAGAAGTCCTTGAAACGCCTACCAAAGGATGCATTGGGATGCATCCCACGTTACTTCCTGTTGGAAGAGGAAGAGCAGCCATCCCATGGGCCATTATTAAAGGCTTAAATCAGACGGGTGTAACGATGTTTAAGCTTGATGAAGGTGTGGATACCGGAGATATTATCGGACAAGGTGTTATCGAACTTGAGAAGAATTCTACCGCTACTGAACTATATAAAAAGGTAAACGACATGCATGTAAAGCTAATCTCAAAGTATTGGAATGATATTGTGAATAACAGTATTACACTTACTAGTCAAAATGAAGCTTATGCTACAGAATGGCCGGAAAGGAAACCGGAGGACGGCGAAATTTTTAGCAAAATGACTATGGATGAAGCAGATAAATTAGTAAGAGCTGTAACATATCCATATCCCGGAGCTTTTTATAATGATGGCGATAAGATTATTAGAATTTGGTCAGCAAAAACTAATAAAAACGAAGGTGAAATAAAATTAATAGATGGATATTTGATTCCCATTAATTTTAATATAGAAAAGCTGAGTTAGGGAGTAGATATTAATGAAAAGAGAGATAAAATTATCCCCTCCAGATATTACTGAAGACGAAATTAATGCAGTTGTTGAGGTTATGCGATCCGGTTGGATAACAACTGGCCCTCAAACTAAGCAATTTGAAAAAGAAATAGCAACTTATTGTGGGACGCATAGTGCAGTATGTGTAAACTCAGCAACAGCCGCCTTAGAGTTATGCCTGCGTTTGTTGGGTATTGGTCCTGGAGACGAGGTAATAACTTCCGCTTATACATATACGGCTTCTGCAAGTGTTATACACCACGTTGGCGCCAAAATCATTCTAATTGATACTGCTGCAAACAGTTATGAAATGGATTACGATCAATTAGAGAAAGCTATCAATTTTAATACCAAGGCAATCATACCGGTAGATATTGCGGGTGTTATGTGTGACTACGATCGTATGTTAAAGATTATTGAGAAAAAAAAGCACCTATTTAAAGGTAGTAATAGTATACAAAAGGCTATGGGGCGTATTGCTATTGTAGCCGATGCGGCACATTCCTTTGGGGCAACATATAACAAACGTTTGAGTGGAACAGTTGCAGATTTTACTTGTTTTTCATTTCATGCTGTAAAAAATCTGACGACAGCCGAAGGCGGTGCTTGTACCTGGCTTGGTATACCAGGCATAGATGACGATGAAATATACAGAAGGTTTATGTTACTATCCCTGCACGGACAGACAAAAGACGCTTTAAGTAAAATGCAATTTGGTGGTTGGGAGTTCGATATCGAATTTCTGGGATACAAATACAATATGACGGATATCATGGCAGCTATAGGCCGGGAGCAACTTAAACGGTATCCTAAGTTACTAAAAAGAAGAAGGGAAATCACTGAGTTGTATAATGAAGGACTCAAAGATATTAATGTAAATCCTATTCAACACATAAAAGAAGAGAGTGTTTCAAGTATGCATTTATATTTAGTGCGTATTGATGGTGTCAATGCGGAGCAACGTGATTCAATCTTTTTTAAGATGGCAGATAAAGGTATCGCAACATTAGTTCATTATAAGCCTTTACCAATGATGAGTGCTTATAAGAAGTTAGGATTTAATATAAAGGATTATCCTAACGCTTTTTTACAATATCAAAATGAAATATCTTTACCCATCCATACTCTGTTAAGTGATGAGGATGTGAAGTATGTAATAGAGAACTTTAAACAATGTATTAATGAGATCGTTTAGAAAGGTAAAAGTATAATTGTTTTTGAAAATAGGAATCAATGTATCTTAAGGGGTATAAATAAAGTGTACAGCAAATGTTTTAAAAGAGTATTAGATATAATTGTTTGCATAATTGCGCTACCTCTTTGGGCAATTGTTTTTATCATAATTGCTCCATGTATTTACTTCCAAGACAAAGGCTCAATATTCTATATCGCTCCACGCTTAGGCAAAGACGGTAAAGTTTTTAAAATGTATAAGTTTCGTTCCATGAAAATGAATGCAGCAGACATAAGAAATGAAGACGGTTCAACTTATAATGCTGAGGACGATGCAAGATTGACCAAGATAGGGAAGTTTATACGCATGACTAGTTTAGATGAGACTCCGCAGATATTGAACGTATTAAAAGGAGATATGAGCATTATCGGACCAAGACCAGATTTGCCGGAGCAACAAGAACTATATGAGGGAAACGAAGAGAGGAAGTTGGAAGTGAGACCGGGAGTATCAGGATATAATCAAGCATATTATAGAAACACGGTCCCCTGGAAAGAGCGCATTCAACACGATATTTATTATATTGATCATTTGTCTTTATGGTTTGATATAAAAATTTTCTTCAAGACGATTGTATCGGTTTTAAAGCATAAAAATATCTATGTGGTACCGACTAATAATATAGAAATGGCAGCAAGTATTGAAGATCAAGTAGAAAATGATGAGAACGTTGGGGTTGGGACGTGAGGAGTCGGGATAACAATGAAGCATGAGAACATAGGGAGTGCAGTCACCTTCAGTGAGTTGCAATGGGATACCGAGTTCTTTGGGGTGAGCTGTGCTAAAGCGATACTACATAAGCCAGTTACAAGATTAGAATGGAAAGACTTATTAGAGAAATTCAGAAACTACCAGTTTATATCTATTCAGAACCTTAATTCAGAACCAGCCAATGCTTTGCTTATTGGAAAAGATACAACAGCATTCCTAGCTGATGTAAATATACAGTTCATAAAAAAGGTAGATGTTGGTTCTATTATGCCAGAGAATCTTAAGATTTATCAAGCAATGGAGCGAGATGAACGAATCGTTAATATGGCAGAATTCCCCTTCTCAAAGTTCACTGAAGACCCTGAACTAGCTAAAAGGGGTGGCGGTGAAGTCTATCGGCAGTGGTTGATAAACTCTTTTGAAAAACAGAATAAATTCTATGCTTTAGCTGAAGGAGGCAATGGAGGCATAGATGGGTACTTACTACACTCTTATTCTGATAGAACTTGTATCGTTGAGTTGGTTGCCGTATCAAGTAATAGGGCTAAAGGCGGCATTGGAACCAACTTATTTAAAGCTATAGAATATTCAGCCTATCAATGTGGGTGTCGTGAGATTAAAGTTGGCACTCAAGTACGAAACGTGGGGGCAATTAATTTTTATCATAAGGTTGGATGCAAGCAAGTGGGATGCCATCAAGTTTATCACTTATGGAATTTATAAATGGAAACCGTTTAAAATAGTGTGTTCAAAAAACCGAGGGAGTTTAAGAGATTGAGAGTATTGTATATTGCAACTTCTTTTCCTGAGCCTGCAAAAGGCTCGACAATATATACTGATTTAGCAGAAGCACTAAGAAAATCTGGCCATGATATTACAGTTGCTGTATCTGAACAAATAAGAAATAAAAAGCGAACTGTAATGAATACTGAACGTGGCTTTGATGTGTTGCGAATTGTTACAGGTAATTATTATGATGTAGGTTTGATTGAAAAAGGTATTACAACTCTAAAAATACCAATTTTAATGCGGCAAGGCATTAAAAAATTTTTAAGAAATAAGAAGTTTGACGTTATCTTATTCGAAGCACCTCCGGTAACGAATGCCGATTTGGTAGGGTGGGCTAAGAAATATTTCAATTGTTCAGCATATTTAATGCTCAAAGATATCTTTCCGCAGAACACAGTTGATTTAGGCATTATTAAACGTAAAAGTTTGTTATTTCGATATTTTAAAGCTAAAGAGAAGAAGCTGTACCAGACTGCAAATTATATTGGTTGTATGTCCCCCGCAAATATGCAATATGTATTAAATAATAATCCTTGGCTGGATTCAGATAAGGTTGAACTATTTCCAAATACAAAGAAGATTACCAATGATATTGAGCCCAATGAATTCCAAATGAGAGAGCGTTATGGTATTCCTAAAGAAGCATGTGTTTTTTTATTTGGTGGGAATATGGGTAGACCACAATGTATTGATTTACTCTGTAACGCAGTTAAAAAATGTAAGGACGAAGTTAGAATATATTTTCTCTTTATAGGCAGGGGAACCGATAGATATAAATTAGAGCAAACGATAGTAAAAAATGATATTAAAAATGCTCTTGTGATTGAAAACCTACCACGAGATGAGTACGAACAGATAATAAAAGAATGTGATGTAGGGTTGATAGTGCTTGATCCTCGATTTACTATCCCGAATTATCCATCGCGAATACTTTCATATATGGAGTATGCAAAGCCGGTTTTGGCTGCTACAGATAATGTTACCGATATTAAAGAACTGATTGAGGATGCTCAATTTGGTGAATGGGTGTGGTCTGGCGATATAGATGGGGTTGTCAATAAGATAAAGGAAATGGCAAGGAGTAAAGAGTTAGTTAAGCAAGGTAAAAATGGTCGTAAGTATATTGAAGATAATTTCAGAGTTGAGAATTCTGTAGATATTTTAGAAAAGCACTTTAATAGCTGATATAAGCGAGGAATCAAAATGTTTAAAGATAAAACTTTATTAATCACAGGTGGGACAGGTTCATTTGGGAATGCTGTTATGAAGCGATTTCTAAATACAAATATAAAAGAGATTCGCATATTTTCCCGTGATGAGAAGAAACAAGATGATATGCGAAAGCTTTACAAAAACGATAAGCTCAAGTTTTATATAGGCGATGTTAGAGACATAAGTAGCGTAAAGAATGCAATGCATGGTGTTGATTATATATTTCATGCTGCAGCACTTAAACAAGTTCCGTCTTGCGAATTCTTTCCTTTAGAAGCAGTTAAAACTAATATTTTAGGTACAGATAATGTACTTACTGCGGCTATTGAATATGGTGTTAAGAAAGTAATATGCCTTTCTACAGATAAGGCTGCTTATCCAATTAATGCAATGGGTATTTCCAAAGCCATGATGGAAAAAGTCTTTATTGCAAAATCCAAGACTGTAGATCCAAACAAAACTCTTATATGTGGTACTCGTTATGGAAATGTTATGGCATCACGTGGTTCTGTAATTCCATTATTTATTGAACAGATAAAAAGTGGACAACCTTTGACGGTTACAGATCCAAATATGACAAGGTTTCTAATGAGCCTTGAAGAAGCTGTTGAGTTAGTAGTGTTTGCATTCCAAAAAGCTGAAGCTGGGGACATAATGGTACAGAAATCACCAGCGTCAACCATTGGCGATTTGGCTCAGGCAATAAAAGAACTTTTTAATTCAAATAATGAAATTAAGATCATTGGAACTCGTCATGGTGAGAAAAGATACGAAACGTTACTTACTAAAGAAGAGTATATTAAAGCTGAAGATCTAGGATGCTTTTTCAGAGTGCCTGCTGATAAAAGAGATCTTAATTATGATAAGTATTTCGTAGAAGGAAGTCATCAGTTATCTTCTAATGGGGAGTATAATTCTGACAACACAGAACGATTAAATATAAAACAAATTAAAGAAAAATTACTATCTCTTGAATATGTAAGACAAGAATTAGAGTATTTCACTGCTAGAAATGAGGCAGCAGTTACTAAAGAGTCTTCAAAATAAATCTGAAAGGCTGAAGCCAAATTATGAAAATACTTGTAACAGGAGCAAAAGGGTTTATAGGTAAAAATCTTATTGCTGAATTAAGAAACAGAAAATATACGGATATTTATGTATATGATATGGACACTGAACCATCTTTGCTAGAAGAGTATTGCAAAGACGCTGACTTTGTATTTCATCTTGCGGGAGTAAATCGACCCAAAGTGCAGTCTGAGTTTATGGAAGGGAACTTCAGTTTTATTTCAACTTTGCTTGATACGCTGAAGAGGAATAATACTTGCCCTATTATGATTTCATCTTCAATTCAGGCTGAACTAAACAATCCTTATGGAAAGAGTAAGAAGGCCGGAGAAGATTTGCTGCTTGATTATAGCAAAGAAACCGGTGCAAAAGTTTTGATTTATCGTTTTCCTAATGTTTTTGGGAAATGGTGCAAACCTAACTATAATAGTGCTGTTGCAACGTTTTGCCATAATATTGCTCATGATATGCCTATAACTGTAAATGACCCAAGTGTAGTAATGAACCTAGTATATATAGATGATGTTGTAAATGAAATGATTAATGCTCTTGAAGGTAAAGAGAACAGGAAGGGAAATTTCTGTTATGTTCCGGTGGTACATACCATTACCTTAGGAGAAATTGTTGATTTGATTTATTCATTTAAAAATAGCCGTGGGGAACGTTCAATTCCTAATATGGCAGATGAATTTACTAAGAAATTATATAGTACATATTTAAGTTATTTACCTGAAGATAAATTCAGTTATGAACTGAAAATGAATATAGATAACAGAGGTTCATTTACTGAATATATTAAAACTCCGGACAGAGGACAGGTCTCAGTTAATATTTCTAAGCCTGGTATTACTAAAGGGAATCACTGGCACCACACAAAAAATGAGAAGTTCTTAGTTGTGAGTGGTAAAGGGGTTATCCGTTTTAGAAAAATTGATTCCGATAAAGTGATAGAGTATTTCGTTAGCGGAGAAAAAATGGAAGTAATAGATATACCAACTGGCTATACTCACAATATTGAAAATCTTGGGGATACAGATATGATTACCATCATGTGGGCTAATGAGCCTTTTGACCCAGAAAAGCCAGATACGTACTATTTGGAGGTATAACTTATGAAGAAGTTAAAGGTTATGACAGTAATAGGGACAAGACCTGAGATTATTAGACTGTCAGCTGTTATAAATAAATTAGAAAAATCAGAAGCCATAGATCATACCTTGGTTCACACCGGACAGAATTATGATTATGAACTTAATGAAGTGTTTTTCAAGGATCTTAATTTAAAAAAACCAGATTATTTCCTTAATGCGGCTACCGGTACTGCAGTTGAAACTATTGGAAATATCCTTTTAGAAATAGATCCGATTATTGAAGAAGTAAATCCGGATGCTTTTCTAGTATTAGGAGACACGAATAGTTGTCTTTGTGCGATTGCTGCCAAAAGAAGGCATATTCCGATTTTTCATATGGAAGCAGGGAATAGATGTTTTGATCAGAGAGTACCGGAAGAGACGAACAGAAAAATAGTAGACCATATTGCAGATATAAATTTAACATATAGTGATATAGCAAGAGAATATCTGTTAAGAGAAGGGTTACCACCGGATAGAATAATAAAAACAGGCAGTCCTATGTTTGAAGTGCTTAATTCGATAAAAGAAGATATTGGCAAGTCAGATGTACTTGAAAGATTAAGACTTGAACAAGGAAAGTATTTTGTAGTATCTGCTCATAGAGAAGAGAATATTAACTCGGAACAGAACTTCATGGACTTAGTAAATAGTTTAAACACAATTGCTGATAAGTACCATATGCCATTAATCATTACGACACATCCTAGAACTAGAAAAATGATTGAAACTAAAGAAATAGTGTTTAATCCGTTAGTAAGAACAATGAAACCATTGGGTTTCATTGATTATGTGAAGCTTCAAAAGTATGCAAAAGCAGTACTAAGCGATAGCGGTACTATTAGTGAGGAAGCATCAATCCTTGGTTTTAAGGCATTAAATATCAGACAAGCCCATGAAAGGCCGGAGGCAATGGAAGAAGCGGCGGTAATGATGGTTGGATTGAATAAAGAACGAATTATACAGGGACTTACAATTTTAGAAACACAGGAGAAAAATCCGTTAAGACTTGTAGAAGATTATAGCATGCCTAATGTATCGGATAAAGTTTTGAGGATAATTATTTCCTATACAGATTATGCCAATAGAGTGGTTTGGGGGATTAAGACTTGAGAATAGGATTGCTTTGTCCAGCAAATTTAAAGTTTATGCCGTATGTAAAAAATTATACAGAAGAATTTGATGCAAAAATAATTGAATATGATATTTTTAATTGGGATCGACTGAATATTGAGTATCCAGAAAAAGTAAACACATACAGAGACAAAAAGAGTGGACATAAAAGAAATTATATTGATTATTACAAATATAGAGAATATTTGATTTCAAAATTATCTAAGACAAAATATGATAAAATTATTATTTTTGGGATTCAACTTGGCTTTTTCTTAAGTAAATATCTCTACAGAGAGTATAAAGGAAAATACATATTTGATATTAGAGATTACAATAAGGTTATTAATTTTTTTGACATAAAGAGACTAATTGATGATTCTTACTTTACAGTAATATCTTCTACAGGGTTTAAAGAATGGCTTCCAAAAAGTAAAAAAATAATAATAAATCATAATACCAGAATTTCTAATTTTACTGAGATTGATTATGATCCTTTAGACATAAACAAAAAACTGGTAATATCCTATATTGGTGCTGTTAGGGATTTTAAAGTGCAAAAAAGATTTATTAATTCACTTTCTAACAGTAAGGTAATAAATTTGCATTTTCATGGGGAGGGAAGTATTAATAGAAACCTGTATCTTCATATAAGTAAAAATAGAATTAATAATGTATTGTTAACCGGAAGGTATGAGCCAGAAGAGGAAATAAAGTTATACGAGGATTGTAACATGGTTAATATGTTAATACCTAGTAACGATATAAATAGTCGAACCCTTTTACCAAACCGTTTATATAATGCTGTTATTAATTGCAGACCAATTGTTACCTTAAAAGGAAGTTATTGTGCCTCTGTTACAGAACATTATGGATTAGGTATAGCTTTAGATTCGTTTAACGATGCAGAGACAAAAATTATTAAATATATAAAAAAACTTGATTATGTGAAATACAGAGGAAATAGAAAAGGATTTCTTGATTACATAATAGCGGAAAATCAGAGATTTAAAAACGTTTTAAACGATTTTATAAAATTATAATTTATTGTTCATTTTTGGATTTATGTAGTTATGTAGTTAAACTTATTAAGCAAAATTTATGATATGTTGAGAGCAGGGGAATAATTTGCATGAAAGTGATAATAAAATAAGAACTCTTGAGAAATATGGGACCCTTATTTTGGTATTAGCTCCAATGTTATCGCAATATTATATATTTAGCCATTCCATAATATTGCCAGAATTGTTATTAGCCCCCTTGCTGGTGCTAAGTTTATGTATGAAGCAAAAAAAACTGATGTTTAATAGGAATATAGTGATATACTTATTTGCCGCAATCTTTTTAAGTTGCATAAATATATTTATAAGAAGCACTTTTGATATTAATATATTAATTACAAGCTTTATCAGATACATATACTATTTTATGGTTATAATTTTTATTACGAAAAATTTTTTTAATTTTGATTTAGGCATAAAAATTTTAATGGCCGTAGCAACATTGAATTCTATATATGGTCTTCTACAATATTTTATATACTATCTATACAAAATAGCACTTCCTTGGTATTTGCCATTTTTTGGTATTAAGAGTGGGGGAAAATTAATTGAATTTCAGGATAATTATTTTGAAAGTTTTGGTTATAGATTTTCAGGATTATTTTCAGAACCAGCGCAATTAGCACTATATATTGGGGTTGCATTGGTTACCCTTATTTTTTATAATTTGGATCACTTAAAATATAGTAAATTAAAAAAAGGTATACTAATTTCGTTATATAGCATTACCATGTTGTTAAGTGGAGCAGGTGCAGGTGCAGGACTATTAGTTTTTATAATCGGAATGTATGTAATCAGGATGTTTATTAAGAAAAGGAAAAAAATTAAAGATTGGGTATATGCTGTTACTCTTACACCAGTAGCTTTATCATGTATTTTGTATATGTACCACACTCCTTTTCTAAGTAAAGGATTTGAAAGAATAACAAAAATTAGTGAAACGTCAACTTTAAATATTCGGGTTTTGAGACCTTTTAAGATATTTATTGATCTTCCATTTGTTCATAAACTTATTGGCGTAGGTTATGCTAATTATAGTAGTTATGTTCTTAACAGTTCTTTAGCAATAAATTATGAAATAATAACCGGAGCTGCGTGGACTAATTCACTTGCATTTGTATTGGTAGGGACAGGGTTACTTGGATTTTTTATATACTTATTAATATTTTATAGGTTTTACAAAGTGTCTACAGAATTTTCAAAAATAATGATTATTTTTTTGATGGCTGTTGGTTTATATTCAAGTGCTCATCATTCATTAACGTTTGTTACAATTATGTCTTTTGTATCGGCTGGGGTGAATAAAAAAGTATTTTTAAAAGTTTAATGTGGTATATATTAATAGTGTTGTATAAATATAAATCAAATTTGTCGATGTTTAGAATTTCGAAAAGATCAAATAACTAGTTAGCACGGAAAAATTCTAAATATATGGGCAGTCCAATGGAGGGATAGAATGAGAAAGGTAATCATCCTTAACCAGAGTTTCTACGATTATTATGGAAAAGAATTAAAAATAGGAGGAATAGCCACATATATTAGAATGCTATGTAAGGTAGTAATTAAAAATGGAATGATACCTATAATTTATCAATGCGCTAATCAAAGCTTTATAAAAGATTTTCAAGGAATTACAGTAAAAGGCATTAGAACAAACAAATCTTGGGGAATAAGTAAAAAAAGTAAAATATTATTTAACGCATGTAAGGCTGAATATGATGCAGATAAAGACATAATAGTATTTGCAACACACTCAATGGGTGTAAAGAATAAAGAAAAAAGAATTATTGGGATACAACATGGAATTACATGCGATATCAAAAGATATGAAAGGTCATCACATGTGAAGAATATATTATTTGGCATATTAAGGGCAATTAATTCATACAGGACTGTGCTACAATTAAATAATTTTAATTTAGTCGTAGCAGTAGATTATAATTTTTTAAACTGGTTAAGAACAAAGGTAGGATATATAGAAAGGCCTGTATATGTTATACCGAATTGTACTGATATTGATGAGTTTAATAAGGAATTTAAAGACGGCAACATAAAAATTATGTTTGCTAGAAGGTTTGAAAAATATAGGGGAACTAGGTTGTTTGCAAATGTTATTAAAAGAATACTGAAGGAATATACAAATGTTAAGGTAACCTTTGCAGGAAAAGGCCCTGATGAGGAATTTCTAAAAAATTATTTTAAAAATCTGGATAGGATTGAATTTATAGAATATAGTAGCGAAGAAAGTCTTAATATACATAAAAAATATGATATAGTAGTTGTTCCATCAATAGGTTCAGAGGGGACCTCATTATCCCTATTAGAGGCGATGGCAGCAAAATGTGCCGTTATTGCTACAAATGTTGGCGGTATGACCAATATCATATTAGATAAATATAATGGATTGTTAATTAATCCAGAAGAGCAAGAACTGTATGAAGCAATAAAAACTCTAATTATTGATGAGAAATTACGAAATAGGTTAGCTTCCAATGCATACCATTCAGTTTCCCAGGCTTTTTCAAAACAATTATGGGAAGACAGATGGTCAAGAGTATTAAGACAAATAACAAATAATTAAATTTAGAGAAGTTCCAAAAAATTTAGATATAATATATATAAGTGCTATTAGTAGTGCTAATGTAATAATTGACCACTTTAAATACAAATAAGCATGAAAAAATTGACCATCACCCTGAGAGTCCATTTCCTGTGTGATTGAAGTTGCTTAGACATCATCGTACAGAAGGAAAGGAATTTGCCCAGAATGGTCGACATTAAGTATATCAGAAAAAAGCACTCATTGAAGGTTGATCAATTGGTAAGATTAGCCACAACCTTCAAAAAATTTAGGTAAAGTGGACGAAAAGCACTTAGTAGTGTTTAATTGTCCAGATACAATCCATCCCAAATAAAACTGTCAGTTTTTGATCCATATAAAGGTGTTATATGCGAGTGGCTTAATAAGGATGAAACAGCTCCTAAGAAACAGCATCTTACGGCAAGAGCTACTTATGAAAAGTTTTTTAACGAGTATGAGTTTACCGGTAGCGAATTTACTGTTCGCAGGTTTGTAAGTGATGAAAATAAACGGCAGGTAGAAATGTTTATACCCCTTACTGCGGACTGGGGAAAACAAGCTTAGGTTCGACTGTGGTAGAGCTAAAGTATATTTAGACGGGAAACTACCGAAGTATCACTATTCTGCTTGAGATTCAAAACTAGCCTGGTTCAGTTTGTCTAGGTCTCACCAATAGAGAGCTGGAGGGTTTCTTAAAGGACATAAGCAAGTATTCGAGTGGTTTGGCGGTTGTTTCGGTACTCTGGTTTATGACAATCCAAAAACCGAGGTTACTAAGATTATTAAAAAGGTCTTTACCGCCAAGAACATACCGTATTTACAAGCCTTAAAGCTCATTGCTTATTTGATAGCGAGTATGTAACCCAACCAGTGGAAATGAAAAAGGTACGGTTGATAATTTAGTTAAGTTTGTTTTGCGTAATTCTATTGTTCCCGTTCCCAAAGTAAATCTTTAGGAGGGTTTAATAAAAAGCTTTTAGAATTGTTTCCACAAGCCGTCTGCTGTTATTTCAATTTAACCTTAATCGCTACTCTTTCCCTGTTGAGTACGGCTTTCGAAGGCTGCGGATCGAATCATTTGTAGAACGGATAGAGGTTTACGACTTTATTAAACTGGTCGCAGTTCATGCGCGTTGTTATAAACGTGGAGAAAAAGTTATGCAACATGAACATTACCTTCCGCTTTTAGCACATAAACCGCGGGCAGTAAAAATTGCATCAGTGAATACGCAAACTACCTGAGGTTTATCAAAGGCTTAGAGTACATCTGTGTGGTAAGGAACCCGAAGGCTATGGATCTGCTAAGATACTACTTCTCAACCATGAGTTTAACTTAGAAGAAGTCCTATCTGCAGTTGAGAGTATTAAGCTTAAACTTTTCTACCTGTCTACTATAAAAAGATTCTCTCAATCAAAGCAAATATAACCATGATTAGCAAAAAACAAGCTTAGGAAGGTATATATTATGGACTATTGTATTAGGAAACTTCAATTATTACAATTAGAAATATTGAAGGATATTGATAAAATATGCAGTAAACATGGATTGACCTACTATTTAATAGGAGGAACTCTTTTAGGAGCAGTAAGACATAAAGGCTTCATCCCCTGGGATGATGATTTAGATATTGCCATGTACCGCGAAGATTATGAATTGGTACAAAAGATTATAAAAAAGGACCATTCAGAGAAGTATTTTGTCCAAAATTCATATACTGATAAAAATTATACTAGGTTTATTTGTAAAATAAGGCTTAATGGTACATTACAAATTGAAAAAGGGTTTGATGGTATCGCTATGCACCAAGGGATCTATATAGATATTTTTCCATTAGATAAAGTAAATAAAAAGGGTGGTTTATGGTTAGAAATCAGGGGTTGGCTTATTAGATTGTTACTAGCTTATAAAACAGCACATGTGAGCACACATTTCGATATGGTTAAATGGAAAAAATATACGAAAAAGATAGTGAGTAGATTTACCTTTTTAATACCACAAAGGTTAATAAACTGGGCAATAGACAGGTTATGCATCGCTGATAAAAACAAAAATAACCCATATACAACAAGTTTTCTAAGCGGTTATGGATGGAAAAAACAATTATTTTCAAATGAAGTCTTTGGTCGTGGTGTTAGGCTTGAGTTTGAAGGCCTTTATTTTAATTCACCTGATAAATACGAAGTAGTATTGAAACGTCTATATAATGATTACTGGAAGTTGCCACCAGAGGACAAACGATATATTGGACATAATTTAGTCCGAGTAGATTATGGTAATTATAATGATAAACTTGACGAGATCTTTACAAAAAACTATTAAAAAATCTCCTAAGAATGTTAATTCCAAAAGTATGTATATTTTTTAAAAGTACATAAGCAGAATGTGGTTATAATTGGATAGTTTTTGTTCTATCATTAGTTATATGAAAGAAAAATCTTTTTATTAGCAGTTATCATAGGGGAAAATTTTCTAATATCTTCAATTGGTGGTGACTTATGAAATACAGTGGAACTAATATTAAAATAAGGGATGTTCAGAAAATAGAACTCGAAATACTTCTAGAATTTGATAGAATTTGCAAGAAAAACAATATTACATATCAACTATTTGCCGGGACATTACTGGGTGCCATAAGACATAAAGGTTTTATTCCATGGGATGATGATATAGATGTTTGCATGCTGCGAAAAGACTATGAGAAATTCATCGATTGTTGTAAAAAAGATTTAGACAGTAAATATTTTTTACAAGATCGTAATTCAGATAAAAATACTATATTACAGTTTGCAAAAATTAGGAAAAACAATACAATATTTATCAATCACATGGAAAAAGATAGTGGAATGCATCATGGAATTTATATTGATATTTTTCCTCTTGATAATGTTAAACTTAATAGCCTATTTGGATTGTTGCAACCTAAATTATTCAATATGCTTTATATGGTGAGCATTTCTAGGTTGGAAAACAGGGCTAAAAATACAAAGAATTTATTTAACAAAGTAGTCAGGTTAGCATTTTATTATTTATTCAAGTTAATCCCAAAGTCGTTAATAGACAAGCCAATGCAAAGTATTCTACGTATATATGAAAATGTAGAAACTAAATATGTTAACCACTTAACTAATGGTGCAAGCAAGGAACGGCTGAAAAAATATTTAAGAGAAAAGGAAAGTTTTTATAATATCATGGAAGCAGAATTTGAGGGCCACTTATTTCCAATACCTATGGATTACCATGATGTATTAACTAAAAATTATGGAGATTATATGAAGTTGCCTCCTGAAGAAAAACGGCATCCACACCATGGAATTTTTGAAGTCAAAATCTAGTGTTGGAATGTACAGAGAAGAACCTAACTTGACCTAAGGATTCCGTAAAGAGAAATGACTCCCAGGAGTCTTTCCTCCTTATTAACTCCCTGGTGGTAAACTTTTTCAGTATCATATGGATAGCAAATTCGGTATCATGTTTGATAAACTTTTTTGTTGAATTCGAAACTAACAAAATAGTGGATAAATTTAAACGAAATCATGTCTTTTCTACCTCAATATTAAATTTTTTACCAGGGATGCTCTGAATTCATATTCAATACATGAGGAATAAATGTTAACCTTTCAATTTAAACTGTCACCATAGTGGTGTTTTCAAACATTGTGATCCAGTCTGAGATTTTGAGATTCTTCGATACTATGACAGGTTAGCGTTCTGACTGGTCAACAATGACTTTAAACAAAAGCTCGGATTGATAGAGATTTAACGGTAATCGCTGAATTCATCAATAATAAGGAGTTCTGCAATGACTATATGTTTTTCTAACATACGAAGTTTCTTGTATCCATGGGCGTCAATTAGCTCGTTAGAAAATTGGCAACTGTATAGAATTTTACATTGTTAAGACAATGACTTTTAAGTGATATTGAAGCTAAACAATAACAATGAAAGATTTAAGCAGGTAGTCAAAGGTGATAGAATGTTACTAAAAAACAAAATTATTGTTATATCTACAATGAGAAAAGTAGAGAAAACAATAGAAAACAAAAAATGTAAGGAATCTAAAATATGACTGATCACAATTTGAAATTAAGAGTATTAATCTCTCTGTTTTGGAAACTCATGGAGCGCAGTGGAACTCAAGTGATACAGTTTATAATTCAAATTATCTTAGCACGGATGCTTTTACCTAAAGATTATGGACTAATCGCTTTGATCGTAGTATTTACTTCAATTGCTAGTGTATTTGTCCAAAGTGGATTGAATACAGCTCTTATTCAAAAAAAAGATGCAGATGAAGTGGATTTTTCCTCAGTATTTTATTTGAGTTTCTTAGTAGCTTTCTTAATATATATAATTTTGTTTTCGGTTGCACCATTTATTGCTACATTTTATGAGGAAGCTCAGATTATACCATTGATTAGAGTGTTGTCTATTACCTTATTCCTAGGAGCATTTAATTCAATTCAGAACGCGGTTGTAGCAAGAAATTTGCAATTTAAAAAGTTGTTTTTCAGTAGTACAGGTGCAATACTAATATCAGGTGCAGTTGGAATTTATATGGCTTATACAGGATTTGGTGTATGGGCTTTAGTAGGGCAGCAGATAAGCAATCAACTGTTAGTTACATTAATTTTATGGTTTACTGTGAAATGGCGGCCACAACTACAATTATCACTGGGAAGACTGAAAATACTTTTCTCCTTTGGATGGAAATTATTGGTTTCGTCATTGATTAGCTCCATTTATAGTGATATACGTAATCTTATAATTGGTAAAATTTATAATCATGCGATGTTAGGTTTTTTTAACAGAGGTCAACAATTCCCATTATTAATAGTTGCAAACATTAACGGATCTATACAGTCGGTGATGCTTCCAGTTTTAGCATCCCAACAGGATAATAAGCTTCGTGTAAAAGATATGATGAGACGTTCGATTGTTACCAGTTCCTTTGTCATTTTTCCGATGATGGTGGGATTAGCTGTTATAGCTGAGTCGTTAGTGAAAATCTTACTAACCGATAAATGGCTGCCGTGTGTTCCATTTATACAGATATTTTGTGCAGTTTATGCTTTTTGGCCAATACATACAGCTAATCTTCAGGCTATAAATGCATTGGGGCGTAGCGATATATATTTAAAGCTTGAAATCATTAAGAAGACTCTGGGCTTTTCTATATTGGCAGTGTCTGTATTTTACGGTGTTTATGCTATTGCCTTAGGACAAGTTTTAAGTGGAGTAATATCAACTTTTATTAATGCGTATCCAAACAAAAAACTGCTCAATTATAGTTATATTGAGCAATGGAATGACGTTATGCCATCAATAATATTATCTCTGGTGATGGGCGCAATAGTTTATAGTATTAAGTGGACGGGAATGTCTGTATGGGCTACACTGATTTTTCAAATATTAGTAGGGATTATAGCTTATTCATGGATGGCTTGGATATTTAAATTAGAGAGTTTTAGATATTTACTTACAACAACCAAAGAGATATTTGCAACTAAAAAATCAATAGTTGACCGTTCATGAAAGATAAATTATGTAATATGTACCGCATCGTGGAGTTACTGAAATAAAATTATGATTTGTTAAGTATAGTAAAAAAAATAGTTTGGAGATAATTTATTCATGTTCTATTTAAATACAGGAATTAAAGAAATATGTTGTGGCTGTAGAGCTTGTGAAACTATTTGCCCCCAAAAATGTATAACAATGACAGAGGATGAGGAAGGATTTTATTATCCTTTAAAACAAGATGATTTATGTACAGACTGTGGTTTGTGCGAAAGCGTATGTCCTTCAATTCATAAAGAAAAAATAGATTACAAGGAATCAGGCAATTTGCCTAAAGCCTTCATGGCAATAAACAAAAATGAAGCGATTGTCCACAAAAGTGCTTCAGGAGGAGTATTTTCTGCTGTTGTAAATGCTTATTGTAAAGACAATTTTGTTATATTTGGAGCCCAGTTTGATGACCAGTTAAGGGTAATTCATTCTCATGTTCACTCGTTGGATGAAATTGATAAATATAGAAAATCAAAATATGTTCAGAGTGATATAAACGATTTGGATATTCCGGTGTGGTGGAGCCGTAGTTCCGGTGTAGCGTGAGCCACCCGTCCGGAACCACTGATCCACCCTAATTGTTAACTATTCACTAAGTGTTTTATCTAATCCGTATACCTCACGCATTGAAAAGTCTTTGGC
>JAHDOA010000023.1 GCA_018435055.1 Pelotomaculum sp. | reverse complement strand
GGCAGGTTTGATAACATCCAAACTCAGTTAAAGGAACATGACGGCAGGTTTGATAACATCCAAACTCAGTTAAAGGAACATGACGGCAGGTTTGATAACATCCAAACTCAGTTAAAGGAACATGGCGCCATTCTGGGCGCCTTGCAGCATGCCTCCGAAGTTCACAAGGCCGGCATGGACAACCTCACCCACCAGGTAGCCCGCCTTTCGGGCGATATCGGCGAACTAAAAACAAAAACTGACCGGCTAGAATCAAAGGCAGGTAAACTTGAAAATAAACTTGATGGGATTGCCGAAAAACAAAATCAGCAATCAGAAGTAATTAACGTCCTGGCAACCCGTTCCATTTACCAGGAAGCGGAGCTCCAGGCGGTAAAACGGGTAAAATAGGATAAAATATAAAACAAGCTCTCATCAAAGGCCGCCAGGCGCCTTTCCGGGCTGGACAAAACCACAGCTGCGCGCATACTTGAACAAAAGGAAAAGGCTTTCAAAGCCCTGTGAAGCGGTGGCCGGTAGGCATGCCGCCCGGCTGCAAGTCTCCCCAGCCCATAGCAACCTGCTGATGCAAAAAAATACCAGCATATCATTGACGACATGGACCAGGTCAGCGTATCATGCCGCTGGATACACTATTGCCATAACCTTATCTAACTGATGGATTCTTGACAATACAAACTCGAAATGCTAGAATAACTTTGCGCTAAAATTCAACTAATTGCCCGAGTGGCGGAACTGGCAGACGCACAGGACTTAAAATCCTGCGAGCCTCAAAGCTCGTACCGGTTCGATTCCGGTCTCGGGCACCAATTAAAAAGGGCTACAGCGTTTCGGCTGTGGCCCTTTTTAATGTCTATTTTAAATTTGACGTGCATTTTGACGTGTAAATTTAATTTTTATCGCGGATAAGCTGAATGACGTCAATCGATATTCATATTGCTCTTTTCCCGTTTATAATGTAGAATTTCCTCGAAAGCACAGGAAAGGATTGTTTAAAATAGACATAAAAATAATCACCGATAGCTCGTGCGACCTGCCGCAGGACCTGGTTGACAAATATGATATCGGCGTAGTTTCCCTGCATGTCACATTCGACAATAATGAAACCTTTACCGAAAGAGTTACCATCGAACCGGAGCAGTTCTGGAAACGCATGGCTGAGTCAAAGGAACTTCCCAAAACCTCCAGGCCAACCCCGGAAGCCTTTGCCGGCGCTTTCAGCGCAGCCCTGACCAATTACGGCTCCGTTATATATCTAGGCTTATCATCGGCCCTCAGCGGCACCTTTGAAAGCGCCCAACTGGCCGCAAAATCAGTCCCCGGCGATATACACCTGATCGACTCCCTCACCGGTTCCCTGGGTCTCGGCATCCTTGCCGTCAAGGCTCACGATTTCATCCATTCCGGATTTAGCGCGCAGACAGTTGTAAATAAAATTATTGATTACAGAGACGGCATGAACACCCTCTTTACTATGGACTCTCTGGAAAACCTGATTAAAGGCGGGCGTGTGGGCAGGTTGCCCGGTTTTATCGGCACTATGCTGAGCATCAGACCGATCGGCAAAGCCGGGGACGTGGGACAGATAGACGTCCTGGAAAAGGTGCGGGGACGCGCTAAATCACTGCAGCGGATAGTGCAGCTGGTGGGCGAAATGGGCAACAAACTGCAGGAAAAGATCGTGGGTATCAGCCATGTCAACTGCCTGCAGGAAGCACTTAATATAAAGAAAGAAATTGAAGAAAAATACCGTCCCCAGAGTATAATCATAAGCAAAGTAGGCAGCACTATGGGAACATACGCGGGCAATGGCGGCTTGATAGTATCTTTTTAACCCTTCACCGGGGCCGGCAGAGGAATGGGGACACACCTCTCTCACGGGTATTTCTGCATGCTGAGGAATGTCCCCGATTGGAATGCAGATAAAGATTCCGCGATGTTGAAACCCTTTGGTCCAAAACTGGCTGTGAGCAGCGTGTAATGATACTAGTTCCGGGCCTCCCTCTTTTTGCACTCGCTTCCCTTATTTTTGAGAATCCAAAGCGGCCAGGGATTCTTTCAGCTTCTTATAAGTACCCTCCAGCGACTCGGATATTACCCTGACATCGCCGAACACCGGCATAAAATTGGTATCCCCCACCCACCGGGGGACCACATGAATATGCAAATGCCCCGGAATACCTGCCCCGGCCGCCCGGCCCATGTTAATTCCCACGTTGAATCCCTGCGGGTTGAAGGAGCGGAGAACCCTGACCATCTTCCGGGTCATTTGAAACAGCTCCGTCATTTCTTCACCGGTCAGGTCCTCTATATCACCAACATGCCGCTTCGGTATGATTAACAGGTGCCCGTTGTTATAAGGATAAAGGTTCAATATGACAAATGTCTTATCTCCCCGCAGGAGGATCAGGTTTTTCTCGTCCTCGGCCGACTCAACTTTTTCGCAAAAAACACATTTGTCCCCGCCGTGGTCGCCGCCAATGTAAACCATACGCCAGGGCGCCCAGATCTGTTCCACTTCCAAAACCTCCACTCACAGATATTGTCCCTTGAAATCGTAATTAATTACGACTTTCGACACAATTCTTTTTACTCCTTTTGAAAAAAATTTTTTGCATCACTATCCAACAAATTGCACTTTTCCAGAGCGCATAGTTCCATTTCAACAGGATACAATAGGCGGTAATAATGCATTACTGGAAGGTGTGCCATGAATATCCTCAAGACATTCCTTGAAATGATCTCCTACCGGGAAAACCTGGATCGTGAAGGTTTTATCCTGCAGGAGACCAAAGACGAAAAAATTGCCGGGCCGGACAGCGACGGCAAGGCTGCGGATAAAGAAATATCAGACAAGCCACGGGCAAAAAAAAGAAATTTTATAAAACCCCGGCGCCCGTCAGAAATAAACTACGGGGACCCTGCTGAAAAAACTGACTCGGCAAAAACTGATTCGGCCAGTTCCTCCCTTGCGGAAAACCGGGAGGTGATCAACAGGCTATACGGACTGCCGGACAACAAAGACATTATCACCAGGGATTTTTTTCTGGGGATGAATTCTGCTTATAAAGGTATGGCCGTTTTTATCGACGGACTGACCGACAAGGCTGTGCAGGACCTGCTGTTCCAGGCCCTGATGCTCTTTGCCGTGCCGCCTGACGCGGACCGGGGAAAACTCGCGAAACTGGTGATGAAGGCGCTGCTTCCCGGCAACCAGGTCAAAGTAATTTCCAGCTTTAAAGATATCCTGGCCGCAGTTAATATGGGGGACACTGTCCTGTTTTTTGACGGGTGCGCCGGTGCGGTAGTAGTGGAAACCAAGGGCTGGGAGCACCGGGGCGTGGAAAGACCGGTTACCGAGCAGTCCATCCAGGGACCGCAGGAAGCCTTTAATGAAACGCTGCGTGCCAATACAGCCCTGCTGAGAAAGATTATTAAAAATGAAAACCTCACCACCGAGTTTTCCGTAGTCGGCCAGCGGAGCCAAACAATGATTGCCGTCATGTACCTGCGCGACCTGGCCAACCCTGACCTGGTAAAAGAGGTCAAGAGGCGGATTAACAGCATAAAAACAGATTCCATACTTGACAGCGGAGTATTAGAACAATTTATCGAGGAACACCCTTACAACCTGCACCCGACAGCCCTGGCCACCGAGCGCCCCGATCGAGTGGCCTCCAAAATCCTGGAAGGCAGAGTAGCTATTATAGTAGACGGCAGTCCTAATGTCCTGACTGTTCCAACAACTATGTACGAACAGCTTCAGACCGGGGAAGAGATGTACATCCACTGGCAGTACGGCACATTTGTCCGCTGGCTGAGGGCCGTAGCCTTCCTCCTTTCTTTTCTGCTGCCCGGCTTATACCTGGCTGTTGTACTGTATCACCAGGAGATGATCCCGACCGAACTGATCCTGGCCATCGCCGGGAACCGGGAAAAGGTGCCCTTCCCTTCCATTGTCGAGGTCCTGCTGATGGAGCTGTCTTTTGAGCTAATCCGGGAAGCCGGGCTGCGCATACCCGGTGTCATGGGAGCCACCATCGGCATAGTGGGAGCCCTGATTTTGGGCCAGGCCGCGGTGCAGGCCAACATCGTCAGCCCGATCCTGGTCATCCTGGTGTCGGTCACCGGCCTGGCTTCCTTTGCCATCCCTTATCACAGCCTGGCCTTTTCCCTGCGCATATACCGCTTCGTTTACATTGCCCTGGGTTCAACACTGGGGATTTTCGGCATTTCGATGGGGCTCATTGCTCATGTCAACCTTACCGCCAACCTTAAGTCCTTCGGCGTGCCCTATCTGGCGCCAACGGGTCCCAGGACTGCTGACTGGACCGACATCGTCACAGTGGCGCCTGCATTTTTCCACGAAAGGCGGCCTGACTACATCAACCCGCTGGATATGACGCGCCAGCCGCAAGTATCCAGGGGATGGATAAAGGACGGTGGTAAAAAGAATGATTAAAGAGGGCAAATTTGGCCCGGCGGAAGCTATTGTCCTGTTGGCCGTATCCAACGTGGCCAGGATATTCCTGCCCTACCCCAGGAGCCTGGTTGAAATGGGCGGACCCGCCGCCTGGATCACCCCCATCGGCGGCTTTGCCGTTGCCCTGGCCGGGGCTTATATCATGTCGCTGCTCCTGAAGAAAAACCCGGACAACACCATTATTGAGATTACCGAAGAAGCTTTTGGCCCTGCCCTGGGCATAACATTCAATTTGATTACTATCGCTTTCTTTATATCAGTGAGCTTTCTTTTTGTCAGGCAATTCAGCGAAGCACTGATCATCGCCGCGCTGCCCGAAACGCCGATCAGCGTGATAGCGGCAGTCTTCCTGGCAATTGGGCTGCTGGGGGCCTATCTGGGCATAGAAGCCATAGCGCGGTCAACCCGCCTTACCTACATATACGTTTTCGGAGGTATAGTCTTTCTTCTGTTTGCTTTAATTCCGCAGTGGAACTTTGACAACCTGTTCCCCGTGCTCGGCAACGGGTTTTTCCCGGTTTTTGGCCTGGGAACCTTCAGCACCGCCGCAGTCACCGAAATTATCCTGGCCGCTGTCCTGGTACAATCAATGGGCGGGGCAGACAAGTATGTCCGGATCAACTTCTTTGCAGCACTGATTGCTTTTACTGTCCTGAGCATTCTTTTGGCAGTTTCAGTTTTGACAATGGGCAAGGAAATATCAACAGAGACAACGCTGCCATTTTACAGGCTTTCCAGGAATATTTACCTGGGCCGCTTTTTCCAGCGGGTGGAAGCGCTGTTCATCATTATCTGGAGCATAGTAGGGGCGCTGAAAATAGCCCTGACCCTGTACGGGGCCGCTGTTTCCCTGGCCAGGACCCTGAAGCTCCCCGACTACCGCCCTCTAATCTGGCCGCTGGGCTTGATTATTTTTATTCTCAGCTTTCTGCCGCCCGACCTGCCCACAACGATAAAACTGGACACCGACTTCTTAAGAGTCTTTGCCCATGTTCCCAACTATCTGCTGCCTCTGCTGCTCCTGGCGGCTTACTGGCTGAAAGGGAGGGTCCGCCGTGCCGGCAACTAAGCTGTACGCCTTTTTATTGCTGGTCATATCCCTTTTATCACTTACCGGCTGCTGGAGCATGCGGGAGACGGACGAGATCGCCTACGTATTGGCGGTGGGATTTGACAAAGGGGAAAAGGACAACCTGGTGTTGACCTTAAGCATTGCCAATCCCAGGACCGCCACCGGAGGCGGAGGCGGAGGCGGAGGAGAAGAAACCACCAGGGAAATTGTAAGCGTGGAGACTATTGGCCCTCTGGCGATGCTTGATTTATTGAACACGGCCATCGACAGGCGCATATACCTGCAGCACGCCAAGGCTTTCATATTTTCGGAGGACCTGGCCAGGGAAGGAATAGGCCGGTGGCTCTCCGCGTTAATGCGCTTCCGTGAAATCCGGGGCAACTCAGAAGTTTTTATTTGCCGGGGCAAAGCCAGGGACCTCATTCAAAAGACCAGCCCTTTTTTGGAATTGAGCCCTGCCAAACAATTTGAACTGATCAGAAAGATGTCGGAAATACACGGGCTTTATCCAACCACCCAGCTTATAGATCTATATCTGGACACGAAATCTCATGCAAAGCAGGCGGTTCTGCCCCTTGCCGCCATCCACGAGGGTGAGTTTGAATTGGCCAAACCCGGGCACGAGAGAGGCCTGGGCGAGTACCTGGCGGGTGAAGTCCCTGTGGCCGGTAAAAGTAAAGTACAGTTCACCGGTACCGCAGTGTTTCGGGAAGACAAACTGGTTGGGTTGCTGGACGGACAGGATACAAGGTATTTCCTGATGCTGACCGGCCATTTCGGGAGCGGGTACATGGGCATCAAAGATCCCCTCGATGGGTCAGGCGATATCGGCCTGCGGGTCCGGCAGGGGCAGAAACCTAAATACAGGACCGGCATTGATGAAGACGGTAACGTGGCTATAGACGTTGAGCTTTTTTTAGAGCCGGAAATAACTGCCTCATACAGCGCCAACGACTTCGAACGGACGGATCTTAAACCTATTCTTGAAGAAGCCTTTTCAAAACAAACCGAGCAGGGCTGCCATAACCTGATCAAGCGTACCCAGGATGAGTTACGTGCGGATATTTTTGGTTTTGGTGAAAAAGTAAAACGCAAGTTTTTAACAGTACAGACGTGGGAGGAATACAAGTGGCTGGAACGTTACCCGGAGGCGCAGGTAAATGTAAGCGTCCGCTCACAGATCAGGCGGACCGGTCTGCTTATGAAAACAATTCCCACCAGACAGGAGTGATGTGAAAAATGAAATGGCTGGCGCTTCTCCCCCCTCTCGCGGTTGCTTACTATACCTATACCTATGGCCGCTGGGCGCTGGAAAAGGGGAACAAGCGGGGCGGCATCGGGGTTTTCATCCTGGCCGCTTTTGTCCTGTCCTTGTCTGTATACGGCATTTTTTTCGGTCATCCTTATTAAGCACAGAACCATCCCTCGATCTCATCTGAGATTGGGGGATGGTCTTTTTGGCGCCACTCTGATCAGGGCTAAGGATTATTCTGTTGTTTTTTCACCCGGTTCGCCGCCCACCTGGACAGGCGCAGCTGCGAGATATCTGTGAAAGAACCACTCTCCAACAGCCAGCAGGACCAGGGCCAGGACCCAACCGGTTGCGTTCAGGGTAATTACCCCGTTGAAAGTCCAGTCCGCCACGCCTATTACCAGGGCGGCTGTGATAGCGTCTACGATTACCGCCGTGACATTGCCATATCGGGGCAGGACACCAAGGTCCCCGAAAAGGTAAGCAATCAGGGTCAGCACAAGGGCGGTCAGTACTGCCTGTCCGCTACTGAACCGGCCGAAAATAGGTAAAATAATGACACTAACCAGGCCGATTACAATAAATTTAATCACCAGCGCAGTCAAATGCTTATTCATACATTCACCTCCTTTGTATCTATTATGGTCTGGTGACATTCTTTTATACACCGGCGCTATAACCAAAATGGCCGGCAGCGTCTGCAGCTGTCAGCCATGACAGGAATGTCTAGAAAACCTGATTGCAATTAAGATGACGGCTCCTGTCCCTGTTTTCCTCTCTCATTTATAATCTGATAAAAATCCATGACATTACTGTGGAAACCGTCCATGCCGTCTCTAATATATTTTACTGTCATCCGGGCTGTCTGGGCAACCGATTGTAAATTTTCCAAATGCTTATCCGCTTCGGGTATGATGGCCATGGAGAATATCAAAGGATAAAGCAGGCGTATCACTTCTTACCACCCCTTCCATACCTGGTAAAATCTCAAATCTCCTTTTTTATAAGTTATGTTCCACAAACGGTAAAGGCAACCAAAACCTGAATAATAATGAACAAAAATTACAGCATCCCGCATAATATAGATCAAGGTAACTAAGTTACCATAGAAGAGCCGCTCATTAAAGCGGAAATAACCCGGCCAGGCCGGGTTATTTATTTAACGCTGTCAAATGTTAGCGCCTGCCCTTTCTATCAACTGCGGGCTGTCGTATTTTACAGTGTTAACGGCATTCGAAACCGGGTAAGCCGTCATTGCGCCGGCGTACGGCTGCAAAATTTTTTTCAACCCTAATGTATCGTTTTGTTCGAGCCAGGCCCGGTACTGCTGATCCTGAGCAAAAATAACCGGTATCCGGTTATGTATACTGCGGATTGTATCATTGGCGGCAGTGGTGATTATGCTGCAGGAATTAATGGCGCCTCCCTCCGGCGGCGCCCACTGCGCCCATATGCCGGCAAAGGCAAAGACCGCTCTGTCCGGCATGCTGATATAAACCGGCTGCTTGCCGTTGTTCTTTTTCCATTCATAAAAACCGTCAGCGGGTATCAAGCAGCGGCGGTGTCTGAATGAGTCCCTGAAAGCAGGTCTATCATCTATGGTTTCCGCGCGGGCGTTAATCAGCCTGTAGCCCGTTTTCGCATCTTTAGCCCAATGCGGTATTAGACCCCATTTCATATAAGAGAACACCCTGCCGCCGTTATTCTGTGTAATTACAGGAATGTGCTGTCCGGGCGCTATATTGTAGCGCGGCACATAGTCAAAAATGTCATTGGTCAGGTGAAAAACCGTGTTTAGCTTCTTACTGTCAACATATAAAGTAAAGCGCCCGCACATGATATCTGTCCCCTCCCTGCCATGTCAATAAATACTAAAAAAAGATTGTCCCGATAAGACCGGTTTAATGCCCTTCTCTATGTGAGCCATGTTTTCCTTCATGGTATTTACAAATAATACCATGTCCCAAAATGAATTAATTTTTAATCTTACTTTTTTTGCGCTAAACGTTAACCAATCTCACATTAATGGAATATTTTATTGGAAAATGAGAAGGAGGGTTTAACATGACTGAATACTTAGCCGAAGGAGTCGGAAAAGGCTGCTTTGGCAACAACTGGGCTTTCATTCTTTTTCTGATTTTGATCCTGCTTATACTGAGTTTTGGCTTTATCTTTTTAGGCGGGGGCTGTGGGTTTTAACACCACATCTCATATATAACCTCTCCTGGCCAAATCACCTGCAAGGGTGATTTGGTTTTTATTATTTCTTTTGGCCATTGCCATTTTGCTAAAAACTGTGATATATGTATTTAGGGCAGAAAATATTTTATGAAAAGGAAAAACACATGATCATTGACGCGCACACACACATTTACCCCGACCACGTGGCGGGGAAAGCAGTAAGCACAATTTTAGGAAACACCAACGGACAAGTGAACGCCTATACAGACGGTACCTTTACTAATTTACTTTCCTCTATGAACACGGCGGGTATTGATCTGTCTATCGTGCTGACTATCGCCACCTCCCCTTTACAGGGCCGTGGCATACTCAAGTGGCTGAACCAGATAATCGTTCGCACCCCGCGGCTAATTTACTTTGGTTCGATCCATCCCGATGATCCAAACAGTAAAAGTATTATTCGCGAAATGGCGGGAATGGGGTTGCAGGGCCTTAAATTTCACCCCGCTTATCAAGATTTCCCGGCTGATTCCAGAAAGGCTTATAAAGTCTACGAAGAGGCTGTGAGAAATGATTTAATACTGTATTTTCATTCAGGTTTCGATATGAGCATGCCGGAAACGGACTATGCCACAATTGAACGGTTTGCCAGAGTATTAAAGGATTTTGCCGGCGCAAAAATAGTTATGGCCCACGCGGGCGGAGACGGCGAGTGGGATAAAGTATTGGATCTATTTGGCGACAAAAAGTGTTATTACGACACATCATTCGTACTGGAAAAAATGGTGCGGGATAAGAACGCCATGGAACTGTACAGGGAGAATGAGGGTAGTTTTGTTTTCGGCACAGACAGCCCCTGGCAGGATCAAAAAAGGTTCGTCGACTTTATCAAGAACTCGGATCTTTTCAGCCAGGAACAGAAAAACAAACTTTTTTATAAAAACATATTAAAACTAATTAAAATTTAATGTTGCAGTTCAGTCCAACCTTTTTACCTTGACCATAAACTCTTTTATATCGCCGTTTGCAAACTCTTCACCTGCGGCATTATCCTCCACATCACCAGCATCTTTTTTTTCTCTTTCTTTTTCATCTTCTTCATCATCGTCGTCGTCATCCTCATCCACATCCGCCCATAAAGCGAGCATCATCGAGAGCACGGCGCACTCATTAATATAAATATCCCACCAGGCGCATTGTTCTTTTCTGCAATCGGCTTTTGCCACCGGGCAAAACTTTGTTTCTTCCATTTTTAACCATTCCTTTCCAGGCTCAAGGCACAGAAATATAATATAATCCTGATAGCATTTGGTTAATATTTCGCCGGCATACTAAATATTCCTGCTTAATACCGTTTTTTTGCCGGCGAACTACAAGAAACCTTCCTCCAAAGAGGAAGGTTTCTATGTTAAGAGCCCGTAATGACCTACGCTACAGCCATTATGCATCCCTACATAGCCTATGACAATCTTTCGACTGCCATAGACCATTACGGAACCCATAATGACCTTTGCTCGACTATCATGGATATCTAGGAAGCCTGCAGCAATCTTTCGACTGCTACAGACCTCAGGCTAAAAAAAGCAGCATCCGACACCCATGATAATCTTAGCTCGACCAGTAGATATCCCTTACGACCCTGCAACAATCTCTTAAGACTGCTGCAGAACCTGCCGGAACACCTACCAGTCTGCCCGCCGACTAATATCAAGCCATTACGACCTGATATTAATCTTTGGCCGACTATTACAGAGCCTTTTGACCCTGTAACAGTCTGGGCTCGGCCATTACGAACCCTTGTGACGGTATTTTGCCCGGTTAAATAAATTTAATGCAACAAATTAAAAAATCTTTTTATCAAGTCTTTTTTTTACTTCAGCTTCATAGCCGCTGCCGGAGGGATTATAAAATTTTTTCCCGGCCATGTTTTCCGGCAGGTAGGCCTGTTTGACAAATGCATCCGGGTAGTCGTGCGGGTATTTGTAGCCCCGGCCGGCGCCCAGTTCTGCCGCCCCTTTATAGCCGGTTCCCCTTAAATGAGGCGGCGCCGGCTCAACTCTTTCTTTTTCAACAGCTGACATAGCCGCGTCGATGCCTCTAATCGCCGCATTGCTTTTCGGGGCGGCGGCAATATAGAGAGCGGCTTCAGCCAGTATGATCCGCGCTTCGGGCATGCCGATCCTTTCTACTGCCTGGGCGGCGGCGACAGCGACAACAAGCGCCTGCGGGTCCGCCAGGCCGACATCCTCAGCCGCGTGGATCATAATCCGCCGGCTGATAAACGCGGGGTCTTCCCCGGCATACAGCATCCTGGCCAGCCAGTAAAGGGTGGCGTGCGGGTCTGAACCCCGCATACTTTTGATAAATGCGGAGATTACGTCATAGTGTTCATCCGCCCGGTCATACTTGAGGACTCGCTTCTGGACAGCCTCTTCCGCGACAGCCAGCGATATAAGCCTTTTCCCTGCTGCGTCCGGCGGGGTGGTAAGCACAGCCAACTCGAGGGCGTTTAAAGCAGCCCGGGCGTCCCCGTTGGCCACCCCGGCAATATGCGCCAGCGCTTCCGGGGAAACTTCAGCCTGGTAGCATCCCAAACCTCTTTCCACGTCTCCCAGCGCCCTTAAAAGTATTTTTGTCAGGGCCTCCGGGGAAAGGAGTTCAAAGCGGTATAGCTGCGAGCGGGAAAGCAGCGGGCGGTTTACAGAAAACATGGGGTTTTCCGTGGTGGAGCCGATCAGAGTAATCAGGCCGTTCTCCACAAAAGGCAGCAGGGCGTCTTGCTGAGACTTATTAAAGCGGTGGATCTCATCTATGAAAAGGATTGTTTTTTCGTCATAAAGAGAACGGCTGCCCCTGGCTTCCTCCACCACCCGCCTGATATCAGCGACGCCCGCCATCACGGCATTTATCGTTTCAAAGCGGGATTTGGTCATGCCGGCTATTACTCTGGCCAGTGTGGTTTTGCCGGTGCCGGGCGGACCGAAAAATATGGCTGACCGCAGGTTGTCCGCTTCTATCGATTTTCTCAACAGCGTTCCTCTGCCTACGATTCCGGCCTGTTCTTCAAATTCATCCAGGGTTTGCGGCCTCATCCGCAAAGCCAGCGGCGCAGTCTTTACTATTTTTTTCTCCATAGCTTGTTCAAACAAATTCATCATTACACCTCCCTGTTAAGGCCAGCGAACTCCTTTAGCGGGGCGAAAAAAAAAGCACGTATAAACGCGCTCTTCCATTACCATCCTACAAATAATTATTAATAAAACTGCTCAGTTCGTCTTTTGTTTTATAACCGATAGAACGGTCCAACTCCTCCCCGTTCTTAAACAGCACTATAGTAGGTATGCTTATAACGCCATAAGCAGACGGCATGGTCTGGTTGGCGTCAACATTCAGTTTGCCCACCAGGATTTTACCCGCAAACTGTTCGGCTATTTCTTCAATAACAGGCGCAATCATTTTGCAGGGGCCACACCAATCCGCCCAAAAATCGACAAGGACCGGTACTTTCGCTTCGCCCATAACCTGTTTAAAATTGTCATCGTTGATTTCAATTACCTTATTGGTGGCCAAAAAACTATCCCCTTTCATATTTATTATCTGCAGGTTGTCTATTTATTTTGCAGTGTGAACATAAGGTAATATTAGAAAAATAAGCTAATACTACAAACAAATTATAATCTTCCTTAAAACCCTTTGTCAATGATATATGAGTTTATCCAAGTTAATTCATTATCTATCGACAACTATGACATCCAGAAAAAACTAAAGGTTTTCAGTTAGCGCTAATTAACACTGAAAACCACTGCCGATTAGGCCTTATTAAAACCCCACTAATGCCGTGCCCACCAAAAGTTTGAACCTGCTCTCACAGGTGGGTGCCCGCCTGGATGATTTATGTTTCCTCAATTAAGAGGCGTGCAAGCCACATCCAGAGACCGCGCTCCCTTTTCTAAGGTGTTGGAACAAAACTTCAGGGTAGACCACGCACACAGCAGGGCGTTTATTTCTTTATTTATGTTATCACAACAAAACGATTTTTACAAGTACGCGCCGCTGACTTCTGCAACCTCGTTATTGACCAGATTGTGCCTTTTTAAAGTCGGTTTTAATATGCAGTTCTTTTAGCTGTTTGTAAGCAACCGGACCAGGCGCCCGGGTCATCAGGCAGGTGGCGCTCTGGGTCTTGGGGAAGGCGATGACATCCCTGATCGTTTTCTTTCCCGCCAGCAGCATGATCAGGCGGTCAAAGCCGATGGCAATGCCTCCGTGCGGCGGTGTGCCGTATTCGAAGGCCTCCAGCATAAACCCGAACTTTTCCGCAATTTCCTCGCTGCTGATACCGATGACGTTAAACATCTTCTCCTGGACATCCCGGCGGTGGATCCTGATGCTGCCGCCGCCGACCTCCACCCCGTTGAGCACCAGGTCATAAGCCCTGGCCCGCACCTGTCCCGGCTCACTTTCCAGCAGCGGCAGGTCGTCCTCCCGCGGCGCGGTGAACGGGTGGTGCATGGCCTGGTAGCGCCCTTCCTCCTGATCATACTCCAGCAGGGGGAAATCCACCACCCAGAGGAAGTGGTAGAGGCCGTCGGGAATTAAACCTAGACGCTCGGCAAGATGTTGGCGCAGCGCTCCGAGGGAGGCGGCCACCACGTTCGGCTTGTCGGCGACGAAAAGCAGCAGGTCGCCCGGTTCGGCTTCCAGCCTGGCCATAATCTGCGCCAGTTCCTGTTCGGTGAAGAACTTGGCGATGACTGACTTGACGCCTTCATCAGTGACGATGAAATAGGCCAGCCCCTTGGCTTTATAAATGGCCGCGAAGGCAGTCAGGTCGTCGATTTCCTTCCGGCTGAAAGAAGCGCAACCTTTAGCGTTGATCCCCTTTACCTGCCCGCCGGCAGCGGCGACGGAGGCGAAAACCTTAAAACCGCAGCCCGCGGCTATGTCGGTAATGTCTTTTAATTCCATACCGAAGCGGGTGTCCGGCTTGTCCGAGCCGTAGCGGTCCATCGCTTCGCTGTATGTAATGCGGGGGAAATGGCCTGCCACATTAAGGCCGGTTGTCTCCCGGCACATTCTTTTGACCAGGCCCTCCGTAAGCCCCAGCATATTATCCTCGTCCGTAAAGGACATTTCAATATCGATCTGGGTAAACTCGGGCTGGCGGTCGGCTCGCAGGTCTTCATCCCGGAAGCAGCGCACGATCTGAAAGTATTTGTCCAGACCGGCTACCATCAGAATCTGCTTGAAAAGCTGCGGCGACTGGGGCAGGGCGTAAAATTTGCCCGGGTTCAGCCTGCTGGGCACCAGGTAGTCCCTGGCCCCCTCCGGCGTGCTCTTGGTCAGCACGGGTGTTTCAATTTCTAGAAAACCGTTCTCGTCCAGATAATCGCGGGCCGATTTGGCTGCCCGGTGCCTGAGGATAAGCGCCTCCTGCATCTCAGGCCGGCGCAGGTCCAGGTAGCGGTAGCGCAGCCTGAGGTTTTCATCTACATCGATACCGTCTTCGATATAAAACGGGGGTGTCTTGGCCCGGTTCAGCACAAGCAGTTCATCAGCCATCACGTCCACCTGTCCCGTGGCCAGGTTGGGATTGGCCGTCCCCGCCGGTCGTTCCCTCACTGTTCCACCTACGCAGATAACATATTCGCTGCGCACGCCTTCCGCCTTCTCAAAAGCTTCTTTTTGAAAATCAGGGCTGAACACCACCTGGATCAGGCCGGTCCGGTCACGCATATCGATAAAAATCAAACCGCCGTGGTCGCGCCGCGTCTGCACCCATCCCATCAGCGTCACCTTCTCGCCCTCATTCCCGATCCGCAGGTCGCCGCAGTAGTGGCTCCGTTTTTTACTGCCTAAAAAATCCATCATCAAGTAGTCCCCTTCCTAAAATGATGCCTGCATAATATGTAAGAAGATATCATGCGCGGCAAATGTTTTTCTTTCGTTCTAAATAGGCGGCGATTGAATCCGCCGCTACCTCTTCCTGCTCGCCGGCGCTCATGTCCCGCACCAGGACGGCGCCCCGCGCCAGTTCCTCCGCGCCGATGATCACCACAAAACGGACGCCGGATTTCCCGGCATATTTCATCTGAGCTTTCAGGCTGCGGCCCAGGTAATCCTTGTCTGCCGAGATACCGGCGGAACGCAGGCTGAACAGCAGTTTACAGGCCATATCCGCCGCCTCCGTCCCGGCTGTAACCACAAACACATCGGACCCGGCGGAAGTGTCTATAGTAATCCCCTGCCGTTCCATGGCCAGGATAATCCGCTCCATACCGAGCGCGTAGCCCACACCGGGAGTGGGCGGCCCCCCGCAGGTCTCAATCAGCCCGTTATAACGCCCGCCGCCGCCAATGGAGCTCTGGGCGCCGATGTCCCTGGCCATAATTTCAAAAGCGGTATGCGTATAGTAATCCAGCCCCCGGACCAGCCGCCGGTCTATGACATAAGCAATATTTAATAGATCAAGGTTCTTTTTTACCCGGGCAAAATGGTCCGCGCATTCCGGGCACAAGCAGTCCAGCGTCGACGGGGCGCCCGCGCCGGTCTCCGCGCAGCGCCTTTCTTTGCAGTCCAGAATGCGTAAAGGGTTTTTTTCAAATCTTTCCTGGCAGTTCCGGCAAAGAGCGTCCAGGTGGGGCTGAAAATATTTTTTCAATTCCCGGCGCTGCAGTGGCCGGCATACCGGGCAGCCGACACTGTTGATATGCAGCTCCAGGTTCTGCAGGCCAAGCCTCCCGTAGAAATCCATAGCCATGGCGATTACCTCGCAGTCCACGGCCGGGTCATTGGCGCCGAAAACCTCCACTCCCACCTGGTGAAACTGCCGGAAGCGCCCGGCCTGGGGCCTGTCGTAGCGAAACATCGGCCCGCTGTAACAAAGCTTGACCGGCTGTGGTCCGGCATATAACTTGTTTTCCAGGTAGGCTCTCACTGCGGGAGCGGTATTTTCCGGCCTGAGCGTAATGCTCCGGCCGCCCCGGTCCGTGAAGGTGTACATTTCTTTCTCCACTATATCGGTAGTATCGCCGACACCGCGCTGGAACAGCTCAGTATGCTCAAATACAGGCGTCCGGATCTCGTTATAACCGTAATGGGCACATATATTGAAAAACTGGTTTTCAACCCGGCGCCATTTTTCCACTTCACCCGGAATAATGTCGTTAGTGCCGCGAGGGCGTGTTGTCAGCATCTAAATCCTCCTTTATAAAACAAAAACCCGGGCCATGCATCAAGCACAGCCAGGGACGGATATTTCTACCCGCGGTGCCACCCTTTTTCGGAAATTTTGTGTTTTTCCCTCAATGCCTGTAACGGAGGCTGCCGGGCCGGCCTACTTGTACCTACAACTTTCGGGGACCGCTCCCGGGTGTTTTTTCAACGCCAGTTTACGAGGAAGGCTTTCAGTCAGGGCCTTCCCTCCCTGTCGCATACCACGCGCGTTTACTTTTCCCGGTCATCGCTTTATAAAGATTGAAGAACTCTGACCATCATTTTATGAAAAATTTATTTTTTTGTCAAACATTTTCAAACTACAGCATCATGAGCATGGGGTTGTTTCTTTTTTCCACATCGACTATTGAACCGGGGCCGTGGCCGGGGTATATCTTGGTTCCCGCCGGTAATACCAGCAGCTTGGTTTGAATAGATGATATCAGCTGTTCAAATTCTTCCTGGGAACCCACGCTCCCTATCGAGCCGGCAAAAAGAGTATCCCCCGTGAAAACAATATCAGGCGCGGCCTTCAGGCAAATGCTGCCGCTGGTGTGTCCCGGCGTATGAATAACTTCCAGTGTCACTTTGCCTGCTTCTATTTTGCCACCATCCTGCAACAGGCGGTCGACAGGGATTTCGGACGCTCTAAAGGTATCGCTGTACGACAGTTCTTTGATGGATTCATCCATTTCCGCGACCTCGTCGGCATGGAGCATCACCGGCGCGCGGGTGGCCTCCCGCACCTCCTGCAGCGCCCCGACATGGTCAACATGACCATGTGTCAGGACGATGGCTTTAATACGCAAGCCCAGCTCCTCGACCTTTTTCAGTATTCTCTGACCGTCCAGGGCCGGATCTACAATAATACCTTCTTTTGTTTCCTCGCAGCCGATAATATAACAATTCGTCATGTTTAATAATAATGTCCGTATAATCACTTTAAAAAAAGGTCCCTCCATTTACTGGTTCTTAATTTTTGTCCTATATCAACGGCTTTTTTGCTGCCGGAAACACCGGCAGCCACCTTTAAACTCAGTTTTCCCGCACAACCCCAAAAATATCTCCGCTGTGGTTTTGCACGCAGCTTTATTCTTACCTGAGAAACGGGTTAAATCTCTTTTCCTCACCTATAGTTGAACTGGGGCCGTGGCCGGGGTAGACCCTGGTTTCGTCCGGGAATATAAGAAGTCTGGTTTTAATTGAAGATATGAGCTGGGCATGGTTCCCGCCGGGAAAATCAGAGCGTCCGATAGAGCCGGCGAATAATGTGTCTCCTGTAATAAGGATTTCGGGCGCGCATTTTATGCTGATGCCACCTCTGGTATGGCCGGGTGTATGGATCACTTCCAGTGTAATTTTGCCCACTTCAATTTTGTCATTGTCCTGCAGCAGGCGGTCGGCCGCCTTTGTGGAAACCTTAGAGCCGACGTAAACCGACAGGTTTTTGCCTGCGTCTGTAAGCTGTGGCGCGTCATCAGCGTGGATCATCACCGGCGCGCCGGTTGCTTCCCGCACATCGGACAGCGCCCCGATGTGGTCAATATGACCGTGGGTAAGGATAACAGCGACAATCTTCAGGCCCAGTTCTTCAACCTTTTTTAGTATCCTCTTCGCATCTGCGCCGGGATCTACGATGGCGCCCTCCCTGGTTTCCTCACAGCCGATGATATAGCAGTTTGAATCCATCATGCCTACTGATAGCCCTCGAAAAATCATTGCTCCGCAATACCTCCATTTGTTAAAAATATTTCTTGCTGTCAAGCAGCAGTGTAACCGGCCCGTCGTTGATGATTTCCACTTCCATATGCTTGCGAAAACATCCTGTGGAGACATTTAAACCCAATTTTCCCAGTTCATCAACAAAATTTTCATATAGTTCACGTGCCATGTCCGGCGGCGCGGCTGTAGAAAAACCCGGCCGCCTGCCCTTGCGGCAGTCGCCGTAAAGTGTAAACTGCGATACCGCCAGCACTGACCCTCCGGTTTCTAAAACAGAAAGGTTCATCTTTCCCGCTTCATCTTCAAACAGGCGCAGACGGGCAACCTTCTCAGCCAGGTAAGCCGCGTCACGTCTGGTGTCGTCCTGACCCACACCAAGCAGCGCCACAAGCCCGCTATCTATTTCGCTTATTAATCTGCCCTCGACCTTTACTGAACCGCGGCGCACCCTCTGCACTACCAACCGCAAACGCTGTTCACCCCCGGTCAGTTGAGCGGGCCTGACGGGTGGGAGCCGAAACTAACCCGCCTGACGTCATAGACGTCTTTCACCCGCCTTATTTTGTTCATTATATGTTCTAACTGCTCCAGCCCCCTCATTTCCAGCACCATTTCAATCACCGCTCCCCCGTCTTTCTTGCCCCTGGCGGTAACCCAGTTGGCGCTGATTTTCATTTCCAGCAGGACAGACATCACATCGCTTAAAAAGCCTGCCCGATCCAGCCCGGTTGCTTCCAGTTTAACCTGAAACGGCTCAGTAAACTCTTTATCCCAGGCCACCTCGACCAGCCGCCCTTTTTCATCCTGTGAGGCAATAATATTCCTACAGTCACTGCGATGGATTGACACACCCCTGCCGCGGGTAACATAGCCGGTGATCGGATCCCCCGGCACCGGATTGCAACAGTGTGACAGCCTGATCAGGAGGTTGTCGATGCCCTTGACCCGGATCCCCCGGGTCGGCTTACCCCATCCGGCGGCCGGCCTGTTATCATTGAATAAAGCCTGGGCTTCCTCAGCCAGCGTGCCTTTCTTCTCAGTTTTGGCCTCTTCCATTTTAATCTTGCTGAGGATATTGCCGGTGGTTATTTGACCGACACCAATCGCCGCGTATAAATCATCAAGGCTAACAATATTAAACCTCTTACCTATCTCTAACAGTTTGTCGCCTTTGAGCAGTTCAGGGTCAAATCCCTGTTTTTTACCCTCCCGTTCAAGGTTTTCCTTACCCTTGAGGATATTTTCATCTCTTTGTTCTTTCTTAAACCACTGCCTGATCTTAGTTCTGGCATGAGAGGTTTTAACTATATTCAGCCAATCCCGTTTCGGCTCGCTGGTTTTGGAAGTAAGGATAGCCAGGATATCACCGTTTTTCAGTTTGTATTCCAGCGGCACAATCCGGCCGTTGACCTTGGCGCCGATACATCTGTGGCCGACGTCGGTATGAATGCGGTAGGCAAAGTCCAGCGGCACGGATCCGGCCGGCAGTTCCACGACATCGCCCTTTGGTGAAAAGACAAAAACGGAATCAGCAAAAAGATCTATTTTGAGGGTCTCCATAAACTCCCTGGCATCCCTGAGGTCTTTTTGCCACTCCAGCAACTGCCGCAGCCAGGCCAGTTTTGAATCAAACTCGCGGTCCCCCCTGCCGCCTTCTTTGTAACGCCAGTGTGCGGCAATCCCGTACTCGGCGGTGCGGTGCATTTCTTTGGTCCTGATCTGGATCTCAAAAGGTTCGCCCTGCGGGCCGATGACGGAAGTATGGATGGACTGGTACATGTTGGACTTGGGCATGGCGATGAAATCCTTGAAGCGTCCCGGAATGGGAGTCCACAAGGTGTGCACGATGCCCAGCGTGGCATAGCAGTCACGCACAGTATTCACCAGGCAGCGCACGGCAGTAACATCATAAATTTCGTTAACGTCCTTTTGCTGCTCCTCCATTTTTGTCTGAATGCTGTAAAGGTGTTTCGGACGGCCCTCGATGCTGGCCTCAATGCCCATGGCCGTGAGCTTACCGGATAGTATTGAAATTACCGAACGGATATATTCCTCCCGCTTCCCACGGGTTTTGGCGACCTTATCCACAAGCGCGAAATATTTTTCAGGTTCCCTGAAACGGAAAGCCAGATCTTCCAGTTCCCATTTTACACGATAAATTCCCAGACGGTGCGCCAGTGGCGCGAATACCTCAAGAGTTTCGCTGGCAATTTCCTGCTGTTTGGGGGTGTTATGATACTTGAGCGTCCTCAGGTTGTGCAGGCGGTCAGCCAGTTTAATCATGATCACCCTGATGTCTTTGGCCATAGCCAGGAACATTTTGCGCAGGTTTTCCACCTGGTGCTCTTCTTTTGACTTATACGCAATCTTGCTCAGCTTGGTGACGCCATCTACAAGAAGGGCAACCTCACCGCCAAACCTTTCAGTGATATCTTCTAAAGATATCACTGTGTCTTCAACCAGATCATGCAGCAAGCCGGCGATCATAGTTTCCTGATCCAGCTCCAGCAAAGCCAGTATTTTTGCCACTTCCAGGGGATGAACAATATAAGGTTCACCGGAAAACCGTTTTTGTCCCCTGTGTGCAATTTCGGCAAAATCATATGCTTCTTTGATCGCTGTCAGGTCCGCTTTCGGGTTGTTACCCTTGATTATTTGGAACAATTCCTTCAGAGAATCGTCCAGGTTATATCCCGGCCGTTTTTCCCGGCTTTCAGGATTAACGGGCGCCAACTCTAAAAGGGTATCCGCAGCGGAAATCCCGGCTGAGTTTTCCATATTAATCATTTTCCCTAATAATTATACTGTACAAGAGATATTGTATCATAATCCTGCAGCTTTACCCGGCCGCCAAGCCCGGTCAGCTCTACCAGAAATACTGTGCCGGCCACCTCGGCGCCAAATTCCTCAAGCAACTTGACGGCTTTTGCCGCTGTCCCCCCGGTAGCAATCAATTCGTCCACTACCAGGACTTTCATTTGCGGCTTAATAATCCCGCTATTCAGTTCAACCGGCCTATCGCCAAATTCCCGGTCATAATGCCAGGTAAATATTTCTTCCGTCCGGCCGGGCAGACTGAGGGTTAAAAGCCCGGTACCCAGAATATACGCCAGAGGCGCCCCAATCACCAAACCACGCGCCTTGGGGCATACAATAAGCTCCGCCTGTTTGTGCCGGCACTGGACAGCCAGTTCCTGAACCGCCCGCCGGTAGGCATTTCCGTCAAGCAGCAGGGTGGAAACATCTTTATAATTGATGCCCTCCCTGGGAAAGTCCGGAATCTCTCTGATAAAGTTTTTTAAGTCCAACTCATTATAACCTCCCTTGAAATGATACTTCCTGGCTGATCAGGTTATAAACGGGTTCACTTAGAAAGTTTTCCATAAGCTTAATTGAATTCATTTTTATCTCGGTAAGCCTTTTAAATGTCTGCGCTTGAAACAGGTCTTTTTTTTGTTTTGGCGCAGGCAAAAAATGAATATTCAAAATCTTTCCTTCATTATTACATGTAATCAGTTTTAATTCCACAAATATTTTCATGGCGGTCCGCAGTGTGCAGGCGCCGGCATAATGAAACCCTGCTTCCGCCAGTATCTTAGTCAGGGTATTTATATTAAAAACAAGGCTCTCTTTTCCCTGCCGTCGCAGCTGTTGGTACAGCTCTACCAGGTATTCCCGGCCGGGCGCCAGCGCTTCAAGACCGTCCAGGTTATCTTGTAAATCACCCGGCCCGTACAGAAAATACAGTCTGCCCCCCGGGTTGACGCAGTTATATGCATGTTGCAGTGATTCAAGACCGTAGGGCAGGTGATACAGCAGCACTTTTGAGGCGCCAAGCCCGGCGGCGTTTACCACAGCCGGGGTGGTAAATAATATGTCGATTTGGCCTTTCTGGAACAATGAAAATATTTTATCCCTAATAGCTCCAGAAGTGTGGTGATGACAGAGCGCAATTTTTCCCCGCAGCGATGGGTTAGATTGCTGCAGATGATAGGCCGGCCCGATGTTCTGGTAGCCGCACGAGGTAATCACCAGCGCTTGTTCACCCGCTGCGGCCAGCTCCGACAGCCGGAGCAGGCGGTTGCCTGAATTACGGCAGTCGATAAGCTGGACATCCCGGTCCTGTCTATGGGATTTGTCCGGCCCGGCGTTTGCTCCGCCTTCCAGCTTTTGCAGGGTGGTAAAGACAAATTCCGGCACATAAAGATCGTCACTGTCCCCAGTCTGTTCAGGCGCGGGTATAAAATAGCCTGCCGCCATGTCATCTCCGCCCTGTTCCTGCGCATCAACGTCCGCAAAAACAGCCGGAGCGCCCAGGTCCTTCACATTAAGCTGCAGGGAACGCCTGCCGTTGTATTCATTTATATCAGGAACAAAGGCCAGATCGACAACCTCGCCCGCAGCCAGGACTTCCGCGTAAGCCCCCAGGTTAAAGCCAATGCCGTCCAGGACGGTATTGCCGCCGCGCAGGCGCATTTTTAGATGGGCCGCTCCTTTCCCCACACCACGGCTTTCTAAAAGCCGTGTTCCCCGGCAGCTTAACAGCGGGCCGGGGTTGGCGTGACCAAAAGGCCTGAGCAGATTAATTTCATCTACCAGCGCTTCTGACAGCTGATTTATTTGGATCAACCCGTCAATTTCCAGCAATGGTTGCGGCTTTTCCCCGCGTGTTGCTTCCCGGGCATATGTCTCTAATGTACTAATAAATTCTTCTATATTGGCGCTTTTAATGGTAAATCCCGCCGCCAGGGCATGTCCGCCATGATCCAACAGGTGCTCCCGGCAGTGGACCAGTGCTTTATGCATATTAAATCCCGGTATACCCCTGGCTGAACCCCGCCCCTCTTCACCTTCAACAGAAATCAAAAGGGCCGGCCGGTACAGGCGCTCTACCAGTCGCGCGGCGACAATGCCGATTACTCCGGCATGCCAGTTTGGCGAAGCCAGGGCAATTACGCATGACTCCTTCTTTGCCGGCTCACGTTCCAGCATGTCCAGGGCTTCTGCCAGGACAGCAGACTCAATGCTCTGCCTCTCCAGGTTGGCCTGATTTAATCTGCCGGCAAGGGTAAGCGCCTCGTCGTAATCTTCTGTAAGCAGGAGCTCCAGGGCAAGTTCAGGAGCGCCGGTCCGGCCTGCCGCATTCAAGCGCGGGGCCAGGACGAAAGCGACCCCCCGCGTACCAATATCTTTGTTTTTAAGACCGCATGTACTAATTAGGGCCTGAATACCCGGCCACCTGCTATCTGCCAGCGCAGGCAGCCCGTGTTTGACTAATATCCTGTTTTCCCCCTGGATCGGTACCACGTCGGCTATAGTCCCCAAACAGGCCAGATCCAGGTAAGCCTGCCACGCCTCGCTCCCCTGGCCGGCAGCTGCCAATAGCGCCTGGCCCAGCTTGAGGGCGACACCCACCCCGGCCAGGTCTCTGAAAGGATACCTGCCTTCACTGCATTTAGGGTTGATCACGGCAAAGGCCGGCGGCGCCTGTGTGGGCGGTTCGTGATGGTCCGTGATGATCAGGTCGATGCCGTTTTCTTTTGCCCAGCTGATTTCCGCCACATCGCTGATACCGCAGTCCACTGTAATTACCAGGCTGGTCCCCAGCGCCTTTTCTCTTTTTAAAACATCAAGATGCAGGCCATAACCTTCAACCATCCGGTTGGGGACAAAACTAGCGGCAGCGCATCCAAGGCGCCGGAAAATTTTGACGAGCAGGGCCGTGGCCGTTAAGCCGTCCGCATCGTAGTCCCCGTATACCAGGATCCTTTCCCCAACCTGGATCGCCTTTAAAATCCTCGCTACCGCTTTACCCATATCTGGAAAATGCAGCGGGTTGTGCAGCGCATCCAGTCCGCTGCCCAGGAAGCAGCGTCCCTGTTCGATCGTATAGATACCCCGGTTAATTAGAATTTGGGCGATAACAGGCGATATTCCAAGTTTGCGGGCAAGAATACGGCTGAGGGCGGGGACGGGAGACTTTATTTTCCACAATTTTTGCGCATGTTCAGGAAAACTTTTCATAGATAATAAGATTATAGCCGACACCATAATGTTTAGCAACTTGCGATAAAAAAAAGTAAGGCCGGTTATAATTAACCGGCCTTACTGATCTCGAGGAAATCCCAGCCCAGACTTGTCATGCTGCACATCTTGCTTTTACCTTCAGTGGCCACGTCAACCAGGCCGAGGGCATAAAGCTGCATCACAACATGGTCAAGCACTGCTCTTTTCACCTTGGCAGTCAGGGAGAGCTCCTCCTTGTTCATGGGCCCATAATCATCCAGAGCCCTGAGTACCCTTTCCGCCTCTTCGGGGAGGCGGTGCTGCACCCCGGCAAAATATTCCATTAGTGTAGCAGTCATTTACAACAACCTCCTTATTGCAAGCTTTACTGATAGTATGGTCATTTATTTAGTTAAAAATAAGCATTCTTTAAAAAAACAGCAGTGAAAATTTTTCCAGCTGCTGCTGTCTGCATAGTTTATAACCTTCCCAGTTCCATTCAATTTATGATAAAATAAAATAAAAATCTCAATATTGGCCTCAGCCGCATATAAAAACCTTAAGAAGGTGAAATCGTGATGATTCCAGTAAAGGTCAAAGAGATTGCTTATGACATAATGATGAATCCTGTCATATTATTAATAGATGAGGATGAGCTGAAGGCTCTGCCTATCTGGGTCGGCCCCTTTGAAGCCCATGCCATTGGGATTGCCCTGCAAGAGATCAGGCTTGAACGGCCTCTCACCCACGACCTGCTTAATAATGTCCTCAGCCTGCTTGACGCCAAATTGAGCATGGTTGTGATTAACGATGTCAAAGAAGGGACCTATTTTGCTGAATTGCACATTTGGCGCCACAACAAGGAACTGGTGGTTGATTGCCGGCCCAGTGACGCCATTGCACTGGCGCTGCGTACAGAGACGCCGATCTATCTCAGCGAGAAAGTTGCTGAAGGAACACTGGCCATTGAAGAACTGCTAAATGAAGGGCAGCACCAGGAGTTAAAAGAACTCCTGGAATCCGGCCGCCCCAATGACAGCAAAAAATCACTGCACTGACTACTTTACTATTGTAACCGGACAGTCCGCCAGTTGTACTACCTTGGAACTTACGCTGCCCAGCACAATACCCTTTAAGCTGCCCATTCCCCTGCTGCCTATTACTATATGTTTGATACCTTCTGCACGGGCGTAATCTACAATGTCCCCGGCCGGGTTACCCAGCTTGGTCAACCCGGTTGCTTTAACACCTTTTTTCTCAAGAACCTCCAGGGTTACATCCAGGGCTTCCTTTGCTTTTTCTTTAAAAAGGGCATCCACTTCCACAATTACAGTCGGGGTACGCAGGGGCGAATAGTACTTTATTTTCTCCAAGATATCGTTTACAACAATTACAGTAACCTTGATGGCGGGAGCGATAGCGACCAGTCCCACCACAAATTCAGCGGCTCTGATAGAGTTTTCTGAACCATCGGAAGCTAAAAGCAGCCTGTATTCCATCTTAAAGTCCGTCCTCCTGTTTCCTAAAAGATTATTTTCAAAAATTATCCTATATAAAAAACAACCTGTCAACTGACAATGGAAAATGCTACAAACGTTGTATGGCGGGATTTATCCCGCCATAGGTGTTTACCAACTTGCCGAAGGCGCCCAACAACAACTATTCCCCGGAGGGCGCTTTTTCGTCATCCGGCCCGCGAAAGTTCTTATAAAACATGCCGTCATCGCCTACCTCGTAAGGAATAGCGTCAACATCCTCCACTGCGCCCTTCCTTTCTATGTCAAAATCCGAATATCCATAGTAAGACCCGCCCCTGGACCACTCGTCGGTAGTCTCACTATAATGGGCTACCTCCTGCCAGGCGTCTTCCCCGTCATATTCTATGGCGTCAGTATCGTCATTGAAAGTCCTGGCAAAGGGCGGACGCAGCATTTCTTCCTCCACAGGCCGGTCGTTCTGGTGCGGGATTTTTTCATCCGCCTTTTTGCAATCCCGGCATTTTGTTGTCGAAGGGACGGCTTCCAGCCTTTCTACCGCGATATCCCTGCCGCAAACCTCACATGCGCCGTAGGTCCCATCGTTTATTCCCTCCAGTGCCTTATCTATCGCCGCTACTGTTGTCATGGCGCTTTCCCTCAGCGAAAAATCCTTGCTGCGTTCAAAAAATTCCGTCCCCAGGTCGGCCGGGTGATTATCACAGGTTGACAGTTCACCGATCGAATCTTTCATGGAAACTCCCAGTCCGCTCTGTCCCTGCTCATCCAAAAAATTGACCTGGCCGGTAAGTTTCTCCCTTTCTTGTAAAAGGCGCCGCTGGAAATTCAACAGCGTTTCGCTATCCATATTAACTTCCCCCCCCCATAATTATAGAACCTAGATTTTCAGCTGTACCATCCTGACTATTTCCGCTATAAAGCCGCCAATCCACGGCAGGTTCAGCATAACCAAATATTTTAGAAAATATAAAACAATTGCGCCCAGAATTGTAAACCCCACCGCTATACCCACGCCCCGGCCCACCCCGGCGACAAAGTTGATATACAGCAGCCTCCACGGCCGGTCCAGCAGCTGGACATATTCGGCCAGTTTCATTTTTTCTATTTTTACCGCCAGGTCCGTGATTTTTTCATGCAGTGTTTTGATCAGCCGGTTTTGGTCCGTGGTATCCATGTTTACCCCTTTTGCTTTTACCGCCTTAAATTTTGTTTTTAATCTTCCCCGAAATCATGAAAAACAAACAATGGTACCCGTTATCCAAGTTGCCGGGTAAACATATTGACAGGATGAAATACCGCTAACGCGATGCAGGTTTGATACCATGAGAAAAACAAAAAAGGCGGTGGTTTTAACCACACACCTTCATACTATACAAAGGAATCATCAGGACCATTCCCGTAATTTTGCGAAAATTATTGTCTTTACGCTCTGGCGGCCCTGGGCTTGTTCTCCAGGCTCTTGAAATCATACCACAGGGGAGCGGCGATGAAGATTGAGGAATAAGCGCCGCTGATAATGCCGATCATCAGGGCCAAAACCATGTGGCGCACAGTCACGCCGCCAAACACTAGAAGCGCCAGCAAAAGGATTACTATCGCCAGGGTCGTATTGATGGAGCGGGACATTGTCTGCCACAAGCTCCTGTTGACAATGTCCCCCAGAGCTTCGCCCTTTTTCTTTAAATGAATATTTTCCCGGGTCCGGTCAAAAATGATAATAGTATCCATCAGGGAGAAACCGACGATGGTCAGGACGGCGGCAACGAAAGAGCTGTCCACCTCAAACTGCAGGATGGAGAACACCCCCACCACAATCACCACATCGTGCAGCACAGCGATAATTGCCGCAACGCCCTGTTTAAACTCAAAGCGCCAAGCGACATAGATCAGGATTAGCACAGCGGCCAGGGCCAGAGCCTGAAAAGCTTTCATGATCAATTCCCGGCCCATGACCGGCCCTACCCGCTCGTCGCGCAGCACAGTCACCTCGCTCAGCTCGCCGTTCAATTTGCTGATCAGGCTCTGGCTTTCTTCTTCAGTTAGTTCTCTTGTCCTGATCAGGAAACTGTCATCGGCGCTCTGTTGAATCGACGCTCCTTCAAGCTCAAAATCATTCAACACTCCCCTGACCTGCTCTATTGTAGCCGGATTACTAAATTTCAGGTCCAACAGCGTACCGCCGGTAAAGTCGATGCCCTGGTTTAGACTTTGCATAAACAGCGATATAATGCACGGTATAAGAATCACAACGGATAGCGTATACCAGATTTTACGCAGCTTGATAAAATGAAAAGGCATGCTCTCTCTAAAGTTCATAATTTTTCCACTCCTTATTTCCCGTAAAGCCTGAGGTCACGGACCAGGTTGCTGCCGGCGACTAAATGAAGGATCCACTGGGTCATAGAAACAGCTGTGAACAAGCTGGCGACTACACCGATGGAAAGGGTGATGCCGAAGCCTTTAATCGGCCCGGTGCCGAAATAGTACAGGATCATGCCGGCAATCAGCGTAGTCACGTGCGAGTCCAGGACGGCCACAAAGGCCCGCTTAAACCCGGCGTCAATAGCCGAGCGCAGCGTCTTGCCGGCCCAAAGTTCCTCCTTCAGCCGTTCAAAAATGATGATGTTTGTGTCTACAGCCATACCCATCGACAGGAGGAAGCCCGCCACACCGGGCAAAGTCATCGTCACATGCAGCGCGGCAAATATCATCAGGACTAAAAGGGTGTAGATGACCAGGGCGAGGATAGCCACCAGGCCCGGCAAACGGTAATAACCGATCATAAACAATGCTATGACGATTAAGCCGATCAGACCGGCTTGAACCGACTTGTTCAGGGAATCGGCGCCGAGAGTCGGCCCCACCGTCCTTTTCTCCATCACATCCATCTTTACAGGCAGGGCGCCTGAACGAAGCAGAACGGCCACGTTGTGCGCCTCATCCAGTGATTCGTACGGTGAAATCTGCGCCTTGCCGTTGGGAATAGCCTCGCGTACCATGGGAGATTGTACTTCCACTCCGTCTAACACAATGGAAATTCGCTTGCCCACATTGGCTGCGGTAACCTCGGCAAACGTCTTCGCGCCGTCAGGCTCAAACTCCAGGTTTACCTCCGCTTCACCGCTCTGCGGGTTTGTGCTTTCCTTGGCGGTTTTAAGCTGCCTGCCGGTAAGCACAGTCGTGCCGTCTTCTGTTTTAAACTCCAGGAAGGCCGTTTTGATTAAATTATTGACCGCCTCATCCGGGTCACTTATTCCGGCCAACTCTACGATAATTCTCCGTTGCCCCTGCATCTGGATAATCGGTTCCGCTACACCGAAAGCGTTAACCCTGTTTTCGATCACAGCCATCGCCTGCTTTACCCTGTCTTCGGTGACAGGCGCTTCCGGCGTATCTACAGCCTCCAGCACTACATAAACGCCGCCTTTTAAATCCAGCCCCTGTTTAATTAAATTTGTAAAAGGAATCCAGTTTACTCCCGGAAATACCGGCCGGACGGCCAGAACACACAAAACCGCCACAGCCAGTACGATACCAGCCAGTTTCAGGATCTTGTCCGACTTCATCACAGTTTTAAACCTCCATACAAAAAAACTTCAGCTATAATAACTTGGCGCCGTTAATAACCAGTTCAAATTTACATTTTAGAAAGTTGGACGCCCTGCGGCACATCATCATGCGGCTCAAAAATATTTCAAAATATTCCATAACGGGGCAGATATCAATGTCAATTGTGAGCTCCATAGTAATCGTGCGCTTATCGTCAGCCACCCAGAGGAAAGAATGTTCCACAGCATAATTCACCCGGTCATGGATGTCAAAGGTAGCAAAATCGGGGTTGCGGACTCTGGAGCGGTGCACGTCGGACTTGTCGGCAATGATCAAGGCCGCCGCCACGCTGTTTACAGCGTGGCCGTACTGCTCCTCATGGTTGGCTATGGCGGATATTACCGTAGCTATTTCATCCGGGTGCATACCCATCTGCATCAGGATCGGGTAAGCCATAACCGCGCCGGAAATACCGTGGTCATTGCGGTTGGCCACGTTCCCGATGTCGTGGATGTAGCCTGCGATAGCAGCCAGTTCAGCCTGTCTTTCCGAGTAGCCCAGCCGTTCCATAATACTCCTGGCAATACTGGAAACAAGGTTTACATGGCGGTAGCTGTGCTCGGTAAAACCCATTACACTTAAATACTTATTCCCCTTTCGAATAAAAGCATCGATCACAGGGTCCTTTTTTATATCCTCCAGGGTTATCATGCTGTTAAGGTCCCTTCCCCAGATATACCTTTTTGTCGCATAACATAGTAAAAAAGAAAAAAACTATAAATTGCCATATTTAATTCAGGAAAGGAGTAGATGCCCTTCTACTCCTTTATTGCTCACCTTCATCTCCATCTTCTTGCTGGGCTACAACCTGAGAGACTGCGGTTTTCAGGAATTCCATCCGGACTTTGTCGGCTACCTCAAGTATGAATGATTTATCTTTGATCTTTATTATGGTGCCGTAAATCCCGCCGATGGTAATGACCTTATCATTCTGTTTGATACTTTTAATCATTTCAGTGTGTTTTTTCTGTCGCTGCTGCTGGGGCCGGATCATCAGAAAATAAAGTATGGCAAACAAACCGACTATATACAGCAGGGATATCGCCTGGGGATTACTACCACCCACTGCCACCCCTCCTTTCATCTTCTTTATTTCTTCTACTGTCAGGTAAATTCCTTTTTTTTAGAAGAATTTTATCTGATATTAGACATCCTGATAGGTTTTAATAAATTCATCTTTATACTCCAGCATCCTCCCATCCTGTATGGCCTCCCTGATTTCTACCATCAAATTCAATATAAAGTAAATGTTGTGAATGGTAGTTAGCCGGATGCCGAGCACCTCCCCGGCCTTGATTAAATGCCTGACATAGGCGCGTGTATAGTTGCGGCAGGTATAGCAGTCACATTCGGGATCCAGGGGTGAAAAATCACGGGCATAGGCGGCATTGCGTACCACCAGTTTACCCCGCCTGGTAAAAACGGAACCATTGCGGGCAATGCGGGTGGGCAGCACGCAGTCAAACATGTCGATTCCCCTGGCCACCCCTTCCACCAGGCAATCGGGGGAACCCACGCCCATTAGATAGCGGGGTTTCTCCTGCGGCAGAAGGGGGACAGTATGATCGAGCATTTCGTACATCAATTGTTTTGGCTCGCCTACACTTAAACCGCCGATGGCATAGCCTGGGAAATTGAACTCCACTAGCGCGCGGGCGCTTTTTTCGCGCAGATCGGGAAACATCCCGCCCTGGACAATGCCAAAAACCCCCTGCCCCGCCCCCCGCTGAACAGCCAGGCACCTACCGGCCCATCTGGTTGTGCGTTCCAGCGCTTGCAGCGTGTATTCACGGGTGCTCGGGTAGGGCGAGCATTCATCAAAGGCCATAGCAATATCGGACCCGAGGCAGGCCTGTACCTCCATCGCTTTTTCCGGGGTGAAGAAATGCTCCGAACCGTCAATATGGGACCGGAAAACGACACCTTCTTCTGTTATTTTCCGCAGCGGCCCCAGGCTGAAAACCTGAAAACCGCCGCTGTCGGTTAATATCGGACCGCTCCAGTTCATAAAACGGTGCAATCCGCCCGCCTCGCGGATCAACTCATGGCCCGGCCGCAGGTAGAGGTGATAGGTATTGCTTAAAATTATCCGCCCGCCCAATTCTTTAACTTCTTCCGGGGTCATGGTTTTCACTGTGGCCTGTGTGCCGACAGGCATGAATACAGGGGTCTCGATGGCGCCATGTCCTGTCCGCAGGACACCCAGGCGGGCGCGGCACGCGTTGTCTTTGTGCATAACCTTGAAATTAACTGTCATTTAGTCCTCCGTGTCAGTTACAGTTATACCCATATTTTTCATATGATTAACATAGCGTCCCCAAAACTAAAAAACCTGTACCTGCGCTGCACAGCCTCTTTGTATGCCGCCATGATCTTTTCCCTGCCCGCCAGGGCGGAGACCATCATCAGCAGGGTGGATTTGGGCAGGTGGAAGTTGGTCACCATCCCGTCGATCACCCTGAATTTATAGCCCGGGTAAATGAAGATATCAGTCCAGCCTGAACCGGGACGCAGCCGGCCACTGCCGTCAGCAGCGCTTTCGAGGCAGCGGGTGGTCGTGGTGCCGACAGCGATGATCCTGCCGCCGCGCTCTCTGGCGCCTGCTATGACTGCCGCTGTTTCCTCCGGCACCCCATAATATTCCTCATGCATGCGGTGCCTGGTAATGTCCTCTACCTTTACCGGCCGGAAGGTGCCCAGCCCCACGTGCAGCAGGACCGGCGCCACTGCCACACCCATTTCCCTGATCCGGGCCAGCAGGCCTTTCGTAAAATGGAGCCCGGCCGTGGGAGCCGCTGCCGATCCCGCCAGCCGGGCGTAAACCGTCTGGTAACGATCCTGGTCCAAAAGGGGCTTTTTGATATACGGCGGCAGCGGCATAATGCCTACCTCCGCCAGGATTTCTTCAAAAGGACCCGCAAAATCCATTTCTACTACCCTGCCGCCAAAATCAGTGTTATCCAGGATCCGGCAAGCCAGCACATCTTTTTTGAACACCAGCCTGGCGCCAGGCCGGGCCTTTTTGCCTGGCCGGACAAGCGCCTCCCAGCGCCTGGTATCCAGTTGTTTTAGCAAAAGCACCTCCACCGGGGCGCCTGACGCTTCTTTATAACCCATCAGCCGGGCGGGAATTACTTTTGTATCGTTTATAATGAGGGCGTCCCCCGGCTTGAGGAATGAGACAAGATCTGAAAACCGGCGGTGCGCTAAATCTTCCCTGTCCAGCCGGACTACCATTAACCTGGATGAGTCCCTGTCTCTGACAGGATCTTGGGCTATCAATTCTTGTGGCAGAAAATAATCGAAGTCGGAAATATTCACCTGTATCAGTTAGCTCCTAAGCTAGTTTTCTAAATACATCCTTTTAAAAATTTAACAAATAAAACAATCTGACAGGATTGACAGGATTTAAACCGATTAACAGGATTAAAAATTAAATAATAATAAATACCAGTTCTTTAGATACCATCGAAAATAAACAATATATGCAGGAGTGTAAGTAAGGATTATTTAAATTAAATTTATTTGTATAATAAAATCCTGTAAATCCTTATTCATCCTGTAAATCCTGTCAATTTGTTTGCCTCAACGGCCGTAGTCTTCTGCAATTACTACTCCGGAATAATAGTATTTCAGGATATCCTGGTATTTATAACCTTCCTCCGCCATGCCGCGGGCGCCGTACTGTGACATCCCCAGCCCGTGGCCCGAACCGCTGCCGGTGATTTCTACACCGGTTAGATTTTTCTGCTTGTCATATTGCCTGGTTAACTGGAACAGTGAACTTTTTAAACCAAGCGCCATCCTCACGTTGTCAGCATTGCTGATCTGAACAGTCAGTGGTTTTCCTTCCATCCCCTCTCCTTTTATTTCCAGGTTTTTGACCCTCTGGCCGGATGATGTGCGGGCCAGCTCATTAATGTCTGTTATCTTTTTGAACTTATAACCGGCGGACGCCAGCTTTTTTATTAGCTGATCAGTGGTATAACTAACCTGCCAGTTATAGTGATCGCCATTTTTATCATAGGGATCAGACTTCGCCTTTATATATGAAACTTTATCATACCAGACGTCTTCGCTATTTTCCGTGGCGCCGCCGCTGCTGGAATGGTAAAATGCCGACACTATCCTATTGCCGGACAGCATTACTATCCCCCTGGTTTCCTCTACTGCTTTATTGGTTGAAGGAGATTCAGCGTCATATCCCCCGTAAACCTGGCTCGTCATGTCACAGTACACATCAAAAGACCCCCGGCTGGTTTCAGCGCGCTCCAGGGCATAGTTCCGCGCCGCCACCGCCTGCGCCTTTAAGGCTTCCGGATGCCAGTAGGACAGTATTTCAGCCGGGACAACGCCCCGCAGGTAGTCTTCAATATTCAGCACATTTACTGCGGTAAGCCCGCCGTCCTCCAGCAGAAACTCCATGTCGCCGCGGTACCTCTTGCCGGCGGACGCGCTGTTTAAGGTAACCAGGTTCAGGCCGTCGCTGCCGCCGGTAAGTTGCACTGTTTTGCTGGACGATCTGACAGCCGGGGCTTCTGACGATCCTAATGAAATAGCCCTGCCGTCACTATTTACAGCCATCGATGCGGCAATACTTTGTTCCGTCACCCGGCCGCTGCCGTTGATTACAGCAGCGCTGCAACTTGCTTCACGTACCAGCAGCGGACCTTTAAAGGAGCCGTAATTGCCCTGTGGGCCGGAAAGCGAGATGCGCTTTTCCATTAATTCCACCTGCATTTTTTCACCCTGCTTCGGCACAGCCAGAACCCGGCCTGTCGCCTTGTCGACAATTTCGTAATTACCGCTAACCTTAAAAGAAAGGTCATCACTGTCCCTGACCAGGGCTACCCGGACAATACCGGCAGAAGCGGCGCCGGCGGCGCCGGCGCATAAAAAAACGCACGATAAGGCTACTAAAGATATAATAAAAGTCCTGAAAATAAAATGTAACTTCATAGACTAATCCCCCCCCTGGCATTAATGTCTCATTCGACAAAAATTCGGCGGATTAGTTAAATTTCCTTCCCAAGTTAAAAAAAACCGGGGCTTTTTCGCTTACCGGCGGAATATGTTCAGAATTATTGTCAGCAATATGCTTAATATGATCCCAGTCATTACCGGGAAATAAAAACTGAAATTACCCTTCTGTATAAAAATATCACCGGGCAGGCGCCCCAGTCCGAACAACCTGCCGCCGGCCAGCATTATGCCCCCCAACGCCAGCATAATTATGCCGATAAACAGGAACATTTTGCCGAAAGACTCCCACATTAACCTTTCACTTCCCTTTTATTCTTCGGTTTGTAATAACGTTCTTTTTCACTGTAGATACAGCCGCAGTATTTCTGGCGATACATATCCATTTTTCTGGACAGTGCCGCAGCCTCCCTGTATCCCGGGCGGAAATCCATATAATAAAACGTTACCCCGTGTTTATCTCCAGCTTCCTGGCCGATTTCCCTGATCAACTCATGTTTCTGGTAAGGGCTGACCAGGAGGGTGGTGCTGAAGCAATCATAACCACCCGCTTTTGCCTCCCGGGCAGCCTGGTCCAGCCGCATCGTGTAGCATACCCGGCAGCGGTTTGATTCCCTGAAGGCGGCGCCGCGTAAAAATTCCTCCAGGTGATAGCCCGGATCAAAGATCATATCCATGCCGATTTCAGCAGCATATTTTTCCAGCGCCTCCTGCCGTTTTTTAAATTCTGTATATGGATGTATGTTCGGATTAAAAAAATACCCCGTCACATCATGCCCCTCGCCTCTTAAAAACCCCACAGGGTAAATCGAACAGGGGGCGCAGCAGGTATGCAGCAATATTTTCATTAGTTATTACCCCTAACGCTATATTTTTAAGATTTAAAACAATCTGACAGGATTAACAGGATTAAAAAAAGATTAACAGGATTTTTTAAATAATTAAAATAAAGACCCGTTCATTAATAACCATAAAGAATAAAGTACATT
>JAHDOA010000030.1 GCA_018435055.1 Pelotomaculum sp. | reverse complement strand
TTCCCGCCTGGGCGAAGGGATACGTAGCCACGGCGGTAGATGAAGGAATTATCGCGGGGCGGCCCGACAATACCTTTGGCGCCGGAGACAACGCCACAAGAGCGGAAGCGGCGACAATGGCGGTCAAGATGCTGGAAGCGCCGGGCAACTAAAAACCGGCGGATATCAACCAGATCTCAAAATATTTTCGCCATACAGGAAAAGGGGGCTATCGCACCGGATAGGCCTCTTTCCTTTATGGAATTTATGATAGTAGCATTACATAGCATAGAAAGGTATATTCAGGTATGAACAGCAAACTTAGCAGTATATGAAAGATGTCTGATCCAATACGAAGACAGCGGCAAATAACAGCCTGGCGCAAAGGCTGGCCATGGGGAATGTTGCCCTGGCCGGATAAATTACCGGCTGAGTGTCCATACCACAGCATAACTCGAATGAGAATACCCTAAATACAAAATTAAATGAAAACCCAGGGAGTGTGAAGCGCTTGAAAATAACTATTAAATCAGGGCCATTGTCCTGGCGGGCGACAATCTTTGCCACCCCTACCGGGAAACTGATTGAACAGTCGCTACCTTTGAAAGGGAAAGCCAGCCGTTGGGGCCAGGAAATCTACTTTGCCGTTCCGGTAGCCGCAGACCTTGAAACCGACGCTTTAGAGCTAGTAGCAAAGGGTGACCTGGGTTACTGGCCGGGCGGCAGGGCTTTTTGCATCTTTTTTGGGCCGACGCCGATCAGCGGGGGAAATGAGATCAGGCCGGCCGGCGCTGTCAATGTTTTCGGCCGGATTGAGGGGGATCTAAGCGATCTTAATAAGGTTAAAGACGGGGATGAAGTGACTGTTGAGAAGTCCTGGCCTAATTTGTGATCAATACCGGGTGTTTAACCGAAGCCCATTAATGTCAGGCCTGAACATTGTCAATATTCGACAGCAGGTATTAATTTTCTGCTTCATACGGATCACAAAGTGAATGATGGATATCTCCTGTCCAGAATCGGCTGTATGGCAACAGGTCGAGCAAGGTTCGGCTGGTAAACGGGTGGTACTCTTTGCAATCAGCAGCGTGCTGAGTGCGCAGCCGCTGTGTTTTATTGCATAAAAAAAGGCGACAGTTACCGGCTGTCGCACAGGCTGTACCAAATGGTGTTGAGCAAAAGGCACAGAGAAGAAATTTATTTGACGTAATTAAATACCTCTTTGTTTCTGGCAGGCGTCTCCGGGTTTTCGTCTTTGTACCCCAGGGCTATGGCGCAAACATGGTTGTAGCCCTCCGGCATGCCCAGTTCTTTGCGCATGGCGTTCCCTTTTTCTGAGGCGAACAACATCCGGGAGGAGGCAATTACGCAGGATCCGATGTTTTGCGCTTCTGCCGCCAGGGTGATGTTTTCCGCGGCCAGGCCGCAGTCCACCTGGATCCAGGGCGCCTTTTCCACAGCCGAGATCAGGATCACTGTTGGCGCGTTATAAAACGTATGGTAATCGGGGGAGCTTGCTCTTTCTTTCATAAAATCATTTCCGGCATTAAATATGTTTTCCTTGATTATTTCCACCATACGGTCAAGAACGGCCTTACTTTGAATTACTGTGAAAAGCCACTTCTGCTGGTTCATGGCGTTGGGCGCCAGGATAGCGCAGTCCAGTATTTCCTGCAGCTCGGCGGCGTTAATTTGTTCAGCCTTGTACTTCCTGATGGATCTCCTGTTTTTAATCACCTTGATTGTTTCATTCATCCGTTTCACCCTTTCTTGATCTTCATTTGCGGCTTTTAGAAGCCGTGTTTTCAGGCCTGCAGCCGCTGCATGCCCTCTCTTTTAATCATAAGCATATTTTTCATAAAAACAATATACCCTACCAGAATGTAGTTGACCAGCGCCACCGCCAGCAATTCTAAAAAGCAGGCTAAATACCCCGGACCAAGACGCCCCCGTCTGCGTATTTTTTTTGATCAAAATTCTCCATGTATCTACAAATTCCTGTCACGCTGCTTGGATTCTTAACCCGGGGTAATACCAAGGAATTGAGGGGGCTTTTGTCGAATAAAGAAAATAAATGTTAATATTCTATAATCAATCAGTAACAGAACAAAACTTTTGAGGTAAAAGATATGAGTGAACAAAACTATAAAATCGTGGTAAGCGGTGATATTTGCGTCAATACGCTGCTTTGGACCACCAGTCCGCAGGTGCGGGAAGGCTGGAACTGGCAGATGCATAACAATATGCACAAAATATCAATGCCCGGCGAATCGATGCTTCTGGCCCGGCTCATCTCCCTGGCCACCGGCAGGCCGGTCCTCTCCCCGCAAATGCGGCCGGAATCCGTATATTCCAACGAATTCCTTCATTCCACGGCCAAGATAGAGCGTTTTCCCAGACTGCCGGGAGGCAGGGACACGGTGTACCGGATCAGCCGCCATCTTGGTTTTACATGGAATTCACCCGGCCTGCCCAAACTGCTGCCTGTGGAGCAGGACGACGCGGCAGCGTCTATGGTGGTCATCGACGACGAGAACAACGGCTTTAACGAGCAGCCGGAGTTCTGGCCGCTGGCCTTGAAGACGCCGGGGAAAACCCCGCTGGTCCTGTACAAGCTGAACAATCCCAATCAGTCCAGCGCCTTATGGAAGCACCTGGTGGAAACCCATCTGGAAAATATGATCATTATCATCAACAGTGAAGACCTCCGCGCCAAAGGTGTGAACATCAGCAAAAGCATCTCCTGGGAAAGGACGGCGCAGGATTTTGTCTGGCAGTTAAACAACAACCCGAACCTTTCCTTTCTTGCGGGCTGCAGGCACCTGATCTTCACTTTTGGACTGGAAGGCGCCATCTATTATAAATGTAACGGGGTTTCCGAATCACGCCTTTATTTTATGCCCTATCAATTTGAGGGGGATTTTACGAAGGGGATCCAGGGCGTGGTGTACGGGTGCACCTCCTGTTTTGTCGCCGGATTAGTCAAAAGCATCGCCGGGCAGGACATGAAAGAGGAAGAACTGTCATTTTTGATTAACAACGGCATTCGCGAAGGCATAGTAGCCGCGCAAAAATATTATATCGAGGGTTTTGGCAGGGATACCGCTTCCTTTACCTTCCCGCACCCGAAAATATTTTTGGCGGAGGGCGATTACGCAATTGCCAGAGAGAATGTGCAGGATGTTAAAATCCACATCCCGATTAACGATCACAGCCGGGACTGCTGGCATATTTTAAATGACAAAAGCCCGTCCAACCTGGCGGAAATCGCCGCGGAAATCGTAAAATATGGAGACGGCAAGGTGTTGAAGTTTATACCGGTGGCCAGGTTCGGCAATTTAAAAACCGTGGACCGGACAGAGATTGAAAGCTACCGGAGCATCAACAATCTGATGGGCGAGTATATTGCCACGAAAAATGCGCTCAGGCCCCTTTCCATCGCCGTGTTCGGCACCCCCGGTTCCGGCAAATCCTTTGGGGTCACCGAGGTAGCGGCAAATATCGCGCCGGACCTGATCACAAAGCTGAACTTTAACCTGTCCCAGTTCCGGTCGCCTGCTGATTTAGCCAGAGTCTTTCACAAAGCCCGGGATTTTTCGCTGCAGGGGAAAGTGCCGGTAATTGTTTTTGATGAATTCGACACTTCTTTTGAAGGAAAGCTGGGCTGGCTGAAATATTTTTTAGCTCCCATGCAGGACGGACTGTTTAGAGAAGAAGATGCGGTGCACCCCATCGGCAGGGCAATTTTTGTATTCGCGGGCGGTACCAGCAACACATTTGAGGAATTCTGCGGCGAGACGATCCTGGACGAGGAAGAAAAAAAGCGGTTTATGATCGAGTTTAAAAGCGCGAAAGGCCCGGACTTCATTAGCCGCCTGCGGGGCAACGTGAACATCCTCGGCCCGAACCCGGCCAGCCACCGGGCGGACCAATTGTTTGTCATCCGCCGGGCGATGCTGCTCAGATCCTTATTTGAAAGAAAACTGCCCCACCTGATCAGCGACAAAGGGGAGGCGCAGATTGATCAGGGCGTGCTGCGGGCGTTATTAAAGGTCCCCAGGTACAAGCATGAATCAAGGTCGATGGAAGCGATCATGGACATGAGCATCCTGGCCGGCGCCAGGAAGTGGGAGCAGTCGCACCTGCCTTCCAAAGAGCAGCTCAAACTCCACGTTGATGAAGAGCAGTTTACCCGCCACTTGATGCACGACGTGTTTTACAGCGAAAAAACTGAAAGCCTGGCCTTCGCCATTTTTGCAGTGCTCCAAAAAGCGAGGGAAAAAGACGGGATCAGTGAAAAGACAGTAATAAACCGCTGGGCAGCCCTGCCGGAGGAGGAGCGGAATTTCTACCGGGAGCACATCCGGCTGATCCCGGACGCGATGGTACTGCTGCAGTATGATATCGTTTCGGTAATTGAAAAACCCGCGGAGATCAAATTAAGCGAAAAAGAGATCCGCAGCCTGGCCGCATATGCCCATGAGCACTGGCGCGCGCAAAGAAAAGACCTGGGCTGGAAATACGGCGAGCTTTATAATCAACAGCAAAAAATCGACCCCAGAATAGCATCCTGGGAAAACTTGAACGAAAAGTGGAAACAGCAGATCAGCGGCATGGTGGAAAAATGGCCGGCCGTCCTGGCGGCAGCTCATTTTAAGGTGGAGTATCTAACGTGTCGTTGAGACGGTTTAGCGTGTCACGGGGACGGTTCGAGACCACTGATAAAGTCACTTTTTTAAAGCGAACGGGGCCTAAGAACTGTAGGTGAGGCTTCAGCCAGTTAGCGGAACGGGGACACACCTCTGTTTGGGGATTGGCTTTGATGCGAGGAATATCCCCGATTGGAATGCCGAGGAATGTCCCCGATTGAAAACCGCCCTACAGGTGGGCGCCGATCAAAAAACAGGCCTTTTTCAGTGGTCTCGGACGGTTCTCTTGACACGCTCAAGAGAACCTGCTCTTACCGCGATTATCGAAAATTCACGCCAGTATGGGTGTGGATTTTTTCTTTTTTACAGACTATCTGTGCCGGTTGGCGGGTGGAGAATAAAACCATCACGTCCTGGAAGGAGCTGTCTATTTTTCGTGGAATAACGAAGGAGCTGTAGTTTTTCAACTAATTAAAAGAGTTTATTCAAAAAAGAGGTTATTAAAATGCTGCAGAAAGCGGTAACTTTATTAAAAAAACATTTTGGCTATCATTCCTTCAAGGCCGGCCAGGAGCAGATCATCGGCAGTATTTTGCAGGGTCATGATACTGTTGGGATCATGCCCACCGGGGGAGGGAAGTCCATATGTTATCAGATACCTGCGCTGCTATCCGGTACCACGCTGGTTATTTCGCCGCTGATATCCCTGATGAAAGACCAGGTGGAAGCACTGCGCAGCCTTGGCATACCGGCTGCGTTTATCAACAGTTCCCTGGATTACCGGGAGTTGTTTGCTGTTTTGGCACAGGCCAGGCAGGGCAAGTACAAAATCATTTATATTGCGCCGGAACGTCTGGAGAGCGAACAGTTTACGGACATGGTCAATGAGCTGGAAATCACTTTGCTGGCTGTAGATGAAGCGCACTGTGTCTCCCAGTGGGGGCACGATTTTCGGCCTGCCTACCTGGCGATCAGCCCGTTTGTTAAAAGACTGAACCGGCGCCCGGTAGTGGCGGCATTTACAGCTACCGCCACAACAGAAGTGACCCGGGATATAGTTAACCAACTGGCGCTGGACAAGCCAAATGTATTTATAACCGGATTTGACCGCGCCAACCTGTTTTTTGCTGTGGTCAATGGTGAAAACAAAAGAGACTTTGTGGGGCATTACCTGGCTGAAAACAGAGATAAACCGGGCATAATCTACGCGGCCACCAGGAAAGAGGTTGACCAGCTCCACGCCTATTTGCAGCAAAAAGGTTTTAGCGCCGGCAAATACCACGCGGGTATGACGGCGCCTGAAAGAGACCATAGCCAGGAGCGTTTTATCTACGACGACAGCAGGGTGATGGTGGCTACCAATGCTTTTGGCATGGGCATAGATAAGTCCAATGTGCGTTATGTCATCCACTACCATATGCCCAAAAACATGGAGGCGTATTACCAGGAGGCCGGGCGTGCGGGGAGAGACGATGAACCCGCTGAATGCATCCTGCTTTTTAGCCCGCAGGATGTACAGATACAAAGATTTTTAATTGAAAACTCTATTCCTTCTCCGGAAAGAAGGGACAGTGAATATAAGAAATTGCAGTCTATGGTTGATTATTGCCATACATCCAGGTGCCTGCGCGGCGAAATACTGCATTATTTCGGACAGGCGGACGCGCCGGAAAATTGTGCCAACTGCAGCAATTGTAATAACGAGGGAGAGCTTATTGATATCACCGTGGATGCGCAAAAAATATTATCATGCGCCTGGCGGATGAGGGAAAGGTTTGGAATAACTATGATCGCCGGCGTGCTGAAAGGCTCAAAAAGCAAAAAAGTGCTGCAGTACGGTTTTGATCAGTTGCCATCTCACGGATTGCTGCGCAATTACACGGAAAAAGAAATCCAGCATTTGATTAAAGTGTTGATCGCCGAAGGGTATCTCGGCCTGACGGAAGGACAGTACCCGGTGGTCAGGCTTTTACCTGGAGCGGCCCCGGTTATAAAAGGAGAACAAAAGGTTTTTCATCAGAAATTGGTGAAAAAACGCCAGGAAACCGTTGACCAGTCGCTGTTTGACCGGCTGCGCCAGCTGCGCCGGGAGATCGCGCAAAGAGAACAGGCGCCGCCTTATGTCATTTTCCCCGACAGCACCCTGCGGGAAATGTGTGAAAGCCTACCGGCGGATGATTCCGCCCTGCTGGCCGTTAAAGGTGTGGGTGAGGCCAGGCTGAGGAATTACGGCCACCTGTTTTTAGATGTGCTGCGTGATTATATTGGGGAGGGAACTCAAATCACGCCTGATGTCACGCAACCGGAGATAAAACAGGAGGGCCAAACGGCAAGCCATTTGGTCACTTATAACATGTATAAAGAAGGCCGGTCCATCAATGAAATAGTCCGTTTAAGGGGCTTGAAAACCATCACCATCCAGGATCACATTATCCGCTGTGGCCAAGAGGGTTATGATCTTAACTGGAATGATTTCATCGATCCCCGATATGAACAATTAATACTTGAAAAGATTAAAGAACTGGGGACGGATAAGCTTAAGCCAATCAAAGACGGGCTGCCTGCGGAGGTGGATTATTTTAACATCAGGGCGGTGATTTGCAAGTACGGTGTTGAGCTTTCTGTAAATTAGTCAAATCAAATATAGCGGAGAATTAAATGATAAAAGAAGATCAATACAAAATTAGGGAGTGTGAAGCTTGAAAATAACCATTAAATCAGGTCCATTATCCTGGCAGGCGGCAATCTCTGCCACCCCCACGGGAAAGCTGATCTATCAGTCCCTTCCTCTGCAGGGGGCAGCCAGCCGCTGGGGTGATGAAATTTACTTTACCATTCCGGTGGATGCAGAACTTGAAGCTGACGCTTCTGAGTTAGTATCAATGGGTGACCTGGGTTACTGGCCCAGCGGGAAGGCCTTTTGCATCTTTTTTGGGCCGACGCCGCTCAGCCTGGGAAATGAGATCAGGCCGGCCAGCGCCGTCAACGTCTTTGGCCGGATTGAGGAGGACCTAAGTGATTTAAATAAAGTTAAGGACGGGGATGTAGTGATTATTGAGAAGTCCTAGCTCTGATTTGTGATCAATACCGGGTGTTTAGCCCAGAAAACGTTGTCAATGGTTACCAGCGCTTCTGCTCTGGTTATGTTGCCCAGAGGCTTGAAAGTTTGATCGGGATACCCTCTCATTAACCTTTTATCTACTACCTCTGCAACGCTTGATTTGGCCCAGGTCGATATACTTCCGGCATCCTTGAATTGGGATATGGCGGAGCTGTCTTCAATTATTTCCAAATCCAGCAGCCGGAAGAGCACCACCGCTACCTCTTCCCGCTTGATCGGGCTGCGCGGGTGCAAGGTATTGTCCTCATACCCGGTAATATATCCTGCGAATACGGCTTTAGACACTTCCTCATAAAACCAGTCGTCTTTTGATATATCATCAAAAGTTACTTGCTGCTTTTCGTGAAAACCAAGCAATGTATTGACCAGAGTAATAAATTCTGCGCGGGTAATGCTGTCAGCCGGGGCAAATGTTCCGTCCGGGTACCCTGTAACGGCTCCTTTTTTAAGCCATTCGCTGATCTGAGGTTCTGCCCAGTGTCCCTCGATATCCGTGAATTGGGCCAGGGCCGGCGCGCTTAAAGAAAATAATAGAGATAGTGTTACAAAAAATACAATGATAGTCCTGCTTCTGAGCTTCAATTCAAAAAACTCCTTTATGTAAATTTAAAATATCACTATGATTTTTCCTCACTATATGTTAGTACGATTATATCAGGAAAAAATGCGGGGTAGCTTAAAGGTTTTCATGAAAATTTTGAACACATATCTGTTACAGGACTTTTAATGATGGGACTCGCACTCATGGGCACCGGCCGGCTTGCAGGGAGAACAGAGAGTAATGATTGAGCCGGCAGGTTTCTTGTAGGGCGGGTTTTAACCCGCCAAAGATGTGCGGCTGAAGCCGCACCTACAAGAGGTGTCTTCCCGTTCCAACCGGGGACATTCCTCCGAACCCAGAGTAATACCTGTTTACCGAGAGTGGGACAGTCCCCCTGACAAAAGGAGGGCTTACCGCCCGCCGGGTGCATAAACGAGGGGGGATGGTCCCCCAGCCATACAGGTGCGGCAGGCGGGCAGCAGGCTGCGCAGCATGCGGGTTTGGCGGCAGGATATTTAAACCCGCCAGGGGGCTGAAGAAAAATCGGCAGGGAAAAAATAATAAATCGGGGTGGGCGTCTGGAAGTAGCGTTTCAATATGCGCCCCCGGAAAGGAATGCTGAAGGCATGAGAAAGGCGGATTTCACAGCGACAATAAATAAAATTGAAATCGTCAACCGGGTCCTTACTGATGGTTGGGCCCAGTCCATCAGGGTGATCCTGGAGGACATCGAATTAACCAACGAAAATCTATTGGAGCTCAACAGTTCAAACCAAATGAGCAGGTCCTGGTAGAGCTGAGCCCGGACCAGGTCAGCCTGTTCGATGCGGAAAAGCAGCAGGCCGTAGGAGCGACCGGTCAAAACGGCCAGGAACTACTTGGCGACGCCGGCGAGGAAGAAGAATTTATTAGCTTTATCGAAGATGAAGAACAGAGCGATAAAAAAGTAAGGAAGGAGTGGAGCTTTGGTTAAGCTGACAAAAGAGGAGATATATACCCTTTTCGAGGCGCTGTCGATGAGCTATGGTTTTTATATTGATACTTATGATCCTGCTAATAGAGTTCATGTTAAATACAATACAAAAGGTATTATTAATATTTCGTTGAATTGCCATCTATGAATTTTTTATTAAATTATCTAAAGGTAATGGGAAATATGGGTAGAATATGGATATAGATTGCTTTTGCAGTTTTTAGCGAAAATAGTAGTTTTCTGGGGGGCGTAAATAATGCTTGATTTGAAACTGCGGTCGGAATTTTTAAACGGTCATATGCGTGATACTGCCATTGTTTTTCGGAGGGACGATGGCACTGGCGCTTTAGACTTACCGAGTGAAGAATTTTTTAGAATTACCTACCCAGTGGTGGATCTGCAAAAAGCGCTATTTGCCATCAGTGAGGCGGGAACCGGCAAGCCAGTTGTGCTTATAGGCGACAGAGGACGCGGTAAATCTCATATCATGGCAGCTCTTCACCATGCTATCGTTTCACGTGATGTAGTGGAGGCGTGGGCTCAAGATTGGGGTCAGCGCCTGGGTAACGATAAGCTAATGAACTTAAAATTGACCTCAGGTTTTTTACCTGTAACCGAAGCAGTCCACAATAACGAATATGAATATCTCTGGGACCTACTTTTCGAACGTCATCCTTCTGGGCAAAAAATGCAGGGAAAATTTGAGGCCTCGGGTGTGCCTGTGCCGGCCAGATCATTAATGGAAGAGATGTTTTCTCTACAACCAACGGTTCTTATTATCGATGAGTTTCAAACTTGGTTTGATGGACTCAACGATGAGCCAGGTGATACCGGTCGTAAACGTCGCACCTGGACATTTAATTTCATACAAAACCTTTCGGAATTATCAAAGGACCGCCCTGATGTTTTTAGGTTTATAATCTCTGTCCGTAACAACCAAACCGATGCCTATAGGCAGGTGCATCGTGATAATCCCGCCCTTGTTGATTTCAAAGGGGTCACTGCAAAGAATGATCGTAAGCGGTTGGTTTTGCACAGGCTTTTTGAAAACCGACGTAATATTCCAGACAATGAAATACGTCAAGCTACAGCAGTATATGCTGCTGAACGGTTCCGATTGCTATATAGCCACTTATCAGCAGCAGAATATGACCGGATCCATAATGAAGTGGTGGAATCATGGCCTTTTGCACCCGAATTAATAGATTTATTGGAAGATCAAGTTTTGCTTTCGGAAGCAGCCCAGGGCTCCAGGGATATGATCCGGGTTCTGGCACAGATATTTAAAGCAACGCCGGGGGGTAATTGTATATATACACCGGCAGACTTTGCTGTAGATAATGTTGACTGTGGCGTCCAGTCTTTGCTGGATGCTATATCGGATGAAAAACAGGACAGGCTAAGAGAAATTGCTCAGAGAAATTTGGAGGCTGTCATTCAAGCCGGTGTACAGGCCCCGAACGCCAAGGGAATTATCAGCGCATTATGGATGCGATCCATATCTCCTGGCATAAAAGTTGGCGGTCTTAGAGAGGAATTACATTTAGATATTACAAGATCATCTGTAATCGACGACAATATTTTTAATGATGAACTAACTCAAATAAAAGAAAATTCCTTTAACATTCATGAGGAGGATGGTGTACAGCCTCGCCTTAGATTTAAAGTCGAAGAAAACGCCAAGGCAAAATTATTGGCCTCGGCAAAAAATGAGAAGTTATTTGAAGATGGTAGTGATAAAGACTACATTCGTAGCATGTTGCGTTACGCATTAACACCTGTAGCCGCTGAGTCGCTGGCAAGAATAATTGTTCCAGGACCCTCTTGGCTATCCTCACCGTGGGCTGGGCTTGATGAAATTGACCAACCGGATCTCTGGGACCGGCCGGTTTTATTTGTATTACCTGCAATTACAGACAATTTAATGCCCGATCTGGGCCTTTGGCTGAAAAAACATGTAACGAAACAGAGGAATGTAATTCGTTACCTTTTACCTAAAGCAGGCACTTCCTCAATATTTGAAGATAAAGAAATAGTTATTCCGGCCAGGGCGGCATTACTGGGTAATCAGTGGGGAAAAAGTGATACGCAATACAGTAAAGAAGGAAGCAAATTTCGCAACGATTTAATTAAAGCACTCGGTTCGCGTTATGATCACTTTGCCGTTTTACAGAGTTGGGACTTTCAAAACCCCCAAAATTGTAAATTTACTATAGAGCAAATAACAAAAGGTGGTACAGAAATTGTTAATGAAGTGGAAAAAGTCATCAGAGAAAATTTATTTGCATTCGAAGACTTTGAATTCATGGTAAAAGAGGCGGCTTCCAATACCCAGACAGTTGGGGCATTCCTTTCCGAGTTAAAAGAACCGCCGGCAAAGCCTGGCATTGAAATCATACCTTATTTAGGAGAAATCTATGCCTATGAGCAGATAATGCGGGTGGCTGCATCAGGGAATGTTTACCTTAACGTCAGTGGTAGCTGGTTGGGTAAAAAAAGTGACCATGCAAATGATCAGGTGACCTTGCAGATGTTGCGAACAAGGGCTTCCAAACGAGGTAAGGAGCTATATAACATTATATTGGGTAATCCAGACGTAGTTGGCACTGATACTGTGATTCCGCCGCCACAACCACCGACAACAACACCTCCAATTCCTACCGGCCCGATTGTTAATGGACCAGGTATTCCAGTTCCAAAGCCACCGGACGATGGCCCGAAATGTGGTGGAATTATTGGAATTCCCGGTAATGATACACCCGGAACTACAATAGGGATAAAGCCACCTATTGTTAAACGAAGTGATGAAAAAACAACCCTTAATCTTTCCGGCGAATTGGAAAACTGGGGTTTGGCTGCAGCAGATAAAATATCTCAGGCAAAGCTTGAATTTCAAGGGCTTACTGTCAAAGAATTAAAAGCCTTGTTGCAAAAATTACCCCCGACCACCCGGGCAATATTAGAAGTGACGTTACCGGAGGAAAAAGATTGATGGGCAAAATAAACAAAATAGAGTTATTGAACAAACAACAAGGCTTATTGATTAATCTGTTAAATGATACTAATAGCCATAACTGCTGGCAGGCTATTCTCGATTATCTTTTAGAGATAGCTCCGGAAACAAGTCCACCCATGTTACACCAGGCTACAGTAAAACTGGACAGGTTATTGGCCGAGTCGGCCTGGAATCTATGGTATGATTTTAAAGGTTGTATAACCAGGACGGCGGAGGTTTTAAAAGATTGGTGGGGAGATAACTCTGTTGGCGGCAGGGCTATACTGATCCTCGATGCCTTGTCCTTACGGGAATTAAAACCGTTAATTGAAAATGCCAGAGCAAATGGGTTGGAGCCTAGCTCTGTAAAAATAACAGGCGCTGAATTACCCACAGAAACAGAACAATTTGCTAAAGCTTTAGGTATGCCGTCCAGAGCGAGCCTTTTTAACAATGGTGCCACAGATTCATTCCTTTTGGGAGGGAAGGCTACCCGGACCGATGTATTGACCTCTCCATTTCAGGACTGTTTGGGTGATGTTCCTCCTTCGCCGGATATTTTTTTATGGCACTGTTGGCTTGACGACTTGATCCACCTTTATAAAAGGGATCCAGAGGAAGTAGAGAACGCTGTTCAACAGGAATTTACCGGGCCAGGCTTTTGGCAGTTAGTAAACAAGATGCGAAAAGGCAGGAAACTGATTATTACCTCTGACCACGGCTATGCTAATTGCAAATTATTCTCCAACGAAGAAACGGAACAACAAGCCAAAGATGTTTTAATCAAATATTTTGGGGCTGGACGTTTATGTTTAGCTGAAGCTCTATTCCCCGTCGGTTTTATGCCTCCATTGGCCGCCACCATAAATAATTATCATATGGTGCTGGGACAAAGGCGCTGGAAGGTGCAGGGTGGGTATCCCCACCTGACGCATGGTGGGTTAACAGTTTTTGAGGCATTGGTACCTTTTATAGAATTTCCGGAGGAAAGTTGATGGCAGCTAGAAGGAAAAACAAGTCGACAAATGACGATTTGAAACTATTTGTTGATAACGAGCAGCTTAAAATTTTAGAAATCCTCAGTTTAAACTTTAATGAAACAAAAAGCACTACAAAAAAAAATATTGAAAAAGATGCCCCACCCAATTTAGGAAAAGCAGTTCGTCTAAAGGTACCGGATTTTTCTGATCCAAATCGTCCTAAAACTTGCCTTGAGGTGGATTTTCCAATATTGGAAGTAAACCGTATCTCAAGTGTTGAAGGAAGCTCAGGGGCAACGAGAAAGCCAATATACCAGTTCATGAAATGGTGGGCTAGAAGAAACTCTTCAGTTTTTCGTTCAATACTTATTGCTGCTGCAACAGAAGTAACCGAAGATCCGGCTGAGGCTGCAAAAAAAGTTTGGGATAATTATTATGCAAACCACCAGAAGGCCGGGAGTTTTAAAAATCTTAAGGTTTTAGACAATTTTATGGGTGGTGGAACCACTTTAGTAGAGGGAGCACGTTTGGGCATGCAAATGTACGGGGTTGATTTAAACCCTGTTGCATGGCTGGTAGTAAAAAATGAACTGTCCAGTTCAAACCCAGAAGAGGTTGCTAAACTTTTTGATCATATTGAGGCCGAAGTAAAGCCTCAAATACAGCCATTTTATACAACTTCCTGCCCCCGTGGGCATATAGGCAAGTGGATTGATATGCGCACAAATGAAACTGCATCTGTGGATCCCATCGATTTACCCCCAGAAGAAAGACATAATTATCGCTGGGAAGGGCCGGAGGTTATCTATACATTTTGGGCCAAACACGGCCCTTGTCCTGCAACCGGCTGTGGCCACCGCACACCCGTTTTTCGCTCGCCGGTTGTAGCGGAAAAAAAGCTATCCACCAGTTATATTGAATTAAAATGTCCTTCTTGCGGTACTTCTTTTCATGCGGAATTAGGTGAAACTCGAATGGCGCCGGGAGCACCTCGTATTGTGTTACCAAAGGAAGGTAAATTTTCGGAGATTTCTCAATCGTATGCCCAGGATTTGAAAGATTACAGTAAGGGAAAAGCTGATGAAAAACTGGCCCGAATATTACGTTTATTAGAATCTGCAGGCGATGAACCTGGCTTGTGTTGTCCTTCTTGTAAAAATTTTGCATGTGAAGAGTTAATTACTGAACTGGAGCGCCAGCGGGGTGAAATAAAAGGGTATGCTAATAATGAGCCCGTTTATAACTTTAAGGTCAGCAAAGTTAATAAAAAAGCTTTAAGGATAGAGCGCAAACCCATATTTATGACATTGCTTATTCATCCAGAATGGCTTAAGGGATCTCCCGGCACTTTAAATGAGATGGATTTGGGTGGTTTTGCTAAAGCTACGGTAGAACAAACGGAAGCTTGGTATCATGAGCGTTTAAAAAACTTAGAGCTAATTGAAGTGCGTGGCAGGATCAAATTAAACAAGGATGATTCGAATGCTAATTTAGATGAAGCAGCGGATGCAGGAGAAGTCGGGGAACAGAGTTTAAATAGCGGTGAATTTGATGATACTGAAGTTGAAGCAGACGGAAAGGGATATGGACTGCCGAGATATTTAGAATTACCTGATGGCACTGTTATGGATACGCGCCAGGGTACTGTACCAGGTAAAAGTAATTTCACCTGTCAAAATGCAGCCTGCGGGCGTGAGAACGATTTGCTCACTGCTGTGAAAATGAGCCTTTCGCTTAACGATATGGCTGAAGCATTGAAAGCCAATGGCTATAATCCTGAATGGGTTAAACAGTTGCGACAATCAGGTAAACTTGCTTTGGTACGACAGGCAATTATAGCAGGGGATAAAGAAGATAAAGAGATAATTAAATTGGTCGCTGATTCAAATTTCAATCAAAATGCCCTCGAGATAGTAAAAGATACCCGCAGGACAGCGCCAGTTGCGGCATACGCATTACAATGCCATTGTCCGGGATGTGAAGCGGAGGGCTATAATTACAACGGGCGTTATTTTAAAGCACCTGATGCTTATGATATACATCGAATCAATAAGGCCGAGAAAGAGTGGATGATTTTAAAAGATGAAGATTTATGTAATTGTTGGCCAAAAGAAAAATTATCTTTCGCATTTATGACCTTTCAAAATAATGGTGGTATTCCTAATTGGGGGTATACGCATTGGTGGACTATGTTTAATTCAAGGCAATTGTTTCTGCATTCATTAATAATTAATTTTTTACTCAAGAGTAGATACCCAATTGAACTCAAAGAACATATATTAGGAGCTCATCAACAATATTTGCGCAATCAAAATGTCTTTGCATTTTGGAATATTCAAGCTGATCAATTAGAACCAATGTTTTCAAACTCAAATTACCATCCCAAAACAAATTTCATTGAGAATAATATGTTTGGTAAATATGGGAGGGGGAATTGGAATTCCTCCGTTAAAACATGTATAGAATCTTTAGAATGGAAATATAATCCCAAGGAGCTATATATAATAGATAAAGAAAATAATTATAAAAGTGAATGGGTTTCGACCTGCGATAGTTTAACAGAAGCAAAGACAACAATCATATGCACATCATCTACTCAAATCGAAGCTCTTGATGATCATACTATTGACATCGTTGTTACGGATCCACCTTTTGGAGATAATATATTTTATGCTGACCTTGCAGACTTTTTTTATGTTTGGTTGCGCATTCCTATTCTGAAATGGTTTGTGGGTAAACCAGAAGCTGAACAATGGCGACCTATAGCTACCCCTAAAACTCTTGAGGCTATAAAAAATAGGGCTGAGCACCCTGAAGATCGAGAAGAATGGGAAAAGAAACCCACTATAAAAGCCGAACATCTTGAACTAATAAGGAACTATACATCAGATAATTCACTTAATGTGGGGAACCCTAATCCTCTTTTTAGGCCGGATCCGGCAACAGAATTTTATGAAAACACTCTCACAGCCTGCTGGATGGAAGCATATAGAATTTTAAAACCTGGTGGTTTATTAGCTTTTACATTTCATCATAGTGCAGATTCACAGTGGGAGGTAGTATTGCGTAGTCTTTTTGAAGCTGGTTATATATTGGTTTCAACATATCCAATACGAAGTGATGAAACTAAGGGTGAAGGAAGTAAGCCAGGAACATTTGGTTCGCAAAAGATTGAATATGATATTCTTCATGTTTGCCGTAAGCGTCAAAAAGAACCGGACCCTGTATCCTGGGCTAAAATGCGCCGTTGGGTCAAAGAAGAAGTTAAAAACCAGCAGCGTATCCTTGAATTATATCGCAACCAGGATATTTCTGAAGCGGACATCAGGGTGGTGTTGCGAGGTAAAGCTCTGGAATTTTACAGTCGTCATTATGGGCAGGTTTTTATCGGGAGCGGTGAAGTTCTCTCCATAAAAGATGCGTTATTAGGAATTAATCAATTGCTGGATGACACTAGCGGTGATTTTGTCAAGCGGCCTCCGGAATCTGCATTACCTATTACAAGGCTATTTCTAAGCTTATTTCAAAATACTGAAACATTACCCCGGGGTGATGTGCACAAAATGTTAAGGGGGACAACGGTTTCAATAGATGATTTGATAGAGCTTGGTTGGGTGGTGGAGGTTAACAAAAAAGTATTGGTAGTCCCTATAGAGCAGAGATTTGCTTTTTTGACCCGGCAAGGAAAACGGAGGAATTCAATAAAATTAGATCTTGATATTGCCCATTTTGTCATCGGGGCAGCCTTCCCTGGCAGTGGTATTGATATCCAAAAAGAATTGAGTGAAGAAAAAATAAATTATAAACCTTCTATCGAGTCTATTTTAGGCTGGTATGCGGAGATGTCTCCGTATGAACACATCAGACAGGCGTCTGAACTTGGTCGGCGTTTATTACAGGGCTGGAGAAAGAACAATCTGATTAAGCCTACAAAACCGAAATTCGTCCAATATGCCTTGGATTTACGCGAAGAAGGGGAGGTGTATGATGCTTGAGAGAAATAAGGGGTAAGGGCTGGCTACGTTCGGGCAGTAGTTTGATTTGGGATGCCCAATTATTGAGCCCCCTTTTAGAAAATGGCGAGCAAGTACCCTTACATAAGGCCCTAAACTGGATCGGAGGAAAACTACCATCAACCATTCCGTTTGGGGATGGTAAAACTATATTAGTTGTCGGGTTGCAAACCGTTTTAGAAACGCTGGATCATGAGGCAGCTTTCATGTTTTTACGTAACCGTGTCCAACGTCTAATTGTACGGGTGCAGGATTTTTATGGCAACAACGTTGGACTTGTTTTTGGTTGTAGTTGCAATTGGCGGCAATGGCGAATCGATACCAATGAACATGCCTTTTTGCGTTTGCGAGCCGGACATGAATTAAATGTTACCTTTGCCCTTTGGAACGGTGTGGCCAAGGAAGCGCAGATAATCATGGTAGAGGATCAAAATTCTCATCGAAATGAAGTTGTAAAAGAAATCGGGGGAGGATTCTATGTCCGCCGTTATTCCTGATTTTAAACCGGGTCAGTCAGTTTATCACCCGGATCTTGGTGAGGGTGTAATCACGGCGTTTAGCCCTGGTGGTTATGCGGCGGTATTTTTTAAGTCCGTTGGCCTGCGGCAAGTTCCTGTAAAAACATTACATAGTCAATTAACTTGGGAGCAAAGGGTAATCTCTGGTTTGTGCCAAGTTAGCCCGAAAAAACTTGATCTGTTGTGGTTATCCTGGGAGGCCGAACAACTTCCCCTTATGGAGAGCGCTAGCACTCTTACTTCGGCTAAAGTTGATTTGCTTCCTCATCAGGTAGTGTTAGTATATAGGTTAGCTATGGCATCACCGCGAAGATATTTAATTGCCGATGAAGTTGGCCTTGGAAAAACTATTGAAACAGCTATGATCCTTCGCGAACTGGCTTCCCGCGGGCAGATGAAAAGAGCTTTAATGATTGTACCGGCGGGGCTAGTAAACAACTGGGCCAGGGAGTTAAATGAAACATTTAATCTTGATTTTGAAATATTTGGTTCCGAGGGTGATGTCACGGACCGAAAATCAAATGCTTTTGCCAAACATAATCGGTTAATAGCCTCGGTCGATACTTTGAAGCGGGCATCCAGGGTTAAACGTTTGCTGGAAGCTCCCCCCTGGGATCTGGTGGTATTTGATGAGGCTCACCATCTTTCAGCCTATAAGAATGGTCGGAGGGTTAAAAAAACCGAGAATTACAAATTGTCAGAAGCTATCCGGGACCATTGCAGGGATTTGTTATTGCTTTCGGCCACTCCGCATCAGGGGGATCACTTCCGTTTTTGGATGCTAGTACGTTTATTGGATCCGACACTATTCCAAAATGAACAGGAGATGTTGGAAAGCCGTCACCGTTTAAATGCTGTGGTTGTAAGACGAACTAAGGCTGATGCCTGTAAAGCGGACGGCAGCCCCATTTTCGCCCGGAGGCTTGTTAATACACAAGCTTTTCATTTAAATGAAGGTGAATTAAAGTTCTATAATGCTCTGCAGGATTATTTACGGGACGGTTATAATTTGGCTGAAACTCAAGGCGGAAAGGGTAGAGCCCTTGGTTTCGTCATGACCATTTTTCAAAAAATCGCAGCATCCAGTTTTGCTGCAGTTAAAAAAACATTGCGCCGGCGATTATTAATGCTAACAATTCATGAAGCGATTCACTGTGATCAGAATTTGGATGTGGATGGCCGAAATAATGCTCTTTCTGAAGCCCGGGCACTGATTCATGATATGTTTGATTTGCCTTTTGATACCATTGGAAGGGCCGAAGCTGAACGTATATTGGCTGATTACCGTTTAAGAGTATTGAAAAAAATTGAGGAGGCTGGTACATTCATCCTCAACTACGACTTACATGGGACGAGTGATATTGCTGCCGGAACTGCTGAAGAATCGGCGGCAGATTTTGTATCCATTGCCCTCCCGGAAGAACGTAGGCGTATCTATAGTTTACTGGAGCGTTTCCCAGGTAGTGTTGAAACTAAAATAATTGAATTGCTCAGGGCGCTAGGTGAAATATGGCAAGCCAATCAAAATGAAAAAGTGGTTATCTTTACCACCTATCTGGGGAGTGTAGATAGTATTAAGGGAGCAATTGAGAGTACCTTTCCCGGCCAGGGTGTAGAAGTGCTCAAAGGTGGGGACCACGGTTCCAAGATAGCAGCGGAGAAAAGGTTCAAACGGCCGGACGGCCCCAGGATATTAATTTGTACAGCTGCAGGCCGAGAGGGTATAAATCTTCAGTTTTCCCGGATTCTCTTTAATCACGATTTACCGTGGAACCCAATGGATTTAGAGCAAAGGATTGGCCGTATTCACCGTTATGGTCAAAAGTCCACTGCCCAGGTCTATAATTTTGTCGCTGCAGATACGATCGAAGGTAAAATATATTTGTTGTTAGAGGAGAAATTGAAAGAGATCGCCAGGACATTGGGAAAAGTGGATGAGAATGGGCAGGTATCAGAAGATTTACGTAGTCAGATATTGGGACAGTTGTTTGAGCGGCTGTCTTATGACCGCCTGTATCAGGATGCGGTTCGCGATCCGGCACTGCGACGTACCCGTCAGGAAATTGAGGTGGCTATGGAGAACGCCGCCCGGGCAAGGAATGTTGTTTTTGAGCTTTTTCAAGACTTGGAAGGGTTTAATATCTCCGATTATCAAGCCCATGATGATAAAGGGGCTGGCATGCTCAGATTAATACAGTTTGCCACGACAGCTTTACATCATAAAAATGGGAAATTAATAGAAGTAGAAAAAGGTAAAACATATATTGCTGATATTGGTAATAGGCAATCAGTTCGTTTTACTACTCAAAGAGATATTGCTATTGAAGACGAAAATCTCTCGCTTTTAGGGCTGGAGCATCCGTTAATACAGCAATTAATAGAGGCATTTATAAACCTGCCACCAGAAGACAGAGCTTTACAGGGTAAAATCCCATCGCTAAATATTACCGGAGTTTTAACTGTATGGCATATAGAGGTTTTAGGGGCTAAGGGGCAAATACAGAGGTTGATAATACCGTTAGGGGTTAATAGCGAAGGGGAAAGAACTAGAAGTATAGAGCAATCCTGGACGATGTTACGACAATTGCAACCCAGCCTTGGGGATGGTTTTACTGCTGATTGGTTAGAACACATTATATCTGAAATTATACCGCCAATGTTGCAGAGGGAGTTGCAACATAAAGGTGCCTTGCCAGAAGGTGCGATGTTTTCGGCCAAATTACTGGGGTTAGTTGAGTTAGGATAAGCTATTTTAAAAACTAAATATAATATTATGGCTTTGAATTAGTAGTAATTCTATGAAATATTTGTCTAAAATATTTAAGATATGGTTGACAAACATATGTACGATAGATATACTATAAATGACCGGTAAATTTTGCCGGTCTTTCTGTGTGCGACAGGCAGTCGCACCTGTCCCAAAATACTTTGGGACAAACTCAAGCCATAGAGACAGCAGCCACGATACAGAAAGTAAAAACGGGCCGGGAGTCTGGAAGCATGAGTGTTCACGGAGGTGGAAGTCCTCCCCTGGGAGCGCTGGCGCGAACCAGGAAGCTTAGTCTAGGGCAGTATCGCGAGGTGCTGTCTGAAGGAGACGTGGAAGCCGAGAGGCCCATAAGCGGCTTGGCAGACCGAAATGCGAAAGCGTGAAACACGGCGGCTGGGCAAGTTGGCGACTGTGCGAATCTAACGGGAAGCCCGCCTAAAAAGGTGACACCTGCTCAAATGAGCCAGCCGGGCAGGATGTAGCTTGTCAAGTGATGGTGTTTGGTATGTCAAGAAGGAAGGTGAGATGACCCTGTGAGATCTCCAGCCAGACCTGCAAAGGGTGGCGGCATATAAGGCTAAGCCGAAGTTGACGTTGCGGCTGGAGAAGTCAGACGGCCTCATAGTACGGAAGTAAGCTGCAGACCAAACTGCAGCCGAACGGAAGGGGGCCGACCTGTGTGGTTCCAACTGGACTCACGTGTAATGAAAACGGTAACGTAACCTCGGTAGAAACGAACCGGATGAACACGGGAAAGGTGAGGAATAAGACGTGAACAAGGAACTCAAACTCAAGTGGCACAGCATTTACGGACAAATCCTATTCGACCGGAAACTCACGGCGGCATGGCGGAAAGTTGAAGAAAACGGCGGCGCCGGAGGTATAGACGGAGAAACCATTGAAAGCTTCAAGACGCACGAAGAAGAGAAAATAGCAGACCTTCTGCAAAAACTCAGAGCCAAGACATACAAGCCGACAGCAGTGCGCCGTCAATACATACCCAAGAAGAACGGCAAACTGCGCCCGCTGGGCATACCCAACATAGAAGACAGGATTGTACAACAAGCCGTAGAAAACGTACTCAGCCCCAAATGCGAAGAGCGCATATTCCACAAATGGTCCTGCGGATACCGGCCGAACCTGGGGATCAAACGGGTGATGCAGATAATCCTGTGGAACATTGAAACAGGATACAACCATATTTACGACTGCGACATCAAAGGCTTCTTCGATAATATCCCACACAAGAAACTGATGAAAGTACTCACCAAATACATCGCAGACGGGACAGTGCTGGACATGATTTGGGCCTGGCTCAAAGCTGGGTACATGGAGGAAGGAAAATTTCAACCCACTGAATCCGGCACGCCACAAGGCGGCGTAATATCTCCTCTTTTGGCCAATCTTTATCTTAATGAACTCGACTGGACACTGGAAGAGCACGGAGTACGGTTTGTCAGATATGCCGACGACTTTCTCTTGTTTGCCAAAAGCAAAGAAGATATTGAGAGAGCAGCCGAAGTGGCCAGGACGGCTCTGGCCGGGTTAGGACTCGAAGTCTCCATGGAAAAGACACGGTTTGTAGACTTCGACAAAGATGACTTTAACTTTGTCGGCTTTAGTTTTAAACACTGGAGAGAGCGCAAAAAAGACGGACAGGCATATTTCATCGTAAGGCCTACCGAAGCCAGCTTCAAAGACTTTAAAGCCAAGATAAAAGCCAGGACAAAGAAAACTCTGACGCTGAGCAAGGAGAAATGGCTGGAACAGGTGAACCCGGTAATCCGGGGTAAAATCAATTACTTTCTCAATGTTTATCAGGCAATCAAAGAGAACGAGAAGTATGGGCAAAAGAGCAGCTGTTTTCACAACTCCTACGGCAAAGAACTAGAAGCCATTGACGCCTATACCCGTCAGAGGTTAAGAGTGGCGATGATCCATGCCCATCCAAGCCAGAGGAAAGGGCACGTCATGAAAACCAAATGGAATAACGAGTTTTTCGCCCGCATAGGATTAATTCCCTCCAGGTGGCTCTATTACAGCAAGCAATTTGGTTACACTCTGGAACAATATATCCAACGTATGACAGAGAAGGCTAAGATCCATCTGGGACGTAAAATACAGAGGGCAAAAGAAAAAGGCCAGGAGTATTATACACCTGACCTGGTGCGTAAAATGCAGTACGCTCAACGAGTTGCACAGTACACTTGATAATGTTAAATCACACTTGGTAAGCCGTATGCCTTAATAGGGCACGTGCGGTTTGATGAGGGGGAAGCCATGAAAGTGGTTTCCCTACTCTATTTTTCCGGCGGGTTCCCTCTTGCCGGTCGGAGCCCGCCAATATAAAAGAATGGGGGGGAATGAAATATGGCAGTGAGCAAAGTGAGCATGAACTCTGCCCTCAAGCTGGAATTGCAAACCGGCGTTGATGATGGCGGCAGCCCGGTCTACCGGACCAGAAGCCTGAATAACGTCAAGGCTACCGCTGCGGACCAGGATATTTTTGATGTGGCCGCCGCGCTGGCTGAATTGCAGGAATACACCCTGACCGGAGTCGGCAGACAGGATAATGCCTCGTTAGTAAGTGAATAATTCTCCGGATTTCAATTTTAATACGACAAGGGAGCATGTTATCCATGCGACGCGTTATGCTTAATGTGAATTCAAGAGTAAACGTTAGATTATAGAGAGAGGGAGGGGCAATCAGATATGGCAGTGAAGCAGACTTTGCGCATGAACTTTTTAAACGCAGCCGGCAAAAGTGTAACCATCAGCCTGGACAATCCCAAAGATGACTTGACCAGCGCCGCTGTGCAAACAGCTATGGATACCGTCATCGCCAAAAACATTTTTATCACCTCAGGCGGCGATCTGGTATCAAAAGTGAAGGCTACAATTGTCGACACTACAGACACGGTGCTCTTTGGCGACTAATGAGCAGCCTGTGACTGCTGGATAAAGGGGGGGGTATCCCCCCTTTTTTGATACCTGTCAGGTTTTGTGAAGGCAGACCCCTTCTGCCGGATGTTGTCATATTTTGTTAGGGGGACAGTCCCCCCCTGAGGGAGGTAAAAAGCTATGGAGGATATGCTCAGGTTGGCGGCCAATTACGGCTTCCCGATGGTGGTGGCCGGCTACCTGCTGGTGCGCCTGGAGCCGGTGATCAAGGAGCTGCAGAAAAGCATCACATCGCTGACCGTCGTTGTGGCGGTCAGTGAGATCATTAACGGCAGGTGATAATAGAACGCTGTAGCAGGGTCCCGGCCGCATGCTGCCGGCATCCGGACTGATATGGTAAACATGGTCAGACATGAGCGCGGGAGATGATATTTTTTTCTCGCTCCGGCAGGGTCCCATTTCGGCCCGGCAGAATTAAGGCCTGTCAAATGGCGCCTGCACAGGCAGCGCCGGCACATCGTTGCCACCGCATGCTGCCCGGTCCTGCTGCAGCTGTTTTTGTAGCTTTAAAAATAATCTATGCAGGGAGAAATTTTTATGCTGTGTGTCAAGTTAGCGGAAGAAGGTCAGAGGCTGAGCGAGCATTTCCAGGCCAGGGAGTTCGCCTGCAGCTGCTGCGGCATGGCGCTGGTGCACCCGGAACTGGTGCGTAAGCTGCAGGGCCTGCGCAGTGCGATCGGGGCTCCGGTGTATGTGACCTCCGGCTACCGCTGCGCCGGCTGTAATGCTGCTGTTGGCGGTGCGGAAAATTCATATCACCTGTTTGGCATGGCTGCGGATATCTGGGTCGGGGGATCAGCCCGCTGCAGTTGGCGGAACTAGCGGAAAATATCGGCTTCGATGGTGTCGGCATTTAACCGGACCAGGGCTTTGTGCATGTGGATGTAAGGGGCTACCGGGCCAGGTGGAGTGGTTAAATATATATAGATAGAGCTGTTGATTATGGTGATTTTTACCTATTTCTTTCAAAACTCTTGAATAAAGCCTTTATTTCTTCCGTGAAGGCGCAAATCAATTTAATAATTGTAAGGCTTCTTCCGGCATCAGGAAATGAGAAGCAAAGACGTCCGCCTCGCGTTCCTGGACTTTGTCTTCAGCGCTTTCCTCAACATTATAGGCATCCAAATGGAGGAGCAGGTGCCCCAGTTAGTGAGCGGCGCTGAAAATCCGTCGCTTAACGGAAATTCGCTCCCACACATTAACGATAATGGCCGGTCCACCATCATCCTCAGCCACAGACAGGCCAAAAAAACTGTCTGAGACAAGGTTCAGCGGATACACTTTAATGCCGCATTTTTCAAGTAAACCGGCGATGTCGCGAATGAGTTCCTTTTCTTTGAGGTATATCTATTGAGTTTCCGGATCTGCCCGGCTGTCTGCCCTGCGCCCATACAACAGAAGATGCTGTTAAAAATGCCAGGGAAGCCCTGGGCTTACACCTATACTGCATGGAAAAAGACAAAGATGAAATTCCCGAACCAGCGCCAATAGATAAGATAAGGCTGGAGCCCAACCAGGCAGTTGTTTTGGTAGAAGTTTGGATGCCTTTAATCAGAGATGCAATTGAAAATAGAGCGGTGAAAAAAACC
>JAHDOA010000063.1 GCA_018435055.1 Pelotomaculum sp. | reverse complement strand
GGTTTTTTTCACCGCTCTATTTTCAATTGCATCTCTGATTAAAGGCATCCAAACTTCTACCAAAACAACTGCCTGGTTGGGCTCCAGCCTTATCTTATCTATTGGCGCTGGTTCGGGAATTTCATCTTTGTCTTTTTCCATACAGTATAGGTGTAAGCCCAGGGCTTCCCTGGCATTTTTAACAGCATCTTCTGTTGTATGGGCGCAGGGCAGACAGCCGGGCAGATCCGGAAACTCAATAGATATGCCATCGGCAGCATAATCGAATATTGCAGGATATATATATCTGTCTCTATACATTTTACATCTCCTTCCCTTCAGGAATTACCTCAAGGTAATTCCCGCCTTAATGAAATACCCTTTCTGAATCTTTCATCAGAGCGTCTACTTCCTCTACAGCCAGCTTGGCCTCTTCTATTCTCACATGAGGCTTAAGCTCATTAATGCGCTTTGCCCGAACTCGGACTGACTTTTCCTGGCCTTCTTCCAACGTAACATATAAGGCAGTAGCCAACCGTTCAAGCTCGGCGACACGAAGTCCCGCCAGATTTTTGGTAATAAAATCAACTTGCTGCTCGTATGCTTTTGTAGTTTTGGGATAAAGCTCTTTAAGCCTATCCGCGGCTTCCCCGGGAAGAAGAGAAGGTCCATAAGGATATGGCTTACTGTGAAGTTCTATAATCATGTTTGCCCGCATGACATTAAGCTCATCTCTTAGATCAAAAGAAAACGGCCCGTGCTTATAGAGAATGAAATCAAAATCCGTAGGTACCCTCAACATTTCCTGCAGGAAGTAAAGGCTCTTTTGGATATGCGTTTCACCGCACCAACTCCCATAAAGGTCCATTTTCTCGATTAATGACAGCACCACAGCCTGACGCCTGGTGTCTTCCATATATCACCCCTCCAAAGAAACAATTCTACCGCTTCATCACCATATCGGGCGCGAAGCGCATCAAATACCCTCCGTCCAACCTCTGGTTTTATCCTTAAGTCTTCTGGGTTTTCTCATACAGCTTACGGTAGTGTTCACGTTTTACTATCCGGCGGGCATGGCCTTTATGATTTATTTCTGTTATTTCTTAAACTTCATATATTCCCTTAAATATTTAAATGGAAATGGCACAACAGTACTCTGACCTGTTCGGACAAAGTCAACGTCCATAGTTGGTAGTAGTTCTTGAAAGATTAGCCTTGAATTGTTAACAGCTATTATTTTCCTAATATGACACGCACTTGCAAATGAATATTTTTGAACATTTTCACTTCGCTTCCCAACAAAGTAATAGGCTTCATTATCTTTCTCTCCAAAGTATTTGATGTTTAGCGATGCATCAAATAAATCTTCTAAACTTTCTTTGTTTTTGGAGAATATTAATCTGACCCCATGTTCATTGTAGAAAAAACCTCGTATACCGGAAGCAATCTTGGTGTTTTTCCCAAGATGGTTATTTAAAGTCTGTCGGAAATTCACCTTGCTTAATTCTGCTGCACCACGCATCTTTAGATCATCAATGAGAGATTTAATATTTCTTTCATCATGAAGAGCCATCCTTTTAGAATAAATCTCTAACTGTTCTGCTAATTCAAATCCACTGCGCTTGCCCTCAGGTAGTTCTGAACCCACCTCTTTAATAATGGCCTTTATCTCTGCAAGGTCTGGCAAGCTTATTTCATTTGTACGAAAGATTAAATTTATATCTTCATCTTCGGAAACAATTAATCCCTCAAATGAAAAACCTGTCTTCCATTCATCTTTTCTGTGCTGTTTAATTAGATCGATATATTTTTGATATTCTCCATAACCAAATAATGATGTACTGTCTATTTGACTGAATTCAAAACAGCCATCGGGATAAATATCCATGAAAATAATTTGTTTTGCCTCATCATCACAGATTGCAAATTTCCAGTTTTCTTGAGTTTGCAGCTTACCCCAATCAAAGAGACTTATATTTCTATCAGCAATATCCCGTTTAATAAGTAGTTCTTTAACTATTGTTTTTACGGCGGAATTTGTCATAACACCAGTATCTTCGATAGTAATATGCTGTCTTTGTATTTCGTCCGTTGAAGCAAGATATTCATCTTTTAGGCCAACTTCTTCATAATAAGCATCGTTATGGATGATACGAAAATTTAACGCACCTTTCATATCCCTTTTTCCAACAGCAATGCACTTTTGGTCAGTAAGATATGGTTTAAGAGATTTTTTTAAAGCTTTTACAATTTCTGCAGACTCTTCAGAATTAATCCGGTCAACAATTTTTAAAGACTGGCCTCCCAGTTTGCTGTGAAGTTGTTTTGGCCTTTTAAGAATAGTATTAGTCAATTCAATATAATGGTCAATTTTTAATAATTCTAAGGATACTGTCATGTACTCGGAAAGATGTTCGCGAATATTGTCCAAAACATGGTGCATTATCCCAGCACGGCTTTTTTCATAATTTTTAACTGAACCAAATTCGAGAAAAGGGATGCTGGCTTTACGTGATTTAGGGGGAACCTCGAGGACGGCGGCATCTGCAAAATCCTTGTCAGCTCTAATCTTAGACAAAAGCTGATGTGTAATGGAGTGACAGACGAAGGGATTGGATATTGAAGATTTTGCCCTGCTCCAATGGTCTGGTATGAAGATAGGATAAAGCGACGTTTACCAGCTCCAAGCTCACATAGGAGCTGCTCTTTGGCTTCCTCAAATTGGTCACTTTTTAATACGATAAACAATTCATTGACAGGACCAATCTCAGATACTTTATCGCTCATTATTAGTTCTGCGTAATCTCTAAGTATATCTAAATCAAACATCGGATCCTTCGGTTTAGGTAACTTATTAAAAAGACATAGAAATGCGCTGCAGTCCGGGTGATCAAGGAAATATCTCCATACAGTTAGCGCTCTGACGTATCGGCAGAGAATATACTCTAAGCCCTGCTCGTCTATATCCGAATTGCTACATTGGATACAGTTCCAAAGGGCATTGGCCGCCTCCCGGTCATCTAAAAGCGATTCCAGTTGACAAACTGCTTCATTAAATAATTGAGTTCCGATAAACTCTGTTTGTATGGTAATACTGTCATAGCCGCGAGTTGTTTCGAGGAATTGTTTATTAAGACGGGATAGTGATGCCTCCTCCATACGTATGAATGAATTTCTCAGACGGTACTTCAGGTATTGAAGGTCATAATTTCCAATGTTTGTATATAGCCCGGCAGTAGCAGAAATACCTACGACTAAAGCTTGTGAACATAATCTGGCTAAGAAAGACTCCGGTGTTCGGGAAAAATTATACATATAGATTTTCGACAACGTATCATGCTCGTCGCTGTCAACAATATCATGATATCGGAATCCTGCATCATAAAACCCTAGCCGTTGAATGGAACCTTTATCAAGACCAAGATTATAAGGCATATAGCCTTCCATAATATTGTTAGTCAGGAAATCAACATCGGCTTCATCAAGACGGAAATGATTGAGGACAGTTCTCAATGCTGATTCGAGTGAAAACAACTCCTGATTATTATCGTCCTCATTTTTCAGGTAGAGATAATTTTCAGCAAGATAACTTATGCCTCTCTGGAAATAGGTCAGGTATCCTGCTATTTCACTTAAGATTGAACGAATGTTTACACCTGAACCTTGCGTTCCTGGATCAACGGCCTTAATCCAATTGGCGCGGTTTTTCTTGTCCTGTTCGACTTCTATTCGTTTATTCCGTGCATCCAGTACATGATGGTATTGGTAATCATAGAACAGGAAATTACGCCCATTTGTTGCGAATCCTTCGTGAGATTTGCAGGTATGCTGAAGATTGTATGTATTAAAGATATCTTTTGCCTTATCCCGAAAAGAGGTAATCAAATCATGCAGAGATGGCCAGTCCCGTCCTGAAGCCCGCATTTGTTTACGATGGTGAGATTCTTTTAAAAGGCCCTCCGGCCACTCACTCTACATAAGGTGGCTGTGGATATTAAGAAACAGATTAAGGATGTTGACCCGGTGACGAATGCCGGAATCTATTATACTTCTTAGTACAATATCTTTAGTGGCGTCAAACTCGTCAATAAAAATGACCGCTTCTTTAATCAGCCGCTCATGAAAGAAATATGAACGCTCAACAAGAGTAGTATTTTTGCGGATAAACTTGTCCATGCTGAGGAAAAATACAGTTCGCTCGTCGGTAAAAACTGATGGATACAGTTTTCCGATCCATTGGTACTCTGAAATAGTTTTGATGGCAGATAACCTATCTTTTTTCGTCCTGAACTCCTTATGTAATAATTCAGTAATATAACGTCGAAAAGCTGGTTCAAGTTCTTCTCGAATCTGGGATTTCATCATATCTTTTACACTTTGAGGGATTTGCTTACCCCTGGTAGTTAAAGTGTCGATGATGGATTTTAATTTATTATAGCTTGGTGTCTTAAACTGATCTGGAATTTGCATATCGATTTCACGCAGATGATCAACTACTGTATCTGCGTTTGAGTCAATAAATAAAACATGCTGGTTAAAATCGTTTTCTTTATTGTCCTCGACAAAACGTTCTTTTAGGCTGTCTATAGGTAAATTTTTTTTAAGACTGGTCACAAAGAAAATTTTGCGTCCTTGAGCATTAAACGCCTGATAATTGCTGTAAATGAAATTCAGGACATTATGTGTCTTACCAAAACCTGTGGGCATACTCATTAAAAGAAGTCCACTGGAGTCTTCTTTTAAACAATATTGCTCAAGAATTTTTTTTATCGAATTTCACCTCATCCTTTTTTATAATTTCCATAACTAGATAAAAAATCATCCATAAAGAACATTAGTGTTATATACCGAAATCTAATAATACAAGCAAATAACCATCCACTCCAATCAATTGGGGAGCGAGGTCTTAAATTCATTCTCCAGCTGAACTTTTGCACTCCCCATCTACACAATCCTAAACCCCGCCACACTCCCCCTGTCGGTCGGCTGGACCTCCAGCCGGGCGTCGATGCGTTCTTTCAGCTCCGGCACATGGGAGATAATCCCCACCAGGCGGCCTCCTTTTTGCAGGTCGATCAGGGCCCGCATGGCAAAGTCCAGCGATTCGGGGTCCAGGGTACCGAAGCCTTCGTCCACGAAAATGGTATCCAGGTGGATGCCGCCCGAGTAGGACTGGACCACGTCGGCCAGGCCAAGGGCCAGGGACAGTGAGGCCAGGAAGGTTTCGCCGCCTGAGAGTGTGGCCACGTTCCTGGCGGCGCCCGTATATGTATCGAAGACTTCCAGGTCCAGGCCGCCGGCGGCGTTTCTCCGGGCCAGCTCCGTGGTGCGCTGGAGGTGGTAACGGCCGCGGCTCATTAACTTAAGTCTCTCGGTGGCGGCTATGGTGACGTCGTCCAGCAGCGCTCCCAGTACAAAGCGCTGGAAGGTCAGGCCATATTTGTTCCTGCCGTTGGCCACTTCTGATAGGCGCCCGAACACCTGGTACCGGCCCTCCAGGCCTCTCAGTTGGCCTTCGAGTTCCTGGAGCTTCTTCAGGCTCTTTTCTCCTTCCTTTACCAGTGACTGGAGCAGGCCTTCCTTGATCAGCAGTTGATCATGCTCTTCTTTTGCCTCAGCTTCATCCAGGGCCAGCTTTTCCATATCCGGCTCAGCTAAACCCTCTGCCGCTCGAGCGGCACGCGCCAGGCGGTCCCTGGCAGCATGGAGGCTTTCGTCAAAACCTTTGATCTCGCTTTCCATTTTCTTAATCTCATCGGGTGTCTTCCTGGCTTCCTGGTATTCTTTCAGGCCGTCAAAGCCAGCTGACTCAAGGCGCTTCTGGAATGAACGCATTTCATCTTCCGCCAGCTTCACAGCCGCCTGCCAGTTGGCCAAAGCTTCTTTTTCTGCCGCTGCTGCCGCGGCCAGCGCCTGCTTTGCTCCATCCGCCGCTTTTTTAGCCAGCTCGAAGTTTGCCGTGAGCCTGTCCCTCTTTTGCCTGGCTTCCAGCTGGGCTTTGCTCAAAGCTGCCCCGTCGCGCAGGTTTTCAGGAACGGACGATTCGCGTTCACGCCAAACAGCCCGGGCGGTTTCCAGTTCCGTATTGGCCTTCTGATATTCCTTATTGCAAGATTCCAGCTGCCGGCCGGCAGCCTCTTCCCGCTCCTTCAGTTTCTTAACCGCGATTTCCAGCGCGGCAACAGTTTCTGCTGCCTGGCGTGCTTCCGACCAGAGCTCCCTGGCTTTGCCGGCTTTAGCCTGCAAAACAGCTAAATCGATATTAGCATTTTCACCCAGTTCCTTTTCCAGGTCCTCTGTCCGGCTCTGGGCTGTTAATTTTACTGTCTTAATGTTATTGAATTCATCTCTGGCCTTGTTAAGGGCAGCCTCCAGGTCGACTACAGCCTGACGGCGGGCTTTCAGGTCCGCCTCCGAGGGCAGGCCGGCTCCGGGCGCGGCAGGACGCGGGTGGTCCAGTGAACCGCAAACCGGGCATGGCTCTCCTTTGGTTAAACTTCCGGCCAGGATAGCGGCCTGCCCCTTGTTCCATTGCTCCTGCAGAGCG
>JAHDOA010000012.1 GCA_018435055.1 Pelotomaculum sp. | reverse complement strand
TTGGAGCCAGCTTTGACACGCCGCCCGCCGCGATAGGTTCCGTCTTTCGCCATGTCGATCACTTCCATTTCTGTGGTGCAGGGTTTAATACCCTGTTTGAATTGCAATTTTTGCGTAAAAGACCCCGCGCCGTTTTCCGGGGAAGAGGGGCGTAGAGATTTTGACCGCCCTACCGGTCGCCGCGCTCGCGGTGAATCTTCTCGTGACACGAACGACAAAGACTCATAAGGTTGGACTCGTCATTCGATCCTCCCTCAGCAAGCGGCACAATGTGGTGGACTTCCTCGACCGCGACGTAGCGTCCTTCCTTTAAGCACTGCTCACAAAGCGGGTGCTTATGAACGTAGCGGTCACGGATTCGTTTCCATGCTCTGCCGTAGCGTTTGCCGGGAGAGTAGCCGCGCTGGAACTTCTCGTAGTGCTGTTCCATGATCTTGGCGTGCTCCTCACAATAAACGCCGTCCGTAAGATGTGGGCAGCCGGGATAGCGGCACGGTCGTTGTGGTTTTCTTGGCATAAGCCGTGCCTCCTTTCAGGGCATAAAGAAAGCCCTGCAGGGTGTTCCCGCAAGGCTTGTGTGCTGCGCGTGCAGCTGTTTCTTTATTCTTTTCGCTGATTATATACTATCATAAAGGGCGGGTGGACATCTTAGGACAAAGCAGGACATTTCGGGCGCATTTCAAATGATAATCGGATCATCCGGAAGTGTTACATGAAGGAGCGCCTTACCGTGCCAGCGACGAATGGTGCGGGCATCTGCACAGAGTTCCATTCCGATCTGCTCCCACGTATAGTTGTGAATGTAGCGGTACTTGAGTACCATGCGCTCGTCGGTATCAGGAACTGTCTCAATGACCTCCCGTATCTGTTTCTTAAGGTCTGATAGCATTTCCAGCTCACCGGCGATTTTCTTTTCCAGTGTCCACAGCTTCTCAAGTGTCCGGACAAATGGTGCTTCGGTATTACGCGACGTCTGCACGCGGTCTTTATCATATTGGATAGCCGACACGCTGCCTGCCATCTCACGCAGGTTTTGTGCTTCCATTGTGTCGGACTTGATTCTCTGATCAAGGCGGTAGGCCTGATGGAGATATTCTTTTACTGTCATAAGGACTTCGCCTCCTCTCGTAGTTTTTGTATGAGATACTCGCCGTCTACACTCGTTAAGGCCTTGTACCAGCCGGAGCTGAAGAACCGTTCACACTCCATTGCATCCGACATGGCGGCTTGATTACCGGGTTTCTTTTTCAGGCGCTTCAGGGCGTCCCGGTAATCCTTCACTGCCTGCAACACGATGGCATTGGCGAGATTTTCATAAGGATCGGTCATCACACCACCTCAAGGTCAGCCTTGACCGCGTCAATCAGTGCGGTCTGCGTCATTTCTTTCTTGGATAGCGCCTTTACGATCCTTTCGTCGATGGTGCCCTTGGTAATAATGTGCTGGATCACCACAGTGCCGGATTCTTGACCTTGCCGCCAGAGACGGGCGTTGGTCTGCTGATATAATTCCAGAGACCATGTAAGGCCGAACCACACAAGGGTGGAGCCTCCGGCCTGAAGGTTCAAACCGTGACCGGCAGAGGCCGGATGGATGACTGCTACAGGAATCTTTCCCGCATTCCAGTCAGCAATATCGCGGCTGGTCTTGATCTCCCGAACATTGAAGCGGTTCTTGATGCGGCTTAGGTCATGCCGGAACCAGTAGGCCACAAGAAGCGGTTTTTCATTGGCGGCCTCGATAATATCCTCCAAAGCGTCCAGCTTCCTATCGTGGAACTCAATGACCTCACCGGTATCGGCATATATGGCACCATTTGCGAGCTGTGAGAGCTTGCCTGTAAGCGATGCGGCATTGGCAGCAGTCACCTCACCATCAGGGAGCTGCAATATGAGCTCCTGTTTCAAATCTTCATAACGGCTGCGCTCAGAGTCAGAAAGCTGCACTTCATATTCTGTTGAAACCAGCTCCGGCATCTTCAGATGGTCGGTAGATTTCATGGAAATCGTGATATCCGAGATCCTCCGATAGATGGCGTCCTCCGCATAAGGCAGTGGCTTGTAGGAGTAGATGATCTCGCCGTTTCTCTTGTCCGGCATGAAGTAATTTGTCCGGTACTGTGTGATAAAGCGTCCGAGGCGCTCGCCCATATCCAGCACTTTAAACTCTGCCCACAGATCCATGAGACCGTTGGAGGAAGGAGTGCCTGTGAGCCCGATAATCCGGTGAATCCGTGGCCGTACCTTCATCAGCGACTTAAAGCGCTTGGATTTGTGATTTTTGAAGGATGACAGCTCATCGATAATCACCATATCGAAGTCAAAGGGAAAGCCGGACTCGTCAATGAGCCACTGCAGGTTTTCACGGTTGATGATCGTGATATCCGCTTGCTGCATGAGGGCGGCTTTTCGCTCCTTCGGTGTCCCGACTGCGACCGCATAGGTCAGACCTCTTAGGTGCTCCCATTTCTGGATTTCTGCTGGCCATGTATCGCGGGCGACTCTTAAGGGAGCCACCACTAAAACGCGATGCACATCGAAGCTGTCAAACAACAGGTCATATACTGCCGTCAGGCTGATGATCGTTTTGCCAAGTCCCATATCTAAAAGGACTGCAGCCACGGGATGCTTTTCGATGTAGCGGATGGCATAAGCCTGATAATCATGTGGATTGAAGTTCATCGATCATCCCTCCAATCTGCTCCGGATCGTCAATGACATATACTCGGTAGCCAAGTTCCCGCAGCAGCCTGTGGCGTGAGAGCTGGAGAGGGCGTGGCTTTTTGCCGGGTGCCTTCAGCTCCGCGAAACCGATATGGCCGTCAGGGAGTAAGATCAGACGGTCGGGCATTCCTGCGAAAGAGGGACACACCAGCTTAAGTGCAATGCCGCCGTTCTTTTTCACCGCCATAGTTAACTTGTTTTCTATCTGTTTTTCTATCATTGCAAACCTCCGTCAGGCGTTAATTTCAGGGGATGTGCAAGGTGTATCAATGGTATTTACCAAACTTTTTCTTAGAGCTATTTTTTTAGGCCTAAGAGAGTTTTTATATAAGACCTTGATACACCTTGTCATAGTCCCGGATTACTGCAGAAAATCTTCCTCTGCGCCGTTGTCATCATGAATCTTTAAGCCCTTAAAATAGCGCTTCCGATTCAGTGTCAGCCGCTCGAATCCGGCTTTCTCCAGCGCAAAGTAAAAATCTGCCGTGCTGCGCACATACTCATTGCAATCCAGCGAGTAGTTGCGGTATGCCTGATAGAGCGCCGAGGAGCTTTCCTTAAAGGACTCATCCACATCGCACTTCTCATCCAGAAAATGTCCGAACCAGTCGTTCTGGCTGCGATATTCATCGATGGCCTTCGTCACACAGTCCGGTACCGGAATCTGGTAGTCCAGCGCAATGACTTTTTTAGCACCTTCGATGATCCATGCCAGTATGCTTTCACCGGCATTTTCATACAGGTACTCACCGTAATTTTTGATGTCGGCCTTGCCTTCGATCTTGGCATTGAACGGGATCACGATAAGCCTGCGCCAGATACCGTCATCGGAGGCGGAGACGCGAGGCAGGTGGTTCGTATATAGAACCAGCGTGTGGCAGGGCTTGAAGGAAAACGGGTCTTTATACTTTTTCTCCGCGAACACATCATCCGTAGAGCAGAGCTGCTTGACGGTGGAGTCGTTGAGCCTTGCGCCTTCCTGCATTTCCGCAGCGATCAGCAGGCGTTTGCCTTTGACCTCAGCCATTTCCGGCTTGATGTTCCTGCGGCAGCCGACAGTCAGAGTGTCTGCGGATATATTTCCGCTGTAGAGTCCCAGCACGCGGGAGATGGCATTCCAGAAGGTGGATTTGCCGTTACGTCCATCGCCGTATGCAATGATGAGCGCCTCCACAAAAACTTTCCCGATAGCAGCAAGACCACAGATCATCTGTACATAGTCGATAAGCTGCTGATCCTTCTGAAAAATCAGATCCAGATTATCCTGCCAGAGCTGCGCTCCTTTACCTCCGGGTGACACGGACGTGATTTTCGTAATAAAGTCATCTGCTGAGTGCTCGCGGGCTCCGGCCATACCTTTACGAAGGTCGTAGGTCGCCTCCGGTGTGCAGAGCAGGAAGCAGTCCGCGTCCAGATCCCTTGGTGAGATTTCAAGCATCGGGTGCGTCTCTTTGAGGGTAGATGTAATGTTTTTGGAGTCGCGTCTACGGACGGCAAAGCTCTGGTAGGCCTTGGCGGCAAGGAACTCCTGATAGGCCTCCATCTGCTCGTCGCTCATCAGCTGTTCAGCTTTGGCCTTGGATGTGTTATCAAGGATTTCTTGCGCTCCGCAATTTTTGAGCTTCTGTAGAGCCTCCATCATATTTCGATTGGCTTCTGCGAGCTGCCTGCGGGTGAGTTCATGAGCGACGGCCTGTGCGCCGGGCTCTGTTTCCTGCCAGTAGTGATCGCTGTATCGGATAAAGTGGGTGGCTGGTGAGTAGCGCAGCTCGTTTGCAAAATACTTCGAGAGCACCTCAGCTTGTCCCACATCGGAAAAGTCCTCCGGCTTATAGCTGTTCTCGTTGTTATAGACCTCTGGAGGGACATATCCGTCCTCTCGGCTGATCTTGGAATAAAAACGCTGGGCGCTGTGCCAGATTGTACTAAGCTCGCTGTTATCCAGAGGCGGCACGCAGGTCGCGGCCTTTTCCAGAAAACTTTGGTAGGCCTTTTCCGTATCGCCGTATTTCTTAATGACGATACCGGCAAAGCGGGACATGGTAGCATTACGGCTTCCTTCCGGGATCACGACATCCTTCTCGTGGCCGCCGGGCAGGTCTGCATCGAACTCGTCGTCATTCAAAAATTCCGTGAGGTTCATGCGACCGGGATAGAGCTCCACATTCGGCTCCTGTGTTCCGAAGAAGAAGCGAGCAGCATCCAGTGCCTTCGTATCGAAATACGGAAATATGGAATTGACCAGCTTCTTCATATCGCTATAGAGGGCAGCATCCGTTACCCGGTCGATGGGAAAGAGCACATGGAACTTTGGCCTTGCCGGTTTGCCGTTTTTCTCGCGCTGATTAAAGCGGCTGTAATGGATGACGAGGCTTACTCCCGGAAATGCCTCCAACACGTCTGCCGGTGTGATCCAGTCTTTCGGATCTTCTGAATGGTCATTATCACAGTCCACGGGAAGACAGTCAGCGGAGAGGAAGTTGTCGCTGTTGCGGTAGTGGTTTTTGTACTCCGCACACACATAGTCGTGACTGACTGCGGCTTTCATGCTGTCCGTATCCATGACAACGGTTTTATGCGGATAGGAGCAGTTTCCGGGATTGCCGATAAAATCGGCGCTAAACAGGGTAAACATCAGTCGTACACCTCCTCCGATTCTTCCTCCAGCACCTTCGTGATAAATTTCAGGGCGCGGATCATGGTTTCCAGTTCGCAGTCGCCGCCGAGGGTAACTTCAAAACCGTTGCAGCCGAATCTGTCTATAAAAGGCGTGACATGGATATCTGTGCTGGCTTCATCGGAAATGCGGAAATAGGTGCGTCCGCCGTGGCCGGTGTCGCCACCTTTGTAGCCGGTTGTTCCGGCTTCGACCTGCAGGATATTGGCACTTACAACATCGCGGGTGTAGGTAGTGATCTCAGTGCCATCGAAAAGCTCTCTGCGATTTTCTTTAATTTCATACATAGCGTTAGACCTCCTGACATTCTTCTGTGAAATAGCGCAAGTGATAGCCCTTCCACTTGGCGCGTTTGATTTCTGCTTCCATACCGGATGAGATGCGGCTGCCGAATACCCAGACCTCAGCGCACTTGCTCATGAGGGCATTTCCGAAGAACAGACCAAGCTCACGTTCGTCCGGATTGTCATCATCAAGGAACTGCGGAAATAGCAGGTGCGGTGCGATAGGGATATATCCCTTGTCCACGGCATACCGACTGTAGCGTCTGGCGTTGGCTACGTTTGTCTCCACATCTCCTGAAAACGGAGAGCAGATGTAGACAATAGGCCGGAAAGCACGAAGGGACTGCTTTTCATTTGCAGCAATCCGGGAGAGTGCTTCACCTGCGGTTGGGTCAGGATAGCCTTCGCTGTTGCGATAATCGTTGCTCACTGGGGAGTCCTCCTTTCCGGGCAGATTTAAAGGCGTCCACCTCCAATTTCCACTGGAGATGAACGCCTGATTTGAGCGGACGATTTTTAATCTTTTTTGTAAAAGGGCGTGGTGTAACCGTCGGCGCGGAGCTTCAGGCCTTTTGCCCACGGAGGAGTCCTGCCCATCTGTTCACAGAGTACGTCAAGAGACATGCGAGGGTCTGCTTCAATGACCAGTTCGTCGTGAATATGCATGACGATGGAGCAGCAGCGCAGCGTCTTCATGGCATGGCAGAGAATGTCGCGGGAGGTTGCCTGCACGATATTTTCCACGAATTTCGGCCCGTATGAATCGAGCCGTTCCCATTTTTTTGTGCTGCCGATGCCCTCATAGGTAATACACTCGCCTCCGAATTTATTCGTACCGACCTTTGGCTTCACATAGGCGAGGTTCCGTCCGGAGGGCAGCGTAATAAAGAGCATCCCGGAGCGGCAGGAGAAGGTAAGCCCATAGCTGCTGGTTGTGTGTTTATACTTCACAGCCTCCATGACAGCACGGTCGACATCCCACCAGAATTTTACGATGTTGGGATTTGTCTGCCTCCATGCGTCCACCAGAGGAGGAAGCTCATCCTCGGAAAGTCCCATCTCTATAGCGCCAATTGCCTTTAAGGCTCCGACCGAGCCGCCGTAGCCGAGCGCGAGTTCCGCGATTTTGCCTTTTTGACGCAGGTGGCCGTTAATGCCATGCTTCTCAACCGGAACATGGAACATCTGACTGGCACTGGCGCAGTAGATGTCACCTCCGGTTTCAAAGACTTTTTGACGCCACGTCTCACCGGCATACCACGCGATGACTCTTGCTTCGATGGCGCTGAAGTCGGAAACATAAAATTGCGTACCGTCCTTCGGGATAAATGCTGTCCGGATCAGCTGAGAGAGTGTGTCCGGAACGTCTTCATATAAGAGCTTTACAGCATCGAAGTTGCCGGATTTTACAAGGGCACGAGCATCGGCCAGATCCGGGAGATGATTTTGCGGGAGGTTTTGTAATTGTATAAGCCTGCCTGCCCAGCGTCCGGTACGATTGGCTCCGTAAAATGCGAACATGCCGCGAGCCCTGCCATCATCACAGACCGCACGCTCCATCGTCTGGTATTTCTTAACGGAGGATTTGGCAAGCTGCTGTCGGAGCTCCAGAACGGTTTGAAGTTCTGGCGGAGCGGTTTTTATTAGTTCTGCCACGACTTTCTTTCCAAGGCTGTCGGTTTCGAGTCCGTTGTCGGAGAGCCACTGCTTCATTTGCTGGACGGAGTTTGGATTATCAAGTGCTGTCATATCTTTCATGGCAGCAGTCAATTCTGACCGGGAGCGGGTGTCCATTTCGATGGCTTCCTTTACCAGATCCATGTCGAGCCGGACACCTCTGTCGTTGATTTCCTGATCGATATGGTATTCATCCCAGACCTCCTCCGGCACAGGGAATTTGGCAAGACGATCCTTAATGCCGATCTCGGTTTCCACATCGCGGATGTTATATTTTTTGAAGGCTTCCCACTTGTCCGGCGCATGGAAAGGGTGATTCCTCGTGCGACCGCCGTTTGCTTTCGTCGGAGCGCAGGGCACGGAGAAGTATTTGATCAGATCTTTTCCCTCAGTGAGTTTCTGCTTTTCAAGACCGAGGACAGAGCCTACGCCTTCCAGAGAAAGCGGCAGTCCCATTGTGGCCGCCCAGACCATAGAGCAGCGCCAGCTTTCCGGATTTAAGAAACGTGCGCATTCAGTCGAGAGAGGGTGGTTATCATGGAAGGGGTCAAGGCTAACTCCAAGATCACGGAGATATCGCGATAAGCACACCCGTTCAAAATTTGCATTGAAAGCCCATTTGATGACAGTATCATCAGTCAGGGCATCTATAATTTCCTGCGGCAGACGTTCTCCCTGTGCAAGGTCAATGACCGTCACCTCGGAGCCATCGGAGCTGTAGCCGAACAGCAGTATCTCAAAATCCGGTGACTCGGCATATTTATATACGCCACATTTGGATAGGTTCACGTCGCTGTAGGTTTCGATATCAATACTAAGTGTTTGCATAGATTTTCACCTCAATTCAAACAAGCGGCTTAAGATCACTCCTAAGCCGCCTGCCGGTACTGGATTATTTCAGGGATTCCATACGCTTGATATGGTATTCGTCGTCCTGCGCGGCCTTTTTCTCCTCGCGTTTCTCACGCTTGAAGTCGTTAATCACCGTCTGGATGGCGACCACTGCCCAAGACAGGACTACGATGCAGAAGCATCCGATCAGGATGTTGCAGAGAAGGGATGAAATCATAACTGTGCTTTCCATTGTTTTGCGCTCCTTTCCTTAGTTGAGAAAATCTTCATCGTCGTCAGTAGCAAAGTCGGACTCAGCGCTTGCCTTGCCACCAAGAGGCTCACCGTCGCGGATCTTCTGCAAATTGTTAAGCCCGCAGGCGATTCCCTTGTTGCCGGAAGAGTTGAAAGCATAAAACGTGATGCTGGCTCTACCGTACACGCCGCTGTACACTTCGGAACGGGTAAGAATCGGATTCAGGTCTGCGTCCACGATGCCGGGAGCAGAGGTTCCATTGGCATTAACGAAGTAGGCATTCTTGTAGGCCTCGTCGTCCGGACGCTCTGCATCGCCGTCACGCAGAGGAGTCTTCAAAACAGAGAGCGCCGGTACGGACTTGCCATTGCCCTTGAGCTTGGCCTCGCCCTCCTTGTAGGCAGCCTCGATAGCAGCCTGAATCTTGGCGATGGTCTTGGTGTCGGACTTCGGGATGATGAGGCTCACGCTGTACTTGGGAGTGCCGCCATTGATAGACTTCGGCTCCCAGACGTTCGCATAGCTCCAGCGAGTGTCAACACCGGTGATAACCTTCATGGGATTGCTGATTTTTACATTTTTACTCATTGTCGTTTTCCTCCATAAAATCATTTTTTGCTGTATTCATGGCCGGGCGCTTGTCGCTATCCGGCACAAGTGTGGGTTTGCCCTGCGGCTTTTCGATGTAAGCCGTCAGGAGTTCATCAAAGCGGGACTTGCCGAGGAGCTTCTGCATGGCGGTGATGCCGAGCAGCTTTTTCTCATACGGGTCAAAGCCTGCTTTCTCGACCGCGTCAATGACGGCGGACTCATTGCTGTATCTGCGGTTGCTGCGTCCTTCGACGATCTTGAAACCTGTCCATTCCTTACCGGAGAGAGCCTGCTGCAGAGCGTATTCCTTAATATCGGAAGCCCAGCTAACCAGTTCATCTACCTTGCCGAGAATGACTTCGATCTCGGTATCCGTAAGCAGTGGCGGGAGCTTGAAATCATGCTGCGCGAGCTTCAGATTTGCCTCGGCTCTGGCGCGGCACTCGTTCTTAGCCTTACAGAAGCCGCACCATTCACCGCACAGGAAGTTCCCGTCACCGGCAAAAGCCAGATCTGCGGTAGGCTTTAAGACTTCATCTGCCCAGCGATACAGGTCGTCCTTGCTGATCTCGTAGGTGCTGACGTTCTGGCGTCTCGGTTGGTAAATGGTCATGGAAACCTGATCGATGTCATAAATGTCATCGAAAAGCTCCAAAGCGCCGAGGGCGTAACACTGCATCTGCGGATTCTCCTCTGCGGAGACTAAGACGCCTAAGCCGTGCTTGTAGTCGATCACCCGGAGTGTACCGTCTGCGATGATGACGCAATCGGCGGTTCCGAAGCCTTGTTCTACCCAGCGGGAGAAGTCTACACGCTGTTCGATAAGAACTACCGGGTCAGCACAGGTCTCCTTGGCGGCTTCGATCTGCTCCAGCACATATTCGGCATAGCCGCTGGTGCAGTCCTCCATCTCCTCGGAATACCACTTGAGGCTGTCGGTCGGGTCTTCTGAAGGAAGTCCCAGCGCGGTTTTCAATTTGTGCTCGCCAAGCGCATGAGCATCGGTGCCTTCTGCAGCGTAGTCTGAACCTTTGTCCTCATAGGTTTCGCAGAGCCTTGCCGACGGCGGGCAGTGCAGCCACCTGTCGGAGCTGGACGCGGACAGGATTGCGTGTGCTTTAGCTGCCATTGCCGATCACCTCCGCGTCCTTCATCAGGGCTTCGTAGTTTGCCGGATCGATCTCCGAGAGCTTTGCAGCACCGTACTTTTTAAGCAGGGCGCGTACTTCTACGGTATGACCGGCGCGGGACTTCTCAGCAAGTACGGCTCTTACATCCTCCAGCTTAAGTTCAGGCTTCGGTTCCTTCTTGGTGGGAGCTTCCGTGGCCTGCGCTTCATTGCGATCACCGGATAACTGCTGGTAGAGCCAGTCGGCTGCGACATTAATAGAAGCAGCAGCGGTGCGGAGCTCTTCGATGGTCTGTGCCATTTCTGCCATTTTTGACATTCTCTTTTCCTCCTTCCTCGGATTGGCTTGCGGCAAGGAGTGAGAGGTTCCTTGCCAGTCTGGCGGATACGTGACTGATGGAATTCAGGAGCTTGATCTCCTCGTTCACGTTGCCGCCGGTGTCTGCGTAACTGCGAATCATCTGTTGTTCACCTCGCTTTCTAAAGGCGGTGTTCTCTTGCCTTCACCTTCCACTGGAGATGAACTGCCGATTTGAGCGGAGGATTTTATAAAAAATTTCCGACCACCATCCGATTGGTGGATAGTGGCCGGAAAGGGTGTAATGCTTACTTGTTTTCGATCTTATGAAGCTCTGTGTAGTAGCGCTTCATCTGGTCGGCAAAGGTGCGCTGCGGGCGACCGAGTGCTTCCGCGATTTTACGATCTGAAATCTTCGGATTGTCGAGGCGCATCTGGATAATGCGGTCTGCGTCCGGGTCAAGCTCACGGAAACGGGCAATGAGGTGCTTCAGAAGATCACGGTCAGCGTAGATATCTTCAATAGAAGGTTTGTCATCCGGGATGTAATCGCCGAGGGTACCGTTGCCGTCCGGGAGTGGTTCGTCGAGAGAGACAGTATCGGGAGCGTGATATTCGCACAGATCGCATTGTCCGTCGCATTTCCAAAGATAATACTTCGGGCACATGCAGCGTCCATGATACTGCTCACGTTTCTGGGTAGCCCAGATGTCCGGATAGAGGGAACGATACTGCTCCTCGGTGATAGGGGTGAGTGTGACCTTGAAGGGATTCTCCGGGTCACGAAGTGGAAAGTAACGCTTGTTGTCATTGTTTTTCTTAGAATTTTTCATTTTCGGTTCCTTTCTGAGCGAAAGGAGCCGAGAGAACGCAAAGCCGAAGTCATAAGAAACACAAATGGCCGGATAACTCTGAAACATTGTGTTTCAAAGTCATCCGGCCATTTGGTAGTTCATCTCGACTCCGTTGCTCGGTATGCTTTGCGTATTAAGTTTTCGATTCAGTTGTTACATTCCTGCCTGCATTGCGTAAGCAGCAATACGGTTGTGGGAGGATTCCTTTACTGCTGACTCATCGCAAAGGATTTTTACGATGTGATTGCAGTTAGGACACTTGAGCTCGATGTACAGCTTTTCCTTCGGAATATCTGATACATCGCAGGCTCTCTTTCCACAAACGGGACATTTGAGCGGCTTGTTCATGCCTTCCTCCTTTCTTGTAGTATATAAGCGTGTTCGCTGATTTACTACACCTATGGTAAAAAATATGGGAATGCACCTGTGAGAGCACATTCCCGTGCTAACAAAAATATTCGTCGAGAGATAGTTCCTCTCTGGATACCAGTTTTAATTCCTGAAGCCGGTATTTCATGGGTGTGTAGTTGACACTGAATTTCTCGGCCAGTTCAGAAATTGCCTGATCGACATCGTAGGTTTTCGGAAGTGGTGCAGGCGGTGATGAACGTAAGCCCATTGTCTTAAGAAATTCAGCTGTGGCTGCCTCCCGTGGCATCAGGAATGCAGCAGCGCAGTAATTGGCTTGGTATTCAATGACCTCGATAGCGGACATGTTTGACCTGTCTCCGGTCTCTGCGCGGAAGGCTTTCTTCTGGCAGAAGTGCTGGTAATTTGCTGACCGATTCATAAAGCAGCGTGTATGAAGCTTCTGATGGAAGCATTCATGAATGCAGCTGAAGTTCTCGATTCCGCGATTGTCGCCCTCGTTGATACTCCGATCAATGATGATAGTTCCCTTTTCGACAGGAGTCTTTTTGGGAAACATCCCATTGAATACGATGTTGTCTGGCGGAGTCTCGTCGGCTTCATTGATGGGAATCCAAGCATAGTAGTAGCCGTTGTTGTAGGCTGTCATTCCAAGAATCGACTGATCCGGTGACAAGTAAAACCAGTCTGGCGTGCAGTGGATAAAATCCACCACGTCATATACATCAATTTTCTTAGGCCGGATAAGGCGTTCTTTGTCAAAAGACTCGTTCAGGCTGTCCGCCTCATTTTCGAGCTGGGTTTTGCTGTAGTCATAGTACCGCAAATTACGTGTTGCCTCCGTTTTTTTCCTGATTTTCCAGCATGTCAATAATTTTCTGCCAATCATCCTCACCGGCATTGATGTCACGCGCTTTACGAAGAGCAGTGCGGAGATTGCCGACACCCATCACATAGTCAGATAGATCAGGAGATACGCCGTTATCTCTTGAGAGGGCAGCGTAGTCGAATAGCGTATTTGTGTCATCTTCGTTGAGACCCAGCACCTCAGCGATTTTATAGATTTTGTCTTTGTCTGGCGGATACCTCCTTCCTTTTTCAATATCGCTCATGTAAGCAGGGACAATGCCCAGCTCCTCGGCAAGCTTTCGCAGGCTGATTTCTTTCTCCTGCCTTTTGGCTTTTACAAATTCTCCGAATTTGTTTTCCATGACGATCCTCCTTTCGTAGCATGTAAGCGTGTTCGCTTAAATACTATACTAAGTATACACAGTTGCTTCAACGAAGTCAAGGGCTCAAATGTAAATTTTCTTTAAACGGTGGCACATGCCCTTAGCAAAAAGCAGGCGAGGAAATCTACAGTAGTACAGTGAACATGGGCTATTTCCCAGACCTTCCGCGTTCGACCGTCTAAGAAGTGGAAGTATTTTTATTGCGGTACGCGAGATATTTAATGCGTAAATGCAAATTTTTAATCTGAAATCAGGTTGAAATCTCTCGCCTGATGTGTTATAATTTATAAAGCGTCTTTTGCCGATAGGACTCTAATGGTTAGGAGGAGAATACATGGCAGTCAGCTATAAGAAATTATGGAAATTACTAATTGATAAAAATATGAAGAAAAAGGACTTAAGAGCTGCCAGCGGGATCAGCACAACAACACTTGCGAAACTTGGCAAGGATGAAAACGTCAGTACTGAAATCCTGTCGAAGATTTGTGCTGCCCTGAACTGTGATGTCGGAGACATCATGGAAATGGTGCCCGATGATTCGAAGGATGTGGAATAAATGAATGGCAAAGACAATAAACAGACAAGGAGTTTTTTAAATATGAATCAGTCAACGTATAACGCATTGAAATCCTTTATCTGGGGAATCGCTAACGATTGCCTTGTAGATGTATATGATGTGGGCGACTACAGGAAGGTCATTCTTCCGATGCTGGTCATCCGCCGTTTTGATGCGGTCTTGGAGCTGAAGCACGATGAAGTGGTAGCGGCAAAGAAGAAATTCGAGAAGGACGGAGTCACTGTCGATATTGATCCCGCGCTCTGCGGAATAGCTGGACAGGCCTTTGTGAACAAGTCTGACTTCACGCTGCGTGACTTGAAGTCCAGAACGAATCAACAGCAGCTCCGGAAGGACTTCATCGACTACCTCGATGGTTTTTCCAAAAATGTACAGGAGATCATTAATAAGTTTCATTTCCGGGATCAGATTCCGCGCCTTTCCGAGCAGGATAGGCTTGGATTGCTTATCGAGAAATTTGTCGATCCGAGCATCAACCTCAGCAATAAGCCTGTTCTAAATGAGGACGGCTCTGAAAAATTGGAGGCACTTGATAATCATACAATGGGTACCCTGTTTGAAGAGGTTATCCGTATGTTCAATGAGCAGACAAATGTGACAGACGCCGGACGCCACTTTACGCCGCGTGACATTATCGAGCTCATGGCCGACCTTGCCTTTATCCCGATTCAGGATAAGATTCAGAGCACCACATATAGAATTTATGACGGAGCGTGTGGCACGGGAGGCATGCTCACTGTCGGCGAGTCCTGTATTCAGAATCTCGCTGAGCGTCGTGGCAAGAAGGTCTCCATCAATCTTTTCGGTCAGGAGAACTTTGACGAAACATATGCCATCGCCTGTGCGGATATGCTGCTTAAGGGCGAGGGCACGCAGGTCAATAATATCTTTTTCGGCTCCACCATCTCTAACGATGGCTTCCCGAAGGATGAGTTTGACTTCATGCTTTCAAATCCGCCCTTCGGTACCTCGTGGAAGGCAGAACTTAAGGCGTGGGGAGATATTAAGAAAGACGAGATTACCGATCCGCGTTTTATTATTGACTATGATGGTAACCCGGAGTATACCTTGCTGCCTGATATTGGTGATCCTCAGATGCTGTTCCTTGCAAACAACATTAGCAAGATGAAACAGAAGACCTCACTTGGAAGTCGAATTATAGAGGTACACAATAGCTCATCCCTCTTTAATGGTAACGCGGGAAGCGGCGCGAGCAATCTACGCAGATACATTATTGAAAATGACCTGCTGGAAGCTATTGTCGCATTGCCAGAAAAGATGTTTTATAACACGGACATTGGAACCTTTTTGTGGATTCTCACAAATAAAAAAGACGAGAAACGAAAAGGGACGGTTCAGCTTATCGACGCGACGTCAATGAAGTCGCTGCTTAAGAAAAACATTGGTGAGAAAAATAGCGAAATCACCCCGGAAATTCGGCGAAGAATTGTCGAACTCTATCTTGCCTACAGAGATGCAGATCCAAAATTCAGTATGGTTTTTCCGAATGAAGAGTTTGGTTATTATGCTGTGGATGTTCAGCGGCCTTTAAGATTAAAAGTTGACTTGAAAGAAGAAAAACTCGATATGCTATTGATAGAGGGGAAAGATGATGACCTTGTGAAGGTTGTCAGAAGATATCTGGATGAAGAGAAGGACAACGTTGGAAATAGTTTCAATTCTTTTATGGATAGAATCGAGGCTATTGCAAAGGATGAAGGCATTAAGCTAACGGCAAAACGGAAGAAACTGTTAAGAGATTACTTGACTTACATTTCTGAGGACGCAGAGCCGGTTCTTGATTCCAAGGGCAACATGGAGCCTGATAAGAACCTCAAAGACAGCGAGCAGATACCGATGCTTTATGATGGCGGAATAAAAGGCTTCTTGGAGAAAGAGATAAAGCCATATATACCTGATGCGTGGATCGATGAAAAATCGGCCTCTATCGGATATGAACTTAGCTTTACGAAGTATTTTTACAAGCCCGTGGAATTAAGGCCTGTAGAAGATATTATCAAAGATTTAAAGGCACTTGAGAAGGAATCAGACGGAGTTCTTGCCGGAATAATGGAGGATTTCGAATGATGAAAACATACGAGGGCTACGTCCCAACAGGTATAAGATGGAACGCAGAGATGCCATCACATTGGGATTGTGATAAAGCAAAACGGTATTTTGATAACCCTAAAGAGATCAACAAGGATGGGAAAGAAACGAACGTCCTTTCATTAACGCTTCGGGGCGTTATTAGAAATGATGTGGATCATCCCATCGGTCTTGCGCCAGCAGATTATGCCACATACCAATTGTTCGATAAGGATGAGCTTGTGTTTAAGCTCATCGATTTAGAGAACATTTCAACCAGCCGTGTTGGCATAGTTTGGGAACGTGGAATAATGAGCTCTGCATACATTAGGCTCAGACCGAGAACGAAGCTGAATTTGCGCTATTTTTATTATCAGTACTTCGATTGGTATAAAAGAAATATTTTTAATGGCCTTGGAGCGGGGGTGCGCCAAACTCTATCCGCTGCGGATCTTGTAAATTATCAGGTAGTCTTCCCTCCCATTGATGAACAAGATCAAATCGTTAGATTTCTTGACTGGAAAACTGCGGAGATGAACCGTGTTATCCACGCAAAAAATCAGGAAATCAGGAAGCTCAAGGAACTCAGAGTTATTGCGATTAACACAGCTGTTACAAAAGGAATAAAGGGGAGCATTCTTAAAAAGAGCGGTTCAACATGGTTAAATGAAATCCCAGAAGATTGGGATATGCTTCCAAGCAAGAGATTGTTCTTTCTGAGAAAAGAGAAGGCTAAACCGGAAGATGAACAATTAACAGCATCTCAAAAATACGGAGTCGTTCCACAAAAATGGTTTATGGAGCAAGAAGGCCGCCGAGTGACCGTTGTATTTACGGGTGAAGATATTCTTAAGCGTGTCGAAAAGGGCGATTTTGTCATTAGTATGCGAAGTTTTCAAGGTGGTATTGAGTACAGTGATTATAGTGGAAAAATCAGTTCTGCCTATGTAATGCTGATTCCAAATCACGAGTATGTATATGACAGGTTCTTCAAATGGTTTTTGAAATCTCCGGAATACATCAAAGCTTTGCGAGGGACTTCTGATCTTGTGAGAGATGGACAGGCACTTCGGTATGCGAATTTTGCAAAAATTGATCTGCCGGTTGTCCCGATGGATGAACAGATAGCGATCGCCGATTATTTGGATAATATCTGCAAGCGAATTGATGATGCTATTGAAAATGTTAAAAAAGAAATTTCTTTAATTCAGGAGCTGAAAACACGTACAATTTTTGACGTGGTCACAGGTAAAGTAGATGTTAGAGGTATTTCAATACCTACATATGAAGATATGGCGGACGAAATATTGGATGAAGATTCAGAGGATGCAGAAAATGAAGACGAGGAGGTCGATGAATAATGCCAAGTAACACCAAGGAAAATGGCTTCGAGACTCTCATCGTTAACTGGCTTGTTAACGAAAACGGTTATGAGCAAGGGACAAATGCTGACTACAATCAGGAGTATGCGATTGATGAGGAGCGTTTGTTTCGCTATTTGCAAAGCACACAGCCACGAGATTTAGCGGAGCTGCGTATACTCGATACACCGGCAGAAAAGAAGAAGTTTCTGGAGAGGCTCAGTCGGAAGCTTTCTGACCAAGGTGTTATTGAGATACTCAGAAAAGGTTTTAAATATAAGAATAAGACACTGGAGTTCTATCAGGTGTTGCCGAGCAAGGGAAACCAGCGTGCGCAAGAGCTATATGACGAGAACATTTTTAGCGTGACTCGTCAGCTGCAGTATTCCAAGGAATATGGCCGCCTTGCGCTTGACCTCTGCATTTTCCTGAATGGCCTTCCGATTATCACAATGGAGCTGAAGAACCAGTTCACTCTGCAGAATACTGCTGATGCGGTCAAGCAGTATAAAACGGATAGAGACCCTGCGGAGAAGTTGTTCAGCTTTAAGCGCTGCATTGTGCATTTCGCTGTTGATGATAACGAAATCATGATGTGTACCGAACTGAAGAAGGACGACTCATATTTCATGCCATTCAACAAAGGTTTTGAGGATGGCGCAGGTAATCCTCCAAATCCGAGTGGAATCAAGACGGATTACCTTTGGAAAGATATACTGACGAAGAGTGAGTTCTCTAAGATTCTGGAAAACTATGTACAGATTGTTGCGGATAAGGACGAGGATACAGGGAAGACTTCGTATAAACAAATATTCCCAAGGTACCATCAGCTGAAGGCTGTAACGATGCTTCTCGACCGCGCCAAGAAGGAAGGTGCCGGGCAGCGTTACCTTATTCAACATAGCGCGGGCAGTGGCAAGTCGAATTCAATAGCTTGGCTCGCCCATCAGCTTGTCACGCTTCAAAACGGCGGTAAGAATATCTTTGATACTGTTATTGTGGTTACCGACCGTATCAACCTCGATAAGCAGATCAAAAATACGATAAAGCAATTCACGCAGGTTTCCTCTACAGTAGGCTGGGCAAAGTCTGCGTCCGATTTGCATACCCTTTTGGATGAGGGTAAGAAGATCATCATTACCATAGTGCACAAGTTCCAGTTCATCTTGAACGATATTTCTACAGCATATAAGAATCGCACCTTCGCGATCATTATCGACGAAGCGCATTCGAGCCAGAACGGCAGTCTCGCTGCAAAGATGAACATTGTTATTTCAGGCAATGTTTATACCGATGATGACGATTTTGAGGACAAGATCAACACAATCATCGAGGGCAAGAAAATGGCTCAGAACGCAAGCTATTTTGCGTTCACGGCCACACCGAAAAATAAGACCCTTGAAATGTTTGGTGAAATCATAACTGATGAAAACGGCAATCCGATCTTAAATGAGGACGGAACGAAAAGGGCTAAGCCACACGATGTGTATACGATGAAGCAGGCAATCGAGGAGAAGTTTATCCTTGATGTCCTGAAATACTATACGCCTTATCAGAGTTACTACCACCTGATTAAGACCGTCAATGATGATCCGCTCTTCGATAAGAAGAGAGCAAATAAAATCCTGCGTTCTTATGTGGAAAGCGATCCTCATGCTATAGAGGAAAAGGCCGGTATCATTGTTGAGCATTTTTATAATAATGTCCGGATGAAGATTAAGGGCAAGGCTCGTGCAATGGTAGTCACCCATCAAATTCAAAGAGCGATTGAATACTACTTTGCTATCAAGAAAGAGCTGGAAGAGCGCAAAAGCCAGTACAAGCCGATGATCGCTTTCTCAGGTGAAGCTCGCTATAATGGTGAAACATATACCGAGGCAAAGATCAATGGATTTCCAAGTGCCAAGATTGAGAAGGAATTCCGTAAAGATCCATATCGTATTCTGGTCGTAGCGGACAAATTCCAGACCGGATATGATGAGCCTCTTTTACAGACGATGTATGTGGATAAGAAACTGTTTGACATTAAGGCAGTACAGACGCTCTCGCGCTTGAATCGTTGTGCACCGTACAAGACAGATACCTTTGTTTTGGACTTCATCAACAATCCTGCTGATATTCAGAAATCCTTTGAGCGATACTATAAGACCACGGTTCTTTCCGGCGAGACAGATGCAAACAAACTAAATGATCTGATTGACAACATGGAGCCCATGCAGGTCTATTCCGATGACGATGTGAACACGTTTGTTGAGCTCTACTTGAATAATGCAGATCGGGAACAGCTTGATCCGATCATCGATAGGTGTGTCGAGCTGTTTAAGGCTTTAGAATATGACGACAAGGTAGAGTTCAAGAAGAGTGCAAAGGGATTTGTGCGTACTTATAATTTCCTGTCGTCCATATTACCGTATGGTTCTCCGGACTGGGAGAAACTGTCTATTTTCCTGACACTTCTCGTGCCAAAACTCCCGAAAGTGGGAGACGAAAATGACGATTATAAGAAAATCATCGAAAGCGTCGATCTTGATAGCTATCGAGTTGTTGCCCAGCAGACCATGTCAATCTCGCTGGCCAATGAGGATGCAGAGGTGAAGCCTGTGCCGGTTCAGACGGATATAGGCATTCCAGTACCTGAATTGGATACGCTTACTCATATCCTCGAATCGTTCCATGATGTGTGGGGAAACTGCGACTGGACAGATGAAGACAAAATCAAGAAGCAAATTCAGGAAATCGCCGAAGAGGTCAAGAAGGACGAGCGTTATCAGAATGCAATGCAGTTCTCGGATATTCAGAATGCTCGCGATGAGAGTGAACGCGCTACATGGGAGGCAATCCTCCGTAATATGTCCAGTGGAATGGAACTTTATACTGCTTATCAGGGTGATACCCGGAGTCGCCGGAATCAGTCCTTCAGGGACTGGTTACTGGATTTGATTTTCAATGCAACATATCAGAAGCCAACAACACCTAAGTCCGACGCAGAAAAAGTGTATTCATTTGATTATGAGCCTCCGGTTTCAATGGTGGCTGAAGATCCAGCGCCATACGGAGCTAAGAAGGAGGACTAACAACATATGAAGGGTTCGGAATGCAAATTCGTTAAATATATGGAGGGCTCCGACAAGCGGTTTGTCATCCCGGTGTACCAGAGAAATTATGACTGGAAGACCGAGAACTGCAAGCAGCTGTATGATGACCTCGTAAAGATCATCAAAGGACACCGGAAGAGTCACTTTTTCGGGAGTCTTGTTTCCGTCTATAATCCGGATGGGCATAATGAGGAGTTCCTGATCATCGATGGCCAGCAGCGCCTTACTACAGTATCGCTGTTGTTCCTTGCCATGTATAACTTGATTGATAAGGGTGTCATTGTGCCGGAGACCTCTAATCTGAAGCAGCGAATTTTCGAGGAATACCTCGTGGACAAGTGGAAGCCGGAGGATACCCGTATCAAGCTCAAACCGGTAAAGAATGACCAGACGGCTTTCGGTAAGCTGTTCTCTGATCCGACGGAGCATATCCGCGAGTCCAATTTGACTGTGAACTACGATTATTTTTATGACCGCATTCAGAAACAGGAAATCACTATCGATCAGCTTTACGATGCGATCTGCTGTCTGGAGATTATAAACATCCGGCTGGATATGGACGACAATCCGCAACTCATTTTTGAGAGCCTGAACTCGACCGGTCTTGACCTCAGTGAAGGTGATAAGATCAGAAACTTCATATTGATGGGCTTGCCTTCTAAGGAGCAGGAGGATTATTACGAGAAATACTGGAATAAGATCGAGGTCTGCACGAAGTATGATGTAAGCGCCTTTATCCGGGATTACCTGAGTGTGAAGCAGCAGGCCATCCCGCAGCAGAAGAAGATCTACATCAATTTTAAGGACTTTGTGGAGCTTGGAAAAATCGAAACGGAACCACTCCTTGCCGAGATGTTGGCCTATGCAAAGCGGTACCAGATTCTCCTTGATGGTAATTCCGGCAGTGCCGCCCTTGACGCTTGTATTGACCGACTGAATCGTCTGGAGACTACGGTAACAAGGCCGTATTTCCTCGAAGTGCTGCGCCTATATAACGAAAACAAACTGACGTTGGCACAGGTCACTGAGATTTTCCTGACGACAGAGAATTACCTGTTCCGCAGGACGATGTGTGACCTGCCGACAAATGCTCTGAATAAAATCTTCCTCATGCTGCACCGAGAGATCATACGATACGACGGTACCGAGGATAACTATGTCGAGAAGCTCAAGTATGCACTTCTTTCCAAGAAAGAGCGTGCCCGCTTCCCGGACGATGTGGAGTTTAAGGCGGCATTTGAGGAACGTCCAGTTTATCTGATGAACAGCAAGAATAAGATTTACATTCTTGAGCGCTTCGAGAACTTCGGCACTTCGGAGGATAAGGATGTATACCGTCACTGTGACGACGGCACCTATTCGATTGAGCACATTATGCCTCAGCATCTAACGCCAGTATGGCAGAAGGAACTGGGCGATGACTATGAGCAGATACATGAGCTGTGGTTGCATCGCATGGCAAATCTTACGCTGACGGCCTATAACTCGAAATACAGCAATAGCTCTTTCACTGAAAAGAAAACCATGCAGAACGGTTTCGATGACAGTGGTATTCGCATGAATACTTGGATTGCCAAGAAGGATAAGTGGACACTGGCGGAGCTGGAGGAGCGCAGCGAATATCTCATGGGTCGGGCTCTGTCAATCTGGGCAGCACCTGTCACAGATTACAAACCGGAAGAAAAGCAGCTTGACACTTATACGCTTGAGGATGAGGGTGAGCTGACCGGACGACTAATTGCGAAGTTTACCTTTAAGAACACTGAGCAGCCGGTAACGAGCTGGGTTGAGATGTTCCAGAAGGTTATTCAGATTCTGTATGCCGAGGATAAGGCCATTATCACTAAGCTGGCCATGTCGGAGGAGGAGAACATAGCTCTCCACTTCAATACAAATCAGGATGCATTCACGAAGTCGCTTGAGATTGGCGATGGCATCTATGTTTGGACAAACACAAGCACGCAGAGCAAGCTATCTGTTCTGAGTCGTCTCTTCAAATTGTACGATGAAGATCCGGCAGATTTGGTATTTTACCTGCGTGATGAAAACGAGGCCAATGAGGACGAGCCGGGCAGCCGATATGAGCTCCGGAGAAAATACTGGACATACGCGCTTCCGATTATCCAGAAGGCGCACGGCGAGGACGGTTCCTTCTCTAATGTTAATCCGTCAAGGGATAACTGGATCAATGGCTTCTTTGGTATAGGTGGCTTCTATCTTTGCTGCGTAGCAAACTTTGATGCAGCGCGGGCAGAGGTCGTATTTGGTAGAGGCAATAAGCAAGAAAACAAGGCTGCCTTCGATAGCCTGTATACACATAAAGCAGAAATAGAATCTGCGCTGGGCACGATGCTCCAGTGGAACCGTGGCGACGACATCAAATCCTCTAAGGTCTTCATTCAGCTGAATAACGTCAGCATCGAGAATGAGACCGATTGGCTCCAGATGGCTAACTTCCACGCTGATTGGACGAAGAGGTTCTACGATGTGATTGTGCCGTTTATAAAACAATAAAGAAGGGGCGCATGATGAAAATAGGAAGAAATGATCCGTGTCCATGTGGAAGCGGAAAGAAATATAAGAATTGCTGTCTCCGAAAGGAAACAATGAGTATTCCTGACCGCATAAGAGAAGCTGTTAGGGAGAGGGGATACAAAGAAGACATCGGAGATGTGCTGTCGAGCATGTATCGGTATATGGAGAGGAAACAATGGTGGGGTGCTTGCCACGCCACATGCGCGGCATTATATGTCTGCCTAACCGAAATTGGATATACACCGGATCTGTGCATAGGTGAGGTTCTTGGGCAAGGTTTGTACTTTGATCACTCATGGATTAGCCTTGATGATAAAATGATTGATCTTGCGATAAGCATGACCTTGCTTGGAGGCGCACCGGCATCAGGAGTTATTGTTTTTGGTAAAGACATCAAAACAGGGTTGCCTCCTATATTGGATTATGGTGTTCCGGGCAGAGGCATCGAGGATCAGGCAAAGTTTGTGATGGAACTCCCGTTTAACCAGTATATGGATAGCTTCCCGGATGAAAAAGATGGTCTATGGGGCGTCGTTCGTGAAGTATTAGGTACTGATATCAACATCCCATCATTGCGTGAAAAATACAAGGACACTAAGAGAGTTCTTGTAAGACATGAATAATGGTAATGGTGTTGCATTTGAAGAAGGAGGCTTATTCGTCCGTGAGTAACGATATAAAAGCAATTGAAACAGAATATGACGGACACCGATTTCGTAGTCGACTTGAAGCTCGCTGGGCAGTCTTTTTCAATGCAGTCGGTCTAACTTACGAATATGAAATCGAAGGATTCGAAATGGATGGAACCAGATATCTTCCGGACTTTTATATTCCAAACTTAAATAGGTGGTTTGAAATCAAGGGCAAACCGTTGAGCTTGGGCGAAATAAAAAAGTGTGAAGAATTCTGTCGTAGGCTTGATAATGAGAACATCAAGTTTTCAGTCCTTATTGGATCACCGAACTTATGCGCCGTTCGTATTGGAGATTTTTCTGGAATTTTGGAGTATGTATGGGAATGGCCTTCAGAAAAGTATCCAGATAATTATCGCATTCAGGCACCTAAAGAACTCATTGAAGAAGAATACTATTCTCGGTTTATGAAGAGCCTTACAGATGATTAAAGTGTCGACTTTGTCAGTCTTTGTCTTGCGAATATTGTTCTTTCGCAAGGTAGAAGTCTGAATAGGGTTGATAACACACACTTTGTAAAGCGAAGCGACAAGATATCGGATGAGGTTGTCGCCGTAGTGTGCCGTTGATTCAAGACCGATGATGATGCTGCCCTTGTCGAAGGAATCGAGCTTGGAGACCAGCATTTGGAAGCCATCACCGTCATTCGAGAATTGAAACGGCTCGATGAGTATTTCGCCATCAGAAGAAATGGCTGAAGCGAAATGGTTGAGTTTGGCAATATCAATGCCTACGTAAATCATGAGGTTGTTCCTCCCTTTCTAAAGTCTGATACCGTGATATCCACCAGCGATTATCATCGTAGACTTGATGGAAATAAGTACTCATAAGCAGAAAGCCTACAGCAACATCCAGCTATAAACAATTCAGATAAAGGTAGCGGCAATACACTCCTTAGAGTAGTCAAGGCTACAGGTAGTGATCAAAAGTCCACAGTATCTGAATGTATTAAACCACGATATAAACGATGTAAAAAGAAAGGAAAATGTGGTCATTTAGCTTCTGAAATGATCATACAAGAGGTTATAATGAACAAAGTAAATATAAAAGATAGTCAAAATTTTATTACTTCAAAATATCACATAGAAAAAATAATGAATTGCATAAGTTTAGATGAAAAAGATAACATCTTTGAAATAGGTGCAGGGAAAGGTCATTTTACTGCTGAATTGGTAAAGAGATGTAATTTTGTTACGGCGATAGAAATTGATTCTAAATTATGTGAGGTAACTCGTAATAAGCTCTTAAATTATCCTAACTATCAAATAGTAAATGATGATATACTGAAATTTACATTTCCTAGCCACAATCCATATAAAATATTTGGCAGCATACCTTACAACATAAGCACAAATATAATTCGAAAAATTGTTTTTGAAAGTTCAGCCACAATAAGTTATTTAATAGTGGAATATGGTTTTGCTAAAAGGTTATTAGATACAAACAGATCACTAGCATTGCTGTTAATGGCAGAGGTAGATATTTCTATATTAGCAAAAATTCCTAGGTATTATTTCCATCCAAAACCTAAAGTGGATAGCGCATTAATTGTATTAAAAAGAAAGCCAGCAAAAATGGCATTTAAAGAGAGAAAAAAATATGAAACTTTTGTAATGAAATGGGTTAACAAAGAGTATGAAAAACTGTTTACAAAAAATCAATTTAATAAAGCTTTAAAACATGCGAGAATATATGATATAAACAATATTAGTTTCGAACAATTTGTATCGCTATTTAATAGTTATAAAATATTTAACGGCTAAAAACAATAGGCCACATGCAACTGTAAATGTTTAGTTATAGGTAGGGTAGCATAAGTTAAAATGCTATTCTGCCTTTTAAAAGTATGGTATACATTCCAGAGAGAGATTGGATATGTTCCCGTATACCGATAGTGCCAAAAGCGAAGTGGATATGTTTCCGAGAACGGACGTACTCAAATGACATTCATTCTGTCCTCTCCAGCCATGTTGAGACTGTATGTCTGATGTCTAGAAAATAAAGCTCGGAAAGCATTGAAAATACTGGGTTTCGTAAAATGAAAGTAAATTTGTCTACTCGTTTTAAACCCTCGATATGGGTACATGGAAACATATCGAGGGTATATTTTTGTGCAAAATTTGAGCTAGAATATGGGTAAGGTTGAGTTGACAGAGTAGATATATCTTATAAGGTTGAGGAGATAGGATGGATGTATATAATACCTAACTGAATGGTGCGTACACTAATTTGGATTTTTGTGAAAAGAGAAATGTATATACTGCTTTGATATGTGAACTGGATATCCGAAAAATTATAGACTGTTTCAACGGATTTATATTAATTTCTAAATATTCGAGAATAATTCCTTACAGTGAAATCAATCAAAGCCAAAGATTTAATTTTAACAGTCTTCGATATATTGATAGAGCGAATCAGATGACTTATAGGAGATTTTTACTCACTTATTTTGAGTAATACCTAAAAAAGATACAGATGTACTAAAGTCTTTTTGGAGAGTGTTTTATTATTACGGGCAGAATTTTTAATGAGAATGGCTGAAATGGATATATGGAGCTTAGGGGAAGAAGGAAATGTCAGGGATACCAATACCATCATAATCCCCAATTTATAGGATTTGATGAAAGAATTAAGAGAGAGTTTGTTGAAGGTAAAGACTACTAGAGTTTTGCTAGGGATCGAAGAGCAATTCTGTATTAGGTAAATTTATGTGTGAGAGAAAAGAAGTTTTCTACAGTTATTTTAGGAAACAGGTGATAAAGCCTTGATGTTACTGCTAACCCATGATGTCCGGCAATAGACGGCATATGTTGTCCTTAAGTTGACGGAAGTACTGACCATGATATGACTCCCCTTTGGGGGGAAGGGAGAATTAACTCAACTCTCCCTGAACTACCAGCTTAACCATGTGGTCATCAATAATTCTTCGATTGTTCTGGGCTCCATAAAGCAAACAATGAGTACAGACCTTGTTGACTATCCGGGCCGTACCACTGGAGATTTTAAATATTTCATCTATCGCGCTGTCCGAGAAAATATCATGTTCGGCACCAGCATAAGCCAGGTGACTTTTCACATATTCACCCACCTGGGCACGATCTAAGTGAGGTAATTTACATTGTAGATCAATCCGCTGCCGGATGGCGGCATAGGATTGAAGTCTTAATCTATCCCATAATTCACTCTGGCCAACCAAAATCAAAGCCATAGGACTCTGGGCATCCATCTTGAAATTGAGCAAAAATCGCACTTCTTCCAGCATCTCTTTATCTAAAAGGTGGGCTTCATCTACAATGACTACTGGCTGCATCTGATGTATACCCTGTAAAAGCTCAATTTCACGGTGTAACTGCCTTTTAGCGTCACCGCGATAAAATTTGGCTTCACAGCCTAACTGTTCTAATAGCCCTTTGTAAAAATGCCTCGGGGTCAATTTGGAATCGGCTAAGTACATTACCATAAATTTTGATTCATCTAAAATATCTTTAAATCTGCGTATGGTGGTGGTTTTTCCTGTTCCGCTGTCACCTGTAACTACCGCAAATAGCTGCCGTTTGGCTGCGTACTCCAGCCTTCCCAAGATTTCCTCTAACATGTGAGACTGATACAAACTTTCAGTAGGAATATCTCGTGAAAACGGGGTTTTAGATAGTTGGTAATATTCCTCAAACATCTTTGCCGTCCTCCTTCCATACACTTCGGTAGGAAACGACGGGAAGATGAGATTCTTTTCTCTCTTGATTCTTCTTGGCCGCTGCTTTCAGCAATCTTGAAGAATCAGCCGTAACTTTCTGCATATGTTCAGGTAGTTTAGGCCTTTTTGCGCTTCGCTCCCCAATAATCAGTTCCTTGACCTGAAAAGGCTGGTGTCCCTCATATTCAATGGTCAGTTCACTAATATCAGCAGGATCATAAATAACGTCTACCTTGCAGCCTATGAAATTTAATCCTACTTCGTATTTCTTGCCAGCGAAACTGATACAGCCGGCCTTATCTACTTTTCTTTCTTCACAGTGGAGAAAAGCATTAGCGATTATGTCAGGATCTAAAAATTCAAGGCCTTTCTATCACTGCGATAAGCTGTCTCGGGGCAAATATTATCAGGTAAACCCGAATGGGGTTTGCGCTGGTAGCACTCTTCTAACCATACCCAGAACAACTGGTTTAATTTATCTAAATCCTGGGGTTTCTCCAGTGCAGCTTCGGCTAAAAAGGAATCCACGATTCGATTGATCCTTTCAGGCTTGCCGGTGGATTCTGGCGAATAAGGCCTAGCAAACAGCAGTCTAATCCCCATTTTGGCACAGGCTCTATTCATCCATTTGTTCCGGTACTGCTTCCCATTATCAAAGTATACTTTTTCCGGTACTCCGTATTTTAATATGGCCTGCCTAAAGCAATCTTCAACGATAACCTGATCCAACACGGGATAAAACTGGCCGTGCAAAATAAATCGAGTAGCATCATCTACAAAGAGTACTAGATATACCTGTTTCTTCTTTCCACCCTGGCCTATGGGTAAATAGGGACCATATTTAATATCTGAATGCCAGAGCTGGTTGCGATATTTCTTCTGGTACCGTCTGGCGGCTACTCCGGTTTCGGCATACATTCGCATGTGCCGGGCGCTGTAACCTCGTTCACTGAGCTTCTCCTGTAGGGTACTGCGCTTGATCTGCCCGGGCTGGACCAGTCCCTCCCACTCTAGTATCTGAATAATCTGGGCGATGCTGCGACCTGGCACTTGGCGGCGCAAGAGTATGGCTTGTTCCAAAATGTTACTGGGAATAGCCTCGCTTGTCCTTCGCTCTTTGCCTTTGGGTTTAAGTCCGCTGAAGCCGCTATTCTTGTACTGAGCCAGATATCTGCGCAATGTACGTTCGGATATTCCAGTTTCTTCGCATATCCTCTTTTTAATCAGCTTGGCCTGAGCTGCATCGATTCCATCATCCAGGAGTGGAGATAACAATTGCACACGCTGCACTGCCATCTCTTCTGCCTTCTTCTGATCTTTCATGCTGATCCTCTCCTTTTTAAGGTTTCAGCATGATTTTACTGCTATGTATTTATTGGCAAAATGCAGAACGGGTATGTACCCATAAATTTGTGTTTACTATGGGCCGGACAATTCTTGCCAGCCATCCCGGGGCATTACCTACATACTGCCATATCCTTTGGAGCTTGGACTTGGGAAGACCGGATTTATCTTCCACATTTTCTTGACCAGATCGAATAGCGATTGACTTTAAACATCCTTGGAAGTAATCAAACATATCATTAAACCATCTTTTCCACCTTTCCAAGGTGCTTTGGTCGGCACTGACACTGGCAGCTGGGTCTTCATTCAATATCGCTTCAATACTCTCCCTCACATGACGTTTGTAGGGTACCAGTTTGTCCGGGAGTTCATGATGGATTTTTCTGCATTGGGTACAGCCCAGCCGCCTAATTATTAAAACCTTCTTTTCTCCCAACCCAGTGATACATGTTCTTTCCCGGCTACCAACTACCTTTAAATGACCATTACAACATGGACAAAGACTCTGCTCCTCGCTCCTAACAAAAAACTCCTTTTTCAGGCTTTTCAAGTATTCTATAGTTTGATACAATTACCATACCTTTTGGTGACGCTTCTGGTGCTCCTGTGACCGCAGTTGCACATTAACAGAGGCGTCTTTCCTTTCTTAAGATATGGTCATTATATCCAGCAATCTCCGGTCAGGCAATACCATCAGCTTTCTGACTTTTTAGGCTAGCTGAAACACCTTGATGAAAAAGAAAAACTGAAATTTACCATACCAGAAGATGTTATGAATAGATATCAGCTATACACATCAATCTAAGCGTGTAAATGGATCAACCAGGAAGCTTTTATTGAAAAAGGTTTCTTGGTTGTTTTTATTTTGAGGAAAGACTGACTCCTGAAAAAGCAACGAAACCAAGTCTAAATTACAAATAACGGAGTTAAAACAACATAAAACGGACTATAAATAACGGAAATGCATATAATAATAACAAATACATTGACAAAGAGAACGACAATAGGTTAGAATATGTATGTCTGGAGGAATGAAAAATGTACACAGAGATTGTGAAAATAATTGAAGGTGGAATGATTGGTGATAAAGAGAAGGTATATAATTATGCTCAAGTTCTAGCAGAGAACATGGAGAAATCTGGTGATGATTTACTAGCCAAGAAAATACGCTCTCTATTAGTGAATAAAAAAACTAGAATGGCCTCCTTAGATGATTTTTCTACTAAGCCAGTGGATTTTGAAAGCCGTATGGAGATGGTTGATATCTTTATCCCGGATAAATCATTTGAGATACCAATATTGAAGCATTATGTTAATGATGAGATCGATGAATTTATTAAAAGCTATTGGCAGAGGGATGAGATTTTACGAGCTGGAATTGAGATGGTTAGCTCATTGCTATTGTATGGCCCGCCCGGGTGTGGGAAAACAACGGTAGCAAGATTTATCGCATATAAGACGAGGTTACCACTTGTGACCGTTAGACTTGATGGTCTGGTCTCATCACTCTTAGGAAGCACAGCAAAGAACATCAGGAGAATTTTCGACTATGCTTCGAAAAGGGACTGTATCTTATTCCTTGATGAATTTGATGTTGTAGCAAAACTTAGGGATGACAAGCATGAACTAGGAGAACTAAAAAGGGTTGTGAACAGCTTACTCCAAAACATTGATGATTTTAGTCAAAACAGTATTTTAATTGCAGCAACCAATCATCATGAATTATTGGATCCAGCTGTTTGGAGAAGGTTCTCTAAGATTATTACATTAGAGAAGCCTAATAAAGAAGAGATCATGCAGTTGATCAAGTTGTATACAAAGAATACAAAAAGTAATGTGATGGAGAATGAAAAGAAACTGGAAATGTTGGCAGCCGCCTTAGATGGCATTAGCCATGCAGATGTCAAAACAGTAGTAAATAACGCAATAAAGAAATCCATCATAAACAAAAAGGATATGACTCGTAATTGGGACATATTGCAAGAAGTATATTTATATAGAAACCATAAAATTATCAGTGAGAATGATTTTATTAAATACCTGTTGCAATATGGGGTGACACAAAAGGAAATCTGCGATAACTATGGTTTTTCGATTAGGAAGGTGAGAGATGTAGCGAACTCTCCGGAGTGAAAGAAGGGGTGGTGTAAAAAATGGCTGATGAAAGATTACCAATTAAGTTTTTTGCTAAAAGAGAAGTAGACAATATGAGAGTTGAAGCTGGTGGAGGAGGAGATCCACCTAAATTCATATTAAGTCTAGAAGAACTACAGATTAAGTCTAGAGTTTTTGTTGATAGATTTCAGGACTTTAGGACGAAAGTGTTAAAGAAGGAAAGGAATAACTCTTTAATTCCATTTGTTTTCAAGACTAGAATTATTGACGATGCAACGGCAAAAACCCATAGACGTGAAGTAAGCAACTTATTTAGGACCGGCACAGATAATAATGTATTAGGACTGGCGGATGAAGATGAGCTAATTATCAAAGTAGATAACTCTCGAGAAGTAGATAAAATACTTGAGCGTTTAAAGAATACTCAGCGATATGCCCACGCATTATCTGCAATTGATAGCATATCTGATTTTGAACCTATAATTGACAAGAACGAAAGTGCTGAGTCTGTTGACTATAAAGTTAAACTCATTGATTTTCAAAATTACGAGCAAAATACAGCAATTAGAAACTACTTTGAAAGATCAATGAAGCAAATAGGGCACGAAGTAATCAGAACCAATTATACACCGAACCATGTAGTCTACAATGTTAAGGGTGTTAACCTTGATGAGTATATGACTACTCTTAATAAAAATGAAATCTTTGAAGCTATTTTTTCCATCGAACCTATGCCAAAATATACAGTTGCTCTTGATATGGAAAACGATGAAGCAACAATTAACATTTTAACTCCTAAAGAAGGAAAAAAGTATGCGATAGTGGGCATCTTAGATAACGGAATAGCTGATATTCCACATGTGAAACCATGGCTTGTTGAAGAGCGATATACTGCATATCCAGAACCTTATGTAAAAAAAGATCATGGAACTTTTGTTTCAGGAGTAGTCATCTATGGTGATCACTTGGAAGGAAAAAAGTGGGTAGGTACTGAAGGTGTTAAAGTCCTGGATGCTTGTGTTTATCCAGATACTGATAAGGAGGGCATCGAAGAAGATGAGTTAATTCGAAACATCCAAGAGGCTGTCAAAGCCCATCACAGAGATGTGAAAGTGTGGAATCTGTCAATTAGCATTATCAATGAAGTGGATGAATATAGCTTCTCCGATTTTGCTGTTGCACTAGATGCTTTGCAGGATCAGTATGGAGTTTTAATCTGTAAATCTGCGGGAAACTGTAAAAATTTTAAGATGGGTCATCCAAAAGGGAAGATCCATCAAGGCGCTGACAGTGTAAGGTCTATAGTGGTAGGATCTATTGCACATAAAAAATCCGCACTAGATTTAGCTGAGGTTGATAATCCATCACCATTTACAAGAATTGGTCGTGGACCATCCTACATCATTAAACCAGAAATAGTACATTATGGCGGAAATGCTGGTGTAGATGCTTCAGGAAGGATGGTTATAACAGGGGTGAGATCATTCGGATTGGATGGTGCAATCTGTCAATCAGTGGGTACAAGTTATTCTACACCTCGCATTGCATCACTCGCGGCAGGTTTACATCAAGAAATGGAAGAAGAGTTTGATCCCTTATTAATCAAGGCCTTGATTGTCCATTCTGCAAGTTATTCAGAAAATCTAAGAGTTCCAGTAACTGAAAGAGTAAATCAAGTGGGATTCGGGAAACCACAGCCTGTAAGAGAAATTTTATATAATTCACCTCACGAAGTTACCTTGATCTTGCGTGATGAAATTGCAAAGGGTGAGTACATTGATATAATGGACTTTCCTATGCCTGAATGTCTTGTGGATGGAGATTACTTTACGGGACAAATCATTGTAACTTTGGTATACAACCCAATTCTTGACTCGACACAGAGAGCAGAGTATTGCCAATCTAATGTAGATATTAAAATGGGTACATATGATGCTAAGAAGGATAGGGATACATCCAAAAGAAATATTCTTAATCCAGTAGGACGAGATGGTTCTCAGAATGTGCTTCTTGAAGATTATTACAGCAAGAAGAAAATGAGAAGCAATACGGATGAATTTGCTCTGAAAGAAAGATTACTGATTAAGTATGGAGATAAGTATTATCCTGTAAAGAAGTATGCAGTCGACTTATCTGAAATGACTGATGGTAACCAGCTTAAGTACTTAACGAAAGACAAGAATTGGTATCTGTATATAAAAGGTCTTTACAGAGATCACATCGAAGTTAAGTCTCAAATGGAAGGTACTGTACCAAGCCAAGAGTTCTGCCTCATTGTAACTATTAAGGACCCGACCGGAACAAAACCTGTTTATAATGAAGCAAACCAAAAGCTAGATGAATATAACTTCTGGCATACCAATATTAAGCTTCAAACAGACGTTGTAATTCGCAACTAATATTAGATATAGCATAAACAAGCACAATCCCACTAAGAAAAAGAAAAAATGAAGTAGAAAAAGTAAGAATCAGTATAAAACATAAATCCAGATAGGTTGTTGCATTTTGAAGCTATTTGCGTATGTCTTAGATATAAGTCCGCAAAGCCTCTAAAATACTGTGTTTGATAAAATAAAAATAAATTTGTCAAATCGACTTAAACCCTCGATGTATGTTCATGGAAACATATCGAGGGTGTTTTTTTGATTGAAATTTGAGACTGATATTAGATAGGGGTGAGTTGACAGAATAGATAAATAAGCAGGGTTGAGTAGATGGGATGGATGTAACATTCTATACACCTGACAATATAGGATTTAGAGTAATAATTGTTGAATACAAATAAAAAATCATGCGAACTTAAAGAAAATGTTTGCAATATAATGATGCTAATGATATCATGTAATTATACATACATAGAGGTGATTACAATGGCAATTAGTTATAAAAAACTATGGAAGCTTCTTATTGATAGAGATATGAAAAAGAAAGACTTGCAGAAGCTTGCGGGTATAAGTTCTGCTACGATAACAAAGCTTGGTAAAAACGAAAATGTTAGTACAGAAATAATACAAAAAATCTGTATAGCGTTGGAATGTGACGTCTGTGATATCATGGAAATGGATACCAAACGGAATTAGTATTTATTATTGTGAAATATCAATCAAATGGAGGCTTGTTTAATGATAAATATAAGAAAATTAGAATCAGAATTATGGGAATCAGCAGATCTCTTACGTCAAGGTTCTAAATTAAGTTCTCAAGAATATTGCATGCCGGTTCTTGGTTTAATCTTTTTGCGTTATGCATATAGCCGGTTTAAATATGTAGAGGCAGAAATACTAAAAGACCGTCCAGTTCGAAATGGTCGTGTACTGCCTGTTGAGTCAAGTGATTTTAAGCAGAAAAGTGCTATCTTTTTACCTGAGAAGGCACGATATGATTATTTGCTCAATTTACCAGACGATGCTGATTGTGGGAAAGCAGTCAATGAAGCTATGGAGCTTATTGAGGCAGAGAGTACTCAATTGAAAGGAATACTACCTAAAACATATACTTCTTTTAGAAATGATTTGTTGAAAGAATTGTTGCGTATTTTTAACAATAGTGCATTGAATGAAATCAACGATGATATCCTTGGACGTATATATGAGTATTTCTTAAATAAATTTGCTTCAGCTATCGCTTCGGATGATGGAGTTTTCTTTACACCTAAATCTTTAGTAAAGATGATTGTAAATATAATTGAGCCAACTCATGGGATAGTATTGGATCCAGCCTGTGGAAGTGGTGGGATGTTTGTTTCTTCCAGTGACTTTGTTAATGCTGAAGGCATCAATGCTAATTCTGTTATGACTTTTTATGGACAAGAAAAAGTGGAGTTTAACGCTAAGTTATGTATCATGAATATGGCTGTACATGGTCTGAATGCAAAAATCAAGTCTGGTGATGAGGCTAACAGCTTCTATCATGATGCTCATAATCTGGAAGGTAGCTGCGATTATGTAATGGCTAATCCTCCATTTAATGTAGATAAAGTAAAAGCAGAATCTACTCAGAATGCAGGACGCTTACCTTTTGGGCTGCCGGGGGTAAATCAGAAAAAGGAAGTCTCTAACGCTAATTATCTTTGGATTTCATATTTCTATGCATATTTAAATGATAGCGGACGAGCTGGCTTTGTTATGGCTGCTTCTGCTACAGATAGCGGCAATAAGGATCGAGAAATAAGAAAACAGCTTATTCAGACCGGGCATGTAGACTGTTTAATGTCAGTGGCTAATAATTTTTTTTACAAGGTTTCATTACCTTGCTCCCTGTGGTTCTTTGATAAGGGGAAGAAAGAAGAATTAAAGGATAAAGTTCTTTTTATAGATTCACGTAATTACTATACCGTAGTGGATCGAACACTCAATGAGTGGAGTGAATGGCAGATGAAAAACCTAAATGCCATTGTCTGGCTCTATCGTGGAGAGACGGAGAAATACACAAAACTATTACAGGATTATAGGACTCAAATTATCAATGATTGTAGAGAACTAGATGCTGAATTTGAAAGTGTGTCGATATTGTTGAATGGCTATGGTGAGAAACTTAAACCATTGAGAGTTCAGATTTCAGATATCATTATAATTTCAGAGGATATTAACCAGCTGTTACCGCTGAATGATTTGTTGAAAAAGTATACTACAGAACTTAATGCATCGTTAAAAGCACTTTGTGAGTATGGTGATGGATTGGAGAAGGATGAAGCTAAGGAGTTTGCTAAAACCATCGATGAAACCGCAACAACTTGGGACCGTTTCAAGAAATCTGTTTCTAGTCGCATTGAGGAAGTAGTATCTCAAATTAAAGCATGCCGCACAGTTATAAAAGAAGCAAAGTGGCTCACTGAAAAATTCGGAGACGGCACATATACCGATGTTCTGGGACTTTGTAAAGTTGCAACTATAGATGAAATAGAAGAAAAGAACTGGAGCCTTACTCCGGGCGCATATGTGGGAGTAGCTCCTGTAGAAGAAGATGATGAAAACTTTGAAGAAAGAATGACTGAAATTCATAAGGAACTCTTAACATTACAGTCAGAGGCAAACCAGTTAATGGATACAATTTCAGCGAATTTTGAGGAGCTGGGAATATGAAGTGGAAACTACAAAAAATTGGGGAGATAGCTGACATTATAGATGGAGATAGGGGAAAAAATTACCCGAAACAAAATGAATTTCGTGATAAAGGGTACTGCCTTTTTCTGAATACTGGAAATGTAACTCGACAAGGTTTTAATTTTTATAATAACTTGTTTATTACTGAGGAGAAAGACAAGATTCTGAGAAAAGGAAAACTTATGCGCGGGGATATTGTTTTTACCTCGAGAGGGACGATAGGTAATACTGCTTATTATAGTGATAAGATACCTTATGATAATGTTAGAATAAATTCTGGCATGGTAATTCTTAGAGCAATACAAGGAAAAGTTGAGCAGAGATATTTATATCAGCTATTAAAGAGCGATTACCAAAGAGTAAGAATGCAAAGCTATATTACAGGAAGTGCACAGCCACAATTACCGATAAAAAACTTCAGTCAAATTGAAATACCTATCCCACCACTGCCAACTCAACGACGAATAGCAGACATCCTTTCTGCTTATGATGATTTAATTGAAAATAATCAAAAGCAGATTAAGTTGCTGGAAGAAGCGGCCATGCGATTGTATAAAGAATGGTTTGTAAAACTGCGATTCCCTGGCCATGAAAACACTAAGATAGTAGATGGTGTGCCGGAGGGGTGGGAGTATAAAGAAGTTGGCTCTTTAATCTCGAAGACACCACGTACTAAGCAAGTAAAGAAATCAGAATATAACAACAGTGGAGAAATCCCAATAATTGACCAAAGTAGAGAGTTTATCGCAGGGTATACAGATGACAGAGAAACTATTGTTGATTTAGGAGTTCCAGTAATTGTTTTTGGCGATCATACTAGGATATTGAAATTAATAAATTTTCCATTCGCTAAAGGAGCAGATGGTACTCAGCTTATTGTATCAGGGGTCGAAGAAATGCCACAGCATCTACTATATTGCAGTTTATTGAACATTGATTTGTCAAACTATCACTATGCTAGGCATTTTAAATACCTAAAGGCAAGCAAAATTATAGTTCCTACTAAGAATATATCAGAAGAGTTTGAAAGTATTGTCGAGATATACTTTAAGGTCATTCAGATTCTAATAGATAAAATATTTTTATTACAAAAATCACGTGATTTTCTACTTCCTAAACTGATGAACGGTGAAATAGAGGTGTAAAGGAGGCGTACATATGAGCTGGGAGTATTCTGAAAATATATTAGTGCAAAATAGTGCGGGAAACCTACTTCATGATGAATTAGAGTGGGATGTTCAGTTTGCCTATAATAAGGAAGTCCTCGGCGTGAATGGTACCTTCGGGCGTAAAAGTTATAAAGAAATTGTTCTTACCAAGTACCTTCGTAAGGCACTGTTTGAAAATAACGACTGGCTAACTGAAGAGTATTGTGATTCTGCAATTAAAACACTTCTTGCTTATACATCCTCTAGTAGCTTAATGCAGATTAATCGCGAAAAATATGGAATGCTTCGAGATGGCATTCCTATAAAAGTTAAGAAAGCTAACGGCGATCAGGAGGATAGGTTGGTCCGGGTGTTTAATTTCTCTGAGCCTGAAAAGAACCATTTTCTTGCTGTAAAGGAGATGAAGATTCATGGTGATTTATATCGTCGCAGAACCGATATTGTTGGCTTTGTGAATGGCATTCCACTGCTTTTTATAGAGTTGAAAAAGCAAAATGTAGATGTACAGGATGCCTACACCTGCAATTACACTGACTATTTAGATACCATTCCCCAGCTATTTCATTTCAATGCCTTTGTGATGTTGTCCAATGGCTTGGAATCCAAAGTAGGTACCCTAGGTAGTAAATACGAGTTTTTCAATGATTGGAAACGTTTACATGAAGATGATACTGGGTCAGTGGAACTGGAAACCATGTTGAGAGGTATTTGTAATAAGAAAAACTTCATGGATTTATTTGAAAATTTTATCCTTTTTGATACTTCTGGTGGTGCAACGGCAAAAATTATGGCAAGAAACCATCAGTTCCTTGGTGTTAACGAAGCTGTTGAATCTTATAAGAATCGAAAACTGAACAATGGTAAACTGGGTGTTTTCTGGCATACTCAGGGTAGCGGGAAAAGTTATTCCATGGTATTTCTTGCACAAAAGATTCGGCGAAAATTTGCAGGCTCCCCAACATTTGTTATTTTGACAGATCGTGAAGAGCTGAATAAGCAAATTAGTGATACTTTTGAAGCTTGTGGTTTGCTTGGTACTACGAAGGCCAAACAGTTTATTGCTACTAGCGGTGAAGATTTAATTCAGAAGTTAAAAGGAAATCCAAGCTTTATATTTACGTTGATACATAAGTTTAATAAACCAGATGAACCACCAATTATTCCTGACCACGACATTATAATCTTATCGGATGAAGCACATCGTACACAAAATGGTATATTTGCTGATAATATGTGTACATTGCTTCCTACTGCTTCCCGTATAGGATTTACAGGTACACCGCTGTTCGCTTACGACAATATTACCGAAAGAACATTTGGCGGCTATGTTTCTATTTATGATTTCAAGCGTGCTGTAGATGATGGAGCGACAGTTCCTCTATATTATGAGAATAGAGCCGATCTACTGGAGATAGATAATCCTGAAATTAATGATGAACTACTAGATGCAATAGAACAGGCTGATCTGGATGTCAATCAGCAGGCTAAACTAGAACAGGAACTAGCTAAGGACATACATGTCCTTACCAGTGAAAAACGTTTGGATACCATTGCAAAGGATTTTGTAGAGCATTACTCTGAGTTGTGGACAACGGGTAAAGCCATGTTTGTTTGTATCAATAAAGTAACTGCAGTTCGAATGTTTAATTTAGCTCAGAAATATTGGGAGCTAAAAATAAAAGAAATTGAATCTTCACTATCTGGAGTCACACAACAGGAATACATGGAAATCAGCCGTAGGCTAGAGTGGATGAAAAACACAGAAATGGCGGTTATTATCAGTCAGGAACAAAATGAAGTAGCTACTTTTGAAAAATGGGGACTGGATATTAAACCCCATCGCAGCAAAATGGAAAAACGAGAAATGGACAAGGAATTTAAGGATCCTGATAATCCATTTCGAATCGTATTTGTTTGCGCTATGTGGCTGACAGGGTTTGATGTGAAATGCCTTTCTACAATCTATTTGGATAAGCCATTAAAGGCACATACCTTAATGCAAACCATAGCACGAGCGAATCGTGTTTATGAGGGAAAAAGCAATGGCCTAATTGTTGATTATGTTGGTGTTGTTAAAGCACTGAGGAAGGCTTTGGCTGATTATACAAAAACTAAAGGCGGTACTGATGGATCTGATCCTGCTCCTGATAAAGCAGAATTGATTGCTCGTATCATTGCATTAACCAATGATATCATCGAATACATGAAACAGCATGGTTTTAGCTTGTCAGATCTCGTTCAGGCAGTTGACTTTGACAAGTTGGCCTTGGTTCAAGAGGGAGCCAATGCCATGTGCGTCTCAGAGGAAGTGAAGAAACGTTTTGAAGTTATGGCTAGGGAATTATTCAAACTGTTTAAGTATGTCGAAAAACAAGAAGTCACAGATCAGTACCGAGCTTATAAAAATGCTATCAGTGCAGTTTATGACCAGATGCAGGAAAAAAGGAAGCATTCGGATAATACAGATTTAATGATTCAGCTGCACAATATAGTTAGTGAATATATCAAAGTTGTTAAGCTACCAGATCATGTAAACGAAGATGGTGGTGGATACTTAGCTGAAAGTCGCCGCTTTGATATTAGCCATATTGACTTTGAACGCTTGCAGCAGGAATTTGCACGTGTTAAGAATAAGAATCTTCTTATGAAAGATTTACAGGAGCTTATCAATGACAGGCTGGATAATATGATGAAGCGCAACCCATCGCGTATTAACTATTATGAACAATATCAGAAAATTATTGAGGAATACAATGCTGAACAGGATAAAGCTGCCATAGAGAAAACATTTATTGACTTAACTAACTTCGTAAATGATCTGGATGATGAGGAAAAAAGATACGTACGGGAAGGATTTAACAATGACGAAGAATTGGCTATGTATGATTTGCTTTTAAAGGACTCACTTACTCCGGCTGAGATTAAAAAGGTTAAAAAGCTTGCCAAGGTATTGTTGGAACGAATCAAGGATAAAATCAGTGAATTGGATCATTGGACAGAAAAGGAAGAAACTCAGGCAGCAGTCGATATACTTATCAGAGATACCCTATGGAGTGAACTACCTGATAGTTACGATGATAGATTATTAAATGAATATCGGCGAAAGATTTATGAGTTTGTATATACCACTTATCCAGCGGCGTAGTTAAAGAAAGCTGTGTTATACAACTTTTTAGGTGTGGAGGAGAAGAAGGTCCACAATCTATTGGCTGCAAATATAATTAGGCAAATATCAAAGAACTCAAGCTATCTTAAAATCAACGAAAGAATAAATAATTTACCTCTATAGTTCATTTTTAAAGATGAATTCACTAACGAAAAGTCCAAAATAATTAATAAGGTGGATCGAAGTGCAAAGAATCTTATGAAAGTGAAGTAAACAGGCGTGAAAGGTGTAAGACTATTAGAACGATGAAGATTACTATAGCGAGCGAACGTGAGGAAATCACCAAGATTTATAGGAGAGGGGGAGGGAGATGAGCACACTAAATATTTTAGAGCTGATAAAAAAACGAACGCGATACCCAATGGGGAATAGGATTGGAGATGCCTGGGTAGATGAAATTTTACAGCGCGATGATGAAATGACATATTTAATAACTACAGAGAACTTGTCGACATTGACGGGGATTCAAGGGAGAAATAAGAGACGAATTTTGTTTGATACATATCATATCTCAGGTATTTTTGGCTTGTCAAATCCGATGGCTGGTACAGCAGTGAACTTAATGCTACTTATATTACAAAAGGATAAAAACAATTATGTGCTTTCTGGAACATATAACAATGGACTTTATTATGGACGCTCATATCGTTTAGGATTGCGAGAAGATAGTATTCCGATAGATATTTATCCCGCTGATTTTCGTGATTATTGTGCGAAAATTGAACAATGGGTCATAGAAGGAATTATTCCAGCTGATGGGGATTGTTATAAATTCAACACTTTTAGCTCAGAAGATATCAATCTAGATAAGGTGTTTCCTCAGCATTATAGTAAAGCTGTATATGATATTTATCACTTCTTGAAACAAGAAAGAACAGTGCCGCTGTCAACTATAGCTTCAGTGATTAGACCTCGCTCTGTACGTGGCGAAAGGGCTAAGGTCATTGGAGTGCGTGATTTTAAATACCCTATCTCTTGCGAAGAAATTGGTGAAGGGTGGAAAACGGATACTTTAATTTGTAAGGGTGATATTATATGTAAGAATAGTATGACGGATAAGCTTTACCTATTATTAGATGAGCTAAGCGGAGAAATTTATGCTGGTGCAAATGATACCGTAATACGTCCAAATAATACAGAGGAAGCTGCCTATATATATAGTTATATTAAAAGCGAAACTGGTAGAACTGTTATAAGTGCCAATACAACTGGCACGGTTCTACCGCGTATGGCAAAGAGGGATTGGGAGAATATCCCGGTTATATTACCAAAGAAATCTTTGATTGAATATGAAAAGTATTTTAGACTCCAGCATTATCAACAGAAATCAGTATCGGAATACAATGATTTTTTTAGTTTTTTTTCACAAGATCCTGATGTACATAGTGTCGAGGATATTTTGAACATAGAGATGGTGAAAAATGTAAGGCTGTATAAAGGAGAAATAATTAGGGAGTTTTTAGAGGAAGATCTAAAAGAACTTAATGCTTGTTTCCGAGCAAAAGCATATAAAGCAACGTTGATTCTCTGTGGTTCAATTCTTGAAGCAGTGTTAATCGATTGGGTTAGTGAAAAACATAGAAAAAACTATTTTAACGAAGACTTATATGTACAAGATAGAAATGGTAGGAGCAAACGTGCTGATCTTATTGATTATATTAATATAATAAAAGAAATTCAGAAGCCTGCCTGGATGGAGGAAGCAGATAAAGCTCATTTTATTCGCCAAAAAAGAAATTTGGTACATGCCAAATTATGTCTTAAATCCGAGGAAATTAATGAGATGGTTTGCAGGGAAGTTATTGATTATTTAAATGATGTCCTAAAGACAAGAGGTTTCATCCTTTCATAAAATGAAGATATGATAAGTTGCAGTGATAAAGAGTTTTCAGTTAGTGAATTACAGTCTTTACTATACTGTTAGATGTGTAGATGTGCACCATTAGAACAATAAAAAGTAAAATGAATTAATAGAAATAAGGCTTTTATAGTTAAAATGACTTTGAAAGCCTTTATTTTTATTTCTAAAGCAAAAATACTACCTTATATAAGCTAATCAAGGAGGTGATGCCTATGCTTGCGTTGGTATATGTATTCTAGCTTTAATAATAAAACTTAAGGAGGAAAAACATGATCGGTATCGAGCAATACCAAAAAATCCAAGAGTACAAAGAACTTGGACTTTCCCAGACCAAGACTGCTAAAGCGCTGGGGCTCACCTACACTTCTGTCGGTAAATACTGGAATATGAGCAAAGAAGATTATGCTGGGTAATCTTGTCCATTTTGAGCCACCAGTCCGGCCAAAGTGAGCCAGCTTTCCGTTTTCGAATGAGCCACTATTCCGGATAAAGTGAGCCATTATCATATAATCCTTTATAATGTATCCATGCATCTGAAATGATGTA
>JAHDOA010000034.1 GCA_018435055.1 Pelotomaculum sp. | reverse complement strand
TCGCTGTCTACGCTTAACATCACAAGTTACCCGGTGATGCTCAAGACTCACTATGAGTGATTTGCTAAATCTTGCTCAGCGGGCTTCCCACCCGCTATATGATGCGCCCCTCGTGGCGCACGAACCGTCCCCTTGACACGTGACACGATATAAATGAAATATAAACTGCGCAGGCCAAAAAAAGCCAAAACACCGTAAAAACATGCCTAAATTGACTGAATCAGCCCAATCTGGCTTTTGACATTATATTCTTGACTAAATAATATAAAAAGGTAAAACTGACTGGTCAGTACAAAAAAGGGGCGGGCATATGAAAGAATTACCGTTTTCTTCCGCGTTCAAGGGCGGGACCACAGGCGAGAGCAGGCATTTCCTTAAGACTGCGGCCGGGGCGTTCGCGAAAAAGGGATACCACCGGACCACGGTTGACGAAATTGCCGGGGCGCTGGGTGTGGCCAAAGGAACAATTTACTATCATTTTAAAAGTAAAGAGGAACTGTACCTGGCTGTCATTCATGAGGGCGTGTACCTTCTTGAGGAACAAATGCGGCTCAGCATATCCGTCGCAAAAACACCTGCTGAAAAAATAAAAAAAATAATCGGGTGTATGCTGTCTTTCATTGAAGACGAAAACGACCTTGTCTTTTTGTTTATCAAAGAACTTTGCGGCACGGAAATCCAAAGAGCGGTGCAGGCCCGGATGCTCTGCGGAAGCATTAGGATTATCCACAGCATTATGGAAGAAGGGTTAAAAAACGGCTCCTTTAAAAATGTTAACCCTGAAATAACTGCCAGATCTTTGTACGGCATGGTCGTCATCTCCGCGCTGCATTACCTCAGCTATGCCGAAACAATTCCACATGATCAGGTTATAACTGCCATCGAAAAGGTTTTTTTGGAGGGAACACTCGCGGCGGATTACAGGGAGGAATTGTAATATGGATATTTTCACTGCCATAAAAACAAAAAAAATTATGACCATAACTTTATTTCTGGTCATAATCACCCTGGCGGCACTTTTATTTTTTTCTCTGTACAAGAGCCGGGCCGTAACAATCGCGACCCAGGAAAGCCTGACCGCCACAGGCACGGTGGAGACTAAGAAAGTGACGGCTTCCTTTAAAGTTGCCGGCAGGATTGAAAACATGCTTGCCGAAGAAGGCAGCCGGGTCGAGCAGGGCCAGGAACTTGCCCGCCTGGACAGCCGCGAGCTGAGCGCCAAACTCAACCAGGCCAGCGGCGCCTTTGACGCTGCCATGGCCCAGGCGCGTTATGCCGGGGAATCTGTCCCGTTGACCAGCCGGCAAATTGAAACAGCCATCGAGCAGGCTCAGGCGAAGGTAGCCCAGGCCGAAGTCGGGGTGGAAACGGCCCGTGACCTGTACGAAAGGATGGAGGACCTGTACAAAAATTCCGCTGTCTCTGAAAAAACATATACTGACGCTAAAAATAGCTACGCCCTGGCCCAAAATGTTTTAAAGGAAGCGCAGGCCGCTCTTGACCAGGCGCTGGCGGCACGTCTCAAAGTTGATCTGGCGCAAGCCCAGTACGAGGCGGCAGCAGGACAGAGCAGCCAGGCCGGCGGCGCTGTGCAGGAGGCCCAGGCTTACCTGGACAATACCCGCCTGCTGGCGCCCATATCCGGATTCATAACGCAGAAAAACCTGGAGCAGGGAGAAATGGTAAACGCGGGCACACCGGTATTTGAAATATCCGACCTGCTTCATACTTATGTAAAGGTTTTTATCAGTGAGAAAAAGATCGGCCGGGTCCTGCTGGGACAGGACGTGGAGATAACCGTGGATACATACCCGGACAGGGTTTATCACGGAAATGTGGTTTGGATCAACGACGCCGGTGAATTTGCCGTGCGCAAGGCGGTAAATGAACAGTATGACCATGATATACGAAGCTTCGAGGTTAAAATAGATGTGCCGAACCCGGACTTAAGCCTGAAGACCGGCATGACCGCGCGGGTAAACATTATCGAGCAGTAATTAAAACGTTATTTTCCGGCGGTACGGTTAAATAGCAAAATAAAGGAGGGTTCCGACGGCATGACCCCCTTGATCAATGTAAAGGATTTAAAACAGACAATCGGCAAACAAAAAATCTTAAATGGTCTGTCCTTTATGCTGTCAGCCGGTGAATGTCTGGGACTGTTCGGTGGCCGCGGGGCGGGCAAAACAACCCTGCTCCATATTCTGGCCGGCATCGACCGGTTTAAATCAGGCAGCGTGGAAATATTAGGCTGTGACATTAGAAAAAGCGAGGCTTTCAAAAAGCGGCTGGGACTGATTACCCAGGAACGGAGCCTCTTCAGGGATTTGCGGGCCTATGAAAACCTTGAGTTTATAGCAGTGCTCAAGGGCGCCGGAACGGAAAACATAACCGCACTTGTTAAACGATTTGAACTCAATAATATTTTGGGGGAACCGGTTAACACGCTGGACGCCGGGGTTTATCAGCGGTTGTCCATGGCCTGTGCCCTTCTAAACAAACCCCGTATTTTACTCGCCGATGATTTGATAAACGACATTGATCCCCGTTCCCAGCACATTATTCTGAGGGAATTAAACTCTTTCATATCCGGCGGCGGCTCCTGCATATGGAGCTTCAGCCGCATTGAGTTCTGCCGGGCGACCGGCAAAGTGGGCTGGCTGGAAAATGGCACGCTGTCCCTGTACTCGCCCCAGGAGGCCCAGGAACTGTGGGACAGCCGGCTACGCCTGATCGAACAGCAAAGTGGTGAAAACGATGCTTAGTCAGTGCCTGGCCATCGCGCGCCGCGAATTTTTTTTCATCTGGCGGGACAAAGACCTGCGTTATATCCTGTTGTTCGGCCCCCTGCTCGGGCTGCTGATTTTTTATGGAACATACAGCCACCAGGTCCTAAAAGATATTCCAACCGCAATTGCAGACCTCGACCGCTCCCGCGCCAGCCAGGAGCTGGTTAAAAACATCCGGGGCGCTGAAAATTTAAAAATTACCGCATATCCCGAAAGCTATGACGAGCTTGAAGACTTGATTAAAAAGGGTACGGTTGTTGCCGGCGTGGTTATACCGGAGAATTACGGAAAGGACTTGTCCCTTTCCCGCCAGACGCGGGTGGAGATGATCGTGGACGGCAGCAACATGATTTACGCCACCAATGCCACAAGCGCCATGCTGTCTGTCAGCCACACCCTCAGCGCCCAAACAGGCGTTAAAACCCTGGTCGCCCGGGGCATTGCGCCGGCCCAGGCCGCAGCTGCCTATCAATCTGCCGAATTCCGCGAGGAGGCCTGGTTTAACCCAACGTTAAACTACGCTTATTTTGTTGTTCTGGCCCTGGCCTTAAATATCTGGCAGCAGTGCTGCACCCTGACCGCTTGCATGACCATTGTGGGGGAAACCGGTGCTGCCAGCTGGTATCAGTTCAAGTCACTCGGCATCTCCCGGCTGAGGCTGTTTATCAGCAAATCAGCCGCTCAGATCATAACGTTTATGGCTGTCGCCCTGCCGGTGTTTTTTCTCGCCTTTGCAGTATTCAAGCTGCCCCTGCGCTGCGGCTTCCTTTTGTTTTTCTTGTTCAGCCTGGCTTTTGCCACGGCGCTGCACAGCGTCGGCACCCTGGCCTCCAGCATTGCCTGGGACCCTGTGAACGCCGCCAGGTTCGGCATGATCATTGCGCTGCCTTCATTTTTGGTTTCCGGCTACACCTATCCGCTGGAATCGATGCCGGGCTGCCTGCAAATTATCGCCAAAATACTGCCGCAAACCTGGTACTTCCAGGGTATAAACCTTTTGGCCTTCAAGGACCCCGGGTGGGCTTTTATGTCCCAGTACTTCCTGGCCTTTTTAATCATCGCCGCGGTATGCTACACCGTATCGGCGGTTATTGTCGCCAGAAGGACTTAAAAGAATAAACAAATTGACAGGATTAACAAGATTTAAAATCGATTAACAGGATTTTATTAGTTTAATCCCAAAACTTTTCAGATTAAAACACATCGAGACTATTAAAGGATTACTTTAATTTAAATTAATAAATATTATAACTTTAAAAAATATTTTAAATCCTGTAAATCCTTAATAATCCTGTAAATCCTGTCAATGTGTTTTACCTGGAAACAGAATAATAGATCCTGGCATTCGTCATCAGGAAGGTGAGCGGTTTGAAGCAGATACTATATATAACTTATTATGAAACGATCCATATTTTCAAAGACAAAATACTCCTTGTGCTGATATTCTTTGTGCCGCTGTTATACGCGTTCTTTTTCGGCGCCGTTTACTCGCAGGGTATTCTGACCGGAATACCCCTTGCGGTTGTCGACCTTGACCACTCAGCACTCAGCCGGGAAGTAATAAAGTCTTTTGAAAACAGCCCGCGCTTCAGCATTGTTCAGGATATTACAACATATCCCCTGCTGGAAGAGGGAATGAGGAAAAGTGTAATCCGCGCCGGAGTAGTGATCCCTGAGAATTTTGCAAGAGATGCCGATTTGAACCGGGGCACAGAAATTCTGACTGTCTATGACGGATCGAACCTGATCTGGGGCTACAACATCCGCAAATACACCCTGGAGGTCGTTAACCAGTTCAATACCGGTCACGCGTCATCATATATGGCCGGTTTGGGGCTGACCAAAAAGGAAATCACAAATATTCTTGACACGCTATCTACAAACATAGATGTTTGGTATAATCCCACTTTCAGCTACACCTCCTACATGCTGTATGGCCTGATTATGCTGGTAATCCACCAGATCTGCCTGCTCAGCGCCAGCTTAACCGTGACCAGGGAAAAAGAAAAGAACTGCTGGATTCAATTCCTCAGTTCCCCGTTGCCCGCGTGGAAGATTTTTCTCGGCAAGTCGCTGCCATATTTTTTAACCGGTTTTTTTAATTACGTTCTGCTGATATGGTTTATTACCCGCTTTGTACAAATCAAAATTGAAGGCTCCGTTTTTTTAATGGCGCTTTTAGGCCTGCTTTATACCGTTGTGATCATCAGCGCCGGGTTTTATATCTCGCTTAAAGCAAAAAATTCTCTGCAGGCTACCAGGTTCATTATGCTCCTGTCGGTCCCCCTTCTTATGGTATCCGGCTATACCTGGCCCCAGACTCACATCCCGGCCTTTATAAACAACTTTGCCTCTCTGATCCCTTTCACCTGGATGGCTGAAGGTTTCAGAAACATTGCTGTCAAGGACCTTGGGGCCGGCTGCCTGACCCCGGTAATCCTGGCCCTCTCTCTTATGTCCATAACAGCAGTGCTTCTGGCGGTAAGCTTCGCTAAAAGAAAAAACCGCCCCATGAAAATTTTTAATGATCATTTCTGATGATTTATTTTCTTTTTTGCGTATCGATAATTTCCGCGCCGCTGTAGTAATGTCCTAAAATGACACGGTAGTCATACCCGTGATCTGCCATTCCTTTGGCCCCGTACTGGCAAAGACCGGCGCCATGACCGTTTCCAGTGGTGGTAAAGGTGACAGTGTCACCCTCAATATCCCAGGTAAAGCTTGTGGAGCGCAAGCCAAGCTGATCCCGCACCGCCACCGCCGAAAACTGGCGGTTTCCGATCAGCAGGACCTTGGGCCGCCCTGTACCTGTTTTTTCCACCAGCTGAATATCCACGGCAGCCTTTTCCCGGCCCGACACGGGGACTGCGGATAAAGAGGTCCCCAGCGCCTGGTCCACCTGTTCAAAGCTGAAGGACGCTGTCTGCACCGGGTTTGGATCGGCGTCATACGGACAGGGAACGCTCTTTAAGTAAGGGGCCTGAAATTTCCAAACATCAGCCGCATCTTCGGTCCGGCCGCCGCACGAAGAATGGTAGGACGGCTCAATTAATTCTCCCTGGTAGGTGAGTACCTGGCCCCTCGTTTCATCCACGGCCTTTTTAATTTTGTAGTAATATTTATAGTAACGCACGGCGCCCCAGCGTTTTTTCAACTCTTCCCTGGAAAGCCAGGCCTGACCGTGGCGGTGGTCGTCACATACATCCGCGCCTGTGTGCAGCGTGTTTTCAACCCCTGTCGCGTTAACGTTAACGCGTTTCAGCACATAGGTCCGGGCGGCCACCGCCTGCGCTTTTAAGGCGTCAAGCGGGAATTCGGCCGGCATCTCAGCCCCCACTACCCCTACCAGGTAATCCTCCAACTGCATGTATACAACCCGGTTTTCCTGGTGCAGGTATAACCTGACCACAGTAACACCGGGAAAAAACCTCGCCGGTATCTGCCGGCTCAATAAAAAAGGAAGCCCGATAGCCAGGGCGATGATTAATAGTGTTCTGCCGGAAAATAGTCTGCGCATAAAAGACACCTCGTTAGCGGAACGGGGACACACCTCTATTTGGAGCATTTCTCTGGGGCCGAGGTATGTCCCCGATTGAAATGACGGGCTAAAGCCCGCCCTACAAGCGGCAAGCGAATATCCCCAATATCGTTAGCGGTACATTGGACATAATTTATTATACTAGCTAACCAGCGTAGATATAACCTGCCAGGCAAAATTTGGTTATTAATACTCCGCAAAGATTACCGGTGAAGCGACGTAAACATATGTGACACGCTGGTCCGGGTTGCTGCGCAGGGCCACGTTCAGGTTAATTTTCTTCCCCGTATATCTAACGTCCTTTTCGAAACGGGGACTGCAGCCGGTTAGGCTCACCAGGTTATCCTTAATTGTTTTTTCCTGCACCGGCGCTCCGGCCGCAGCCATCATTTTTTCTGCGGCTGACAGCAGATCATCACCGCTGAGAGCATCTTCAATAACACCGGAACAGGTCAGGCTTACGTGTCCTTCGCCGTAGCGGCTGAACACTTCGCTGATTTTATTTCTATAGAACCCGAATCTCTTGCTTTCGATCCCCTCCAGGTTGACCATGGCGTGAGTTACTGTTTTCCCCTGCTGGATCTGCATGCTCTGCCCCATCACTGACAGCGCCTGACCGCTTTTTAAAAATCCCTCTACCCTGTAGCCCCGGGCAAACTGGTTTTGCCAGTTTTCTACCTTGCGGTTGGCTTCGCTCATAGCAAGTTGTTCTGCTAGATCAAGGGCCAGCTTTTCCGGGTTATTCACTTCAGGCTCTTTATCTTCCAGCCTGACCCAGCCGGTAATACTGGCGGATTTATATGTGCCGCCGGTAGATTTAATTAATTCATTAAGGAAGGCCTCTTCCTGGTAGGAGCTAAGCGCATCCCGCCAAACGGGGGAAAAAGCAAAAAATGAAAACGATACTGCGATCAGTATGCCGGAAAAAACAAGCAGCGTCTTTTTCTTTGGTAAAATATTCCCCTTCAGAGAATTTTTGAGCATGTTTAATTTTAGCTTAAAATTATTCATGCTCTTATTATTTCCAGCTATTGCCTGAATAATACTGTATTTGGAGCGGGGACATACCTTATTTCGATGTGCCGGACAGCGGAATGGGGACACACCTCCCTAACAGGTATTCCTCTGGGGTCGGAGGAATGTCCCCGATTTGCGATTCAAATCCGCGTCCCAAGGCCCAATTGAATGTCCCCTAAAAAAAGAAAAAACCGGAACATGTTGTCCGGTTAAGGTTTAGAAAAACACATGTGTATACATTTTATTTCTCACTGGCCGCCTTCAGGCGTATAATAGCGCGCTGTAAGGCCAGTTCCGCGCGCGCCAGGTCCAGATCGGGGGACTTGGCGGCGATCCTGTCCTCGGCCCGCTTCCTGGCAGCCTCGGCGCGGGCCACGTCGATTTCCTCGGTCCGCTCGGCGGCAGTGGCCAGAACAGTAACCTTACTGTTCCGCACCTCCAGGAAACCGCCGCTCACAAAAACCTTAAACTTCTTGCCATCCTGCTCGATCCGCATGATGCCGATGTTAAGGGACGTGATCAGCGCGGCGTGGTTAGGGAGTATTCCCAATTCGCCTTCGGCGCCGGGCGCTACTAAAAAATCTACATCCTCGCTGAAAACTTTTCTCTGAGGAGTTACGATTTCCAGTCGCTGTTTATTTTCCGACATAGTGCGCACTCCCCTCTATTATACGGATAATAAAGTCTTTCCTTTTTCTACTGCTTCCTCAATACCGCCAACCATGTAGAAAGCGTCTTCAGGCAAGTCGTCATGTTTGCCGTCAAGAATCTCCTGGAAGCCGCGGATTGTGTCTTTAATGGACACAAACTTACCGGACATGCCGGTAAACGCTTCCGCCACGCTGAACGGCTGCGACAGGAACTTCTGCAGCCTGCGGGCACGCGCAACAATAAGCTTGTCATCGTCGGAAAGTTCTTCCATGCCAAGAATGGCGATGATGTCCTGTAGTTCCTTGTAGCGCTGGAGTACCTTCTGAACGCCACGTGCTACAGCATAGTGATCATTTCCGACTACCAGCGGGTCAAGAATCCTGGAAGTGGAGTCCAGGGGGTCCACCGCCGGGTAAATGCCCAGCTCCACGATCTGACGGGATAGCACCACTGTGCCGTCCAGGTGCGCGAACGTGGTGGCCGGGGCGGGGTCGGTCAGGTCGTCAGCAGGCACGTAAACGGCCTGCACCGAGGTAACCGAACCTTTCTGGGTGGAAGTAATCCGCTCCTGCATCTGGCCCATCTCTGTGGCCAGGGTCGGCTGGTAACCCACAGCGGAAGGCATGCGGCCCAGCAGAGCGGAAACCTCTGAACCAGCCTGGGTAAAACGGAAGATGTTATCAATGAACAGCAGTGTGTCGGCGCCTTCTTCATCACGGAAGTACTCGGCCATGCACAGCCCTGTCAGGGCCACGCGGAGGCGCACTCCAGGCGGCTCGTTCATCTGACCGAACACCATGGTCACCTTGTCCAGCACGCCGGACTCGGTCATTTCGTTGTAAAGGTCGTTCCCTTCACGGGTACGCTCGCCCACACCGGCGAACACTGAGATACCGCCGTGCTGCTTGGCGATATTATTAATTAACTCCATAACAATAACAGTCTTGCCCACACCGGCGCCGCCGAACAAGCCAATCTTACCGCCTTTAAGGAAGGGCACCAGCAGGTCAATAACCTTTATGCCGGTTTCTAACTGCTCCGTCTCAAGAGCCTGCTCCACCAAGGGAGGAGGCGTGCGGTGAATGGGATATCTCTTTTCGCTTTCGATGGGACCTTTACCGTCAATGGGTTCACCCAGCACATCCACCAGTCTGCCCAAAGAAACTTTACCCACCGGAACGGATATGGGAGCGCCGGTATCTACCACTTTCATACCCCGGACCAGGCCGTCCGTGGCGCTCATGGCTACCGCGCGGACGGTGTTGTTGCCCAGGTGCTGGGCGACTTCCAGGGTAAGGTTGAACTTGCGGCCGAACATGTCTTCTTTGTCGCTTGTGATCTGCAGGGCGTTATAAATGTCAGGCACCTGGCCGGGCGGAAAACGGATGTCCACCACGACGCCGATGACCTGCACAACTTGACCAACGTTCATTCGCTTCTCTTACCTCCTTCGCTTCAACTTATAGTTGAAAAACGACTGCACAGGATTCGCTAAAACCATTTTCACAAGATTTACATGATTTTTAGGATTTACAGGATTTAAAATGTTTAATGGTTCAAAATTATTTAATAAATTTTAGTTCTTTTATCTTGTTAATCCGTTTAATCCAGTTAATCCTGTGATAATCACTTTACTCCAGAGCTGCCGCGCCGCCGACAATCTCGGATATTTCCTTGGTGATCTGGGCCTGGCGCGCCCTGTTCATAGTCAGGGTCAGCCTGTCGATCATATCCGAGGCGTTCTTGGTCGCGTTTTCCATGGCCGTCATCTGTGCGCTGTAGAAACCGGCATTAATTTCCAGCAGACCCTGGTAAATGGCGTTCTCAATATATTTCGGCAACAGTTCGGTCAATACGGCTTCAGCTGAAGGCTCAAAAATATAAGGCATCTTGCCGCCATCCTTTTCTCCCTCAGCCCCTGCGCCTTCGGTAGGCGGTTCCGCCGGCAGTATCTTTACCATTACCGGCTTTTGCACTAACACGTTGACAAACTGGCTGTAGATGAGATACACCTCGTCGTATTCTTCTACCGAATACTTGTCAATTACAAAGGTAGCAATGTCCCTGGCCGTAGAATATTTGACATTGCCGCCCAACCCGATATATTCCTTGGCTACATTAAGCCCGCGGTGGCGGAAAAAATCGCAGCCTTTACGGCCAACGGCGATAAGTTCGTATTCACCTTTGACCGCCTTTATTTCCTGGGTCGCCCGCCGGATCAGGTTGCTGTTGAAACCACCGCACAATCCCCGGTCAGATGTCATGACAATAAAAGCGGCTTTTTTCGGCTCATGCACCGCCAACAGCGGGTGGTTGACCCCGCCGGAGGCGATGGCCACCCGGCCCAGTACACCCTGGATCCGCTTGGAATAGGGGCGGGCATAAGTAACAGCTTCCTGGGCCTTGCGCATTTTGGCCGCTGCAACTGCTTTCATGGCCTTGGTGATCTGTTGCATGTTTTTGGTAGCCTTGATGCGCCGCCGGAGATCTCGCAAACTTGCCATAAGTATTTTCACCACCTTTAAAGTGGATGTCCCTATTTGGTCGCCGGTCGTTAGTCGTTGGATTTATACTAAAATTCAAAATGCAACCTCTGACTTCCGGCCTCTAATTTCTGACATCTGAACTTACAGACCGCGCGCGCTCTTAAATTCCGCTTTAAATTCTTCGATAGCCGCCTGCAGTTCTTTTTCAATGTCTTGCAACTGACCGGTCTTTCTGATCGTTTCACCGACATTCGGCTTATTCGCCTTCATAAACTTCAAAAAATCAGCTTCAAAAGGCAGAACCATCTCTACAGGCATATCGTCCAGGTAGCCTTTGGTAGCCGCATATATGCTCATAACCTGTTCTTCCACCGGCATTGGCACATACTGTCCCTGCTTCAGGAGTTCCACCATGCGCTCACCGCGGGTTAGCCTGGCCTGGGTAGCTTTGTCCAGGTCGGAGCCGAACTGCGCGAAGGCAGCCAGTTCACGATACTGGGCCAGGTCCATACGCAGACTGCCGGCAATCGCCTTCATGGCTTTCACCTGGGCGTTGCCTCCAACCCGGGACACCGATATCCCCACGTTAACCGCTGGGCGGACACCGGCGTAAAAGAGGTCCGGCTCCAGGAAGATCTGGCCGTCTGTAATTGAAATCACGTTGGTCGGAATATAGGCCGATACGTCACCGGCCTGCGTCTCGATAATGGGCAGCGCGGTCATGGAACCGGCCCCCAGATCGTCTGAAAGCTTGCAGGCGCGCTCTAACAGCCGGCTGTGCAGGTTGAACACGTCGCCCGGATAAGCTTCACGTCCGGGAGGACGGCGCAGCAGCAGGGAGAGCTCGCGGTAGGCCGCGGCCTGCTTGGACAGGTCATCGTAAATAATCAGTACATGCTTGCCTTCCGCCATGAATTCTTCGCCCATGGAGGCCCCGGAGAAGGGAGCGATGTATAACAGCGGCGCCGGGTCAGACGCCGTGGCGGACACGACGATTGTATAATCCATCGCGCCGGTTTCAGTAAGCTTCTGTACCACGTTGGCCACAGTGGACTGTTTCTGTCCTACGGCAACGTAAATGCAGATCACGTCTCCGCCCTTCTGGTTGATGATGGCATCAACGGCGATGGCGGTTTTACCGGTCTGGCGGTCGCCGAGGATAAGTTCCCGCTGGCCGCGGCCGATAGGAATCATGGAGTCGATAGCTTTGACCCCGGTCTGCAGAGGCTGGTGCACCGATTTACGGAAGATAACACCAGGAGCGATTTTTTCAACCGGGCTGAATTTATCACTCTTAATAGGTCCTTTACCGTCCAGAGGCTGGCCGAGAGGGCTTACCACACGGCCGATCAGGCCATCTCCCACTGGGACAGAAACGATCCGGCCAGTACGCTTGACATTGTCGCCTTCCTTGATGTGCTTATAAGGACCGAGAATAACGCAGCCGATGTTGTCCTCTTCCAGGTTAAGAGCCATCCCGAAAACGCCACCCGGGAATTCAAGCAGCTCCATGGACATACAATCAGTCAAACCGTAAACACGGGCGATGCCGTCACCGACCGTGATAACGGTACCTACGTCGGTCATCTCGATCTGCGCCTGGTACTTATCTATCTGCTGCCGGATAATTGAGCTGATTTCTTCAGGTCGCAAATTCATCTACTGGTTTCACCCCTATCTAGTTAACTTATTGCCTTAAGGCTCTCTCTCATGGAAGCCAATCTGGTTTTAACACTGCCGTCTATAATTTTGTCCCCCATACGAACCACAACTCCGCCGATAATGGACGGGTCCACGGTGAAAGAGGTCTGCACTTTTTTGCCAGCCAGCTTGCCCATGATCCGGTTCAGATCAGCCTTTTCTTTATCGTTCAGCTCCACCGCTGAAGTAATCTGAGCAGCTACTATGTTCCGGCCGGCATTGGCCAGAGCGATATACTCGGCCACAATGTCCGCAAAATAAGTCTCCCGCCGGCGGTCTACCAATAAGGCAAGAAAGTTACCTGTTACCTCAGTGATTTTTCCTTCAAATAACTTGACTAATGTTTCTTTTTTTGCAGCAGGAGTGATTTGGGGGTGATATAGCAATCTCTGCAGGCCGGAATTCTCTTCAATGATCTTCTCGATCGCCTTAAGTTCACCCTCTACCACATCCACCATGTTTTTTTGTTCCGGCAAATCTTTTTTTTCTAAGGCAATCTCATACAATGCTGCTGCATAACGCCCTGCTACAGGCCCCCTCATTGTAATTCCCCTGCCTCTTTAATAAAGTCATCGATCATGCTGCGCTGGATATCTTTAGATATTGTCTTGTGGATAATTTTACCGGCTACCAGCACAGAAAGTGTCGCCACCTGATCCCGCAGTTCCGCAATAGCTCTTTGTTTTTCGCGCTCAATTTCAGCGTGAGCGTTTTCTTTCAGCTTTTCTGCCTCATTCTTTGCGTTACTGACGATCTGCAATGCCTGATCTTCGCCGGCCCTGGTAGCCTTCTGGACAATTTCCTGGGCTTGTTCCCGGGCACGGCGCATTTCTGCTTCATATCCTGCTTTGAGCTGTTCGGCTTCCTGTCTTTCCTGTTCGGCGGCGGCAATACTGTTGGCTATATGATCGGAACGGTTTGCCAGCAGTCTACATAAAGGCTTGTATACAACGAGCCTCAAGAATATTAATAAAATAACAAAGTCAACAATCTGTGCAAGTATTGTTGCGTTAAACTCTAACACTAACAGTTTCCCTCCTTCCACATCTTGTGGACAAAAGGAGGCTTAGCGTTAAACGGTATAATTCAGTAGTTGGATTAAAGGAATTCGGCGAAACGCCGAATTCCTTTAAAACTCGTTTCCTGCTGCCAAGATAATCACACAGTAATGATAAAAATTGCATGATAAAGTATTTGATTATCCCACTACTAAATAAAATATTTCCGCTGCGCTACGCCTTTTTTGCCATGAAGAACTTACTTGTTCTTAACCAACCTTACCCATGAGCATGAAAGCGATAACAACACCAATGATAGGCATAGCTTCGATCAAACCAACGGAGATGAACATAAGGGTCATAATGTTACCCCTAGCCTCCGGTTGACGGGCTATACCACTGACCGCTGAACTGGAGACCAAACCATCACCAATACCCGCGCCCAGAGCGGCAAGACCCACGGCTAAAGCTGCACCTAGAGCAGCACCTGCTCCTACTTCCATTCCATTCCCCTCCTTTCAAAGAAAATTTAAAATCAATGGCTGTAAAACTGTAAAACAACTTGACGCCCTTTGCATCGAATGCCAGCAAAATCAGCTGTTTTCAGCTTGGTTTTAATGCTCGCCGCCTACAGCCTGAGCAACATAAACAATGCTGAGCATGGTGAAAATAAATGCCTGAATACACCCTACGAAAATACTAAAAGCAAGCCATACGACGGAGGCCAGGAAACCTCCGAAGACATGAATCCAGCCGCCTAGCAAACCCAGCAACACTGCTATCAACACCTCACCGGCGTAAATGTTGCCGTAAAGACGGAAAGTCAGCGTAATTGGTTTGGCCAGGTCTTCAATAATGTTAATTGGCAGGAATAACGCAAATGGTTTGACGTAGTGCTTGAAATAACCCAAACCTTTGTACCTGATGCCGAAGATATAGATTAAAAAGAAAGTGCACAGGGCCAGACCCAGGTTTGTGTTATAGTCAGCCGTCGGCGAACCAAGTGTGGGGACGAGGCCAATCAGGTTGGAAAACAGGATAAAGATAAAATAAGTAACAACTATACTCAGTAAAGCCGCCCCTTTTTTGGGGTCCATATTATCCCTGACCAGGCCCCCGATGAACTCCCAGAGCATCTCCAGGATGTTTTGGGCTCCTTTTGGCTTGCGCATATCCATGCTGCGCGTGGCTGCCAGTCCAAACAATATAACTAGGCCCATCACTATCCAGGTCATGATCAGGGTTTTCGGGTTAAATAACAGTTGCGTGCCGCCCAGAGTCAACTCCCAGGTTCCACTTTGCGGCCATCCCCAAAAGTTTAGAAGCTCTTCAACATGATGCAAATCTAACTGCATATTTTTTTCTCACCCCCTTCTCAATAAGCTTATTATTTATTCGATAGAGTTGGCCTCCTCCGGCTTCCGTTTACATATACCCCGGGCATTGCAGAAAGCCCCTACGGTAAAAATTAAAGGTACAACAAAAAAGCCCGCCCCAGCAGCGTAAAGATTGATCCCTGGGGTCCGGGCAACATAAAACAGCACCGCAAACATAATGGAAAACCGTAAGGCAAACCCGGCCTTCATGTGCATGTTGGCCTTGGGCGCCGCCATGTCTACAATGGCGCGCATCCTTCTGGCTAGAAAAAAAGCATTCCACATACCCACAGCTATGCCGACCAAAAAACCCCATAACAGGGTGTCACTTGGCCGCACAAACAAAAGCAGGCAAAGAAATGCCAAAATAAAGGCAGCTATTTTTAATGTCATAGCTAACTGACCATTAAAATCCCATTCGCGCACTTGCCCTACTCCCTCTCAAAAAACCCCATAAGTGTTTTATAGACACCCACAACTCCCACTGCCAGCCCAATGAGCACACCCGCCAGCAGGAACCACGGCCCGGTGGCAAATCTGCCATCCAGGTACTTACCCCCGTAATAACCCAGCAGTACCGTTATAGCCATCTCCATACCAATGGTGGTGGTAATGGCAAGAGCCTGCAGAGCGCTATTCGGGGGTTTATTTTTCTTTTTTTTATCTCTGTCTTTATCTTTTTCTTCGGGCATACCTTGATAAAACCTTGCGCAAAACTTAAGACACTATGTAAAAATCAGTTATAAAAAATTTCCATTAAAATGTCTACTATAATATGAGTTCTACAAAAATATCATTATTCCTCCACCGACCGAATAAATTTTATCTTTATTAAAAATTATTTATATTCAGCCAGGCCCTGGACGAAACTGATCGGGTTTTTTTTCTGACAGGCCTGCCCAGCACATAATCGCCTGGACGATCCTTTTAGACGCGAGTCCGTCCCCGTAAGGGTTGACGGCATTGGCCATCCTGTTGTAGAAAATCTTATCGTCCAGGAGTCGCCTGGTTTCAGCGGATACAGCGTCCATGCCGGTCCCAATCAGGCGGACCGTTCCGGCTTCCACCGCTTCGGGCCGTTCGGTGGTGTTGCGCAGCACGAGCACCGGCTTGCCCAGGGACGGCGCCTCTTCCTGTATGCCGCCCGAATCACTGAGCACCAGGTAAGCCCTGTTAATCAGGTTGACAAAGGGCTGGTAATCCATAGGCTCAATCAGGCGCGCCCGGGCCAGACCGCCAAGTTCCTCATCCACCACGCCCCGCACAGCCGGATTCTTGTGCACGGGAAAAACAATTTCCACGTCGGGGTAGCTTTCCACCACCCCGCGCAGGGCCCGGTATATTTCCCGCATCGGCTCGCCCAGGTTTTCCCGCCGGTGGGTTGTGACCAGCAATACCCTGCGTCTGCTGTAGTCAATCGCGTTCAGCTCATCGTCGTTAAAACGGTAGTCCGGCTGAACGGTTGCCAGCAAAGCGTCAATAACGGTATTGCCGGTAACGTAAATATTTTCAGGCAAGGCGCCTTCTTCAAGCAGATTCTTCCTCGCCGTCGCCGTGGGGGCAAAGTTGATATCGGCCAGCGCGCCTGTTAGTCGCCGGTTGATTTCCTCCGGAAAAGGCGAAAACTTATTGTGCGTCCGCAGCCCGGCTTCTACATGTCCGACCGGTATCTGCAGGTAGTATGCCGCCAGAGCGGCCACAAAGGTGGTGGTGGTATCTCCGTGCACCAGAACCAGGTCCGGCTTTTCCTCCAGAAATACTTTTTGCAGGCCGGAAAGGGCCCGTCCGGTTATGTCGAAGAGGTTCTGCCCCTGCCGCATGATGTTCAGGTCATAAGCGGGGGTTATTTCAAATAGGGACAGCACCTGGTCCAGCATTTCCCTGTGCTGGGCCGTGACCGCCACCCGGCAGCGAAGAATTTCCGGGTATTTTTCAAGCTCTTTGACCAGCGGCGCCATTTTTATAGCCTCCGGCCTGGTCCCGAATACAGCTAGTATTTTTAACAAAATGATATCCCCAATTTAATACATATTACCAAGGCGTGATAATCTTGCCATAAACATTGACGGTTTCTTATTTTCGAAAGATTCTAAAAACAATTTGACAGGATTTACAGGATTAAAATAAGGATTTACAGGATTTTAAAACATATTTATTATTATAAATGCCGTATCTTTCGTTTTATTTGTACTGATGGACCAAAGTTTATTAGTAATCCTATGGTCAACCCTGTCGCCTTAAGATAATTTACAAGTTGAACCTCGTGTTCTTTCACAAGCGTTTCGACAGCTTTGAGTTCTATTAAAATTTTGTCGTTTACCAGCAAATCGGCACAATAATTGCCAATAGTCTTTCCTTTATATCGAACTTCTACAGGGACTTGCTGTTTAACTTCAAGATTTTCTTGAATTAATTCCATCCTAAGAGCATTTTCATATACTTTTTCAAGAAAACCAGAACCCAGCTCATTGTGAACATTAAAAGCACATCTTATAATTTTTTCAGTTAAAGGTTTTTCATCCATTTTTTTAAATCCTATCCTGAAAATTAAATAACATCTTAAATCGTTAAGACAACAGCAAACAAAGCAAGCGCTATTTCAAAGAAACACGGTTGCAGAAGGAGGATAATGATAACAGCCAAAAACTTAAGCTACTGACTCAACAGTGA